>JBLFWX010000014.1:0-81789 GCA_047611805.1 Gammaproteobacteria bacterium
GTCTGCGGTTCGTTGCAAACGGAGATCCCGATCCTGAGATCTTCGAACGCTTAACCAATAGCAACCAAATCGGCGCGCGTGTTTCTCTGTCGAACGATAAGCAAACGAATAAAAATCGAGCAACTTTTCTCGACTAAGTAACAGAGGGCCGATCAATAATGAGCACGGAAAAACTAGCACCAAAAGACCTCCCGGAAGATTACCCCGGCCGCATTGTGCGCTTTCCGGATGGTTCCGAAAAATTGGTGATCGCCCTATTCGGCGCGCAAGGACAAGATAAATCCGAACGCCTGGAATTTATCGAAAACTGCACTCGCTTAGCAGCGCTAAACCACGGGCCCGCCAGAATCGAACGCGGTGAATGTGTCGACTCGAGCGGTGTTCCGACAAGCCTGCTCATTGCCTACTGGTCAGATATCGAAGGATCCAAGGCGTGGCAGGAGTCGGACGAGTTTACGCGGTTCTGGGGCAAGCTACCGATCCTCGGCGACACTGGCTTCTTTGTCGAACGCATCACTATCCCACAGGAACGTTTCAACTACGCGGCTGGTACTGAAGATAAACACGGCTCGGCAGCCGTGTTCCCATTGGAGCCGTGTTCCACGTTTGGTTATTGGGGGGCTTATCGCGATCGACTCCCGGCATCGGCAACGGATCAATTTGAAAGTCGGATTGCAACAGTATCGATCACGGACAACAAACAAACGCGCGGGCAACGCTTGAGCGTGAAGATACCGGACAACCTGTGCTACATCCGTGAGGGCCAAGGCTGGGGTAACTGTGACGTCGAAGAGCGAAAGATCTGGGACGAGCACATGAATCCAGTTATCGACACCTGGGTAGAGCGGCTGCGCAGTAATCCCGTTGCAACGGGCTGCCTGAGTGTGCGCGATTGCGCCGAATTCGATGCGACGAGCGGCGAAGCCATAGACCGTCGCACACAGATCGCGTTTCTCCAATCCTTAGGCTATATCGAACAAGCGGCGCGCACTGATCCCGCACACCTCGCCGTGCATGGTGCGTTTGTCAAAATGTATCGCGAACCGCGCTTCACGCCGCAGATGCATGTGTGGGTTGAAGTGGGTGTAATGAAAGAGGACGACATCGAGACGGAGTATCTAAATTGCCATCCGAATACTGGATTGCTGCCATACTTTGAGCATCAAATTAAAGCGTAACTCGTTTTCTTGGGAAAATGTCCGTAACAACTTCGTCTAGATCCGTTTTCCTTCGCTAATCACCGACCACGCGTTCACCGGCCACTTGATGAGTGAGCGGCGTATTAAGCCCAACGCGATGCTGCTGTGCGACCTCGTAGGCTGCGCGATTGATGGCATGCGCGGCGTCTATCATCCCGTATATATTTTTAATCCAATAGCACAATCGCCATTCGACCGCGTGGTCGCCGGGGTTCTTGAGCTTCGTGATCGGCGGGCGCTCGTGATTGATGTTGCTGTCTCGTTCGCATGCCAACTCCCAGATCGACAAGAACAGTTGATCAACGACCGCGCTATCCAAACCGTACGCGAGCTTAAAATCTGCAAATTGCATTAATCCTTTGCTCGAGGTCTTTGTCAGGATTTCGATCTTAGAACTACGTAACTTTGCATTCGGTACAACAACAATATGTCAGGTCGCGAGATCGCGCAGACGTGTTTGAGACATACTCGTTTGAATAACGATGCCAAGCAGATCGAGTTCTGCCACGCGGATCACCGAACCAGGTTCTATGTCACCGTTGTACAACAAAATCAAGCCGTTGATATTGTCCGGAACCCACACGTCCTTGGTCGAGAATAGGAGAATAGCGAGACCACCAAGTACGCTCGTTGCCTGCAGCCAATCGTTCATACCCCAAATGTTCACAATGATAAGAATCACCGCTGCTATGACGACAAATTTAGCCAGCAACGCGAAGATTTCTGACTGATAAGTCTCGGTGCGGTACTCGACGTCGTCTATCGTTCGGGTTCTTCCATAGCGACGTAAAATGACAGTGTCGAGAAAGAGTGTTGCGAGTACGGCAAGCAATAAGGTAAGCCCAGTCTCGTAGAGCTCGATACTGACTTCTTCAAACTGGTTGGTACCGAAGTACAAGACCGGAAAAATCACGTTCGCAACACGCAAAGTGTAGACACGACCAGCGACCGCCGTTGAATCCATGGCTGATCCAATGCGTCGCACTATCGCCGGGGCAAACGCGAACATGACGATGTTGAGCATAAGAACGGTGGTATCAAATCGATCAAATATTGGCAGATTATCTAGTAAGTCTTCCATTCATACGGGCTACAGATTGGGTAGCCGACGAGGGTACCGGAACCGATCTATGTTCGGCAACATACGCACGTTGTATGAAACTATCTCGTTGGCGCCCCTCAGCATCAGGCGGCGGGGCAAGGTTGCGTCATAAACTCGTTCGGCGGACCGCATTACCCGGGCCTGTTAGGATAGCGGGACAAGCATTTCCAATTATTCAAATAGATCGGGTTAGCCCTCTGTTTCACATTGTCGCGAACGTGGCGATGCCGAGAAGCCTGTATCTGACTCCCATTCACTACCTCCAGGAGACTTTTCGATGCCCGCTGATCTTGATTTAGAAACTTGTGACAAGCTCTTAACTACGACACGTTCCGTTCGTCTTCGATTCGACCTCGAGCGCCCGGTCGAACCAGAAATGATCGAGCAATGTCTCGAAGTTGCGTTACAGGCGCCGTCGCAAACGAATACGCAGCAGTGGCATTTCGTCGTCGTTACTGATGCAGCGAAACGCGCGGCACTCGCAGACATCTATCGCCGTTCTTTTGAAAGTTACTGGGCAGCGTCCATAGCGAAGACCCCTGAAGCTTTTGAGAACCCGTCTAAATCTGTGCAAAAGATGATCGAGTCGGCCGAATTTCTGACTGCGAACCTCCAGCACGTACCCGTCCACGTGCTGTTTTGCAGCCGCGGAGATCTCGTTAATCTTCCACTTTTTGAGCAAGCTTCGGCCTACGGTTCGATTATTCCAGCCGCATGGTCGTTCATGTTAGCGGCACGTGCACGAGGCATCGGTTGTTGTTGGACGACTGTGCATTTAATGGATGCGGGCGCGGCAGCTGATGTTTTAGGTTTACCGAGCGACCTAACCCAAGCGGCGCTATTACCTGTTGCCTACTACAAAGGATCCGATTTCAAACTCGCAGATCGACTGCCGCTCAGTGACGTTATGCACTGGAATGCTTGGGGCGGGCAGCGTACTTAGTACTTAATCGATGGACCAGAAGGACGCGTCCCCGTTGGGGACGTTAGTAGATAACGTCGGCTAGACAACACGAACCACACAGCACGTCGACTCTACTTCCTGCGGATCTGCGTAACAAATACGGGTGGGACTGGCGGGACGAGACCCGTCTCGCGCTCGCAGCGCGAGACGATCTCATCGATCGTTCCGCCGAAATTAAACAGTTCTGGAACTTTCTCCGGGCTCGCTAGGCTTGCGCGAAGCTTCGTCGTGGCATCGCGATCTACGCTAAAGCCGTCGTCGGCGATGACCGCGCCGAATCGCCTAGCCCCTTCTTTCGTGATAAGTCCACTTTCGAGGTCGTACTCGATGGCTGCGATCTCACGTTCCATGGGATCCCCGAGGCCGCCCCCACCCCACGTATCGAAAATGAGATAGTCACCCGGCTCAACTTTGATGTTGTCGATCTTGTTCTTCAAAATCTCGCGGCTACCGTCCACTCTTTCGATCGTCTTACGGCACCTACGTCCCGGCTCGGCGCCTTTCACTCCCCAGGGATACGTCAACCACCGATCGTCGTGAATTGATATTTTCCCTGACGCCAAAAATCGATAGCCGATACGCATGCCATTGCCGCCGCGAAAGCGCCCTGCCCCGCCACTGTCCGGGATCGATTCATAGGCTTCCATGCGCACGGGAAAATAACTTTCTAAATACTCGCTCGGGACATTCGTGAATTTCGGCCACAGGGAATGCCCGTCGAGCCCGTCTCCCATTGGTCGGGCCGGCACACCACCGAAACCGATCTGGAACAGCAGGAACCATTTGTCGTGGTCATCAATGCCCGAGTACATAAAGTGAGGACTGGACGAGAACCCGGCGCCGCACAAATAGCTTGGGTTCGATTTCCCAAATAGCGCGCTGATAATATCAAAGATCCGACCCATCGCATGAGTGCGGCCATTCACTGCGGCTGGTTTGCGCGGGGCGAGCAACGAGCCTTGTGGAATGCGCACCTCGATGAGATCGAAAAACCCATCGTTCAGAAGGATATCTGGATCGAACATCATTACCATGAACTGCGCACAGAACATCTTGTACATTTGCTCGCTCATGAGAAAATTGATGTTGCTCTGCGATTGAGGATCCGTGCCGCCGTAATCGAAGATTATCTTTTCGCCTTCGCGCCACATATCGCAGGCTATTTTATACGGACCCATACCAATGCCGTCGTCACAAATATAATCTTCGAACGATATCTTCTCGTTCGGGATCGTATTCTGAATTAAGGTCGCCATGGCACGACGATTACGCGCAAGCAATTCATCAAGCGCGGATGTAAACAAGTCGTCGCCGAAACGCTCTGCCATCTCTAAGCAACGCGCGTGCCCGATCCGGGCTGATGCGATCAGCGCGTTCATGTCGCTACGATTCCATTCTGGGATCCGGCAATTGTGCAAGATCACTTTCAACACATCGGTTTGCAATACACCGGCGCGGATGATCTTGATCGGCGGAATGCAGATCCCTTCTTCGAATTGGTCAAGCGCATCGGTTGGCATGCTGCCCGGAACTTTGCCGCCAATGTCGGACATGTGCCCAAACATTGCCGACCACGCAAGCAAGCGCCCGCCTCTAAACACGGGCAGGCAAATGAGCCAGTCGTTCGCGTGGCTAATAGCACCTCGGCAGGAGTACGGATCCGAGGTTAGGAATACGTCGCCTTCTTCAACGGTCTCGTCGAGATGATCAATGAAGCCTGATACAGGTGAACCGAATTGGCCGGCGACAAGTCGACCTGAGCGATCCGTCAGCACGGGGAAGCCGTCGCGTTGTTCGCGAATGATCGGCGACATGGCCGTGCGGAATAACAGCGCATCCATCTGCGTGCGTGCGTTAATCAGACCGTTCTCGACGAGATCGAGTGTGATCCGATCAACGACAACCGAGTTAAACGGAGCGGGGTTCGTTTCAATTAAACGGGCCATGATTTAGCTCTCCGTCGGACGGATAAGAATATTACCGAAGCGATCGACCGCACCGACATGATGCGGAAGAATCAAGGTGGTAGAGTCCATTTCAGTCAAAATAGCAGGCCCGTTGATCTGATTTCCGGCCACCAGCCGTGATCGATCGTAAAGCTGGGCGACGTGCTCTGCGCCGTCGACGAATATCGTTTGCTCACCGACCTTCGCGGCACTGGGATCGATATCACCCGCTGCGATTTCTTGGGCGCGAGCGAACGTAGCGCGGCTGGTAGCAACGGCGCGAAGGTTGATTAATTCTTTTTCACCTTCGAGCTTGAACGTATAGAGTTGTTCATGCGTCTCGTCGAATCGTTGCTCAATTGCAGCGAAGCTACCAGTAGCGATTTCTTCTAAAGTGACATCGAGCGTGATCTGCATAGATTGCCCGCTGTATCGCATATCAAATTGATACACCACATCCCGATCGGATGAGTAGATATGCTCGTTCTCCAGTACCTCGACCGCTTTCTTTTCGATATCCGAGAGTAAGCTCATTACCTCTGTCGTGGTTAGCTCACAGAAACGGCGAATAAAAGTACGTGACGCTTCGTTCCGCATGCGGGTCGTTGCGTCGCCGTAAGCGCACAGAACGCCAGGCCCACGCGGAATGATCGCAGGCCACGCGCCCGTTAAACGCGCTAACGCATTAGCGTGCAATGGCCCCGCGCCGCCGAACCCCATCAAGGCGAAATCACGCGGGTCGTAACCTTGCTCAACCGAGATTAGGCGCAGTGCGCCGAACATGTTCTCATTCACGATATCGATAATACCGGCTGCGGCCTGCATGAGACCTAGCCCCGTCGCGTCGGCAATTTTCTGCACGGCGATCTCCGCGCGTGCCCTGTCTATTGGCATGTCCCCGCCTAACAACGAACTGTCAGGTAAATAACCCAGCACGACATTCGCATCCGTCACCGTCGGCAACTCGCCACCCTTCGCGTACGCAGCGGGGCCTGGCACGGCACCCGCGCTTGCCGGTCCTACTCGCAACGCACCAGTGAGTTCGGGGACGTGCGCAATGGAGCCGCCGCCCGCGCCGACGGTACGCACATCGACGGATGAGGCGCGCACGATCACATCGCCAACTGAGGTTTCGCGACGCAAATGCGCAACGCCGCCTTCAACCAAAGCGACATCTGTCGACGTGCCACCCATATCGAACGTCATGATGTTCTCAAAGCCTGCTTGAACGGCTGCCCATAACGCGCCGGAGACTCCCCCTGCAGGGCCGCTCATTAACAGATTGACCGGACAGTCCGCTGCCGCGCGCGATGCGGCTAATCCGCCGTCGGACTTTAAAATACTGAGCTTCACGCCGCTCATCGTGCGATCGAGCTCGGTCTGCAAATTGTCGATGTAACGGCCGACTACCGGACGCACGTAAGAATTAACGACCGTGGTGATCGCGCGTTCGTACTCCTGCATCTCTGGAATGACTTCCGATGAAATTGACACGGGTATGCCTGGTAAAACCTCGGCGAGGAGCTCGGCGATTCTGCGCTCATGGACGCCGTTAGTATACGCGTTGATAAGGCACACGGTGACAGCTTCGACGCCTGCCTCTCGCAAGATAGACATTTTCCTAACAAGTGCGTCTTCGTCCAACGCAGTGACGATTTCGCCGCGCGCGCTGATCCTCTCGTGCGCCTCGATCGTCCACTTCAACGGCGCTAACGGTCGGGTCTTGTTATAAATAACCCAGCCGCCGAGGCCGCCAGGAACGAACGATCGCCCGATGTGTAATATTTGACGATAGCCTTGCGTCGTTATGAGGCCGACTTTCGCACCACTGCCAGTTAACACGGCGTTCGTTGCAACGGTCGTGCCGTGCATCACGTGCGTGATCTCACGTCGTTCAATATTCGATTGGCTACAAATGCGCTCGATGCCGTGAAATACGGCGCGCGACGGATCTTCCGGAGTCGAGGGAACTTTGGCAGTGAACACCTGACCATCCGCCTCGCGGATCACGATCAGATCAGTGAACGTACCGCCAACATCGGCGCCTAGTCGGAATGCCATCGGGACTCCCTTTTAGTGAGGCCGAACGCTCCTTCGTCGAAGCCATCCGGCGCGGTGACGATGCAGGTATGCGCTATCGGATTCTGCCGTCTACCGGAGCAGTGTAATCGTATTTTGATATCGGTCGCGACAGCTAGGACATTACCAGTACATTTAGCCAGGTCGTTAAAGTCGCCAATATAACCAATTGTTAGAAAGGCTGACTTGATTGAACGACCGACCTCATTCGATAACATTTCCCGCGGGCGCACGGAATCACTCAATTTTCTTCACTGAGACGAATACCGTCAGACAAGTTCTAGCATTACCGCCGCAATCATTGGCCTCGGGGCGCGCGAGATAGCCGCGCTGAATTTCGCTTGCGGTCGTTACGCCTACGCTGCTCGCCGCGTGTGTTCTCGCTTTGCTGGCTTCTTCTAACAGGGATGTCGTGACCGATTTCCGTGCGCGAATTGGACTGATCACGACACACCGACGCGTAGCTAATTGCAGAAGAACTGAACAAATCAGCGGGTCAAAAGTCACCGCGGTAGCGCCTCTCACCATGAGCGAGTTGGGCTATCAAACGCTCGCGTCGATAGTCGGAGATCGATAATCGGGCGTGACCGCAACGCAGATCGCAATTTCTCCGTGCTACTGAAGGTGTCCCTCTGCGCAGATCCCGGTGGCCCACTGCGGCGCTCGATCACGAAGCCTATGGCCGCTATCCTGTACCCCAACGACCAACCTACCGATCACTCGTAGCAGAATCGTGTGCGCGAAAGTCCGGTATGCCGGATGGCGATCGACACACGCAAAGAGAAAGCATGATGGCGGCAATAGAACCTCAGCGGCTTAAAGCCCACGAATTGATCCAGCAAGGCATTGAGACTTCGATACGACAATGCGGCGAGCTCGGTTTGCAAGTCGCGGTGTACCACGAGGGCGAACTTGTAGTCGATGCCTGGGGCGGGATCGCGGATGAGACCACTGGGCGACTGGTCGATCGCGACACCTTATTTCCGGTCTTCTCCGTCGTCAAAGGCGTCACGGCCTTGGCGTTACACATTCAAGCCGAGCGCGGTCTAATCGATTATGACCAGACCATTGCACACTATTGGCCTGAGTTCGCGGCGGCCGGAAAAGGACAGGCAACCATTCGCGATGCTCTAAGTCATCGACTTGGCATTGCACAGATGCCGGACGGGGTCACCCCGGAGCTGATGGCTAACTATGATTGGATGGTTGACCAATTAGCGCGCATGCCCCCGCGCTTCGTCCCTGGAACTGACAACGCTTATATGTGTTACACGTTTGGTTGGGTGATCGCAGAATGTGTGCGCCGAACCGATCCAAAGCAGCGCCCGTTCGGCACCTTCGTGCAAGACGAAATCTGCGCGCCGCTTGGCATCACCGATCTCTGGCTCGGCATCCCAGAGCATGTGACGCCACGAGTCGCGCGAATAAAGAATTCAATCCCGAGACCCCTACCACCGGACTTGCCAATATTCGCTGCGATTCCACCCAGCGTAGCGACGGTTGAAGAAGTGTTCGGCCGCAGCGACGTACGCGCCGCGTGCATTCCTGGCGCGAATGGAATCATGAGCGCGCGCGCGGCCGCAAGAGTTTATGCGCTGCTCGCAAACAACGGTGAGCTTGACGGCGTTCGCTTGTTATCTGAACAAAGAGTGCAGGGTTTTAGTATTCCACGTCGCGACACTGATCAAGCCGACACCATTCTTGGCTTCCCCGTGAAGGTCGGAACATCCGGCTATTGGTTGGGCGGCGAATTCGATCACGACTACCCTTATCGACTCGTGGGGCGAAATCCACGCACACTCCACCATCCGGGTGCGGGCGGTTCCATCGCGTGGGCTGATCCCGATTCGAAACTGGCGGTTGCCATATGCCACAACCGTATGACTCATGCGCCGAGCGATGCGTTTGCGCCGATCCGAGACGCACTCGACCAAATCTTCGGTGTCGCGTGAATACGGTGATCAAACACCCTAACTAAGACAATAAATCTACGGCGCAAAAAATACAGCGCGAAAAAAAGGAGAATTGGATGGCGAGCATTGTTACGGGAGGTTGTCGATGCACAAAGGTGCGCTACCAATGCACAGCCGATCCCGTTGCAGTGACCTTGTGCTACTGCCAGGATTGCCAATCCTGGTCCGGCGGTGCGTGCGGTCACTACGCCATCATGCCGTCCTCGAGCATGACTATCGTGGGTGACGTCGCGGGCTATGAGCTGCAAACCGAAAGCGATCGAACTATACGGCGCGAATACTGTTGCGAGTGCGGATCGCCATTGTTTGCGAGGACTACGCATTTGCTCGCCATTACGGTCGCGAGCTTCGACGATCCAGCGCCGTACCACCCGACCATGGCAATCTGGCTGGATAGCGCGCAACCATGGGCGATGATTCCAGATGAGATCCCACGCTTTGCACGTAATCCACCGCTATCTTCCGGCACACCATGAGAATTCGTCCACTACGGCGAAATAAGGTTGAGCTACGCGCAGTTTAGGTGCCAGACAAACCTAGCGAACGGTTGACCCTTAACTTTTGAAATTGAATTGCGGAGAAATCGATGACAACACTGACTGGCGGCTGCCGTTGTGGAAAAATTCGCTACACGTGTGAGGCGGCCCCGATAACCGTATCCTTTTGCTATTGCACGGATTGCCAGAAAGCCTCAGGCGGCCCATTCTGCAACTACGCAGTCGTACCGTTCGACGCCGTCACTATTAACCAGGGCGAGACCGCGCACTACGCCGTCGAGGCAAGTACTAGTAATACCGTGAAGCGGGAATTTTGCGCACACTGCGGCGCACCGCTATTCGCTAGTACTAACAACGTCTTTGTAATTACCGTTGGTAGCTTGGATGATCCGAGCGCGGTGCCGCCGGCAATTGCTATCTGGCTCGATAGTGCACAACCGTGGGCCCCGATCCCAGACGATGTGGAACGATTTCCCCAGAACCCGCCCATTACCTTGGGCGCTTAAGTTATTCTTTGACTCCCAGTCTGGGACCGGCGCTCTGGAACCGGCGTTGTCGCCGATACGGAACTGCCTAATTAATCGGATGCGACCTCACTATTGTTCGCGACCGCACCTAACTACAACTACTAATATTGGCGACCCACGCGGTCCCTGATGATTTGTCGACTGCGACTAGGAGCACGAAATGATTGAAGAACGATGGGTAACGTTTTACAGCGAAGGATCGCGCATCGTTGGCAATCTGTTTTTGCCCGACGGCATCCGCGATGCGAAACCGGGACCTGGCATCGTTCTCTGCCACGGCTTTACTGGCGTGCGGCAATTGTCATTGCGCGACTACGCGGAGCGTTTTGCTGCGGCAGGTTACGTTGCGCTGATCTTCGATTATCGCGGCTTCGGCGATAGCGAAGGACCTAAGTGGCGATTGATTCCGCTCGAGCAAGTCGACGATATTAGAAACGCCATTACATGGCTCGGCGCACAGCCGGAAGTGGATACGGAACAAATCGGCTTGTGGGGCACGAGTTTCGGCGGCGCCCATGTGCCCTACGTCGCCGGCGTTGATACGCGGGTCAAGGCCGCAGTTGCGCAAGTTGGATTCGATACCGGTGACCGTTTTTTGCTGAGCGTGCGCAACGATGTCGAGCGCGCCGAGCTTCAAACACAACTCGAGGCCGATCGTCGTCTACGAGTAACGCAAGGCAAGGGTATCGATATCGACCCGTTCGAACGTGCCTTAGCTAATCCAGAAGCGAGCGGTTTCATCGGCAGAGCTTTGCAAGCGCATCCACACATGCGCTGTCTGCTGTCGTGGCAGACCTGGGAGAAAACACTCGAATATCGCCCGCTCGATGTCGTCGACAAGATCGCACCACGCGCCTTGCTGTTAATAGCGGCAGAGCAAGACACGGTTTGCCCGCCTGCGGGTTATAAGGAACTGTATGAGCGTGCCGCCGAACCGAAAAAATTAATCAATCTACCCATCAGTCACTATGAGATCTACGAAGGCGAGTGGTTAGAAGAATCCGCGACGCAAGCCGTGCAGTGGTTCGACACCTATCTGCACTCCAAGTAAGGATTCGAGATGTTAGCTGCTATGTACCACCCGGATACAGCACCGCTCGCCACCACAGAAGGCTCGCAAGTTCGCCGTCTCCTGTGATCGGTGATTCTGGCGCGACGTTTTCGCCAAGACCGAATGCGTCGACCGCGACAGCAGCGTCCGTCGATGATTAAATAGGACGCGGCCGATGGCCCGTTGTAAAACCATTGCAACACACTAGGGAGACCGATGAGTAATAAACCGGGTCCGGACGAAATTCTAGATTACATCGCCAAAGAATCGCTAGCGGCGGCTCGTCATTGGCCCTGGGTAGTAGCACCGCTAACCCGCGCTACCGGCCGTGCCTATATTCTGCAACACGTGCTGCGCAATCGCTTTTTCAGCTCTGTCATGCGTCCGGCATGGATGAGCCGTTGCCCGGATCTGGCTATCGTGCGCAAAACGATCTCGCAAATGCATGAAGAGCTCGTACTCGATCCTGCCATCGGTGCTGCGCATACGAAAATACTGTTTGAAATGGGTCGCAATACCGGCCTCACGGACGATCAGATGAACAACGTTGTCGCGGAAACGTCCACTGCTGCCTCATTCGCAATTCAAGAAAAGTTAGCAAGGCAATCGCATTGGACCGTCGGCTGGCTAGGTTCATCGATCGACGAGTTCGTACTAACCCAGTTGCCGGGACACAATTTTGAACCACGCCATTGGCAAGATGCGTTTGGCTTATCAATTGAACAAGTGTTCTTTTTTGACTATCACCTTAAAGCCGATCTAGAACACGCGGGAACCTCTAGCTGGTCGATGATGCAGCCGCATGTGACTCAAGCAGTCTGTACGGAGATCGTCGAGACATTACCGCTTATCTTGGAATCCCATCGCTTATTCTATGTCGGTGTCGAGGCACATACGGCGCGGATGATCGAGGCATAAACACATCGTTAAGACAATGCGAGCGACATTTGAACTGACCGTTAGGAGACGACAGCTAAGCCCGTAATACGAGTTCGCATTGTCTCAAATCACGCAGTTATCTCGGGCGAGTTCATTCGAGGAGCCAGCGTTTGAATAAAAGTCATGGCTAGCGAGAGCCGCAAGCTGCTCGCCAGTCATCGTGCCAAAAAGGAGAAATCTGGTGAGCAATCTATTTGATCTAAATGGGCGAGTAGCGATGGTGACTGGCGCTGGTCAAGGGATCGGTCGCCGGTTCGCGCAAGCCTTTGCCGAGGCCGGTTGTGCCGTCGTCGTCGCGGAACTCAATGCCGAGAATGCACAACGAGTAGCAGCAGATATCCGCGCCACGGGCGCGCGCGCTTTAGGCTGCGCGACGGATGTCGGCAGCGCCGCTTCAGCGGAAGCCGCAGTGTCGGCGGCAGTCAAGGAATTTGGACGTCTGGATATCCTGGTCAATAACGCGGGAATTTTTTCGACTATCAAAATGCAACCATTTACTGAGATACCACTTGATGATTGGGAACAAATGCTGCGGGTCAACATCACGGGTCCATTCCTAATGGCACGCGCTGCGGCGCCGGTCATGCAAAAACAGAATTTCGGTCGCATTATCAATATGGGATCCGCGTCGGTTTCAATGGGACGCGCGAATTATTTGCATTACACCACCTCCAAGTCGTCGTTAGTTGGCATGTCGCGCAGCCTCGCGCGCGAGTTAGGCGCTTACGGGATTACGGTCAACACGATCTTGCCTGGTGCCGTCGAAACCGAAATAGAACGGGAAACGGTCACGCCACAACAGCGCGAAGCCATGATCGCAATGCGTTGCGTCGCGCGCGCCCAAACACCCGACGACCTGCTTGGCACTATGCTATTTTTGTCCAGTGACGCGAGCGCTTTTCTAACCGGGCAATCGCTAACCGTCGATGGTGGATTGACGTTTCTTTAATTTTACGGCGGGCGACTTCGATAGGATTAGCGCATGACGAAGAAAAAACAATCAAGAGACGCCACCGCGCGCTATGACGTATTGCCGCAACGCCGCGACCTTTTCTATGGCAATGCCTGGCATGCGCCGCGTGGCGGTTACGTGCCGACCTTCAACCCGGCTAACCAAGATAATCTCGGTGACACAGCATCTGCCAATGCCACCGATGTCGACTCGGCCGTGCAAAGTGCACATGGTGCGTTCCACGAATGGCGCACAACGCCGCCAATCGAGCGCGCCAATTCAATGCGCCGACTCGCCGCGCTAGTTCGTGAGTCGGCGGAAGAATTTGCGATGATCGACGCCATCAATTGCGGCAACCCGGTGCGCGAAATGATCAGGGACGCAACGATAGCCGCTGCGCAGATCGATTATTTCGCCGGTCTCGTGCACGAGCTAAAAGGCGACACCTTGCCGATGGGCCCCGATTCTCTAAATTACTCAGTGCGCGAACCGCTCGGCGTCACGGCGCGGATCGTGGCGTACAACCATCCCATGTTGTTTCTAGCTGGAAAATTAGCACCGGCAGTTGCAGCCGGTAACACCGTAGTAATGAAACCGCCTGAACAAGCGCCGTTATCGTCTTACCGTCTTGCTGACATGATCGCCGCGAGCTTGCCCCCCGGCGTAGTTAACATCGTGAGCGGCGGCAGCGAATGTGGTGAAGCGCTCGTGAAACATCCGCTCGTGCAAAAAGTCGCGTTGATCGGATCGGTGCCGACAGGATCAAAAATTCTCCATCTTGCAGCTGACAAAATCATGCCGGTCACTTTGGAGCTCGGAGGCAAAAACCCACTGATTATTTGCCCCGACGCCGATCTCGAGCGAGCGATTGGCGGCGCTGTCGGCGGCATGAATTTTACCTGGGCCGGCCAGTCTTGCGGGTCCACGTCGCGTTGCTTTGTGCATCGTTCCGTCTACGACGAGGTGTGCGCCGGAATCGTCGCGTTGATCCCAACAAAACATCAATGTGGCGATCCTACTGACATGAATACAACTATGGGCAGTTTGATCTCAGAAGCACAGTTCAACAAAGTGATCAATATGATCAACACGGCGAAAAATGACGGCGCGCGACTGCTGTTCGGCGGCAAGCGTCCGGCAGATCCGATGCTCGCGAACGGCTGGTTTGTTGAACCCACGGTGTTTGCGGATGTCACTCCGGCGATGCAGTTGTTTCGCGAAGAAGTATTCGGGCCAGTGCTCGCAATTATCCCGTGGGATGACGAAGAAGAACTGCTCGCGGAAGTGAATAGCGTCGACTATGGGCTGACAGCCTCAGTATGGACGCGCGACCTAGCGCGCGCTCATCGACTCGCCGCGCGGATCGAATCTGGCTACATTTGGATAAACCACATTAGCAGCCATTTCATTGGCACGGAATTTGGCGGCTTCAAAAAATCCGGACTCGGCCGTGAAGAGGGTCTGTCGGAGTTACTGTCCTACACGCAAATAAAGAACGTACACGTTCGGATCGCCTAACAATACGGATCATCGCGCAAGGACATGCTTATCTAACAAGCGCACGGTGTTGTGCGTCGGCCAGATCGAACAACGGCGCGCTTTCTATAGATTGAAGTGACTTATCGCCTCTATTATCGGTGTCGATACGGGTGGAACTTTCACGGATGGTTTCGTGGCCGACGAGTCCGGCAAATTTTTCGCCGCAAAACCGCCCTCCACACCGACTGACTTTTCGCTGGGTTTCCTGAACGTCATTGACGAACTTGCCGTTGGGCTCGCCACAAGCGGACACAGAGTTACCAGCGAACACACGTTATATCGTTCACGGGACGACCTCAACGTTGAACACGCTCGTCACAGTCGACGTACCGATAGTCGGCTTTTTAACGACCAGAGATCACGCTGATTCCATCGCTATTATGAATGTCGAAGGCCGGAAATTTCGGGGACAGTATATTTAATTCGCTTCCATGAACGGTCTATCCGCTATTTCTTAGAATAAAATATACTGTCCCCGAAACCCTGTCCTTTGGCGAAACATTTTAGCCGCGAATCCCAGAAGCTGGTTACGAACGAGCGTCCAAATCATTTCACGATCGACTACACGCGAAACAATGGGTGAGAAACGGGCGACAAAAACTCAAACGCTGCCACGAGAGTCGTTTGCTGTACTCTTGCGATCGAAGCGCTTGGCTACGAAATTGACCAACAAGAAAGCTCCGATAACAAAAGCCTAAATTCGTCAGCGCTGCGCATTGATCGAGTGAAGATCGACCGCCGTTGACGAACTTCCGCCGCCGAGAAGCCCCGTGGGAAAATTACTTGATTCGCGGTCACAAACGGTCCGCTGGCTACTAAATTCTAAATTAAGTAGCCAGTCTCCGAATCCGCGACACGCCCAAATTTAACTATCGGAATAGTGTGGATCGGTGATTGCGTCAAATGCATCCTGGACGAAGTCGCCCATTTCTAGCGCATCATCAGGATTCAGATGTGCTTCGATATTGGAGAGTTCGAAGAAGCCGCTGTCATCAAATAATGTCCCTGTCGGTTCATCGTTTTCATTTTAAAATTGCGAATCGCTTGGTTCGTAGTGGTGCAGTTCCATAGTCTTGCTCCATTACGCGTTGCTCGAAACTGACTTCAAACTACTCCCCTTAGCGACGAATAATTGTGATGTAGGTCGCGCGCAATTGTGACAAGTTGTCAACATTGATTCGAATGATTAAAACACTCAGCGGTGCTGCTCCGCCGAAACAAAATGTTCCATTTTTGACGTAACAATAAGGATAAAGACATCACGCTTTGCCGTTGCTATTGGGAATTTCTGGCCATCTATATGAGTCAACGAAGCAGGACGGTCCATGCGACGGTGACGCGAAGACATCGCCAAACCAGCGCTCGCGACGTTTTCCGGAAAAACAATATACTTAGCTTGCGTACACAACCGGCTGCGGGGTATTAAAATCTAGACGAGGTAGACTGCCCTGAGACCCTGCGCAGCACGCCGATTACGAATATTCGATCAGGCGAGTGAAGCTCGCTTAATCCCTTCAACGGAGAATTAAAATGTTAGTCAGCACCAATCTTAGAAACTGGGGTACGAGTTCCGAGCCAGACACGATGGTCGAGTGCGCGTTGTTCGCCGAGACAGCAGGTATTGACACGATCTGGGTTAACGAGCGCCTGCACACACCCGCCGGAATGGGTTGGAACGCGGATGACGGCGGTCGTTATCTCGATTGCCTTATGGCGCTGACTTTTATCGCCGCGCGCACCCAACGCATTCAACTCGGTACCGGTGTCTTGAACGTGCCTTATAGACTGCCGTTTCAATTGGTCAAACAGGTTGCAACGTTGCAAGAATTATCTGGCAACCGTTTTCGTTTCGGGATCGGAACAGGTTGGAACGAGACGGAGTTCGAAGTACTTGGCGTGCCCTATAAGCGCCGCGGCAAACTCACGAACGAGGCACTGAGACTGTTTCATGCTGCGTTTGAAAACGACACCGTGAACGCCAACGGTGTAGAGTTTCCGGTATTACCGAGGCCCGCTCGCCCCCTGGTTTACGTCGGTGGCGGCAGCGATGCGGCGTTACAACGCACGGTACGCTATGGCGACGGCTGGATAGCAGCCGGCAAAACTCCAGACGAAATCACAGCGCCGAAACAACGGCTATTTGAGCTCGCCCAAGCAGCCGGAAAACCTCTACCCCGAATTATTGCGATGAAGACCTTACCGCTCGACGACATTGGGGCGGCTGTCGCAATGGCGCTAGATTTCGCCGCTGCTGGTTGCGATGAATTCGTGCACGCCGGTGCCTATGCTGATAGGGCTGCGTACAAGAAACGCATTGAAACCATAGCAGAGCGGATTATTCCGGCCGTCGCATAATGGTGTGACAAGGTGCTAGAGCGCGAGCATTGGGCGCCGCCGAATAATTCGACGGGTTCTAGTGGGGATTTGTCGGAGTTTGCGTTGGGAAATTCGTAAGGCAATGCGTGATTGTTTGATGCCATACCTTCCGTCATCATTCGAACCTCAGAGGTAAATCCGAGGAGAGGTAAAGCGCAGGGATACCCACTAAAGATCAAAGTAACCTGGTGCCAACGCGCGACACCGTACGAAAGAATAATGCGGCGCAATTCGTTGTTGCTGATTTCGACGCTTGCGATCATCGTACGAAGACCGGTACGTGAATTGTTGTCGCGTTTCTTAGTTTGCGCATTCAATATTACGACGATGCCGCGTTAGATAGTTAAGACAAGTCAGGTGATTGCATGGGTTAGCGATGGCGACAATCGATCAGAAACCAAGATGTCGTGCTTACCGCACTCCCTGGTTTTTGGCGGCGGGTTTTATCTAATTCAAACTACGTTTAACGCTATCGCCCTTGTGAGCGACGCCAATGAACCCGCGAGCGCATCCTGTTGAGAGCAGCCTTAATCGTTCGCACATCAACTATCCCGTTGGTGCACACCATACGGTGACAAATAGCGTCGCACACCAAACTCGAAGTATGACGATTCGGATTTCCGCACGTAATCCAAATAACTAAACGAGGGCGAATTCGGTGCTCGATTCAGAAAAATTATCGCCACGAGGCTGCTCGATAGCCTCCAGGAATCTGAAAGTCTTGTCTAAGACACCAATCAGTTAATCTAGCTGATTATTCACCGCCGCCGTGTCCCCATTTTTATTTCGTGTCGGCCCCGAGCCAGAATCTCTCCGACGCAATTAATACCATTAAATTATTGATTATATAGAATAATTATAATTACTCGAGTCGACTAGATGTCACGATACGGCATGATTAACCATGCTGTGTGCATTACTATTTAGTAATGTTAGAGTGAAAGGGTTACATGCTTTAGCGCCGCGAGGCTCACCAGCGTGGGGGAAACTCACTTCCGGAACCTAGTCCGGATTCCCGATTAGTTCTCGAGACACACCGGGTTGCGGGAGCAAACCTAATCAACAGTAATGTCCACCGGTACAACTTCCATTAGCGGACCCTGACAGGTCCAAGGAGATCGGTTATGGCGCACATTAGGAAATACGACTTTGACTACAGTCGTCGTCACTTTATGGAGAAGACGGCGAAAGGCTTCGGCGCAGCCGGGGTCCTCGGTTCACTGTGGCCGATTATGGCTAAGACCGGGGAGATCAATATGGCCTACCCCGATGAGTTACTCAGTATCGAAGCTTACACAAAGGGTCGGATAAATACGGGTGACTGGATAACTGCAGACAATATCGATGACGTGAAGGATCTCGTTGATGCGGGTCTCTATCACGAAGTGAAGCAGCAAGGCCGAAAGTTTCTGATTCAAGCCTCCACCACAGACATCACGAAGATGTTCCCGCACGAGTTTATGGAAGCGACATTGACCAATGCGGGCCGCGCGGAATTCGACGATGTGGGCAACGTTTGGACAGATGATGGTAGCCAATGGATCGGCGGGCTCCCATTCCCGAATGCAAAAACGGGCTTAGAAGTTATTGCAAACATGACGCTGAGCTGGGGCCGTCACGACGAATCAACCTACGCGATGATCGCTGACGCGGTGAACGCGCAAGGCGAAGTCGCATACAAATATTCGATGATTTGGGCCGAACAAGCTGCATCCGGCAGACTGAAAGGACCGTCGATGATGTCGGAAGGTCGCGGCGAAGGAAAAATGCGCTATCAATCGACTTGGTTCAGCGCACCGAACGATGTTAAGGGAACGGCGTTTATTAATATCTGGCCTTACGATCAACGTGAGTTTCCAGATCTATTCGGCTATCTACCCGCGTTTAAACGCGTTCGCCGTTTTCCGACGAACCAGCGATTCGAACCGCTAGTCGCAGGGCTAAATTTTTATCTTTCCGATGCATGGGCCGCGGGCGATCCGTATCTGACCTGGGGAAACTATAAAATTGTCGGACGCGGCCCGTTCCTTGGCAGCTCGCAGGGCGGGTGGATGGGAGACCTACCTGGATGGAGACCCGAAACGCACGGCGGACCTAAAGACGAGACATTCTTTACCGTGACGAAGGAGCTCATTCCCGAAGTCATCATATTGGAAGCCGAACCAACTGGATTCCCGCGTTCGCCGTATAGCAAAAAGCGGTGTTATGTCGATGCTAGAAACATGATTTTCCCGACGTTTTTGAGCTATGACCGTCGTGGTGATTTGTTCAAGGTCGGCGAACCAGGCTTTGGTCAATACAAGACTGAAAACAACGTCAAAATGGACGGTGACCATCCCGCATGGAGTTGGACGTGGTACCACAGCCACGACATGCAAGGCGACACGATGTCGCGCATCCAGCAGTCCGATGAAGTGCAAGGCGGATATAAATCGGTCTATAACGAAGGGGATCTTTACGATAAATATATGACTAAGGCCGCAATGCGCCGCCTTGGCACCTAATAACAACACCACGTAAGACTACCTACTCATGCTCTAATGCGGCGCCCCGCATTAGGGCATGAGGATTTTTCGGCGAGACGCTACGAGAAACGCGACGATGTGAAGTCGTATTTGGATAGCATCGTCGACAGCAACTACGAGCGCGCGAGCAGTTCGCTCTTCCTCGTGATCCCGCAAACGCACTGCCGCTGACCTTAAAACCAGCTCTCCAGGTAATGGAACCGAGGAGCAACGGGTTGTCCCCTGCTCGCTAATGTAGAGGCAACTGAATCTTGAATCGGGAGCTAGAGAGTCAATTAAGCTTCGCCTCGGTAACTCGCGCACGCTAAACAAAAGTACCGAACCCTGGATCTATTAGGGTTGTGCCGCCACAACGTTACTCGCCACAAGCAATGCCGCCATTAGAAATATCGCCACGCGAGCGCACTCATTGAATCGTGTCGTCACCACGTTCATTCCATTCATTAAGGTTTCCGACATAATCGCGTAATCCGAGCGAGAGGCAGCGTTTGAATGACAGCAATCACTCTCTAAAATTTCCCAAGACATGGTGAGTCATTGCAAGCATGTACGAGCTCGCAGAAAGCGTCGAACACCACGACATCTCGACGTTCAGCCGACGAAGCTCCCTAAGGCGTCCAGGTCGTCGATGGCGGTAGTCATTCGGCCGATGAATACGAGCGAACTATCGCGCGGTTGCATCGCAGGTGCGTTCGGTGGTCGTCCCAAGGTCCCAGCCCACCGAGCTAGTGCACCGAACAGTTGTTGACGATAAATCGTCCACGCATCATCGAAGCCGATCTTTGCTACACCGTGTTCGGCAAGGCATTCCAAATAAAGGTGAATGAGATCGCGCTCCCAGGCACGACGATCGTCCACCGCAAGCCCAGAGGACAACGCGTAAGCTAAATCCCGGCCCCAGTGACCGCGCACCACACATTGCCAATCGTTCAAGCCCATCGAACCATCACTCGCGATGTACCCGTTCTTCAAGTACGGATCGGAATGTATCACTGAGTGCGGCAAGTGCTGATGGCGTTCGGCAGATCGTTCCGTTGCCGGCCATATCTCTGCTTCGTGTTGAAAGAGACGCGAAGGAATTGCTGCTTGTGCCATGGTAAATCCACGTAGACGCGCTTCGCGGAAACCGTTCGCGGCGGTCGCAGAGAATGTATCGTCCCACGTACGTAAGAATGGATATGCCGCGCGCACAGCCTCTGTGCCATGGTGTTTCGCGTGAAGTCTCGCCAGCAAGCGTATCTGATTTTCTACCCGAGTGCGCGTGAGCTGCGTGTCGTGACTGCAAGATTCCACCGAGTCGCCGATGTCTTTCAAAATCACAATTGAGTTGAATGTATGTGCGTTGAAATTAGCGAATAAACACTCTGGCGCTTCAATCTCAAATTCCGGGCGAAGCTGGTTATAGAATCGTACTTCGCCTTCGACAAAGCCACCGGGTCCGAGCTGGTGTCGACTCTTGAGTGTACAAGTCGATTTACAAAATACACTAGCCGGAAGTCCGGCGTTTTTCCCAATCGCGTTCCATGCAAGATAAATCCGTTGCCGACTTGATGTGCCTTCGTCAGCTGGCCCGAGTCTGCAAGTCAAGACTTCGGATCCGCCAACTTCTTGACCTAGAACCAAGGTCAACCACGCAGGGGTAATAGACTCGTAACTGGTTGGTAGGTCGTCGACCGTTACAGGGACTGGATGGTCGCGCTGTTCTTGTTCGAAGCGCGGCTTGAGCATCTCGTAGTTTGCGTCCACAGCTCGTCCTAGAATTCGAATGAGCAACGACATTAGACGGGCAAGTCACAAGCTGCAACTTGCCCGGGCGCCGAGGACTACCGAATTAAACGCGGCGTGACGGCGCGAATGGTTAGCTTGAAGCATTCATTGATCGATAGTGGGCTAGCCTTCAGAGACGGTCTGCCTCACCCCAGTAACGAGCCGCGGGATGTCCGAGTGCTCCGCCGACAACTAATGGAAGTAGCGATAGAAGATCCGAGTTCATCGCTCTGATTCTCACCATACCCAGCTGCTGCTTAGCCATACACGTTACGCCCGAGCGCTACCCAAGGGAGGTATCTGTCACAACCTTGCGGATAATTTTCGTTCAGCCTTTGAACCCGCCGTCTTTGGTATCCGCGCAACTGTATTAGCTAACGAGTGTGCCGACGCAAAAATGCTTCATGTGGCGCTCCGCCATCTTGCTGTGATAGTCGCCGAACTCACCCGTTGCATCTTTGCCAGCGTGCATCCGTGCGACGAAGGGGCCGCCCGGGTGATGGTCTTTCCATTCACTAATATCGTAGACCTTACCGCGAATAATCACCCAGCAATCATCAAACGAGCCATGCTCGGCCACCTCGGCCCGCGTGATCTTGCGATCCCCGGCGAGTGAAACAGCCGGCTTCCAGAGATTCCCCATCACCTCGCGACGTGCGTCGATCGCCGTGGTGCGCGACCGGAAATCCCACGGGCCTAATTTTTTCTGCGGCAGCTTGTCACCGATCACCCGAGCATCAAACGCGTAAATCCAAGAGTCGTCATCGCCAGCGCGTTGCTCGTGATCGAAAACCGGGTAGTCCCGCTCATTCAGTGCTTTCAAAATCTGACGGCGTTGCGGCGAATCTTCCGGTTCGAGGTGCTTGAACAAAAATTTCGAGGCGAACTGGAACCGGGTCGCGCGATAATGACGCACTCTTTCGTAGTGCAGCAGCGCGCTATAAACATCGTTCCCGTGCAACTTAAAGCAGCTGCTCAACGCCGCGCCATCTTCCATCGCCTGAGCCGCGCCCTGACCAAATGTTGGCAACATCGCATGAGCCGCATCACCTAATAGGCAGATCCGGCCATCCTGCCAGAATTCAAACGCATCGCGATCGTACAAACCCCATTTCGAGGGTTTCTCGACCGCTGCTGCCATCGCAAGCACGTCGTCCAAGCGCACATCGTCTTTGAACGCTTCTCCCATGTTTCGCTTAATCTCGCCGTGATCGACCGGGAACCAATCGCCCTCGTCGGTCTCGAACTCGGCCGAGTTCGGCTCGTAGTACGCCATCCAAACATTGAGCAGTTCACCACCTCGCACCCAGTAGGTAATTACATAACCCTTCAGGGTTTTACGCGCGTCCATGCTGAAGGAATCAATAGGATTGCAGTCCATTGGCGTGCCATCGGCTTTCTTCAACAGTTTTACCTTTTCGCGCGCAATAAGTCCTCGATAGCACGTCACCTCGGTCCATCGTCTTGGCGGTGTGTCCGGCCACAGCAGTCGCAACGTTTTAGAGTTGATGCCGTCTGCACCAACAACTAATTCGCCTTGCGCTGTAGTGCCATCCGTAAATGTCGCCGTTGCAGATCGCTCATCCTGTCTCAACGCGGATAAGTGCTTTCCCATGTGCACTTGTATCGGACAATCGACGCCCGATTCAGGTCCTAATTCGTATGCTCGCTTGTATAAACACATCAACAAGTCGAGGCGATGCATGTGATGAAATCCGGCTCCATCACCCGCAGCAGTATTGTGGTCGATAGGATTAGTCGACACGCTACCGTCCGGCATAATGCCGCGCGTGCTATCAAGGATCGCGGCGCGACCGCCGTCTACCGTGCCGTGCGCACCTTTAGGATCGCCTCCGTCTAGATCCACAGCTAGCCACTTACACAGACGTGCGGCATTTGGCGGGATATTGAGACCAGCACCTGCCGTGCTCGGCTCTTGGGTCTGTTCATAGACGTCTATCGATTCGAATTGCTTGGATTCGCGCAGCGCGATTGCCGCAAACAATCCACCCATTCCCGCGCCAATGATAACTGCGTGCATATTCCTAGCCTCGTTCGGGTAGGGAGATCGCCCGTACCCGTGAATCTTTGATCAACGCGTAATCGTTCTCGCCCGCAGTGGTTATGGACAAGGCCCTCTTTTTCACCAAGGCATTCAAAACTCTCACGCCCTCAACGTACATTCGTCCGGTTACTCAATCGCGATAAATATCGAGTGGCGCATCTTTCCCCCGACCGATTTCGATAAGTGACCTTTACCGTGCGTGTCTTCAACCAGGATAACTTCACCAGCGCCGATGATCCGACTGTCGCCGTCGCTCGCCGTAATATTGACTGCGGCATCTAGGTTCACGATGTATTGCCGACGCGGCGCTGGATGCCAATCTAGATCGTAGTCGCCGGATGTCTCGCGAAAGATCACACCAGTCGCCGGTAGCATCGCCGAGTATTTCGAAAAATCACCCTCTGAATCCCACTCAATGTCGATGTCACGGAAATGGGTTTCGCCCTCGTCGTCGACATAGATGTTGTGAATGCGCATATCTTCTCTCCTAACATAAAACTTCATTTACCTAAATCCAGAGCACCGGGTTCAGTACCTTTTAATCTCAATTCGCGGCGAAACCGTTCTCGTACACAGAAGTTAAAGGGCACTAAACCCTTCAGTACTTACGACTTCGCAGAAACAACACTCGGCGTTCGCTTCAACCACCACTCGATCCCCCGTTACGGAGTTTATCGCCGCAACGAAACTAAGCTAATGCGTAGCCCGCGTAACCGTTTGCTCTGCAATCGTTGAGGATGTCTAAGTAGGCAGGTACGCCGCCAGCGTACATGAGCATCTCGCGTACCTTGCCGGGCACGTTAGCCGCCATGTACCAGGAATCCGCTTGCGGAAAAAGCGTTGGTGCGGCCAACTCTTGGCACAACTTGCTCCAGCCGTCCTCTGCTTCGTGAGTCGCTTCGATACGTGTGTGCCCGTGTTCGCGCAATGTCTTGAGCGTGTGCACAATGAAATCACCTTGCAATTCGGCGCATGTCGGTCCGTTGATAAATGCGGGCGGCGCTTGCGGGCCATAGGTCATAAATAAATTGGGGTAGCCCGCATTCGTTAAGCCTTGATAAGTGCGCACACCCTTCGCCCACTTTTCCCGCAAGGTCACACCAGCGCTATCGCGAATATCGATTTGAGTGAGCCCACCGGTCACGGCGTCGAAGCCCGTGGCGAGTACCAGCACGTCTAGTGGGATCTCGCGACCATCGACCTGCACGCCGCTTTCCGTCACTCGCTCAATAGGTGTTTGTTTAATATCGATGAGTTCCACGTTGTCCTGATTGAACAGATCGAAATACCATTGCTCCAGCGATACACGCTTTGTTCCGAACGGATGCGGCGGGTTGCGCGGCGCGAGTTTTTCCGCGACACCCGGATCGGTGATGCGTTCGCGCACTTTGTCCCGCCAGAAATCGTAGGTCACCCGATTCACGGTTGCGTTCATGAGCACGTCGGCGTAGTTACCGATCCAATACCTAAAGCCACCGGCTTGCCACAAGGCTTCGAAATGCGCCGTGCGTTCGGCGACTGAGACTTCTGTTGATAGCTTTGCGTCGATGTCATATTCGATGCCACCCCATGTTTGCAAACCCGTGCGAAATAGTTCCGGATAGGTTCCTCGCGCTCGCTCGTTGTCTGCTCGATCGAGTTTACGCTGCCGCATGGGCAGGCACAGATTCGGGGTTCGTTGAAAGACGGTTAGATCCGAAGCCTCGCGCGATGCCTCTTGTGCTAGTTGCACACCACTCGCCCCGGTCCCGATAATACCGACCCGTTTGCCTTTGAACTGAACGCCGGATTGCGGCCACAACGCACTGTGATGGCACGGACCACGAAAGGAATCGAGACCGTCGATTTGAGGAATATGTACCTTGGACGAAGAACCCGTGCACATCACAACGTAACGCGCACGGAATGCAATTGGTTGCCCGTTTCGGTCCGCGCCGGCAACCTGCCACTCGCGACGCTCTTCTTCGAAGTCCGCCGTCTGCATCCATGTTTCGAAATAGATATCCCGTGACAGATCAAGTTTGGAATCGACGTATTGAAAATAAGCGCGAATTTCTTCATAGCCCGGATACAACTCAGACCAATTCCATTCGCGCCACAACGACTCGTGTGGGAACTGGTAGATCCAACAAGCAGAGTCGACTCTCGCGCCAGGATAACAATTCCAATGCCACACACCGCCGAGTACTGCGCCCGCGTCGATAATTTTCACGTGAAACCCAGCTCCGCGCAGACGATCGAGTAGATAAAGCCCGCAGAACCCTGCCCCAACGATGAGTACGTCAAGCGCTTCATCATCTTTCGAGTGTGTGGCACTAGTTGCTCGATCACTCATAACAACCCCTCACAGTTTTCGTAAGATCCATTTCGAGAGCGCGCCACAAAGGGCTGCGCCCGCTACTCGATTCATATAAGTATCGGTGTGTTTGCTTAGCTCAATAGTTTCTTTTGAATTTTTTGCGCTGCCTGATTAAGGCTTTCGACTGATTCCCCGACACCGAGTATGTCGACAACGGTGCGCAGAGGGCGCGTACCCGGCGACATCTCGACGAGTTCCAACAGCGCTTGGGCGACAAGCCCTGGATCGGGATTCTTACTCGTCATGTTTTCCATGAACGGTCCCCAAAAATCGTTCGCCCGTTCAGCCAGCACGCCGTAACTTTCAACGCGCGGCGCATCGGCAGGGCCTTCGAGCTTCTCAATAAGCTCGGTTGGAAATGCCCCTGGCTGGAGGATCGCCACATCAACACCTGTGTCAGCGAGTTCGTAATGCAAACTCTCAATCAATCCTTCAATGGCAAATTTCGTCGCCGTGTAGGGTCCGGCATAAGGAAATACCACGCGGCCCATCGTGCTGCCGAGGTGAACTAACAAACCCTGCTTAGCCGCGCGCATACCCGGTAGCACCGCACGGTTCACCCGGTGCACGCCGATCACGTTAGTATCGAACGGGTCAATTGTTCCGCGGTAAAGGCTTCCTCGATACCCAGTGGGGCGATTCCTGCGTTGTTCACTGCGACGTCGAGGCCGCCATGAATCTGCTCGATGGATCGAACCGCCGCGGCCACGGATGCGTCGCTGGTGACGTTGAGCTCCATCAACGACAATTGGCCCGGAGAATTCGCGGCCAATTCTTCGAGTAACGCGGCGCTTGCGCAATTGCGCCCCTCAATATCGCGCATCGTGGCGATTACCGTGTGCCCCGAGCTGAGTAGGCGCAGCGCAGCGGCGCGTCCGAACCCAGAGCCGGTTCCTGTGATAAGAATCCGTTGCGCCTTTTGCATCATAGTCTCCGTTACTTAATTAGTGATCGAGGACCGAGTATCCAGGCCAGCAGATAATCTAGCGAGCCGAACGCATGACTCTGCTTTGAGCGCGAATTGATAATAGTTGCTCTGCCTATCCACTCGCGCGCCGGGATAGCAGTTCCAATGCCAGATCCCGCTAACCTCGCTCGCTAGTTCATGTGCTTTAACCCTGAAACCTTCGTCTCTCAGACGATCAAGAAGATAGAGCCGGCGAACCCCGCACCGACGAACAGCGCATCGATGAATTCATCTGTTGCCTTCACCATGAACTTCGCCTCAGGTTCTTCATTGCGCCAAGGTGGCACATGCATCCGATAATTGAAAAGCCTTTCGAACTTGTCTCTAACGCTGGTAGGTGCTGGGGATCAGCTGACCCATTATGATAACGATGAATTCCCCGTGCCTGAAAGTATAGGAATGCACCATTGCTACCAACCGACGCGCTAATGGAATACCCGTCCCATGTCCCAACCAGTCAATGAACTGGCTAGCTAAGCAGTATTGAAAATCTATGAGCGACCTGCACTACCTCAACCTATCGGAACTCGCTCGATTGATCGAAAAGCGCGATCTATCGAGCGTCGAAGTCACCCAAGCGCAGCTCGACAGGATCTCATCGCTCGATAGGGATCTTAACGCCTATGCGTTAGTTACCGGCTCGCAAGCCCTAGCCGATGCACGCGAAGCCGACGCCGCGATTTCCCGAGGGCAATATCTGGGCCCGCTCCACGGCGTACCGATCGCAGTAAAAGATCTTTGCTATACGCGCGGGATCGCGACGAAAGCTGGCACAGCCGTGCACGAGAATTTCCTACCCGATTACGATGCAACCGTAGTCACCAAGCTCCGCGCGGCAGGCGCTGTATTGCTCGGCAAGCTCAATCTCGCCGAAGGCGCAATGGCTGCATACAATCCGAAATTCGACGCGCCTTACAACCCCTGGAAACGCTCTATCGCGCCGGGGGGGTCATCAAGCGGCTCTGGGGTCGCAACAGCTGCAGGCATGTGTTTCGGATCGCTCGGTACCGACACGGGTGGTTCGATTCGTTTTCCTGCAAGCATGTGCGGTGTCGTTGGAGTGAAACCGACTTGGGGCCGAGTGAGCCGCCATGGCGTGTTCGATTTAGCGCCGTCCATGGATCACGTTGGTACCTTAACCCGCAGTGTCGTCGATGGAGCGATCATGCTGGATGTGATCGCCGGCCTCGACCCAAACGATCCCACCACCTTGCCAACAATGTTGTCGCGGCTCGACAAGCAGATTGACTACGGCGTGGCGGACTTACGCATTGGTTACGCCGAACGCTATGCGACCGACGACGTCGATATTGAAACCGTAAGCGCCGTCGAAGCAGCGCTCGCGACACTCTCATCGCTCGGTGCAAGCATCGTTGACACCGAGATCCCTAACCTAGATGAATACGTGATCTCATGGCGCGTGCTGTGCACGGTGGATGCTTACATTACGCATCAGCAGTTCTTCCCCGCGCGTAGCGCAGAATACGGCCCGTGGTTTCGATCCTGGCTAGAACATGGCGCCGCGTGTAGTGGCTCGGATTACGCGCGCGCCCACTTACAGCGTCTAAAGTGCAATGTAGCGATAGCCCGCGCATTTAGCGATATTGATGTTTTGCTATGCCCCGCGATGGCTCAACCAGAACAGCGCAAAACAGACGCACAAAATTTTCTGGAACCGATGGGGGATTTCAACACCCAGCGTCAGCGCTTCACGATCCCGTATAACTTTAACGGCGCACCAACTATCACGGTTCCCGTAGGGCTGAATTCACGGGGTGAACCAATCAGCGTCCAATGCGTGGGTAGACCAGGTCAAGAAAATTTCGTTTTTAGAGCGGCGTACGCGATTGAGCAAAGCACGGGTGATGTCGACAGGCATCCAGCTTTGTAACCGACGAAGAGGTGGGCGCCCTTCGATTTTTCTCAATGAGCAGTTTTACAAGTTTAGTCACAATTCGATTTCCTAAACTTAGACATCATCCTGCGAATTACGATCGGAGTTCAGAACGACTCTTACGACAAGAAAAACGGTTGTTGCACGGAAGCGCGTACAGGACCGTTGCCGGTCTTCTACTGTGAATGGTCTTTGAAAGCTGCCGAATTTACGGCATCGATCTGTCGCAACGAACAAAGGTCTCTCGTCTCGCTGGGAAATAGAAAGATTGCGTGAGACTACACAAAATTATAATTTAGAGACCGCCTAAAAAGAGCGTATTTGTTTCTCGAAATTCAGTGCACGATCCCAAGCATATCGTGCGACGCGGCAACTGAACCTATGCTGCAGAAAAATAAGTGCAGCTTCTTTTCCCTATCTAAAATTTCTCAACCCACGGACGGAGTTCGATCTCCCATGTCCATGCGCTACGATGTTGTCGGTGAATATCGAGATAGCTTTGGGCGACGGCGTCAGGATCGAGCTGTTTATCGTCCCCGGGAGTTGCATTTTGGTTCCGAATTCCACCATCGATAACGAAATGTGCGACGTGAATGCCGCGCGGGGCGAGTTCCCTCGCCGAGGATTGTGCCAAACCGCGCAAGCCGAATTTACCCATAGCAAAAGACGATGAGTTAGCGAATCCTTTCACGCTGCCGGACGCACCTGTCAGCAACAGGCTGCCAGACCCGCGGACGAGCATGCGCTTAGCCGCTTCTTGCGTTACCAAAAAGCCGCCGTAGCAGGTCACCAATAGTGCATCGCGTACCGCGTGGGCGTCTATCTCGTTCACAGGTCCGCGAACTCGGGCGCTGGGGTTGTATACAACGACGTTCGGGGTCCCGATCTTGCTGTCGGCAGTTTCGAACATTTTTTGCACGGCTACTGGATCGCATGCATCGCATGCAACGGTCATCGCCTCAGTTTCATTCGCCAACGCTTCAAGCTTGTCGATGTTGCGCGTGGCGAGCATAACGCGCATGCCATTCGCCCGAAATAACCGGGCCAGTGACGCGCTCAAGCCATCGCCGACCCCTACGATTAATGCTGTCTCATTCATAATCTGCTCCTGAAGGTTACTTTTACGGGGATACGTCGTACCTAAAACGGACCCGAATTAGATTCCAGGTCAACGTTCCTTTCGGTATCACATCTCACGCGCATTCAACTTCAACGTAAATTTTTCGCCCTCAGCCGTCTCGACTTCGATATGAAACTGGTCGGTCTCAGGTCTAGTGTACTTGAGGTTCTTCAAGCCGCCTTCGCCTGTGGTGGCGAAACTCACACTGTTGTCCGTTTGATCGACCAACTTCATCGTTTGCGGCATCGGGGTCCGCGGCTTGTATCCCGCGTCCCACTGCTGGAGGCGCAGCACAAGGGAATCGTTCTCTTCCTCAACAATAATCAGTTCCACCATGCTGGTCTTGCCGTTGCCTGTAATTCGAACTAGAGAGGCAATTGAGCCATCGGCAGGTTCAATCCAGTTTTCTTCAAGCGTCGCATCTGGGCCGGCAGGTCCCGCCCAATGGCCGGTCATCCATGCAAGGCTGGCGACACTGAGGGCCCCGTGATGGTCGGCCTGTGCGCTCGAAGAAATCGTTAGTGCCAGCGCGAGCGCTGCCCAAAGGAGCATTCGTGTTGAACTGGATTGATAAGTCATACTGTGTTTCTCGATTATTTTTAGGTTCATCCCATCATTTCAGAGTACGAACAGATTTGATACATCGAGTCGCCATGGAGCCCTCTTAGTCAAAGCGAGAAAAGCAGTGTCGGGGTTTTTTTTTCGATCCTTATCCTGTTTATCTGAACTCCTTGTTCTGCCAGGAGCGCCATTTCTAGCAACCCGCGTGTCTCGGCACTCTCTTTTTTGCTGCCCGCAACTGGTCGCTTCGTACTCACTGTTGTTAGTAGTACCACCGTCCGCTAATCAGATTTAAGCAGTCGATCGATCAAAAATCACGTACCCTCGTCAACAGCCGACGCTGTGCGAAGCGAAAATCGTCAACGGATCGTTCGTCTGAGATCACGGGATCGTAACGACCAAAGTGAATGTAGCAGATGGAGTGATTTGTCGAAGCCCATGATCGGGATCAAAAGATCCGTTACCGAATTGTCTAGAGGATTTCTTGCCTGAAGATGACCAAGTACGCGTTTTTGACGTCTTCATCAATGGTCTCAATCCAGAGCTCTCACGTTCGGCCGCGTACCCTGCAGCGATGGTTAGACCGGGCTACCGCGCAGTGAGGCTACGGTAACTTCATCATATACGGTGACCTTAATCGGTTGCGGTCGAACTGTCGCCTGGAGCACCGCGTAACCTAGAGTTGATGTGGTTACTACGGCGCTTGGCTGCCGATTTCAACTCCGCCGTTCATTTCGGCGAGAACAACGGACTGGAAATTCACAAGTTTTTATTACGAACTTTAATCCCTCAATGTCGTCCCCTGTTCCGTAGTTCTCTGTCTTCTTTTCCGAAGATTCTCTACGGTCCGACCGGGAAATCGGTCGCTAGATTCACAATGATCAGTTCTTCACCGAATCCACACGTCGGGTGCTCAAAGCTATTGGCTGTAGGCGGGTCGTTGAGTATCAAATTATCGTTCGTGAAACCGTCACCTACGCCGCCAGGAATGTTGTCTAGGCCCAACGCATCGCGGACTCTCCACGCGATGATGTGATCAGTGCACGAGTCGTTCAAGGACGGCGCCTGCAAGGATGCGTCTAAGTTCTTAGCATGAAACGAACTTTGCTCGCTAAAACTAGGCGCTCAATAAAAAGCTCGCTACAACGTCGAATAGTGCGTGCCGATTGCGCTCTAGCAACAAGGTATGTGTTCCACCGCCAACCACCGTCATGCGTTTCTCTGTCGCGCGGCTAAGCTTGCTAAATACGGCGGTCGCTTGCTCCGGGGTCGTCTCTTGATCAAACTCAGCGACAACGATCTGCGTCGGCGCCTTAATCAATCCGGGGTCGTACCACGGTTCGCCGCTAGTAGAGCAGTGCGTGTAGTCCTTCAGCACACCACTGGGTGCGCGCAATGCAGGCGGATCGGTGTCGTTTGCTTTGGGATCACATTGCACCACATCTTCACACCACTGCTTGACGAATTCGGGTGCGACGATAAGGTCGATTTCGTCTTGGCTTAAGCCGATGCCCCATCGCTGCGCCGCGCTTTTCGCTTGAACCGTGCGATACGCCCCGATTTCGACACTGATGCCGCGCGGTGCATTACCTTGCTCCACCCACAGCGCGCCGCTTAACACGAGACGTGATACTTTGTGTGGAGATTGCCCGGCATATGCACCGCAAATGGCCGTTCCCCAGCTATAACCGATGAGACTGAGTTGATCCAATTCGGACTCACTCAGAATAAAACTAATCGCGCCCTCAATTTCTGCAACCGCATGCCGCGTATCGACCAGCGGCGCATTTTTCTCTGGCTGATCTTCCATTTCTCGTGGCCGATCTGATCCTCCATAGCCTAGGAGATCAATACACCACACATTAAAGCCGCTCAAGGCCATCCAATCCATCCACGAATATCCATCGACGGCATAATCAAACGTATAAGTCGAACCATAGGTCGCACCGTGCACAAACAACACGGTGTTTTGCGGTGTGCTGCCATCGAAATCGGTTGCGACTTTATTCCTGAGCAGTATTTCGTAGCCGGCTGTTGTACTAGCAATGCGATGATCGTGCTTAATAATTGCCGGGGTCTCGGCAGAGCTTTGCGTTTCGGTATTCGACATTATTCAAACACGACTGTCGGGAAATAGAAGGACACGATCCAGTTCGGCATGTCTACGATCTCGCTAATGCGGAGATCGGCACACACTGAACACAAGAGATAGGCGTCAATCGGACTCATTTGGTAACGCGCGGCCAATAGTTCAAGCATGTCGGCTACGGCCTGCTGTGCCGCACTCATGAGATCGGGACCAATACCCGTTGTTACCTCGTAACCTGCCGCATCGAGATGGCGACTCACGGGGCCCGGTGTCGTGAAGCGCGGGAACGCTAAGTTCGCGTTCTTGATCAATTCGAATTTCGCGGCGACGGCGATAGGACTCTCGATCGCAGTACCACAAATCTCACCGTCGCCTTGCGCCGCGTGGGTGTCACCGAGGCTGAACAAGGCGCCTGCCACTTCTACGGGTAGATAAAGTTCAGTGCCGAGTGCGATGTCACGAATATCCATATTGCCGCCAACGCGGCGTGGCGGAATGATCGAATGCGGGCCCGATTCGGCGGGTGCCACGCCAATCGTGCCGCACATCGGTTTAAGCGGGACTCTCCCGCCAGGTCCGTAAAGCGCCGGGGCGATTGCGTCAGCGTCATACTTCCAGATATGTAAATGCGGATCGGGAAATTGATCCGCCAACAAACCAAAACCCGGGATATTCGCAGTCCAACCAAACCCCGACGGCGTAAAGTCGAGTAAGGTCACCTTGAGCGCGTCGCCCGGTTCTGCACCATCGATCACAACCGGACCAACAACCGGATTCACTTGATCGAAATCAAGGGTCATGATGTCGGCAGCGCTCGAGTCGACGGTGATTTGTCCGTTGGAAGCGTCATGGGGGTGAAACTCAATGGTTTCCCCTGGAGCAACGGTAAGAACTGGCGGGTTGGCATTATCCCAACCGTAATGACCTTGATGACGATGGATTGTGTGTGCACATTTCATGCTTGGACGATGAACGGGCGAGATAGAACTGTCAATCCTCGGCGCATTACTTTGTTCTCGATATCTGGTATCGGTGATAAGTTGCAATGAGGCGATTACAACTTTGTAGCGTTGCGATCGGGCGCATCGCTAAATAACGTTCTACCTACGGTCCTCACGATATTGGACCACAGTTGCGACGCGCCCTATGCTTCGCTCACTCACTTCGCGGAGAAGATTATGAAAGTATTGCGCTGGATTGGCTATGGTCTCGTTGGCCTCATTGTTCTGGTTGGGGTCCTTATAATTGGGGCACGCTTCGCCGACGGCCCCGTCGAAATCATTGCCGGCGGCCCATTTAGATCGGGCGAGATGGTCACGGGCGCCGAACCCGATTGGCAGTTCATTCGCGACGTAGACACTGTCGAACTACAGTTGCACTCACCTGCCCGTTCGCGAACCACTTGGATCATTGAACACGACGGTAAGATCTATATTCCCTGCGGCTACATGAACACCGCCTGGGGAAAATTGTGGAAGAAGTGGCCAATCGAAGCAGAGAAAAACGGGCGCGCAATCCTACGAGTGGACGGTAAGCTTTACGAACGTCGTTTAGTCCGACTGAAAACCGGCGACGCCTTAGAAGCTGTCGTGAGCGCGCTCGGCGACAAGTACCAGGTGCCCGCGACAGTGGCCGCCGTGAACAATAATTCTTTGTGGATATTTGGCTTGGAGCCCGTATCACAAGGCACTTGAATCCCAGTCGGGTGAGCGATGGTGCCTGCCCCCATTGCTCCCGCATTGTTCGTCGAGTCAATTGGTGCAGACACCATTGACTCGCTCAGTCAGTCGAACAGTTTCTTGCCAGTAGCGAACAGCAAGAACACGGCCGCACCAAAAATAAATATTCCGGCCGCCAAAGCGAAGGCAACGTCGAAACTGCCTGTTTGCTCGACCAAATACCCCGTGATGAATACCCCAATAATACCGGGAATGGTGCCAGCCGTATTCGTAATGCCGAGCAGCACATCTGCGTAGCGCGGCGCGACGTCCAAATGGTTGGTCGCAAATCCTGACAACACAAACGACAGTAGGCCGAGCGAGCAACACATGTAGACGATCGCGAGCGTAGCCTGTCCGGGTTCGAGACCACGCACCAAGTATAGAAAAATTGCCGCACCGACCAGCCCGATCGTCTGTTGCTGTTTACGCACGTAGGTCACGGAGATACCGCGTCTGATCTGCGCATCAGCGATCCAGGCGCCAACGTTGGTCATAATGAACATTGATAACCAAGGTGCGGCAGATGCCAAACCTGCGCCGGTGAGCGACATTCCCCATGCGGTTTTAAAATAGCTCGGCAACCAGGCCAATAGGACGTAGAAACCCCAGTTCGCGCAAAAATGATTAATGATAATCGCCCAAATGGCGAGCGATGAAAAAAGACCTTTCCACGGTATGTGATCGGCTTTCTCTGCTGGCCCGGTGCTCGCTTCAATGAGTGCGAGCTCTGCTGCACTTATCGTCGGATGCGTTTGTGGTGTATTCGTTACCAACCGTTGCCAGAAAAAGAACCAGACGATACCGAGGACGCCGAAAATATAAAATACCGACGGCCATCCGAAGCGTTCGATGATCGGACCGGTGAGCACTAACGCCGACAAGGTACCTAGCGAGATTCCGCTGAACGTGACGGCAACAACGCGCGATTTTTCTGCTGCGGGGATCCAACGACCGAACAAGTTGTACATCGACGGAAAGGCCATGCCTTCACCAATGCCCATCAATATTCGGGTGACGATCAAAATCCCTAGCGAGAAGGCCGCTGCAGGTGGTGTGAGGATCGTAAAAACTGACCACCACAGTACCGCGAAGCCGAGCACGAGCTTACCGCCGAGACGGTTAGCAAGTGCCCCCCCGGCAACTTGCGTCGCCATGTAGCCGATGAAGAATGACGAAAGTACGTAACCCTTGGTGGTATCCGACCAGCCGTATTGGTCTTGCATCGCTATCGCAGCGAGTGAGATGTTCACTCGATCGATGTAACAAATGAATGTTCCGAAAAAGCACAACCCAGCTAGGGTATAACGACGCGGCCATCGTGCGTCGTGTGTGACAGCGTCTGAAACCATACGTCCCCCGTAGGCAGCCCGCAGGTTGCAGGCGGCGGTAGTCTACAATTCTACGCTGGCATTCTGATCAATTGATAGCCTTGTTGTACGTAGAAGGCTCCGAACCTTAGGGATTCCTGCGAGATCCGCAAAAATCAACGAGAGCTTGGCAGCCGAGACTGTCCAATTCGAGGATGATTTTGCGTCCCCGCGCAAACCTTAATCGTGTTGTCCCATCAGCGACGATCATTAAGTCGATAACGAGTAACGACACCACATTGTTTTGTCACGTGGTATGTGAAAACTAAAGCGTACTCGTACCGTTACTGGCGAGTCCAAGCATCGCAGCCGCTTGCAAGCGCGTCGCGATCGGACGCCCAAGCTGGCCACATAAATCAATCGCAGCCGTCAGTAATTCGAGGTTGCTTGGTTTACTACTGCCGGCATAGTCTTCTAGTCCAAGGCGTAAATGCCCGCCCGCTTCTAATGCCCAACGTGCCATGCCGCTTTCGATCACATCGCCACCTAACACCGCGACAGCCCACGGCAATGAGCTTCCTTCCAATAATTCGAGATAAGCATCAAGAGCAGACTTCATTGGTGGGAAACCGAACGTCAGCCGATCGCTGAAGTACAGCTTTATAAAAGCACCACGCGGCAAGGAGCCAGCCTTTTCGTGCGCGAGTGCATTGCGCAAAAAACCAGGTTCAAAGATCGCCATGTTCGGTGCGAGATTCCGCCGCCGACAATGATCAAACATCCATTCAATGTCAGCGACGCTATGCGAATAAACCATGCTCGATTCGACCTTTGGTCGCCCATCCCCCGCGAAGCCGCCGAGATTAACCGACCCCGGATCGACAAAAGCCATGCGCAGTAACTTTGCGTCGGAGAGTATTAATTGATGCGACCAACGCGCTTCGATGTCGCCTGGCCAATTAGATGTCGGATACAACAAGGCATCGTCGACTTCTGCGTAAACGGCTCGATAAAATTCCGCGGCCTTGTCAGCCATCACTTGCGGCGACGCACCGCCTAGTTCACCCGGTTTACCTAAATCGTCGTGTTGATGAATGATCTGTGCACCCGCGCGCAAGCACTCGAGCGCGTCCGTGGTCAGTTCGTTGATCGATATCGGCACGTTGGGATTGCGAGATTTTCGTGTGGCACCATTCAGCGCGACCTCGATAATGACTGGTTTGTTTTGATGCTCCATTCGCGTTCTCCCGAAGAATCGTTATCAACATTAGAAAAATGAGGCCGTCCTTTTAAACTCCTTCTGACGAGAACGATTACGTGATCCATGAGGATTAACTGGGTGCAGACCTATTCAATGAAAAAAGCTAGTTTGCCGCGCCACTACGAAACGCCTGTGCAGACAATCCTTGAGCTGTACCACTCGCATAGCTCGTGTACAGCGGCAAAAAATAATCAGCATCATGAGCAGTAAGACTAACGGATGGATGTTCAGCGACCACCTCGAACCAACGTAATAGACGCTTGCACTGGATCGGTATCTCAAGTCCTCGATAATAACTGAAAACGGCTTTTATACGTTCGAAAAATGGCCACATCGCCGCGTCGGCAAGTGACATTGTTGTTCCCATCCAATACGGCCCTGCCCCTTGGATTTCGCCGAGACGATGTTCCAAGAAGTTCAATCCCTCAATATTTTTCTCGCGCAAGACTTGCTGAGAGACAGCATCTTGTTCAAACAACAACTTGTACAACGTCGCAAGAAACACGCTATCGAAGTGTCGAATCTCGTTGCGCATGACCGCGCGTCCGCGTTCGTCGTTCGGACGCAACACCGCGCTGTCGAAACTCGCGTCGAGATATTCATTCACGGTCGCCGATTCCCACAACAAAAAATCATCATGTCGAATGATCGGGACACGTTGGGTTGGTGAGAGGGCAACAAACCAGTCTGGTTTGTTGTCGAGATCGATCTCAACAACATCGTGTTCGATCGCTTTCGCCCCGAGTACGATCCGCGTACGTTGGGCATAAGGGCAAATTTCGGAGGTATACAACGTTAGCTGTGTCATATGCTGCTCGATCAATTTGTTCGTGGGCAGAAACTAGCATCTGCGAGGCCTAATTTATACAAACACGGAAGAACGGTTGCTCTGTGACTTCTGCTAACGAGCATTATCGATTGTTGCGCGAAGACTTAAGAGGTAGCAACTCCTTCAACGCGCCGAAGCGGTCGGTGCGATGCATGAGATGTCGTTCGCCAGAGATAAACCGCTATGCGAGCCGTCAGCTGGCACCATAAGAGGCATTACAGCGTCACGAAAAAACGCGTTATTTGCCGAGTTCCTCGCGGGTCTGGTGAACGGCATGCGAATAACTACCAGAAAACTATGTCCCGACCAGCTTTCCTCCAAGGATAACTTTAAGACCCCTCTATCGAACGAACTTATGGCCTGCTCAACTATGCAGATCTTGACCGACGAAGGAGCAATAAATCGAGTCTGAATTCGTGGCACAATGGCGCGGCGTCTAGCTAACATCACGATGAGGTAACGTTCATGAACGAATCGACGTCAAACGACATTGAACATTTCGATGCCATTGTTATTGGAGCGGGTGTCTCAGGGTTATATTTTCATTATCGGCTGCGCGAATTGGGTCTCAAGGTACGCGGTTTCGAAGCGGGCAGTGGGGTCGGTGGCACGTGGTACTGGAATCGTTACCCCGGCGCACGCTTCGACTCCGAGAGCTACAGCTATGGTTACTCGTTTTCGCAAGAGTTACTCGACGAATGGGAATGGAGCGAACACTTCTCGGGGCAACCTGAAAATGAGCGTTACCTTAATTACGTCGCGGATAAGTTCGACCTCCGCCGCGACATTCAATTCAGCACGCGAGTCGCATCTGCTGCTTTTAATACTGCCGACCGAACTTGGTTGGTGAAAACGGAAAACGGCCAGGCCGCAAGCGCGCGTTTTCTGATTCAAGCGACCGGCGTGCTATCGGCACCGTACGTTCCGACGATCGAAGGCGCGGATATTTACCAAGGGGAAACCTGGCATACATCCACTTGGCCGCGCGACCCGGTGGATTTAAGCGACAAGCGAGTCGGTGTAATCGGCACTGGTGCGACCGCGGTCCAAATGATCACGGAAATTTCAAAAAACATCAGCGACCTAACTGTCTTTCAGCGCACTCCAAATTACGCGAAACCGCTGTTCAATAGCAAAATAACGCCGGAGGAACAGATCAAGATAAAGGCCAGCTATCCAGAAATTTTTGCGCGGTGCAATAGCACATTTGGTGGTTTCCTGCACGATTTCGACGAACGTTTAACCTTCGATGTAAGCGAAGAAGAGCGGCTCGAGTTCTACGAAAGAACGTGGAACGAAAAAGGCTTCGCGTTTTGGTTAGGATGCTTTTCCGATATCTTAACGGACCCAGCAGCGAACGAGCCGGTCGCTGAATTTGTTCGCAACAAAATTCGCGAACGAGTTAACGACCCTGAGGTCGCAGAATTACTGGCACCTAAATGCCATCCCTTCGGAACCAAACGCCAACCCATGGAAAGCGGCTACTACGAGGCCTACAACCGCGACAATGTACATCTCATTGATCTACATAAAACACCGATCGAACGCTTCACTAAAAAAGGCCTTGCAACGAGCGACAAAGAATATGAATTCGATATAGTCATCTATGCGACCGGGTTCGATGCCGTCACAGGTGCCTTAACGCGCATCGACATTCGTGGAGAAAATGGTGTCGTATTAAAAGACCGTTGGCACGAATCACCGAGCGCTTATCTCGGTATGAGCACGGTCGGTTTTCCGAATATGTTTATCACCGGGGGGCCGCACAATTCATCCAGTTTCTGTAATATCCCACGTTGTCTCGAACAAAACGTTGAATGGATCACGGATTGCATCGCCTACATGCGCGAGCACGGACACACACGGATCGAAGCGAACCAGGACGCCGAAGATGCTTGGACCGATTTCGTGTTGAAGTCGGCCGACGAGACGCTCTTAACCAACGTGGACAACTGGTTTATGGGCTCGAACATTCCCGGCAAAAAGCGAATATTTCTGAACTATGTGGGCGGCGTGCCGCTGTTTCGCGAGCGCTGTGACGAATCTGCGGCGAATGGTTATTCCGGGTTTACGCTCGCCTGAGCTAGCGTGATCGTCAAGAACCCTCAGCAGAACCTGAGCACCGCGTACCGCCGTTAAGCACGTCGCGGTTGGAAGCGACGGACGACCCAAACGCCTGAGACGAACAACAACCACGCTCCCGGGATTGGAACCGGAGAGTAGACGTAGGTGAGCGAAGTGATCTCGGCTGATTGGCCTAATTGCTCGAATCCGTCGTTAATGTCGAAGAACACATCAAGCGCCGCAAAAGCGATATTGGTCTGCAACGAGAAATCGGCACTACCCGGAACGAACAGACCGATCGACAGGCTTGTTACTTCTTCACCGGCGCCGATAAAATCATCAAGTAGTGCGAAGCTGGCGAGTGATTGTGAACCGGTCAGTTCTCCATTTCCAGATGACTGTACATCCGCTGAACCGTCGCAAGAAAATTCACCCGGGAATCCGCTGCAACTTGCTTCTATATTGATCTGATCGGCGAATACAGAGTGTAGTGTCGTGACGGTTGGATCGACTTTGACATAAAAGATTCCGAGCTCACCTTCGATGAAGGTTAGGACGTCGAATGCTTCGTCCACGTCATCTTGGTCGGCCGTAATATCGCCGTCGATGGAATAGAACACTGGGCTAGAAATATCCACAGTGACACGTACATCCGTTAACGTTCCGAGTGACGGATCGAACTTTGCAACGCCATTAACTGGGTTATCTAACAGTACGTCGGAATTTGGATCGAACGGATCATCACTCGTGTACGAATTACCTTCACCTGAGAAAAGTATCGAAATGTCCCGTGACCGTCATTTCGGCGGCGTCCGCGTTCGCAACCACCGTGAATACAATGGCATCGCGTTCGCGGACAACTCGATAGGCAGCTTGCGGTCATGAGCTTTGTGCTTGGGGTCGAGGTGGGCGAGAACGCAATCGCGTACGCATTGGACGATGTGCGCATGCAATCCGTCAACGAAGATTATGTAGGCGCTAATGCTCTCGTTTTAATTCACGACAAAACCCGTGACGTAGCACAGGGGTTCAATCGCCGCTTGGATGATGAGCAACTGCATTTTCGTGTCGATTCATTCGAACGCGCTCCAACGAGCGCAATCACGCTATCGAGTCGCGTATATTAGCCCCCACGATGGCGACCCAAATTCCAACAACAGGCACCGGCTTTAGCGACAAAATTAAAGAAATGCGCGCCTACGTAATCTCGATGCTGCGCCTGGCGCTACCCATCGTAATGGCCCGTGCGGGTTGGATGTTCATGAGTTTCGTCGACATTCTCATGGTCGGCCGCTTCAATACTGTTGAACTCGCTTATATGAGTCTCGCGACGATCCTGATTTCTGTTGCTTATGTAACGATGATGGGCATGTTACTCGGCACCTTAGTCACCACGTCAAATTTGTTCGGACAACGCCTTTACTCTGAGATTGGTGCCGTGTGGCGGCGGTCCTTGCCCTACGCCTTTACGCTCGGCGTAATCGTCCTCGTGATGGCGATTTTCGCCGAACCCATTCTATTAATGGCCGGCCAAGAACCGTCTGTGGCGCATAACACAGGACAAATAATGCGGATTTACGGTTACGGCATGCCACTCGGCGGATTGGTGTATGTAACGAGTCAATATTTCCTGGAGGGGATAAAGCGTCCGATTCCCGCGATGCTCCTAATGCTCGTCGCGAACGTGATTAACGTGGGCCTCAATTGGGTCCTAATTTTCGGTCATCTAGGTTTTGATCCGCTCGGTGCGGCGGGTTCGGCGTGGGCCACGAGCATCATTCGCACATTTCTCACGGCCGGACTCGTCATCTATATTCTCACGATGCCAGGCGCCCGCATTTTTGGCGTGCGCCTGGCATATAAAGGCGGTTTCCGCGCCTGGGCTGAACAGCGCCGGATCGGGTATGCCGCGGGTTTAAGTTTTTGCATCGAACACATGGCATTTGTCATGTTGTTCGTGTTTGCAGGCTTACTCGGTACGCTCGAACTCGCCGCGGTGACGATTGTGTTCAATGCCTTCGGTTTATGTTTCATGGTCGCAAACGGAATCGCCAACGCGGCGGCGGTTCACGTCGGTATCGCCTATGGCCAACAGAACAGTCGCGCTATCGCATTGGCCGGATGGACGGGCTGCGGCTTGCAGTTAGCCGTGTTGCTACTGCCGGCCATATTAATGATTACCATGCCCCATTGGTTCGCCCAGATCTACTCGACCGATCCGGCACTGATTCAACTGGCAATGCCTATCTATGTCTTGGGCGGCGTCGCGCTGCTGCTCGACACCACCCAGACACTGTGGTCGAACGTGCTCCGTGCGCGCCACGATAAATGGTTTGCCACGGCCTCGCACTTCGTTTGCTATATGTTGCTCATGGTCCCACTGGCTTGGTATTTCACATTCACGATCGATCACCGCAGCGAAGGCTTGTTTGAAGCTTTAGTTATCGCGAGCGTTCTTTCGGTAACCTTATTAACGTGGCGATTTGCCGCGCTGTGCAGGCGGGACCGGCTGGGGACGTCCGCTTCCGTTGTCTAAATGCGGTGTTGATTGCCATATTGTAGAAAGCGGATGCCGGCCCAGTGCACGCCTGAACCAGACGGCGTCTCGAACGCGTGATTCCCGTGCCGAGCCGCAATAAGGGCCAATAAGTCTGCTCCAAACGCCATAACGACACGTCGAGCAGACCCTAGCGATCCTCCCTGGCAGAATCCACCTCGGCATTCCGCTCACCGTGGCGGAGGTTCAATTTACTCTTGGCACCGCATCGAGGCGGCGGCGTGCCCGCCATGTCTTGAACTCGTTGAGGATTCTGCTTTCCGCACCGGGAGGAAAATTTCGCTACCCCGTCGGATTTTCCCTTAGCAGGGCTCAATCAATCTGGAATTGGTAACTTGTCGTCCGTCCTCGATAGCATGGACGATGAGGATTTCGAAGATTAACGCTCGATTGCCGGCAAGCGTTAGAGCGCTGCCTGCCACTCACCCAAGTCCGTTTTTGCTGTTAAGGATCCTTGCCTTAGTCGGGACATACGTCATCTTTGAGCGTGCCGTGAGTCGCTTCAGCCGCCTCGCCGTCGATGCGTACTTCGAATCTTCCATCGTTGTGGAGCTGCTCCGAGCGTTTTCTCCCTATTTACTGATCTGCATTGTCCTTGGCGTGTTCCTATAATGGCGATACGGAACGCTTAGGAGTAGCTGGCAGACATTGGAACCCGGTAACCAGCTACGCTGGTTCGTTTGTTTATTGGCCTTGGGGACAGCTTGGCCGTTGACCCCCTTCGATTACAACTACTACTTCGGGCAAGCATACGTTCTCGACCGTATTCTCCTCGGTGCGCTGGTTGTCTTACTCTGGCTTAGACCTCTATTTATCTATCCGTTTCTGCTTTTGGCGTTCGCGATCTTGTCGCAGCTTGCGCTTGTCGAATTGAGTGGTTCGATCTTGGCGCACAAGCTGCAGGTTTTGCACGTCCTTAACTTGTTCGGCGCAACATTCCTCATCCACGCAATAACCAGGTCGCCCCGCACCCAAAATTTTGGGTTCCTGACGTGTTGCTTAGTTGCATCCGCATACTGCGTAGCGGCAATGGCGAAGTTGGACGTTGATTGGTTTGCGCAAGGTCATTTGCTGTTAATCCTCCCTGCCGCCTACGCGCACGGTTGGCTCGGCCAACTCGATCCCAATTCGATCGTCGAGCTAACGAATCTAATTGCGCCGTTTGATCTACTCATTCGCGTAATGGTTGTCGCCGTTGAAGGCGCTTGCCTAATCTTCCTCTGGAACCGCCGGTGGTCGATGATCTTGTTGGCGGGCGTGATGTTGTTCCATGTAGCCGTGTTTGCCCTTTATGGATTTTTGTTTTGGACGTGGGTCCTCGTCGATAGCGCGCTGCTAGTCGTTCTGTTCCGCTACCGCGCGACGCGCGAACTCGGCTTTTACACACGCACCTACGCGCTCGCATCGATCGTTCTCATTACCGTCGCAAGCTCGTGGGCGATGCCGCCGCAACTCGGATGGCTTGATATGTGGGTGACTTATAGTTTCCAAATCGAAGCGATAGATACTGACGGCAATCAATATACGTTGGCGCCGCGGTATTTCGCGCCATACGAAGACTATTTCACGATGGCGAGTTTCGGATATCTGGTTCACGACCGAAGAATGCCATCGGGTCCTTATGGCGTGTCGAAATCGCCGGCACAAGCGCAGTTATTATTCGGCATCCGGAACGCCCAAGACTTGTTCGATCTCGAGTCGGACCAAGGCGCAGTGCGTTACAAACAAGATAAAGTCGAGCAATTTCGCTCATTCGTAGAACGTTTCGCTGCCGCCAAAAATAATCTAGCAAGCAGCAATATGAGCCGACGGTGGTGGCGCGCACTGCGGCAATTCTGGAGCCATCCGTGATGGCGCGCCCTCGCATACGGCCGGCAGGATAAGTGAAGTTATCGTCTTTGAGCGGACATCCCTATTCAACGATGCGAGCATTGAACACATTCGAACAAGGGAAGTACTGCGGATCCCGATCAAAAATTCGCTTACCGGAAAATAATGCGCCAACGCCCAGGATCTTCCAACGGACACGAGCAACTTCGGCAGCGTGGAAGTAGTTCTATACTCAGCGGGGCTGGTACTGTTGTTCACCAAACATATTCTTGTAGGCCTCATCCGTTGGGTTTCCGACTTTCATATCGTTCACCATTAGCGTGACACCACGCTTTACCGCCGGACGTTCGGCGACGATCGCGTTCCATCGTTTTACGTTCGGGTAATCATCAATATCGATGCGGTGTAGTTCCCATTGCTGCGGCATCGTCCAAGGATAAGTGGCGATGTCGGCAAGCGAATAGTCTCCGCCTGCGAGATAATCTTGGGTACTCAGCCGTTTATCCATCACACCGTAAAGCCGCTTCGTCTCATTGTGATAGCGGGCTTTCGCGAACGGCACGTCCTCGGGGCAGTATCCTTGGAAATAGCCGTTCTGCCCGAACATTGGTCCCACGCCACCCATCTGGAACATCAGCCACTGGATCATGTCGTAGCGTAGAGCCATATCGGTGGGCCAGAATTTTCCGGTTTTCTCGGCCAGATAGAGCAGAATCGCGCCCGATTCGAAAACTTGATATGGGGAGCCATGAGGCCCTTCGGTATCAATGATCGCCGGCACCCGATTGTTCGGGTTCACGGCAAGAAAAGTCGGTTCGAATTGTTCCCCAGCGAGTATATTCACCGCAATGGTTTCGTATTCGAGCGCTACTTCTTCGAGCATGATGCTCGCTTTAAACCCGTTTGGCGTCGGCCAAAAATAGAGCCGGATCATAAGGTGCCGTTCTCCTGCTGCAGGGCTAACACGGCCTTCACGTTGTCCTGGCAGTACTTAGCGCTGTCGTCACCGCTAAAATCGATGTTGTAGTGCGACGTCACCGACGGTCGTTGGATCGCATCAATCCACCAAGCTTTTAGATTCGGGCGTGTGTCGAAGCAATCGAAATCGGGATAGAGGGGATCTTTCGCGTCATAGAACTTGGCACGAAAATCCATGTAACTAATCGCGTGGAGCATCGCGGCGTGTCCGATGTCGAATTGATTGAACCCACGTTTGCAGTACGCCTCAAGTTGATCAAGACCACGAATCGTTTTCGGCCAAATCCATTCGAAAAAAGCGATCCGTTGTTCCGACTCACTGTGCCAACCTTCCATCACCATTTGCACCGTCGTCTCGAACAGCGTGTCGGCGAGGGCCAAGCGGCTCACGGCTTCCCATCGATCCGGACCAGCAATCGGATACAAAGGTTTGCCCGACTTATTCAGCGCATCGAGACATTCGACGACGGCCTGTGATCCGAACACTACCTGCCCATCATCGAGTGCTAAGGTCGGAACTTTATCGAGTGGATTCAACGCAGCGATCGAATAAGCATCGCCTTGATCCTCACCGGCGCCGTTTTTAAACGGATAAGTCGCGACAAATATCATGTCGTCCCATAGTCCAGCTTCATGAACTGTGACGAGAACTTTATGGATGAAGGTGTGGAACGGCGAATAGAACAAACGCATTATTTCGTCCTCGTGACGTAGAGTTCGAAGGCACTCAAGAACTGAGCCTGCAACAATTGTATCGCCCCCACTCTAATCGAATTTCAATCCTTCGTCGTGCATTCGAGGTTTAAGATGCCGATCGAGAACTAGCGAAAAGAGGCGGCACAGCGCGACTAATCTGATGATTCATCGCCGATTGCGTTCTGCTGCATTGGGACTGAGCCTCATCTTCGAACCCGTAGAAAACGCATCTTGATTCAAGACCGGTGTGCGGTTCACTGATGGAATCATCTAGTGATGTGGTATCTCAACTCGTCGTTGGTCGCGCAAGCGAGCGGAACACAACAGCGTTAACAGTGCACCCGCCCGGCTGTTTTAAGGACACTGGCGCTACATCGATCGTTCTTGAAGTTCGCTTTCATAGGGAACTCTCGGGCAAATGTTCAATTATCCATCTCGTCACGCAACTCATTGCGGCACACACAAGCGGAAAATGCCACGGCCAAGGTTCGCATGTGATCTTCAACATTGGCTTGGCTTCGAAAACCGACGTGGCCATCAGGACGGATGAGTACCGCACCATCCTCCTCGATGCCATAGATCTCCAGCCAATCGGCACCGACCAGCGGAGAGTCTGCTGCGTTAACTGCGAACGCGGTAAGCGGAATGTCGAATTTTTCTCCCAACACCCGCGCCGCGCTGATCCATTGCCCGCCTCGTTTGCCAGCGAGTAAGCAAAATCCTTGGTCGAACAGATCCAGACTCGATAGTTTTCTACCGCTAAGGCTAAGCCACACATGGGGGGCGCGCACACCAGGCGCGGCCGAGTGGTCGTAAACTTCGCTGGTCTGATCTAGCGACGTTGGCTGCGTTCCGTCGCTGCAAAACGCACCATCGGCATAGCGCAGGCCTAGATCCAGGCCTGCGAAACGCCCGTAAGATTCTGCTTGGTGTAACGCGCTCACGACATCCCCACCGGACCGGTAAGCGTCACCAATAGCGCCGAAATTTACACTGTTGCGGAAACTCGACTGGGCACTAATTTCCGTCACCAAGCGACGTTCTTGATCGTAGGTTTCGAGTAACTGATTCCCCGCCCACCCCTGGATCACACCGGCCAATTTCCACATTAAGTTATGCACTGCATGTAAGCCGGAGTTCAAACCGAGTCCTCCGGTCGGAGGTAGCACATGGGCGGCATCGCCTAGTAGAAAAGCACGGCCAACTTTGAAGTTATCCGCCATGATCGAATGCATCGTCCAAGGACGAATACTTCTAACTCGCACATCCAGAGTTTCGTCGCCGGCCGTGCCACGGATCCAGTTCGCAGCCTCGTTTGCGCCAAATCCGTCGGCAGCACCAAATATCTGGCATCGCCACTCGGATTTTCCGTCAATGGGTTGATACACACCGACTCCTGCGTCAGAGGCGACAAACAGTAACGGTGCGATGCGTTGTTGAACTTGCTCCGTTAAACCATCCACATCGAAATGGACGTCTAATACCGTCGCGATGTCGTGCGTACCGCGCATCCGCACGCCGAGCCATTGTCGCGCAGGGCTGCTGGCGCCGTCGGCAAACAACGCGTATTCGCTGGTGAGCTTTTCACGACCGCCATTCGCGTTGCTGACCAGAAGTTCACAAGCCTGGTCAGTTTGCGTTATCCCTTCAACAGTCGTGCTAACTCTGAAATCGATTAACTCGCATTCCTCGGCCAGATCCCGCAGCACCAGTTCGTATTTCTCTTGCGAGCTCATGTGAGGCATCGACGGGCTGTCCGCGATCGGCACACTCGTGAAATCCGGACAGCGCACGCGCCCGATTTCCGGTCCCGTCAAGGTCGTGGTGTACACCAATACGTGAGTCCACGAAGCCGGTAACGAAATCGCATCCATGTGTTCGTCCGTGACACCGAGCCCACGCATCACTTCCATCGTCCGTCGGCTGACGCTCCGCGATTTCGGATGCGGATTAATCGTTGCGCGGCGCTCGAGCACGATCGATCGAACACCCTGCTTAGCCAGCAATAGGGCCGCAAATGTTCCGACAGGACCGCCGCCGGCGATGAGCACAGGTGCATTCATACTGTTGATTTCTCAATGCGGGTTATTCAGTGGACTGCCAGCGCCATCTCCTTATAACGCTGACACTAGTTTGCCACTAGTGCTGGTGAAAATGCGAAGACTAGCGCCATCGTGTTCATTCGAGATTGAACTAGGTTCGAAGATAGAGTCCCTTAGGCTAGGTAATTCCTAGAATGGACTACGCTACGGGCCGGCGTCGCAAGACGATTGCCTTTCGTTGATCGACCCAGAACTCATCCCATTTCGCTCTGATATCGTACAATGGGACCGAATTGAAGGGGTCCGTACCGTTGGTAGTGACCCCTGTATTTCAACGAGACGCCCTTCGGTCTTTCAGCATTTAAACTCCAAGGACTCCGTGATATGACTTTTATTGTTCGCTTTACTGAATCCGACGCTGAACAACACGATTTAGTCGGCGGAAAAGCTACTAATCTGGGTCATTTAGTGAAGGCTGGATTCGCAGTGCCCGCCGGCTTCACGGTCACGACTTTGGCCTACGCTCAATTTATGAATACGAGCGGACTCCAGCGCGACGTGAACGAAATCGTCAACGCGATCGACTATGGAGATGTAACGGGACTCGAAACGCACACGATCCGGATCCGGTCAATGATGCTCGACACGGATTTGCCAACCGAGGTCGCAGCAGACATCAGCCAAGCATATCGCGAACTCGGCGAAGAATTACAAACCGATGCACGAAACTTATGCGCGGTGCGCTCCTCAGGAACCGCCGAAGATCTAGCCGACTCTTCTTTTGCCGGGTTGCATGATACCTACCTCGACATTGGCGGCATTGAGGAGATCCTTGCTGCCGTTAAACGTTGCTGGTCGTCGTTGTGGACTGCTCGCGCTACGGCTTATCGGCATGATCGCGGCTTTGCGCATAACGATGCTCGCCTCGCGGTTGTTATTCAGAGCATGGTGGATGCCGATGTCGCTGGTGTCATGTTTACGGCGAACCCCGTCACTGCCGCCGTTAATGAAATCGTCGTCAACGCGAGTTGGGGACTAGGCGAGAGCGTTGTATCCGGGATTGTCACGCCAGATGAATATGTGATTGCGCGCGGCAGTTTAAACATTAAGCAATGCCGTATCGGTAGCAAAGCATTGCGCATCGTGCGCGACGGCGTCCGCGGACAGGGGACAATCGAAGAAGCGGTTCCGACCAGCGAACGCGAAAAACTGACACTATCGGATCGCCAAGTGACGGAACTTGCTCACTTAGGCCAAAGAGTCGCGGCGCACTTCGGCGACCTCCCACAGGATATTGAATGGGCGTTAGCTGACGACTCCTTTTATCTGCTCCAAGCGCGCCCAGTGACTGGCGTGGAATTTTCCTGGGACGAAGATCTCGAGTATTGGCAATTTCAGAACGAGGCCGACGATACGATCTACACACGCGCGTGGGCGGATGAATATTGGAATGGTCCCATTACGCCGCTGCACTACTCCTATCGCGCTAAAGAACTCAGCGATTGCCATCACACAGCGCAGACCTTGTACGGTAATCCCGACATCGCCAACATGCGCACCTGGAAGTACTACAAAAGTGAAGCCTACTTCGCCTCGAACATGGAACGGGAATGGGCGGTCCAATCTCTGCCGCAGAATCTGCGTATTCCAGGGTCGCTGAACAAACTACCTCCGAGTTGGTGGCCGGCCGTTCAACGCGAGCCGTTCTCGTGGTTTAGATACGCGTGGATTTTCGCTCGAATAAAAATTTTAAACGACCGCTCAGCGCCGTTCAAGTTCTTCCGCGTGTTCGACGATCGAATCGAAAACCGCAGAGACGAAGCCAACGGAATGAGCAATGACGCACTGCGAGTGCTCCCGGACAACGAATTTAAGGCGCACATTTTAGATCGCCTAGAGATTTTCAAACAGGCGGATGACGATCTATGGGGCGCGTTTTTTATCTACGCACCGTTTGCTCTAGGGCTTTTGGGCGATCTTTTGGGTCGCTGGTACGATGGTGACGCGGCATGGGCATTCGCCGATTTATGCTCTGGGCTGCCAGATCAAACCATCACCTTGAAAGAGAACCATGAGCTCTGGAAGTTCGGTGAACGTCTGAAAGCATCACCGGCATTGCGACAGTTGGTCGATGAACACCAGGGCGTCGAATTTTTTAACGCGCTAGAGAAGCATGAAGAAGGGCGCGCTTTTCTAGCCGATTACCGACCCTGGTTGGCGCGGCGCGGTCATCGCGGGCACGCGGATCGGGACGGCTGGTTTCCGCGCCGCGGCGACGATCCTATGATCGATTACAACGCTTTCAAGGCGCTGGTCTCGGCACGCGAAAGTGTCGACCCGCTGCGCATGGAAGAAAACCTGAAAAACAAAAGAGTTACGCGCGAGGCGGAAGTGCACCTCAGTATACGCAAACAAACGTTCGGTCTCGCCAAACTAAAACTATTCAAGCTCGTGCATGCTTACTCGCTAGAGTTTCTGAAATTTCGTGATAACGAACGAGAATATCTCGACAACCTAACTTATACGCAACGACGATGCTTCCTTGAACTCGGCCGTCGCCTGCACGAGCGTAAACTGATCGCAGACAGTGGTGATGTGTGGTTCCTTGGGGTAGAAGAAAATTTCGCCTTGCTCGATGCGAGCGCGAAGCTGCCACTCACGGAAGCTAAAATTGCCGGTCGCAAACGCAACTTCTTTCGCTTCCGCAATCGCGAAGTAAACTTACCCAATTATCTAAATCCAAACGCGACACCGGCACTGCCTGGTGAGCAGATAGGTGTGCCCTGCGCTGCTGAAGATGATTCACTTGTCCTAGCCGGCGCAGGCACGAGTCAAGGAAACGTTACTGGTCGGGCAAGAGTGATAAAAAACCTTGAGGAGATCGGCTCGCTTGTGCCCGGTGACATACTCGTTTGCAACAGCACGGATCCTGGCTGGACCCCGGCATTTCTGGTCATCAGCGGACTCGTTTTAGAAACCGGCGGCATGCTGTCGCACGGTGCTTGCTTATCGCGAGAGTACGGTCTGCCGGCCGCCGCAGTCCCGCAGGCGATGAGCCGCATCGTCGATGGCTCGACGATCACAGTCGACGGCACCTTGGGACTCGTGCGGCTAGCAGTTTGAAAAAGAAGAATGGCCTTCGGACCGCAAGGCTCCTTCTACCTATAAGCGGTATAGATTTCTACGGCTAATCTTCGATATTCGTGTAAGTAATGTAATTAGCCCTCCGCGATGCGCCGCAGTAGCTGCCGGGCGACTTCAGCACCATGAGTGTTTTGCAAGAAATGGCCTGCGCCCGCGATCGGATCAAACGACGTAGCGTTCATCTGTTTGCACCACGTGCGTCCCCATTGTTCCGTAAACACATCGTCGGTAACGCCCCAAATGAAGTGCGCTGGTTTATTCCACTTCAACAGAACTTCGTAGTGATGCGCTTGAGCGACGGCGTTGCCGTCGTGTCCTTCGTCTAGGGGAATGGACAACGGAAATCGGCGTAGTCCGTTGTACGCCGAATCGTCGAGACCCTTGAACGGCGCTGCGAACCCCGCGTACATGCGCGCAGCTTCCCCTTCAAGATTGTCAGGCGCTAGTCCAGAGACAAATGCTTTAACCATCGTCTCGCGATCGATGTAGCCTGAGCTGCGCAGGAACAACGCGGCGATGTTCGGCGTTGGACGGCAGAACATGCCGCCGTCGTGCCAATGACGATGCCACGTTCGAATCCCTTCGGAGTATTCGAACTCACGATGATGAAGCCAGGTATTCATGATCACGAGACGCTCGAAACGATCCGACATCATTGCTGCTTGCGCCAATCCAGTCGGCCCGCCCCAATCCTGGCACATCAACGTGATGCGCTGCAGGTCGAGGGTTGTGATGAGCGACGTGAGAACCTCAGTGTGGCGTGCGATCGTGTACCAATGAATATCGGTCGGCTTATCCGACTTCCCAAAACCGAGATGATCTGGCGCGATGCAGCGAAACCCGGCCGCGACTAGCGGCGGCATGACGTTGCGGTACAGGTAGCTCCAGGCCGGCATTCCATGCAGCATGAGCACGACCGGACCATCGACTGGTCCGACGTCGAGATAGTGCATGCGTAGATCTTGCCAATGATGGTAGTGAGGCGGATACGGGAAATCATCCAAGGCAGCGAAATTTTCGTCTGGGGTCCGGACAAAGTCGGTCATAAAGTTCCCTTAGTCTACTTCAAGGTTTGCGATGCCAACGAGGCGCGCTGCGCTTTGTAGTCGGCACCCGAACCGCGAGGTCCGGCGTACCGCAACATTTTTCCCTATGCCGCAAGTGGCTGCTGTCTAACTAACGGCACGACTAGAAAGCCGGCAGTTTTCATTGCTTGCAGATCTTGGGCCATACACACGGCGCGTAGTTGGTGGAATACCTGAGCGGTTTTCGTTTCGTTCCAAAACCAATCATCTAGCTCCCCAGGAGTTGGGTTTCCGGGCTGCGCAGAAGCGCTTTCAAGCATAAATGCCTTGAGATCTTCAGCGCGTAGGCGCACGGCATCGGCGAGTGACCGATCGGCGTCGGGACTGTCAGGAAGTTCGTCGCCGAACATACTCGCGATGAATGCCGCGATCTGTTCGAGAGATTCCGCCACATCACTGACCGTCGTCCGACCACGCGCTTCGACTGCCCGCTCGTACCAGGGTTTCATCGCCAATATTTCGTCGATTAAGGTTCGCTCTACTGCAGCCGCGCCGGTTAAGGTTTCTTCCGATCGTGCGAAACTAATCGGGCAACTCCACAGCTCTTGCACCATGGCAGCTTGTGGCTCGTCGTCCGGAAAATCTTCGAGAACGGGGCCTTCGTCAGACTCGAGCAAGGACAAGGCTTGGTGCACAACCCTCCTCTGGAACGCAGGATCGTTAGGCGCACCACACGGTCGGCCTAAATCAAACGGCACCCACAACGCACGCGGCGGTGCGATCTTTTCGGCGTGCAATCGGATTAAAGTGATTGCTGTTGTCGCGATGCCTTGTTTTTCGAACAAATGTCCAAGCCCGCACACGGCGCGCGTACAGAAGGGTCACACCGGCGCCAAGAGTAACGCGGTCACTGCATCTTTCTTTAGCAACGGTGCGAGGCGTTCGACGCTCGGTGCAAGTAAGGTCGGATCGGTGGAACCCATTAACGAGTAATGGAAATCGGCAACGGATCCGATAACGCCTTCGTCCGCGAGTTCGCGTAAGCGATCGATTGGAAACACAACATTCAAATCTTGTTGGAAACCGGTGCGATCGTAGTTCGGCGAAACGTGGCTCATAACAAGATCACCAGCGGCCGTATCGCCTGGGATCACTCGGTAATCGGACGCGCCAATTTCGAATGCTTGGTCGCCGCGTTTAAACAACGCGGCAGTTGAAATTATTGCAACCCGACGCTCACTGAGTGGGCCACCTTTAACGAACGCCGGATCGTCGAAAACCGGACACTCAAGCGCTTCCAAGGGTTTGCGTAAACTGTCGTCTAATGATTCTAAACGCGCCATATCGGCCTCCGTTATTAAAATTATTTTCGTTCTAAGCGCAGCATACGACTAATGATATCGCGGTTTCTTCTCAAGATGGACGTGGTAAAAACTGCTCATCACCGGCGACTCCGGTAACTATCGAGGCGCTGAATAATTCACGCACAAGACCGCCGAAGTAGACGAATCGTAATGCGGGTTAGCGCATGCAGCCAATCGGCAATTATTTGATCGTTTTGTGTCCTGCTTTGAAGCAGCTATTTGCGCGCTCCAACCTTCGACGCTGTCGGTATCGGCTCACCGGGGTCGAGCTCGCTGACGTGCCGCGCCTGTAGCCGCTGCTTGCTGGACAGCGGCTACGATCCCCTCGGCATCACTGAAATCTATGACCAAATCGTGAAATCGCACGACTTTCGTGTCGTAATTCAGGATGGCGGGCAGCACTGGGACGTTCGCGGATTGAGCGATTAGCGCAAATCCGCTCCGCCACGCAGTGACCTTGCTCCGCGTACCCTCTGGTGTGATACCGAGGACTAGTTGCGTCTCAGATTGAAAACGTTCTACGAGTTGCTCGACCAAACCTTGCGAAGAATGACGATGCACCGCAATCCCGCCAAGGGCGGTCATCAGTGGACCTAGCGGGAAACGAAATAACGAATGTTTCGCGAGATAGGAGGCACGCAATCCTAATCCCCAAATAACCGCGACGGTTAAGGCAAAATCGATGTTCGACGAGTGCGGCGCCACGGCGACGATCATTTTCGGGTAATTCGGAATTTCGCCTTCAATTCGCCAACCCATCGCACGCAGCGCCACGCGCCCTAACTTCATGGTGAGCCAATTTCCACCGGTCGGTACATTCGGACCGAGTTCCTGCCACGACGCCATTAATATGTACCCAAATTTCGGTTACTCAATGTGTGTGATGCTCAAACTAGCCGCGGCCAATATAGGGCATGTTTGTTGCCATCACTGTCATAAATTGAACGTTTGCATCTAACGGCAGTTCGGCCATGTGGAGCACGGAGTTCGCCACATTCGCGACATCCATCGTCGCTTCCACTTTGATCGATCCGTCCGCCTGGCCTGTGCCAGCGGCCATGGGCGCGGCCATCTCAGTTAAAGCGTTGCCGATATCAATTTGGCCACAGGCGATATTAAACGGCCGCCCGTCCAGTGAGATCGTTTTTGTCAGACCCGTTATCGCGTGCTTCGTGCTGGTATATGGTGCCGAACCCGGCCGCGGCACGTAGGCCGAAATGGAACCATTGTTGATTATCCGACCGCCTTGAGGTGATTGTCGTCGCATTGCGCGAAACGCTTCACGCGCGCAGTAAAACGTACCGTTAACGTTGACGTCGACCACGGCGCGCCAATCGTCGAGACTGATCTCATCGATCGTGCCAGGCGGCCTTGCTTGCCCCGCATTATTGAACAACACATCCAATCGGCCCCAAGTTGTCAGCACTAATTGAAAAGCCGCCGCCACTGCGTTCGCTTGCGTGATATCACAAGGTATTGCGAGCGCGTTGGCATTACCAGATGCCACTTCTTTAAGCAGTTCCGCACGGCGGCCAAGGAGTCCGACTTTGTATCCGCGCCGCAAAAACAATTCGGCGCACGCGCGCCCGATGCCGGCCCCGGCACCCGTAATGATCGCAGTTTTGTTCGGCTCACTCATAACGTGTTCCTCAATTCTCGGCTACCTAATTTGTTGTTAGTGTACTTCTAAGCGAACGTTCACCACGCCCATACCAACCCCGCAGCGCGTTTCGACAATCATTGTCACCGCTACGCTAGTCGCGCCGCAATCAAGCTGCCACAATCCGCACAACAAGCAAACCAGGAGAGACCCCATGTTGATCGTTTCAGTCGTGTTTGAATTCGTACCAGGCGGATTCGAGCGCATCAAAGCGGACGTTTTGAATGCCATCGAGAACTCACGTAAGGAACCGGGCGCACAAGTCTATGATTGGGCAATCGACGTAACCGCGCCAAACCGGGCAACGATCTTTGAAGTCTGGGATGATCAAGCGGCGCTCGACGAACATTTCACTCACGCTTACATGGATCGCTTGGTCGAAGCATTAAGCGCCGCCAACATTCGCGGCGACATCACACATTACTCTGCCGATATCTACGACATTAGCGGCAAACGCGACATGGGGTTTACCTTGCCGACTAGCTAGCTCGATCCGTCGCCTGCCGGAATCGCGTTTATTAGCCAGTTATCCGACTACAACGAGACCCTGTTTGGTCTTCGATCACCGAACAGCATTCGAGGGTTACGTAACAATACACGAGTGTCCCTTGCTGGCTAGCCTGATGCGTAAATTAGTCCCGCGATTCCTGATTACAGGCGAGCGAATTAGCCCAGGCGCGACACAAACCTTCAATTTCGCTCCACTGATCGCTCGTGCCAAAAACATAGTGATCGGGACGCACTAGCGCGGCGACGCACTGATGTTCTGCAAACCATGCGCGAAGGATCTGATCGACTTCGACGACACGATGTTCGTCGGCTTCGGCAGTGGGATCTCCGCCTCCTAGAACCATCAAAGACAGAGCCGATTTTCCGCATTCGGCCACAATCTGTGCCCAACATGCAGAAAGCTCGGGGGATTCACGAACGACTAAGAGCGCGTCACTGCCGCCTAGATCGTCTAGCCGTTCGTGTCGACCCAAAGTGTCAACCAAGGGTTGAGGGAACACCGAACCGGCCCCGTTGGTGTCAGTCAAAATGAGACCGCCGGTTAGATTGGGGATCAACGATTGGCGTGAACGAACGACTGGCGGATCGCCAAAATCCGCAAGCATCTTCACGTCGCGCGCGCGGGCGGCAACCGGATCCAGCTCGCAAATTACGCGGCCTAGTCCTTTGGCAATTTCAGTTGTTGCGCGCACATGTGGCGCCCGTTCGGTCATGTAACTGTCGAGTAGTTTCTCTTGTGCGCGACCCGAAATAATCCGGTCTAATTTCCAGGCTAAATTCGCTGCATCACGAAAACCTTGAGTCATACCTTGGGCCATAAATGGCGGCGTCATGTGCGCGGCATCGCCAAGCAGTAAGACCCGAGATCTCCGCCATTCATCGGCAATGACCGCGTGAAACTCGTACGGCGCCCAACGCCAGAGTTCGCCGTCGTCAGGACTCAGCCAACGCGACAATAAATTCCATACGGCTTGTTCGTCATCGAAATCGCTCGCCTGCTCGCCGGCTAACAATCGAATCTCCCAGCGACGATGATTGCCTGTTCCAATCACATAAGTGGCCGGCCGTGCAGGATCGCAGTATTGAATAATTGTCGCTGGCAATCGCTTGAGCGCGGCATCCGAGCAAAATACATCGACAACCAACCAAGGTTCATCGAACTCGAGCGACGCCATCGTGATACCCAGTAAGCGCCGTACGGTACTTGCGCCGCCGTCAGCTGCGAGTAGATATTTTGCCGATGCGGATGCGTTCTCGTCTCCGTCCCGGAGGCTTAAGCAGACCTCAGTCTCTTCGATGATCAAATCGACGAGCTCACAAGGTGCGCGCACTTCAACGCACGGGAAACGATGTAAGCCGGCGCGCAATGCAGCTTCGAACGGCGGTTGCCTAAACACATAATTCGGCGACCAACTCAGTGGATACGGCGGTGGCGGGGTATCGAATCGACTAATGACTTTACCGTCCACGCCGCGGTATTCGCTTGGTGCGTAAGCGGCGATCAGCGGTTCGATCTTATTTGCGAGCCCGCAATTTTGCAGCGTCCGCATCGCTTCATGGTCGAAAGCAATCGCTCTCGGCAGCGGATGAATGTCTGGGTCTTTGTCGATGATCAGCGTGGACAGACCGCGGATACCAAGCAAATTGGCAGCGATAGCACCAACAGGTCCCATGCCGACGATTGCGACATCGAACGCGCTCACAGGCTTCAAGCTCTAGTCGTCGCAATCCGTTCGCGTAAGCCCGTCTGCCATTGCTCTCGAGTCATGAAACCCGGACGTTGGCGGCACATCGATTCTGTACGCGCGAGTATTTCGCTTTCGCTATTGGTCAGGTCCAAAGGCTCACGGCACGGTTGCGGAGAGTAGAACGGCGTGTCGACGTAAAGCTCGATCGTGTTGCCTTCGGGATCCGGGAAATACACCGACCAAGCATTACCGTGATCGACTTGCGCGATATCAGACACACCGTGATCGGACAAAATCGTAAGGTATCGCCTTAAGGTAGCAAGGTCGTCGAGCTTGCACGAGAACTGATTAATGGTATTAAACGAGACGTCATTCGGGCGACCGGCAATGAGGACTAGCTGGTGATGTTCTTCCACGTCTTGGGTGAGGAATGCGATCCGCGATCCGAACGATGCGACACCTTCGTCGCTCACGACAAACCCCATGACACGGCAGTAGAACTCCGTCATGAGATCGATGTCCGCGCAATTAATGCCCATGTGCTTGAATCGCACCGCAGGCAGGCTACTCATCGACGATGCTCCAACTTATTCGTCAGCAACTGGGTTGACTAGACTACCCACTCCAGGAATTCTCACTTCGAATTGATCCCCCGCACGCAGAAACACCGGCGGTTCGCGTTTGAAACCGACACCGCTTGGAGTGCCTGTTGCGATGATGTCCCCGGGTCGCCAGGCCAACGCTTGACTGACATAAGCAATAATGTGCGGTATATCAAACGCGAGCTGATCGAGTTTGCCTTCCTGCATTTGCTCGCCGTTTAAAAAAGACCGTAACTCAAGTTTCCGATAGTCGGGGATTTCGTCCGCTGTCACGAGATAAGGACCGAGAGCGCCGGTGCTACGGAAGTTTTTCCCCATTCCGTATTGGTGAGTGTGGAACTGCCAATCTCTTAGACTCGCGTCATTGAAGCAGCAATAACCGGCAACATGATCCATCGCATTTGCGGCATCGATATGACTACCGGCTTTGCCAATCACGACAGCGAGTTCACCTTCGAAATCGAATTGTTCTGACACCTTCGGGCGCAGTAAGGGTTGACCGTGACCGAGCAAAGTATCGGCATAGCGTTGGAAGATGACGGGGTGTTCACCAACTTTGCGACCTGCTTCTTTGGCGTGCGCAACATAATTGATACCCACGCAAATTATCTTCGAGGGATTTTGAACGACTGGCAGGAAGCTTAGTTCATCAAAATGATACTGCTGCCCTTCATCGCCAATCGCCGCCAGATCGGCGAGACGATCGTTGTCCAAAACTGCCTGTACACTGCCGACGCCCGATAGGCGTTCGGTTAGATCGATAACATGTTGATCCGCCGTTAGCTTGCCAAACCTGGCGACCCCATTGCGTTCGAACGAAACTAGTTTCATCAGTCCCCCCAAGACCTCACAAATTAATCGCGCCAGCCGCGACCATTATATTCATCGCGTAATTGTGGCGCCACTTGATGTAGCTCGATCCCCAATTTGGGCAGCACTTTTTCGACAAGTAGTTCATTACTTTTCAACAAGCCATCAATTGGCGCCGGGCCTGCCGCAATCCAAAGAACCAAAGTATCTGTTTTGAAATCATCGAGGACTTTTTCTAGTTGTCGAACGACGTTATCAACCGTGCCACAGATCGAGTAGCCTCGCTCGCGGATCGTTGACGGATGATTGCGGATCACGCCCTGCTCGCCTGGCCGGCGCAAGGCTTCGTTTAGGCCGAACCAGTCGTGCCACCGCGTCCAAATAAAGCCTAGGCCGCGTTCCATAATCGCAAACGCTTCAGCATCCGTATCGGCAACCACCACCTCGCGAAAGTGTCCGACGCTCTCCCCCCAGGCGATATCACGTCCTGCCTCCTGTGCGGCCTTGTAATAGAGATCGATACACGCTTTAGCGTTCTCCACGATCGGCGTGAAAATAACCGGTGTGACATTTTCGCGCGCGGCCCACTCGATGGTCGCCGGGCTCGTCGTAAATGGCGTAAACGTTTCTACTGTTTCAGGCTTTTGCAGAGTGAGTGGCGCGATGCCAATTTGGCGCAAATTTCCGTTTGCATCGACCATTCCTGGCGCCATCGTTTGCGTTGCGGGATGATCCCAAACGATACCGTCCGGCGGTATCTGCCAATGTTTCCCCTCGTGGCGGAACAGGGGCTCTGACCAGGCGCGTCGAATGATTTCGTAGTGCTCGTTGAACAGTTCGCGATTCTGCCTGTCGTGTTCAACAAATTCTGGATCGGTCGGCTGAGTCGAGTAGGCATTCAGCTTTTGCCCGACTGTCGCAACATGACGCGACTGATAGCCCCGCGCGAAGCCAGCAATCATGCGACCCTCGGAGAAATGATCCAGCATCGCAAGATCTTCAGCCAGCAGTAGAGGATTACGCGCAGGCAACACATTGCCCATCTGACCGATGCGTAAGCGGCGAGTTTGCATCGCTGCCCAACTACCTAGCATTACTGGATTGTTCGATAGCTCGAGGCCTTCAACGTGGAAATGATGTTCAGAAAATGCAGCAAAATCGAAACCGAGATCCTCGATTTGACGTAATACGCGGGAGGTGTCGCGTAAGCCGGCTTGGTAGTAATTGGGATTTTGCCCGGCGAATCCTTCTTCGTATTGTTCGGGGCTTGCGCCCGCGCTCGGCAACAGAAACGCGCCAAGACGAAATTTACCACTCCCCATTCGTGAATTCCCAAGATTCTGTCGAAGCCACAGCATAGTCGAAGCAAGTCCGAGATCAAACCGAGGACAGGCAGTGCGCCTTGTCCTAGAATACATCGTGTTGCCAGTGGCTTCAGCTGTGATTCCGTCGAGCTTGCTGCCCGGCGGTCGGACGATGTGACGGGGCGCGATCCTTCGGCAATGGACAACTTTAAATCGTACCAAGCAGCCGTGCATCGATAGCGCGTTGCGGGAAGGAAAAGTGCCATTACATCTAGCCTGTCTGGCGAGAGACATGGCACGGCAATGATTTAACCAAGTGCGATCCTCGGTCGCATACTGAACAGGACAGCAACAATGGAAATAGGACTGCAATTTATTTTTCAAAATACGCATCCAGGTCTCTCTGATGCGGACATGATGCGCCGGGAAACCGAAGTCGCACTCCTCGCCGAAGACGTCGGCATGGATTTTCTGCTGCTGCCGGAACACCATTTCGATCCGAACTATTCCATGATGCCGGACAATTTACAGTGGCTTTCCTATCTTGCCGGTAAAACTAACCGAATTAAGCTTGGCACTGGGGCAATTATTTTACCGTGGCACGACAACCCGACACGGCTGGCTGAAAAGATCGCCATGCTGCAAGTCGTACTCGGCGATCGTTTTATGCTTGGCTTTGGTCGTGGCTTGGCGCGCGAGGAGTATCGGGCGTTCGGCGTAGACATGAATACCGCACGCGAACGTTTTGATCAATCCGCTGAGATCATCTTGGACATTCTTGAAACCGGCATCGCCGAATACGACACGCCGCATTTCAAACAATCGCGCACCACCGTGACGCCGAAGCCACTGCATGGCTATCGCGACCGCGGTTTTCTGTCTGTCGCGATGACGCCAGACTCAGGCGTTGCAGCGGCCAATCTCGGTGCAACAATGATGTCGTTCGTACAGCTCCCATGGGCAGACCACAACGCGGCCGTGAACGCCTGGCGGACCCGCTTCAAAGAGCAGCATCCGAACAAAGTGCCTGGTGCGCCGGTCTTTTCCGATTTCACCTACTGCCACAAAGATGCCAAAGTTGCCGAGAAAGTAGCTCGCGAGTACCTCTCGAAATATTATATGAGTGTCATCCGGCATTACGATTTCGACGGTTCGCATTGGGGTGAAACCAAGGGTTATCAGGCTTACCAAGCAGCCGCGAGTGCGATAAAAGAAATTGGCCTCGACGCAGCGTGCGAGGGCTTTGTGCAAAACCAGGCATGGGGCACACCCGAACAAATCATCGAAAAATGGTCGGCAAGGGTGGCCGTAACTGGCGAACTGCGGCCGGCGATGGCAGTGTCTTACGCCGGCATGCCGTTCGATTTAGTCAAAGACAGCCTGCGACTTATCGGCTCAGAAATTGTGCCTGTATTGCAGAAGCTCGGCGGCGGCGAAGCGCAAAGCGCGGTGGCTTGAGCGTCTGCGCAAATGTCTTGAGGGTGAACCTCCGTTTAGTCGAGTCCTGCTCCTCTAAACGGCAGTGATCAATTTTGTTTAGATCCATAAGCGATCGATACCCGGCATGGTCAACCTCTGCCAGCCGGGCTGAGTAGGCTCCCGACCGGTAAGCTCCAAAGCCTTCGCGCCAACGACGTCACGATTCTCCACGACGCTGCAACTCTAGGGGTGGTTGCTGAAAATCATCCCCGAGCCGGCTACAAAATAAGCAAGCATGCCGATACGCCGATTCCAAAATTCAATGTGTTGGAACCGAGCAGAATTCACCGTCGCGAACTGCTTTGTTGACCACGCCTATTAGCGCCGGAATCGATTTCGTCGCGTGCGTCGCTCACACCACCGCTAGCGGTCTCCTGTTGAGAGCGGATTTTGTGAAGCATATTGAGAATACCTGGTCCGACGCGTCTATCGCCGGTTTCGATGAAATCGTTGGCGTGACGAACGCAGACGTGTCCCAATTAAGTTCGGCAGATTTAGCCCAGATCGTAGGCTCCGTAGTCAATTATGATCGCGGCAATAAGGCGCGGCTCGCGATATGTGTGAATTCCGAACTAGCTTACGGACTCGGTCGCATGTTTAGCATGATGCGAGAAACGCATTCGAATAATTCAAGGACAGTAAAAGTATTCAAGGATATTGACACGGCATAGGCGTGGATAGCTGAGCCGCGAGGCGTGAAAATTGAGCGTCCGTCAGCCTAGCTTGCTGGGTTCTGTCCGTCATTTATCCGCATTCGGATAAAACGCCGAATAAGCCTCGCGCGCTCGGCTACGGGACGATTGTCGGCTGGTCGCCTTCCCGCCATTTCGGATACTTCATCATCACCGAGGCAAACAATTGAGACGCGAGTAAGCCCGTCAACCACGTTTGCAATCTTGTGTAGTCCGTCGAATCAAACCACGCTCTGTCCGTGTTCGCAAACTGCCGGATAAACGGCATGATTGCAAAATCGGCCAGGCAAGGGCGATTGCCGAACAGAAATTCGTGTTCGGCAAGCCGGTTATTCAAGTCCGCGATAAACCGCTCAGATTCTTGTCGATGATGTAGGGGGTCGACGTCGACGTAGCGGTTAGCGTATTTGTAACGGTCTAAATGTTCCTTGAACTCGCCATCGTTGATCGCGATGAGCGCGTGCATTTGCGCAACGCGCGCGGATGACGGGCTTAACCAGCTGTCTGGATCGTTCTGGGTCAAGGCCCAGATCATCGCATCAAGGCTCTCGTCGATGACGGCCCCGGGGCCTAAAACGAGTACTGGTACGGAGGCCTTAGGCGAGTAGTTAAGCATGGAGATCGGTTTGTCTCGCAGCATGACTTCTCTCAGTTCGCACGTAATGCCGGCGCTCCATAGCGCTAGCCGGGTACGCATTGCGTACGGGCATCGCCGAAAACTATAGAGCACGGGCAAGCTCATTTCTGATCGGGGTTCGGGCGCTTGCTTTTGGGCGACTGAAAGTGAGATTGATTTCGTCCCTTTGCTAGCTGAACTTGCTTTTGGCGTTCTGCAAATCCAGCTTTCTGTTCGTCTGTTGTACGTCCATGGCAATGAGCACAAGCGACTCCTTCGATATACAACGAGTCTTGTTTATCTTCTTTCCCGAGCGCCGTTCCGCACCCACGACACAGCTCAAATCGACCGGGTGCTAGATCGTGATTAACGGAAACTCGGTCGTCGAACACATAACACTCGCCCGCCCATCGACTTTCTTCGACAGGGATCTCCTCAAGATATTTCAGGATCCCGCCTTCAAGCTGATAGACCTCTGAAAACCCTTGCTGCAAAAGGTACGCGCTCGCCTTCTCACAGCGGATCCCGCCCGTGCAAAACATTGCGATCCGTGTGTCCGCGGATAGGCCCTCAGCCCGAGAGAGCCATTGCGGAAACTCGCCAAATGATTCGAGGCGCGGATCAATCGAACCTTCGAAGGTACCCAGATCCGTCTCATAGGTATTTCTGGTATCGATTAACACCACATCCGGTTCATTTATCAGTGCGTTCCAATCAGACGGTTTCACATGAACGCCAGTTGCCTCACCAGGGGCGACATCGGGCACGCCCAAGGTGACGATCTCTTGTTTGAGACGAATTTTCAGTCGCACGAATGGAATTCTTTCGACCCAGCTTTCTTTGTGCTTGAGATCGAGGAAACGAGGATCACTGCGCAAAAATGTGAGCACGCTACGCAGCCCATCTTCCAATCCGCATAGGGTTCCGTTGATACCTTCCGGCGCCAGTAATATCGTGCCTTGGATATCTTCCTCACGGCACTTTAACGTCAAGGCATCACGTAGCGCCTCTATCTCTAGAAGCGGCGTGAACTGATAAAAAGTTGCAACAAGGAAACGGGCCATGGTTCAGAAGATCGAGTAATTACAGTTCGTATTCATTTTAGTCGTGCAGCTCGTCAAGCCAGGCATTGCCTTCGTCACGTCCTGGCGGCGACGCTCTTCAAGAGCGCGATATTGGCTAGTGTTAGCTCTGAACGGCATTTGCTAATGATCGTCGTAAACAATTGCGGTTGTCTAGCGTCTAACCCTCGCCTACTCTCTTTCGACCCACCTTTAGTATTCGTGGCATCGGCAGTGCAACAAAGTGGTCGTGGATATCAGTATACTGCGGCCCGTTGGGATCGCGCTTCGCGTAAACGTGCTGTAGAGGATTTTCCAAACCAACAGCTACTCCGTCACCGATTGCGGCGTTCCTCTGTAGAAATGCAATGCAAAATTTAACTTCAAATGACCTCTAGTACTGAGCACCGTTCGCCCGTTTTAACTTATCTAACCTATCTCGTTTGGGCTTGGGCTGTCGCCGGGTTTACAGCGATATTAATTCTCGCGATGCTGCGCATGGTGCCCTATGCGATCGAGGCCTTGTCTAGCTCGCTATCAATCGTACACCTAAGTGTACTTATCGGTAACGTTCTGGCGATGGCGTACTACGAAGGCTATAAGGGCTTTCAACTTAGTTTCTCACCACGCTTCGCGGCCCGCGCACAAACCTTGGTGCACAAGCAATCTTGGTCGCGAGTTGTGTTCGCCCCGCTATTTTGTATGGGCTTTTTCGACGCACCCCGACGCCGTATAGCAAGCGCGATTATTCTAACGCTCGCAATTATTTCGCTTGTCCTGATATTTCGGGCATTGCCACAACCCTGGCGCGGCATCCTTGATGCAGGGGTATTCGTTGGATTGGCCTGGGGATGTGTCGTGACCGTGTATTTCTCGGTCGATGCGCTAATCCGGGGCGGTGGGCGCGTTCCAGCCGAAATCGACGGTCAATGAGATTTGGCGGTCCCACGCGCTAAAGGATACTCATCCGATGTGAGCTCCGACTTCCGACGTGTCTCGGCAATTGTCTGGTGTGCGCCAACTGCTTTGGTTTAGCTGATTAGCCGAACCTGATCCCTACCACGGGTCGCAGGGGCTGTTCCTATCGCGGCTGGAATCCGCAGCGCGGAGCTACATGGGGCCCGAAGATTCCCCGGCATTGTCTCAGAATACGACGTGGTTCAATAAAAACGCGTAACCACCTATTTTGTGCCTTGTGTCCGTCCCTTCGCCATCCAATTAACGCTACAATTTGCACAAACCGACTATTTGGAAGGAGCGAACTATGCAAACCTGGCAACAGGACCCTGTACGTTACGTCGATGGACTTGCAAGTTATTACGGCGCGATGGGCCACCCGCCGTATGCGTGGACCGTTAATGACGACGCGCCGTTGCATCCCCTCAATCGACCTGCGAGCGAATGCAGAGTAACGCTGCTTACCTCTGGTGGTATATCGCAATGTGCTATGCCCGCCTGGGACCCGATGTCACGCAACGATCACCGACTCGATGCGATACCCGCCGATGTGGCCAACGACGACTTCCAGATCCATGACGCGTACTACGATCATGAAGATGCGCAACGCGATATCAATTGTCAGTTTCCGATCGACCGTCTGCGCGAGCTGCTTGATGCCGGAGAAATTGGCTCGCTTGCGCCGAGGTTTTGGAGTGGGTTCATGGGACGCATTTACGATCGTAGTAAAGTGATCGGGGAATCGGCGCCAGCATTTGTAGAACAACTGCGCAACGACGAGGTTGATTTACTCATTGCCGTGCCGGCATGACCGCTTGATCACCAGACCGTGGGTCTGGTCTGTCGAGTCGTTGAGCAAAGCGGCATCGCGACGGTTTGTTTGTCGACCGGGCGCGATCTCACCGTACAGGTTAGACCGCCGCGTAGTGTATTCGTGAATTATCCGATGGGTAACGCCTTCGGCAAGCCCTTCGATGTTGAAATGCAGACGCAAATATTACGTCACTGCTTAACGATGGCAGAATCCTGCGACACACCCGGAGAGATTATTGATCTGCCGTACAATTGGCGCGAACCTTTCGAATTCAATCCGGGTAATTCCAAAATGTGATGCGTCGATAATTGGCGCTGCTCGCTCACGCCGTGGAACGACACCCCTGGACGGGAATGGGCCTCGAACGGCCCTCTCCCGAACCAGGATAAGAACGAGACAAATACGACTGACATTGGACGCCTATTCGGCGATGGTCCGCGACCGCTCACTAAGCTTACGCTTCAGCATCACCGCCGCGCGAGTGTAGCCACCGTCTGCACCGTCGACGAAATGAATATGTTGATCTTCTCGATTGCGCACGTAACACGACATGATACTCGCCGACGTCGCGTACAAGCCGTAGAGGATCTCCCCTGCGGCTTCCATTCTATTCAATTCCACCGTCAGCTGTTGCCTTTGTTCACCCGTGCCCGCGATCACCGTATTAATGCGCCCATCGATCGTAAGCGTGTCCGATAGCTCCGGTACACTTGCGACATAACCTTGGCCGTCACTGGTGTAGCGCATAAACGACGGCCCAATAACCGCCGTGCGTAACCAATGCTCGATGGCATATCGCCAGTCGAAACGACCGAGCTTCACTCGAGTTTCCTTCGCGATCGCAGCAGTACTCGAATCGAGCTGTAAGCGCTCTTTCGAAATCGGATTACGCACCGGCCGCGGGCCATAGATGTCATCTATATAATCGATCACGTTTTTAAGCAATGAGCCTGAGGCTGCTTGGTTCAACACGTTCACAAGTAAGCAGACGACTTCGCCGGTCTCAAGCGGTGGTCGAATTCGATCCCACCGACATTCCATACCGGTTAAATCTAGATTTGAATTATCACCCCCCGCGGTCGGATCGAGATGCTCATTGCGCGCCTTAATCACCTTTTCGGCAAACACGAGTCCGTCACCGATGACGATCGGGATCGAAAACGCTTCGTTGCGGAAAAGTTTCGCAATATCTATCGTAGACCCTTGGTCGATGACGTTCGCAACTTGCATTGACCCAACTCTCAAAGTCATCGCGTAATTGTTCAGAGTATTGCGACTATGTTCTTCTAGCGCGTGCCGGATTTCCGCAAGTAATATATCTGGCACTAATAACGTTGCACCATCACCGCCAAAGAAAAAAGGAATTTCGATATTTTCTGCATAGGCGATATTGAGCGCCGCGATGATGCTGCCTGTTGCAATAAGATTAATCGTTTCGTGACGACCCAAAGCGACGAGTTCGGTTGAACCCTTGATATCTGTAACGACAACATGCCAGTCGGCAGGCACCGCTCGGAAGTGCTGAGATTCGGCCAACAATTCGCTAACAGACCGGCGATGCTCAAACAGCTGCGTATAAAACTCTTTGGAACTCATGCGGCGATGACATTCGATTACGACGACCCAAGCCGAATGTTATCCGGCTTTTGCGTCTATGTCCGACCTTGGTCACGCGTTGTAACTTTCCCAATCATCCGTATCTCGAGCAACGCGCACGGAAAACCACAATTGTGCTAGTTTACCTAGCGGCGAAATTGCCACGACAGGCTTTGCTGAGCCGCCCGATACGCGGGTCCACGTTAACTGTCCAGACCAATACACAGGAGAACTAGCATGAAGATCGGTGTTGTCTATCCGCAAATAGAATTAGGTGGCGATCCGCGCGCAGTACGTCGCTTCGGCGAGGCCGTCGAGCGCTTAGGCTACGATCACCTGCTCGCCTACGATCATGTCGTGGGTGCGTCACACGATCGCGAACCGAAACTTTGGGGCCCTTACACGGATACGGATCCGTTTCATGACCCATTCATCATGTTCGCCTACTTGGCTGGCATTACCGAACGGATTGAATTCGCGACCGGCGTGATCATTCTCCCGCAACGCCAAACCGCGCTCGTCGCCAAACAAGCTGCCGATCTGGATCTGCTCTGCGGTGAACGCTTGCGTCTCGGCATCGGAGTCGGGTGGAACTATGTCGAATACGAGGCCTTGGGACAAGATTTTAAGACTCGAGGTGCGCGCGCTGATGAGCAAATCGAACTGCTGAGGCGTTATTGGAGCGAGCCCTTAGTTACTTTTAATGGGCGTTTTGATCAGGTCGATCGGGGCAATATCCTACCGCGACCGAACCGACGTCTGCCTATTTGGATAGGCGGTTTCAAAGAACCCGCTTTTCGGCGCGCCGGGCGCTTTGGCGACGGATTTATTTTCGCCGGCAATGACCCGCTCGAATGCTGGGCCAGAATTGAACATCACTTAGGCGAAGCGGGCCGTAGCACTGAAGGGTTCGGCCGCGATCTGGTCACCAACACCGCCGACACCTTAGACAAATGCGTGGATGCGGTGCGGCATTGGCGCGACAGCGGTGGTACTCACGCTTCCGTTTGCACCATGGGAATGGGCTTCGATACCGTCGACGCGCACATCGATTTCATTGCCGAAGTGCGCGCGCGACTCGATAAGTAAGGCCGGTCAAACACAAGCCCGATGCGTCTACCTGGACGCGGATGAGGGATCGGAGTAGCGTGTTTCCTCGCCGTATCCAGCGTGGCGCCCGAGCACGCAGTGCGAATGTGATTACTTTTCGGAGCGACGATCATGCTGAACCAATTACCCGAGTCCTTTCAAGACCTCACGCCCCTACTCGAATGGGCCTTGCCGACAGAGCACGAGCGGCGCGCGAAACGCACCACGAGCAGCATGGTCGAGTTGCGTTCTTTTTACGACGCGATGTTGCTACGCATGGATGACGCGCTGACGTTTCTGGCGAAAATTCCTGCCGACAATCCGCCCGATGACGTACAGACCCTATTTCTACTGACGACCTCACTCGCCGAGATTGCACCCGCGATCGAGATGTACGGCGAGCAATCGGCCGAAGGCCTAGACGTACTGCGCCTGAAATCGATCGACATCTATCCGCAACGACAAAACAATTGATCGACGACACCGGAGACGCACAGCATGCACGCTCGAGTAAAAGAAAACAGTGATACTAAGTGGCACGATCGTTATCCGGAACTTGGCACCGGACCGCTGCCAATAGAGCCCTATGTTTCGCCAGAGTTTTTCGAACAAGAACGGGAAAAAATATTTCGCAAAGTATGGCTGAATATTGGCCGGGTCGAACAGATCCCGGATACGGGCGATTACTTCGTCAAAGACCTAGCCATTTGTCAGACTTCTATTCTCGTGACGCGCGGCGACGATGGCGAGGTCCACGCGTTTCACAATATGTGTTCCCATCGCGGTAATCGCCTGGCATGGGATAGCAAAGGCAAATGCAAAGCGTTTAGCTGTAAGTACCATGCCTGGACTTATGCGCTTGATGGAAGCTTGAGACATATCTCGGACGAGAAAAAATTCTTTGGCATCGATAAAACGAAACTCGGACTAACCCCCGTAGCTGTCGATGTATGGGAAGGTTTTATCTATATCAACGTCGATCCGGAACCGACTCAATCCTTAACAGAATATTTAGGCGAGGCCGGCGCAAGCTTCAACGGCTATCCGTTTGGGGAGATCGCCACAGCATGCTTTTCCTGGCAGGTAGAAGTTAACGCCAACTGGAAGGTCGGCAAAGATGCCTTTCAAGAGGTCTACCACATCTTTAGCTTGCACAACCGTAGCACCGGCCGCATGTTCGCAAGCCCAACCAATCCGTACCTAAATTCGCATGAACTTGCACTGTTCGATCCGCATGCTCGTATTTCCGTACCCGCAAATATCGGATGGGATGCAACACCCGTCGAAGCACTGGCGAAACGCTTCGGCATTTTGACGTTACAAAAACAAGGTATTTCCTCGGCAGGGATGCCGCCTGGCGTGAATCCCACGAAGTCGGAAGATTGGTCGTTCTCGGGATTCAATTGCTTTCCGAACACCTCGATTTTCGTTTCCGAAGGCGGCTTTCTTACTCATTCATTTTGGCCGCTCGCGGCAGATCGAACGTTATGGGAGTCGCGGATCTATTTCCCCAAGGCAACGACCATGGCGGAACGATTCTCCCAGGAATACAGTCGCTCGACGTTTCTTGATGGCGTGATGGCCGAAGACGGCGGCATCTTCGAGAAAACGCAGAGCATGCTCGCCTCTGGCGCGAAAAAGGAATTCTACCTCTGCGACGAGGAGCTATTGATTCGCCATAATTTCAAAATGATTGAACGCTATCTCAACGCCTAGCGATCAGGCAGCTTCTTTTTAAACCCAGTCATTCGACAAAGGTGTCTTGGACATGTTGCGTGTCCATGTATTCCTTGAATGACTTGATTTTACCGTTTTCCAAATCGAATACGTAATGATAGAAGTTATTGTAGACCTTGCCGTTATGTAGTTCGGCATAGGACTCTGCTTCGACGGCTACTCGGTGCCCTTCAGCGATCATGGTTGAGGGGGCGATTTTTAAAGCGCCTCCCTTGTAAACTTGGGTCACTTGTTCCAACAACGCCAAAGTTTCCGTTTTGTTATACGTCCCAGAAATCCCCGTGACTGTTCCGGAGACCCACCAGCTAGAATCGTCGCTCAAGAATTTTCCGATGCGCACGACATCGCCGCTCGATAAGGCTTTAAAAAACTCATCGATGATCGATTTATTTGTTGCACGTACGTCTGCTTCATTCGGCATTAAATCATCCTCCATTGTCGATTTTGTGGTCCGCGGACCAATACCGGACGATAGCATTGTGTTCCTTTCCGGGCAGCTACTCTTCGAAGACAGCCAAGTTGTCTGAGGGTACAGGCTGTCTGTGTGCTTGCAGCTCGTTTGAACGAAGCACTATGATGAACAAGCGCTTGAGCTACAACCCATTCCAAAACCGAGGCTATTGAGAGTAATGACCGAAAACCATCTACCAAAGCCGTTCAAAGATCTCGAAAAATACCTCGATTGGTCGTTGCCAACCGAGCGCGAGCGCAGTGCAAAACGTCAAGCTAGCAACATCGGCGTCCTGACAGAATTTTATGAGGCGATGCTGCCGCGGATGGACGACGTATTAGGCTTTCTGAGCGAACACCCATTAGATAATATTCCGGCCGATGTCGAACGATTGCTAAATCTCACGTTTTCACTCGCCGAAATTGCTCCTGCGATCGAGAATTTTGATCAGGCGAACGTGGTCAATGGCTACGATGTGGCTCGCTTCAATGCAGTTCATGAGTGAGTTTCAAAGGCACGGACAGGAAATAGAACCTATGGCCAGCGTACAAACACCGCGTAATCTCAAATGGACAGAGCGCTACCCCGAAATCGGCACGGGTCCGGTCCCGGTCGAACCGTATATCTCGAGAGAATATTTCGAAAAAGAGCGTGATCGGATCTTTAGCAAAGTATGGCTAAACGTCGGTCGGATCGAACAAATCCCGAATGCCGGCGATTATTTCGTTAAAGAATTAGCGGTGTGTAAAACATCGATCATTATCGTTCGCGACAAGGACGGCACGGTGCGCGCGTTTCACAATATGTGCACGCATCGTGGCAATCAGCTCGTGTGGGACACCAAAGGCACGTGTCGCGCATTTACGTGCCGGTTCCACGGTTGGTCTTACAACACCGATGGGTCACTACGCCACGTCACGGACGAAGACAATTTTTTCGACATGGATAAAGCGAGCATGGGCATGAGCCCCGTGTCTGCGGATGTGTGGGAAGGCTTCATCTTTATCAACGTGGATCCGAGTCCATCTGAATCCTTATCGGACTATTTAGGCACGGAGCTCCAAGCGAGCATCGCGGGCTATCCTTTTGACAAACTGTCAGGCAATTGCTTTTCTTGGTACACGGACGTCAACTCAAATTGGAAAGTGGCCCACGACGCGTTTGCCGAGATCTATCACATTCCGACTTTGCATCATCGAATGATTGGCAACGTCTACGCGAGCAAATCGAATCCTTGGGCGAACGCTTTGGAATTCGCTCTCTACGACAAGCACGGACGCGTGTCCTTAGCCGCGAACCCGGATTGGAATCCCACTGCGGTAGAAACATTAGCTGGCAAGTTTGGCGATGTCGTGTTGCAGCAAGTCAATACTGACAAAGCTAGCTTCCCGCCTGGGGTCAATCCCACCGGCGCTGAGAATTGGTCGTTTGATGGGATTTCCTTGTTCCCCAACTGCCTGCTCTATGTCTCTAACGCGACTTATCTGACACACACTTTCTGGCCACTCGCCGAAGACCGTTGCCGTTGGGAAATCCGTACCTATTCCCCACGGGCGGCCAACTTAGCGGGGCGTTTCTCACAGGAATACGGCAAATGTTTCTTTCGCGACACCTTGCTGGAAGACGGTAGCACGTTGGAGAGAACCCAAACGATGTTGATGTCTGGGGTAAAAAAAGAAATCTATCTGCAAGACCAAGAATTGATATTGCGTCATCGGCTTAAAGTTGCCGAGCGCTATATCAACGCTTAATCTCAAGACCAAGAACAACTCTGGAGACAATTATGTCCTTATCCGACAAGGCCAGCGTAAGCGGCGTTGGCGAGACGGTCTACACTCGCAAAGCCGTAAAATCTGCTTTTGAGTTACAGCTCGAAGCCTCTCTGCTTGCGATACGCGATGCCGGACTCGACCCAAAAGAAATCGACGGGGTTATCCCGATCGGATTAGTGACGGGAATAGCAGAAGATTTCATCGACAATTTCGGCATTCCCGATTTGCGCTTTTCCGCACTCATTCCGCATGGCGGTGCCAGCCCCGCGATGGCCTTGCAATGCGCCACCTTGGCAATCGCGGGCGGCGTGTGTAAGCACGTTCTTATTGCATTCGGACGTAACGTGAGCGCGGCGTCAGCAAAAGCCGGGGCACGTATTCATCAGATGCCCCAGTTTCATTACGTGACCGAATTTGAACTAGCGACAGGTATGGCGGCGCCAGCGCAAATTTACGCGCCGATGGCGCGACGCCACATGGAACTCTATGGCACCACGATTAAGCACTTTGCCGAAGTCTCGGTTGCGATGCGTGAACATGCGTTACTCAACGACAACGCGATCATGAAGAAACCCATCACTTTCGAAGACCATCACAACTCGCGCATGATCGCCGACCCATTCCGGCTTTTTGATTGTTCTCTAGAAAGTGATGGCGGCGCAGCCGTCGTTGTGAGCGCAGCCGAACGCGCTACCGACATGCCACATAAACCCGTGTACATTTCTGGCGTAGCGACTGGCCACCCGGATTCACCCGCGTCCATCAGCCAACGACCCGACATCGCGAGCCTCGGGCTCGGCAAAGCCGCCGGGCGAGCATTCGAAATGGCAGGTGTTACGCATGCCGATATCGATGTCGCAGAAGTTTATGATTGCTTTACCTATGCCGTGATTAAGCAATTTGAAGAGATGGGTTTTTGCGCTGCTGGTGAAGGAGGTCCGTTCGTTGCAGACGGTAAGTTGCGACCCGGTGGCGCGCTACCAACGAACACTCATGGCGGCTTATTGTCACAAGCCCACGTGTGGGGTTTGAACCATATTGTTGAGTTAGTCCGCCAATTGCGCGGAGATGCTGGGCGCGCCCAAGTTAATAATGCTGAAATTGGACTCGTCACCGGTTACGGCGACATGGGCGACGGCGGCATCGCCATCATGCGTAGAGGATAAAACTAATGAGTGAACTTGCAGCGAAACCTGTTCCGACTCCAACAGCGATGTCACAACCCTACTGGGATGGCGTGGCTAATGGGCAGCTGCGGCTGCAAACGTGTGGAGCCTGTGGCACGCCGCGACATTATCCGCGACTGTTGTGCGATCGGTGTTACAGCGATGAAGTGAAATGGATTACGGCAAGTGGGAAAGGGAAAATACATAGCTGGACAGTCGCGCATCACCCTTACCACCCCGCGTTCGTGACTGAAGTACCGTACACGCTAGTGCTCGTCGATCTCGTTGAGGGCCCGCGGGCGCTGGGTCGGTGGAACGGCGATGTTTTAAAAATTGGTGATGAAGTTCAAGGAAAATTTGTCGTGCGCGAGGGCGGTTCTGATCTTGTATTCTCACCGACGAGTGCTTGATTTAGCCTCCCGAAGTTTATGGAATGAGGGTTGAACTAAGCCCCCGGGAATCCTGCTGGTAGTACGCGCTAATGAATTGGGGAAGTTTCGTTCGAATCGGATTGCCGTTTTGGTCCATCGAATTCATGATGAGCTTGTTGTATAGCCAGTTAGATTCCAACAATATCACCACGTGAGGAATTTTCGTGGTGGTGATATCAGTCGTTGTGTTACCGCTAGTGATCGGCGCGAAAGTCGCCAAATCTGACGGCAGCATTAAACTCGCGATGCTCGGCGCGACACTGGTCACGGCGGCGAGTTTACTCGCGGTCGCCATCGCCTATGGTGACGCGGGTGAAAGCAATGCCTCCTTGCTTGGTTATCTAGCCGTTATCGCAACCGTATTCGTGGTGCCTCAGGCAGCTTTCGGTTTCGTTGGCGCATTCTTAGCGAAATATTCGAAAGCACTATCACCGTAGCGAGGTTCTCAATTCGATAAGCTGCGAACTTTCAATTGGTTTGTCGATCAGTGACTAGCGGTTAACCACCGCTACTCGTTCCGCTTGCCCGAACACGTTCTCAAGCGAGCGGCGCGCGAGTAGATTAGACCGGGACCGCATCTGCACTAGTGACCGGTTGCTCCCAAGCTTCGCCGATTTCTTCACCTGTTAGTGCGTAATGCGCCATGCCCGCCAACACCTGGTTGAGCATCTTGGTCATCATCGGACGCATCACAAGCTTCCCCATCAGCAAGCCTAATAGATCAAACTTTGGTGTGAAATCCATCAGCATTTGAATTTCTGAGGTCTCACTACTGATTGCGATAACAACTATGGACGCGGTCGCTTGCTTAAGCGGCATCGAGAACTCCGACAATTCAACTGAGTAACTTCTGCCTTCGTCCCAACGGACGATTTTTTCCGCAACGGAAGTTCCATCATAAAAGTGACACACCCGAATCGCGCCGTCGCCGTGCTGCGCATCTTTACGGATCGAACAAGCGCGTGGCAACGGTCGACGTTCGCAAAATCTGAGACCACGTCCCAAGCTCGCGCCACGGGTACGTTAACTACCTTACTCGTTTGTACTTTCATCATCCTATAGCCCTCAATGCTTATTGGTGGATTGCGTTTTCGCTCGGCGTAAAGAGTCGTGATCCACGAGCGAGTTTGAATTCAGCGCACTGCAATTTCGTGTGCTCGTGTCCCAGGTATGTACTGCGCACCTCCTCGGTTGTCGCCAATACGCGTCCTGCGCGCGGCAATAACGAGCGACACGAGGAGCCCGCCGATCAGATCCGCCACGAGATCAAGATTGGTATCCATTAGGTCCGGTTGCGCGCCGAGTTCGAATAAGACGTCCAGACCGGCTTCGAACAATTCCCACGCGGCGCCGAATCCAAGCGCGAGAAAAATGCAGGGCAGCCAGACAGGTATTGCTAGGTTTTCGAGCCCTGCTGTTTTCAGCCGGTCCCAACTTAGTGACACGATCCATCCGATGACAGCCGTGTGGAGTCCGAGGTCGAACCAAGGGGCTGTCTGATAAAATTCGAGTCCTATCCCCACGTGAACATGTAGCACCACAGCGCAACTCAACCAAAGACTCAAACGACTGTCCCACAACGTCGCCGTTGCGAGAACTAGACATGCGGAACCAGCGATAACTGCCGGCGCTCCGCACCAAAAACAGGCTGCCCAGACGAGAGATAGCCCGTTCGCAAGTGTGATTGCGAGGTGGATAAATGGGGCCGAATATTGCGGGACTGTCCACATGCCGAAGAGTGTACGGCTGTCAATTACGAAACAAAAGATGCAGTTTTAGAACAAACTGGTCCATAATTGCACCATGGAATGGGACGACTTACGAATATTTCTCGCCTTAACGCGTGGCTCAAACGTGCGTCAAGCCGGTATACAAGCTGGGCTTAGTCACTCGACCATGACACGTCGGCTCGCGCGCTTCGAAGCATCGCTCGGCACGCGGTTGTTCGACCGGTCGCCACAAGGCTTAGTCCTTACCTCGGCCGGTGAAACCTTATTAACAACCGCCGAACGAATCGAAGATGAGGTATACCACGCCGAACGTCAGCTTGCGGGACAGGAGCAAACTTTGCGCGGCACGATCCGGGTCACGATGGTCGACGTCGTGGCTAGCGAGATGTTGATGCCGGATCTGCGTACGTTCTGCGATCGCTACCCCGATATCGAACTTGAACTTCTACCTAGCTTGTCGGTGGCCGATCTCGCTCGCCAAGAGGCCGACATCGCATTGCGCTTCACCCAGCAACCGGACGCTAGTTTAATCGGGCGCAAGCTCGCGACTGTAGCCAACGCCGGTTACGCGAGTCACGAATACTTAGCGACGCACAACCTGAATGACCCAGTATCCGCATCGTGGATCGGCATCGGCGGCACGGAGCGTTTTCCAGACTGGGTGAAGCGTTCGGGCTTAGCCCACTTGCCGACCCGCGGACGCATCGAAAGCCAGCAATTGCAGATCTCTGCGACCCGCACCGGTCTAGGAGTTGGCTATCTTCCCTGTTTCGTGGGTGATCCCGATCCCGAACTTGTCTGCGTCGACGACAAGGCAAACTTTGCAGCACACTCGCTGTGGTTATTGCGTCATCCGGACACTCGCGAGACCGCACGCCTACGTGCCTTCGCGGACTTCATCACGCAAGCTGTCTTGCGCAAGTCCGCACTACTTGCTGGCACCTAAACAGGTCGCGCCAACAGCGAAGAAGAACTCGCAAACTTATCGACTTAACGGAATTAGATTCTAACTAAGCTTGCTAGTCGAACAACGGTGGGTATTTGCTTATACGATCCGCCATTAGCGCTTACTTCACGCGAGTACCGGCTCCGGTTCCACGCTTTCTAGCTTTCTCGGTATAGCCCGGAGAATTCAGGGCCGCACGTCAGCTCATTGCACGGTCCCGTTGCCTGACGTCCGACAATCGCTAATGGTCACCCGCTATCAACAGGCCGCTGTCCAGGAGGCATCTGATTCTGTGTCATTATCGCCGGATCCGCCCATCACCACTCCGTGATCTTCGCCCAAACGCGGCTCGACATAAGAATCCTCGGCGGGATACTCGGAGGTTCTAATCGCCAGACCAGGGAGTCGGAGCGAAGCTGGACTCGGGCCTATCGGCGTCCGCATGGTAGTGCACGCAAAAAGGCGAATGTTGTAGGACCGGCTTGAAAAGGTCGAACAACCGTCTCCTTATGTCGTTAGTGAACTGCTTGGGAAAAATTGCTAACGGCACTGGTGCCCGGTTTTGTGCCAGGTATCAACCTGTCGCGCTGTGCGCATCGGCAACCGTCCGGACGAGCATCACATCCCGGATGCGTCCCGCTTGCCACTAAGCATAGGATCAATTTCGATGAAGCTAACTTGCTCGAGTTGGCGGAGGAACGGTAGCGCTGCGCGGAGAGTTAACCCAGTCTCCGAAAACAACTCCTGATTTCCAAACGGCTCGCGACGCTTCATTACCCAACGCGCGAATTTGAGTTTAGCTTGAGTGAATTTTAGCACAGTCGATACGCCTGTAGCAGACTCGATGAGAATCCCATCGGGGCGTTCGATCCATTTAGAGCGCCCGTGTAACACAGGAGCAAACGGGCGCCATTGTTCTGTCTCTACGTGATCCACGTAGCGATATCTCGGTTCGTCGACTTCCAGGTCAATTTCAGGCCGGTCGGGACCGAACGGTCCACGTAATGGTCTTGGAAAGACAATTTCACGGGCATCTGACAGATAGGCGCCCCACCAGCTATACGTGCTGTTACCCAAAATGATGCGCGGGGCCAATGTCATCGTCCGAAAAACATCGATTCCGGTGCCATCAATGACTTCAGTATCGAACGCTTCGAAGGCCCTCAGCGCCTGTGCATCGAGGCCTGTTCCACACAAATAGACACGCCGCGGACGCATCGCATGAAGTTCTGCTGCGTAAAAATTAATTGCCATCATCCGATCAAGAATCCGCATATCGAGCGAACGTCTTAAATGAACCAAGACGTCGTCGTGATGAAATTCAACAAGCGGCGTAAATGGTCGCAGTCGGAACCAAGCGCGAATTTTTTCCCTTGACCCGCGAAAATACTCGTAACGCTGAAAGTAGCCCGCCAACACGATTCGCAAGTCCGTAGCACTCGAGCATAAATAATCGAACGGTATGCCATGCTTGCTCCAATCACTGCGCTCGTGAGTGACCCAACGCGCCTGTGGACTGATGACGCTGCGACCCGGCAAGCTCTGCGGTAAATCTTCGAAGGCGTCCAGATGGTGCTCTAGGCGGTCAACAATTCCGGATGCGCGCTCCACCTGACTCCAGCCATCTTGGTCCACAGCCGAATGCAAAACCATTTCGGCACCGCGCGCTTCGGCGATGATTCGAGCGAGGGCATACTGAAAAAGGTTATTCCCCAGATGTCCGACGTATGTAAGTTCAACGGTCACTGAAGCAGCCTAGCAAGATTTGGCACAGGCATAAATATTACGAGCACGCTTCGAGGCATTAATCGGCACATTTTTCGAGCGATAATATTGCCGGCGGCCTCAAAACTGCCGGTCGCACTAGTCATGGAGGGCAAGTGAGGACGAAACCGTGCTCCAACTCGGTGTCGCTGACGGACACACCGTATCATTACCGCATTACGCGCCGCGTTGGCCATGCATTTTTGTGCAGTGAGGGGCGCTTTTGCGGTCAATCGTCCGACCGACGGCGTGATGGGATAGTAGTAGCATCAGTGAAACCTTTTCGGTAGAGATTTGCGCGTATGCGATATTGTGCGACACGTCGTTCTGGATCACGGCTAGTGCGAGTTACGCGCGCCGCGAATACGTAGCGAAAGACGATCTAGGCGATCCAGAATTCGCGTTGTGGACTGGCCTCGTTGGTACCGAACGTTTTCTGGTCAAACGCTCATGTCCAACCCATTTGCCGACGCGCGACTGTTTAGGAGCTGGCTATCTAACGTGTTTCATCACTAGATCTAGAATTTTTTCGCCCACACGACAAAGAAAACTTCGCCAACTACCGTGCTCTACTACGTCCCTCACGCGTGCGACGACCCGTCTGCTCCTCACCAACGGGTGCCGTTTCCTAACTTCTCCGAACGACTAATTATCGCCCGCTAGCAACACGCCGCTGTTCACGAGACTCGTGATTTCGCTGTCGCTCTTGCCGAGTAAGTCGCGCATGACCGCCTCGTTATGTTCGCCTAAGAGCGGCGCGACATACGGATTATCGGCGGGATACTCCGACGTTTTAATCGGCATACCTGGGATCTGAAACGAACCCGCGATCGGATCGGTGACGGTGCGTACGGTACCGCGCGCAAGAAAATGAGGATGGGTCACGGTTTCTTTTACGCTCAGAACTGGGGCACAGGGAATACCATGCTCTTCAAGCTTTGTAACTGCCGCAGACACATCCACGAAAGTATCAAGCCAATCTGTAATGATCCCATTCACTTCATCGCGGCGCAGCACGCGCTCGGCATCAAGTGCGTAAAGTGGATTTTCTGCAAGGTCCGGCCGGTTCATTGCCGCGCACAGATCCGGCCAATGATGAAGAAACGCAACCAGCACCAGGCTTCGATCTTTCACCGGAAATATCCCGACTGGACATACATAGGAGAAATGGCGCCCGGCGCGGGTGGGCTCGATGTCGCCGTCACTGGCGCTGACCTGATGTACACCGGCTTCGTGGTAATGGTAGTAGCAATCGAGCAGTGCGATATCTAATGCCTGGCCACGCCCAGTCCGATGCCGGTGTAGGAGAGCTGCCGCGATCGCGAATGCTGCATGAGTACCGGTGCTCACGTCACCGAGTCCCACGCTTGGCAAGACCGGCAATTCGTCCGGCTCACCGATCATTGAAGTGATTCCCGAATAGGCCTGAGCGATCGGATCGTAACCGGGCTTATGTGACAGTGGTCCGCTTTGTCCTAACGCAGAAATCGAACAGAGAATAATGTCTTTCCGCAATGCCTTGAGTGCCTCGTAACCCAGCCCCATTTTATCGATCACGCCTGGGCGAAAATTCTCTACGACGACGTCACAATGCGGAACCAATTCGCGGATCAAGGCAAGTCCTTCGGGCTTACGGAAATCGACGCAAAAGCTGCGCTTATTCAAGTTTTGCTGAATCAGGTAAAGGCTTCGTTCGTTACGCATCTTTGAAATGTTGCGCACCATATCGCCGTCTGGGCCCGACTCAACCTTAATGACGTCCGCTCCCATCTCGGAAAACAAACGAGTGCACGTTGGACCCGCCAGTACCCTCGTTAGATCGAGAATTCGGATCCCAGTTAATAAGTGTTCTGTATTCAAGGCATTCTCCGTTATAGTGAGTTCGAGTAATCAGCGTATGTAAGCCATCGTCGTTTAACCTTCCATGCTCAGCCCTATCGCCTGTTCGGATCGGTACCAGAATCAATCAGGTCACATTCTCTAAGCGGTCTTAGTGCCCTTAGTGTAAATCCGTTGGTGATGGATTGGCGCACAGTTTCTGTACCCGTGCGTTTTAGAAATCCTGTCGCCAATGCACTGCAATACTCATCGCGTCGTCTATTTATACCAGGGATCGTCCACATTCGGCTCAGCATTCATAGTGTAGGTTCCGTCTAACTAGCGCTGAGCATGATTAACTAACGCTTGTTCGAAAGAATCGAAGACGAGTCGCCTCCAAATTGAGACCTCGTAACCATGCCCGAGACGATCTTGCCTGAAATTTTCAAGAAATTCGCCATTGCGTCGATAAGCTCGAAGACGCCAAATTCCGGGTGCAGACCGGCCGCTAGACAACACGCCAAAGACTACCAGCGCAGCGCGCGGTAACCGTTTCTAATGGAGCACGAACATGAGCGAAAAAACCTATCGATTAGTCACACGCAGTGATTTTGACGGCTTAGTCTGTGCCGTGTTGTTGACCGAACTCGGGATTATCGATGACATCAAGTTCGTGCACCCCAAGGATATGCAGGATGGCTTGATAGAAATCACCGACCACGATATCACGACGAACTTGCCGTACGTCCCAGGCGCCCATCTCGTGTTCGATCATCATCTCAGTGAAACCGTGCGCAATACGGAGATTGCTGAGAATCACATTATCGATCCGAACGCACCGTCGGCAGCGCGAGTGGTATACGACTACTACGGTGGTAGTGGGAAATTCCCAGCTGCCTGGAAAGAAATGATGGCAGCGGTAGACAAAAGCGACGCTGCACACTTCGGCCAACAAGATATTCTCGAACCGAATGGTTGGGTGTTACTCAATTTCATCATGGACGCGCGTACCGGTCTCGGCCGTTTCCGAGATTTTCGCGTCTCGAATTACCAACTCATGAAAGATTTGATCGACAAATGTCGTACCTTATCGATCCAAGACATTATGGGCCTGCCCGACGTTAACGAGCGAGTCGAAATGTACTTCGAACATGAAGAACTCGCGCGCCAGCAAATCAGACGCTGCACCACGGTCCACGACCAACTCGTCGTGCTGGACTTACGCGATGAAGAGACGATCTACGCCGTCAATCGATTCATGATTTATGCGATGTATCCGGAGGCAAATATTTCGATGCATGTTATGTGGGGATTGAAACGTCAAAACACCGTTTTTGCTATTGGTAAATCCATATTGAATCGATCCTCGGACGTGAACATCGGAGAGCTGTGTCTCGATTACGCCGGCGGCGGCCACTATAACGCGGGTACTTGCCAGGTGAGCAACGACGACGCTGCAAATAGGATGCGTGAGATAATCATGCGGATTACCACGACTCACGATCGACCGCACGATGCAGCAATCGAATCGTCATACCTACACTAGGCAGGAAGTCAGTCGTTACTCGCATTGAGGTATCAAAACGCGCGTGAGTTGCTAAGGACACTGATCGAAATTAATTAGTCAACTTGGCGAGGTCGAATTTCGTAGTTCCACTCACCGTGAAAGTCATCTCGATGTAGAGATAGCGCGTCCATTTCTGCATTTGTCGTCACAATGCCAAGTGGATATTTTCTCTTATCAAGCTTCGCCTTGACGCGCAATCCGGCAGCTGTTCGCGTGTTGC
>JBLFWX010000015.1:0-78420 GCA_047611805.1 Gammaproteobacteria bacterium
GCCGCACCAGGAACTCTAGCCACGTTGCGCCCCATTGGAGCAATTGCATGACAGCGCGTTGTTGCTGCTCGTTTGGGCTGCTGACTTCGACGGCGACCACCCCGGCGAAGCGCCCTTCGACCATGATAGGACACGCAATGTTGAGGCTGGCCACGCCGTCGTAGGGAATTGCTTCATTGTCGCCGCACAGGACCGGGCATTTCCTTTCGACGACCAAGCGGGTCGCTTCATTCAATGCGGGACTGGCGTCGGTACCGACCGGCCAGCAGGCGCTTGCCCTGAGATCTTGTTTTTCGTTGATGCCAAGGTACACGGCGCCGCGATGAACCTTCGGGATCATCTGGCATTGGAGGGCCAGCCAAGACCCTGCCAACGTATCTACCATGGGCACAAAATTCGTCATTGTTTTTTATGGCGATGGCGCACGTTCCGTCCTTGGATACTTGCACTCATCGGACTTTACCCTCCACGTCCTGAGTCTGCCGAAGTATTCCAGTACGGATTTCGATCAATTTCGAAAACCGTAGTCCTTCGAGCCGCGACCACTTTGGTTACCGTGCTTTGTGTAGCGGCAAATATTCGCTGAATCTTTATTAAGTGTTCTCGCGCGTTTCCGATGAAACGTCGACCGACGAAGGGATAATGAGTAAGATCCATTCCAAGATGATTGGCGAGTAGCTAATTACACGAAATACGCGACATCGGTCACAGTGTGCGGCAGTAGAATGTGACGCGGGTCAGGACTTTGCGACTCAATTTTGTACGGTATTCGGAATACGTCCGTTGAATGCCGTCGCGCTTTGGCTCTGCGAAGTGACGCGCTACGTCACTATCGGACGCTAAGCGATTATCTTTAGCGCCGAGTCTGCACATACCCCGGCGGCCGCAGTGTCGTACTTGTTTCTTAAGCCGATACGACCTTGTCACGAAGTGCTCGCACCTTACGCTAAGGCTCGAAGTGTGACCGGCTTCGATTCGAGCAGTTCTCCATTAGAACCCGACATATTGGAGGAAGTGAATTTGTCGCGCATATGGACGACGGCGAATTGCTTCTCGCTTGCGTGGGCTTTCACGCGCGTAATTCTAACGATCACTTGTCGACTAGATTCCCCACCCCCAAAGAGATGATGCTCGAATTCGACGCTACCGAGTTCCCCACCAAATATGCTCGCTAGGACCTCCGAATTGTGTCCTCGGCTGTTCGCATTCAGGATGCGTGTCAAAGAGCGCCCTTCGATGTTGCCATCGAGGCCCAGGATTGATTGCAAGCAAGGGTTGCCGCTCGCAATCCGGCCGCTGCGGTCGATCACGGCCGTGCCGACCGGCGCAGATTGGAAGGCCGTGTCAAGGGCTATATTGCGTTCCGAGAGATCGTCGCGCGCGAGTTTCAGCTCACTCAAATCTTCGACCTGGATGACATAATGCTCCGTGCCCAATTTGTCATCGGCGAGTTTACCAATTGCAGTACGACTCCAAAGAACAAATCCCCGACGATGCAAATAACGCTTCTCGACCACCGCCTCGCAAGCGAAGATTGAACCGCCGGTGGCCGCTAGTCTCTCGCTCGGGCAGAATAGTTTTTCTGCACCAAGGCCGCTTAGTTCGGCTGCTTTGTAGCCCAGGAACTGACAGATCGCGCTATTTGCGCGCACGACTTTGCCGCTGTGAGCCTCCACGACCAGCATCCCTATTGGCGCGTGGTCGAAAACCTAAAGGAATCGCGACTCCTGGATTTTTGCCGCCTGTTCGGCCCTGTTCTTCTCATTGATCTGCTGGCTAAGATGCTGGTTTATCAAGCTTAATTCTTCAGTTCTCATCATTTACCCGGACTTCTAGTTCCTCAGCGAGTTCAGCGATTCTGTTTTTTTCTATTTGCAGCTTTAAGGCGAGTTGTTGATTCTCGAACTGCGTATCGAATTCCTTTTTGTGGGCGCGATTCGAACGTTATGCCTTAGCCAGTAGACAGCAGCCAAACATGAGAAGCACGGCGGCCAATAGCTGACCTTCAGGACCGCCGAATAGCCCGATATTTGCCATAGGTATGCCGAGCGCTGGCGTCGCAAAACCAACGAAGGCAAACCGGTCGACCGAAAACGCGGCGACTCCGGCCGCAACGAAACCGCAGATAAAAATGAGCACCAACGCTTGATCAACAACTTCTGGACTTGGGGCGACGAAATAGCTCGCGCTTCCCCACGCCAAGCCGGAAGCGAACAGTGTCAAGACGAACGCGAAGCGCCATCGATCCATCGCAGCATCTTCCACCGAGGCACAGCTGTAGCTCTTAATGAGCAAATACCGTCCGATTGCCACAAACATCATGAGGCCGGCCCATTCGGTTAAACGGCTCTGATCCACAGTCGCATGCATAGTGGCGATCAGAATTGCGCCACACACAGTACCGGCAAGGAGCGCTAATTCCCCTTGAGAATACAGCGCATTGAGCTGCTTGCGACGGCGAAAAACCAACTTTTGTTCGTTTTCCGTCTGCATGTTTCATTCCGTTTCCGCGACCGTCCACGCACCCTGTTGCACGTGGTTTGGCGTAAGCAGGAGTGCGGTATGCGGCGCGCGGATTGCGCAGACACAGGTCGTAATTTCAGCCCAACAATATAATAGAGTGTTAGGCCGTGGTACGGGTCGTCGATTCCTCCGTTCTACAATGCGGGTGGTTTATCGCGCGGCGATAATGTGACGTCGCCAGTTAGCTAAACGAGATGTGAGCACATACAAAAGGAGTGCCATTGCCGGTGCCCCAGTCGCAAAACGAACAATTAGTCGCCGCCAAAAACAGGCCTATCTCGCAATAGATGATGCTGCCGTGCTCTGCGATAGCGGCGGCGCGCTCGCGCACTATGGTTTTGCAGATCTAAAAACCGGTGTGCAAGTGCTCGATAACCTGAGTTTCTTGCATGGCTTAGTGCCGCTCGAAGGCTCCGACTACTCACACTTGCCATCGACCACCATCGGCCGTTGCCCAAACGCGGCATTACATCTATTTCGTCGCGACGAATTGAACTGGGTCGTTGTACTTGACCCGGCAAGCGCCGGCGACGATTCCATTCATACACTGAAAATTGAAAAGGTTCGAGACGATCTTCTAGATAAGTTTTTAGGTCGCGAAATGGCCGAGCGCGTCTCTCAAGGCGTCGATTCAATTAGTGACCAAGGTGAGCGACGCGAGGTCAGCGTGTTGTTCGCCGACTTGCGCGGATTTACAGCCTTTTGCGATTCGAATAGTACGGTCGATATCTTTCCGCTACTAAATCAGCTCTTCGGCGCGATGATCAAACCGGTGCTCGATAACGAAGGAATTGTCGACAAAATCATTGGTGACGCTGTGATGGCTGTATTCGGCCTTGGTAGTGACGAGGGGCCCGATCACAAACGGCGCGCGATTGAAACCGGTATCGAGATGATCGCTCGAATTGGAGAGCGCACTGGTGGACAGCAAAATCCGTCGTCCGTTGCCGGACTCGGAGTTGGCATTGCGAGTGGCGATGTCGTGGTCGGAGGATTAGGCGACGACCGTCGTCGTTCATTGACCGTCATTGGACATCGCGTGAACCTTGCGGCACGGCTCGAAGGTCAGGCCCGCCCGGGCGAATTACTCATTGACGTCACCACATGGGAAGGAATGAGTAGCGGCCAAGAACTGTTTAGTCTTACCGACTTATGGCTTAAAGGCCTAACTCGTCCGGTACCTGCGATGTCTTATTTTCCCGGCGCGACCAACGCAGCAGTGACGGACGCTGAGACGGGCTAAGGGCTCTCCCATTTTCTGTCGATTGTATTTCGCCGCTCCCAACCCTTAACCATCGACCAGGCGGCATTGAACTAAATCCGGATGGACAAGATAGTTTGCGGGTTGACCACCTCCCGAGTGCCATTGGTTTAGTGTGAGTTTCTTGCTCGCGTCGTCCCTGCACCACACAAACGCCCGAACCCGGCCTAGGAAATCTCGATCGCGAATCCCGCCTCAGGTACTGTTTGATCGGAACGCAGAACGTGCGGCACTAAAGATTCTTTCGCTTCTCGCGCATTAATTAGGTCTTCGGGATCGAAAAATTCGCCGACCGGATTAGCATCGAATTCCGGACTCTCCATAAACTTAACCGCGTCGTCAACTTGCAAAACATCAACTTGGAATTCCATTCCGTTGCCGTCGGGATCCGCGTAATACATTGACAACGTTAAACCATGCCGCAAGCAGTACGTCGGCGGCGTATGGTTCTCTTTCATGAGCAAGTACTGATCGAGCAACTCATCGAGTGTTGCCCAAGTATATGAGACGTGATGGACTCCTTGGCACTTCGACGTTAGGCCTGTTTCTATTTCGGGAAGATCTGTCGGGCGAGCGCCGAGATTTAGAAATGCAATCCGATGGTGTTCATCGTCGTAGCTAAGAAAGGCCAAATTCTCTGTTTTATTTTGGATCTTTGCGTCGAAAACCTTAACGTACCAGTCGATCATCTCGTCGTAACGATGGGTTTTGTAGACAACGTGTGCAAACTTCGTTGGTGCTGACATATTGCGCCCCAATTCGACAGTGATCGAAATTCATGGTTTAGAAGCACAGCAACTATAGCCCGCGCGATGGGCGCTTACCAAGCCTCAGGTAAATCAAGCAATTGCTGCTGCGTTCGGACTCGAAGCGCTGACTCTACGTGCACGCTGCGGACCCAGTTCACCGGGTCGCGAAATTGATGAACATCAACACGGTCGCGGAACGCATCGAGGACCAAAAAACGCTGGATACCTTGCACGAACTCGGTATCGATTACGCACAAGGTTTTTATCTATCTCCCCCGATGCCTATTCCGGATGTACTCGCCGATTGATGAGTACAATAGGGCGAATTCACTAATCGCGGGAACATAACTATGGATTTTGGACTTAACGGAAAATGCGCAGCCGTCGCAGCAGGGTCAGCAGGTCTTGGTCTCGGTGCCGCTAAAGCGCTCGCGGCCGAAGGGGTAAAGGTAGCTATCTGCGGCAGGGACCCAGAAAAATTGCAGTCTGCGATTAAAGCCATTGGCCATGGCGCGATCGCGATCGAAGCAGATGTCTCATCGCCTGAAGGCGCGGTCGCTTTCATCAACGCGGCCATTGCACAGCTTGGCCAGATCGACATTCTTGTGACAAACGCGGGGGGACCACCACCAGGTACTTTCGCGACAACGTTGCCAGAACATTATCGGATCGCCTTGGACATGAATTGTCTCGCGATGATCGAAATGTGTCGGACTGCAATTCCTGCCATGCGCGAAAGAAGTTGGGGGCGCGTTTGTGCCATTACCAGTGTTGGCGTGAAACAACCCATTTCGATGTTGTTGGCGAGCTCGGTTGCACGCGCTGGTTTAACCAGCTTTCTAAAGATCACAGCCCGCGAAATCGCCGCAGACGGCGTGACGGTCAATTCCTGCCAACCGGGAACCCATTGGACTGATCGAGTGAAAAAGATAGTGCCGACTAAAGAAGCCGCAGCACAAAATATTCCGGCCGGCATAACCGGCGATCCGGACGATTTCGGTGCAGCCGTTGCTTTTCTTTGTTCTGATCAAGCGAAATTTATAACGGGCACCGGGCTACTTGTTGATGGCGGACAAGCGACTGGTCTGCTGGATTAAAAGCTCGAAGCGGTCGCGAATGATTTCGCGACCGCTTCTAAAATAAGAAAGTCACTCGCGCTTCCAAGCTCCACTTCGTACGATGCCGATCTTCGATCATCGGCTTTTCGAAGCGCAGAGATGCGACTTTGCCGTTGCCAATAGCGCGGCCGATTTCGACGTCGAACGGAAATGTAAAATCGTGCTCGTTTTTCCAGTCGCGGCGGATGACTGGGAAGAAACCGATAAACGAGTTGCCCGGTAGCGGGATGTTGACGATCGGTACGAGTTGCAATTCAAAAATATCATCGCGAGCGTCATCTCCACCGAAGCCGAATTCATTGCGCATACCCAAACCAACAAAGCTACCCTTGGGGAGCCAATCAGGAACATACGAGACGAAACCGATCGGCACTAAGCTGTACTTTCCGGTTCCAAATTGATCTTGGGTCGCCACAGGAAAAATGGCCCGCAAGCCAAATCCGAACGATGTCTTACCCTTGGACGGTAGAATAAAAAATGCCTGGGTTAATAGATCGCCGAAGCCATCATCCGTATTTCCGTTGCGATTTTCTGGACCGGGCAAGTCGCTGAAAAAGAACCCTTGGCTAATACGAGTATTCAGTTTCCAGCCATTGTCGAGGACGATCGGATGGTCGACTCTTGTCGTTAACTTAACGAGCTCGAGATCACTTGTTATCTGCTGATACTTGACCCTCAGATCGAGCCTCGAGCGCGGCCGCGTCGGGTCTTGGCCGAGATTTGACTTTCCGTCCGCTGCGAGTACATGGCATCCGCCACACAGCAGCCAAATACTGATAACACTTTTTGCAAGAAGTGGCATGGATGACAGGACGCACGTCTATGCGATCCTGGTTGTTCAGGTCCGCGGGTGTTGAGAGGCGACGCAATTATGCAGTTAAGGCGGCATGCAATGCTACTCAAGCGGTAAGATTTTTGGATGATGCCCGTGCCGCTTGGAAGCTCCGCCGGGTTTAGTTTCGGCGAATTTCGCTAAGAATCCATGGTTACTTAAGTTCTCGGCGCAGGCATCGTGTTCCCTACCTGAACCAGTGAGCGGTCCGCTATCGAACCACTTACATTGATCTAACTCCTAGATCGACCCGATGCTCGTGCCACCACAGACGAACAAATTCTGTCCAGTGACGAAGCTGTTTTCTGGCGCGATAAAAAACCTGACCGCACGCGCCACGTCATCCGGCAGCCCCAAGCGTTGTACTGGTATTTTCTTGGCAAGATCGACTAGTAGCCCGCTATTCTCGGGCACGACGGCATGAAACATTTCGGTCGCTTCTATGGGTCCGGGCGATACCGTGTTGACCGTGATCCCATAGGCTGCAAGTTCCAGAGCCCAGGTCCTAGCCATAGCGATCTGTCCTGCTTTTGTTGCGGCGTAACTCGTGCGTGTTGCCATGCCTACACAGGCGCGCGATGACATCAGAACGATTCGTCCGAAACCCTTTTCTTTCATGCTCGGGGTAAGCGCCTGCGCTATCTGGATCGCAGCGCCCAAGTGCAGTTGGTTTAAGGCGTCGAGATCGTTGAGATCAACTGCCGCGAGCAAGTTTGCTTGGATCAAACCTGCGTTGTGGATGAGCGTTTGAGCGCCACATCTTGCTAATTCTAGGCACACCGCCGCAAGCGCCGGTCGATCGGTCAAATCAACTAAATGATTCGTGATGTCGGGATGCTCGATTGGTACGGGTCGCCGGGCAAGATTGATCACCTCGTAACCGTCACTCAACAAGTATTCGACAATTTTTAGTCCGATCCCGGCGCTTCCGCCCGTGATCACTGCGCTAGGTTTGTCATTCATATTTTTCTATTAAATTTCGCTTGTAATAAGTTGCGATCGTCCAAATTCGCGAGCACCCCGAAAACGCCGTCGCCGATCGAATCGATGAGCGGAACCAAAGTCACTGTCGTACCACGTTCGAGAAATTCCAGTGCGTGGGCAAAAACGATGGGCCCCGCGTTCATTTTCACGGATGCGATTGGCCACGCGGAATGCGCATCGAAGTCTAGCGCCAAACTGTTATGGACGAGCGCGCAGGCGATCACCCTACCGCCACAATCGCATGCGGTCGCTTCAAGCGTGTCACACAAACAATGTCGACAAATTTCACTTGGCGGGTATTGAACCGCCAAGCAGCGCTGACAAGTCGGCAGTTCAACCCGGCCAGCGATCAGCGCTTGACTGAGCCGCGCCCCCATCGCGCTCCTCGGTCGTGACGGAAGATCAAACACCAACGGTACTCAAAATCGCACCACTACTGCAGAGTCCGCGATCGTAGTTGATCATGCCAAAGCCTGTTACTAGTGCGTTGTCAGCTGCCCGAACTTGATTACGCCCAGCCGAATGCGTGAGCTGTCGGATTGCTTCGACGATTCCGAGAAAACCACCGGCAGCTCCTGCCTGTCCGACTGACAATTGTCCGCCGCTCGTATTGTGCGCCGGACCGTCGCTGTCAAAACGCAGATCGTGGTCTTGTACGTAACGCGCTGCTTGTCCTTCGCCGCATAACTGCATGCCTTCTAATTGCAACATAACGATCACAGGGTAATCGTCGTAGGTTTCGATGAGGTCGATCTCGGCCGGTGTCGTTTGCGCTTGTTCGTATAACGCGGCGCCGTAGCGTGACCACCCGGAGCGCAATTGCACTGGATCGCTAGAGAACGCGTTAAAGGCTTCGAACGCACTATTAATGTAGACGTAAGGAATGTCGAGCGCGCGCGCCCGATCTTCGCGCATCACTAAGAATGAGTCGGCCCCTGCACACGGCATGACGCAATCAAAGAGATGCAACGGCTCAACGACTGAGCGGGCGGCCATGTAAGCGTCTAGATCGAGCGGCTTTTTCCCAAGCAACGCGTAGTCGCAATGATTTGCGTTGTGGCGCTGGGCAACACAGATGCGACCGAAGTCTTCGCGTTGCGTCCCAAATCGGTCCATATAACTTTGCGTCAATAGCGCAAAGGGTAGATTCGGACCGGCCGCCGCGTACGGGTAACTCGCATCCACTGTCGCCGTACTGAAATTCGCGACCAGCTGCGAAAAAGAGTCCGGCTTAGACGTGTCGGCGCCAATGCAAGCCACGACTTCGACATCACCGGCTTGCACTGCCCGTGCAGCGCGGCGGGCCGCAATAACGCCTGAGGCGCCACCGAATGGCAGCGCTTCGAGGAGGCGAAGTTCCAAGCCGAAGTATTCTGCAAGACTCGCTGGCGAGTCCGGCGACAACGAGAAACTCGCGATCGCTAACCCGTCGATAGATGATTTTTCTAAGCCACTAAGCCGGAGCATTTCGGCCAACGCATTGCCGGCAAACCACGGCACGCCGTGCTCGCTATATCGCGCGTAACCGAAACTAACCGGGGCCGCGAGGACGACCCCAGCAAAGACATTATTCATGCGCTTGGCCTGCGCTTGCGTTCGCGGAAATCAAATAACTTAACGTTGGCAGAAGGTCGTTCAAGCTGGTCCCGAGCCAAGACTTTGATCTCATTGCGTTTCGGTTTTTGCGTCGCGGTGAGCGGCAGTGAATCGAGAAACATGACGTATCCCGGCGCCTTAAAATACGCGAGCTGCGCGAGGCAATGCTCGAACAGCGCAACCGCTGTTTCTTCAGTAGGCAAAAAGTCGGGGTTTAGCACAATGCAGGCCATCACCTCGTCGCCCCGAATTTCATCAGGTACGGGAGTCACAGCCAGCGCCGTGGGAGCCGCGTGCCTGGATAAGACGGCTTCGACTTCTAAGGCCGCGATGTTTTCGCCGCTGCGTCGAATAATATTTTTTCGCCGATCGACAAAACATAAACTGCCGTCGGTCAATTCGCGCGCGACGTCACCGGTATGCCACCAACCACCATCCCATCCTTGTGCTGTCGCTGCGTCATTGAGTAGATAACCGCTGAAGAAACCTTTACGCGGGTTCTCACCGATCGCACGAACGAGCAGCTCACCCCCTTCGCCGGAGGCGACATCAATGCCTGTTTCATCAACCAAGCGAAATTCGAGCCTACAACGATCCGGTTTTCCAAAACATGACTGACCAATATGGCGCGGCTCATGATTAGCAATAACGCATACGGCAGTGCCGGTTTCTGTCATTGCCCAAGCTTCTACTAAAGGAAATCCAAAACGCTGTTCAAACGAATCGTGGTGCGCTGGATTCACACCGGCTCCGAAGCCAAATTTAACCGACGCTATTGCCTCGTTCGGATCGGTCGCTAGCTGCAAGAGGATTGCCGGCATGACGCCGAGATAGTGGATCACGGTGGCACGTGATTCCCGCACGGCTTGCCACCAGGATTTCGCGTGGAAACGATCGAGTTGCACAAGACAGCCCCCGGTAATGACCATCGCCATCAACGAAGTACCCATTGCGTTCATATGGGTTAAAGGCAACGGCGTGATTAATCGCTCGACACCGGATTCCAAAGAGCAAAGGCCACCGATATCACGATACCAACGGCCCATTTCGAGAAAATATTCGTTCGACAGTAAACACCCTTTCGGCTGACCGGTACTGCCGGAAGTAAATAGGATTGCGCATTCCGAGTGCGCGTCGGATGCTTCGAGCGATGCTACCGCGGATGCTTGAGGTAGCAGATCAAACCTATTGATATCGCTAACCGCCAGCGCGCTAGCGCACTCGGCAACCGCAGCCCGCATTGTGACTTCGTGCTCCGCGACATAGAGCAGCAAGCACACGCCACTATGATCGATCAAGTCGGCTTGTTCGGCGGCGCTCAGTTCCGCATTAACGGGCACTACGCTCGCACCTAATGCGTTGAGTGCGAACCAATGGAAAATGAATGCAGGTCGGTTACCGAGCATAAGAGCGATCCGATGTCCGCCGCCATAGCCTGCTCGTTGGTACTGATTTATGAGGCCCGTGATCGTGCGCTCGGCCTCGCGATATGATATTTCGCCAACGTCTATCGCATAGCGCTCGGCAACATTTTTAACGACGTGCAGGAACGGGCGATTGGGAAAACACGCACACGTTTCGACGAAAGCTTCGTAGACGGTGGTGCTAGTCATGTGATGGCAATCTCTGCTCGCGTAAGGCGATCAGGAAGAAATCCCCGACCACTGGTCGCGCAAATGCTGAGCCGACATCAACGACGTCGCGTGCAAGGTGAACGTTGAGTTGACGCACGAGCTGGTTGGGAACACGCCGCCGCCGCCAACAAACAAATTATCAACATCGTGGGTTTGCGAATATTGATTAACCACCGACTTCGATGGATCAGAGCCCATGATCGTGCCCCCCATAATGTGTTGTCCGCCGAGCGGCCCATGCCACGCTTCCGTGGCCCCGGCTGCACGTGTGATTTCCACCCCTTCTCGGGCAGAAATTTCCCATAACTTGAGACAATCTGCCGAGTATTCATAAACCGTACGCGCCAAAGGAAATCCGAATCGATCTTTCTCGCTCGACAGTTCAACCCGGTTATCGACGTTAGGTTGGTCTTCGCAAACGCCAACCATGGCGCCGATATGACGCGCGGCATCATGCATAAATTTGTGCAAAGCCTCGCCATAGATGTCTGGCCGACTCATTGCGATACCGAGCAAATCGTTCGGCTTCGTTGCAAGGCCAATCTCCCACTGACGAGAGCCGTAAGCGCCGGCATCCGAATCCTTGGCAAATCCATCTTGATTGAACAGCTGTCCGCCGGTCGCCCCGAAAAAGCTATTCGTTTCTTGCGGGAACATGCCGTAGACCATCACTGCCGCGTGACTCAACAAATAACGCCCCACCAAACCACTCGAATTGGCGATCCCGGAGGGTCTCGCCGCATTGGCCGAGTTTAATAAGATGCGAGGATTCTCAACCGTAAACGCAGCCAGCACAACGCATTCGGCTTCTTGCACATGGCGAACGCCTTGGCCGTCGTAGTACTCAACGCCGGTCGCGCGATCGCCACGCTCGTTCATCAATACCCGGGTGACCGTACTCTCACTTTGTAGCTTAGCGCCGGCAGCGATCGCGCGCGGCAAGTAAACCGCGAGCGGATTGGCCAAAGCCCCCGTCGGACAACCTGCATCGCACCAGCCATCCCATATGCACGCCGGTCGACCTTTGTACGGACGCGACAATACGGCAATGGGGATCGGGCTCGTGTGCAGCCCCATGGCTTTAAATCCTTTCGCGAACGCCTCACCGTGTTGATTCACAAGGATTGGCGGCAATGGATACGGCGCGCCTGGGGGGCGCCAAATCTCAGCCTCGGCGTCGCCGGAAATGCCGACGTCTTCCTGTATTTGATCGTAGTAGGGACGCAGGACGTCGTATTCGAACGGCCAATCGAGTCCGCGGCCATACAGGGTCTGTGCTTGCATGTCTTCGGGATGGTAACGCGGCCACACCCCGTAATGATGCATGGCCGCGCCGCCGAATCCGTGACCGGAATTGAAGTTATACCAAACCGGATGCGGACCTGTTTCTTCAACCATCGCGGCGCCGGTTTTTAAGCGACGCGCCCATATCTGCGAGCTGTAGAGGTCTTCCAAGGTCCGAGATTTACCGCCCTCTAGGACGAGCACGCTGCGACCAGATTCAGCCAGGGTCGCTGCGAACACGCTACCCGAAGCCCCGGAACCCACCACCAGCACGTCGACTTTGTCAGCCATTACCATTTCTCCGTCGGCATGATGTGGGCCATATACGGGATATTCAGTTGATCGAAACCTTCTTTCGTTCCATAAACGACGTCGACAGCATCACTGCGTACCATCATGTAAAAAAGCGGTGGTGGTGGACCGTTCCAGCCTGTTACTTCGCCGCGCCAAATCAGATCGGTGAGCTCGTTTTTCTGAGTGGTCGCCAAAGCGGCGAAGGGTTTAGCAAATTCGGCCAGCGCTTGGGCACGCAGTGCAGCGATACCGCTCGAATAGAACGTCGCGAATGGCGCTTTGATTTGCGGAAAATATTTGCACATCAATAAGCATTCCTGAGGATCCGTTCCAAGCTGGTGATCGACGAAATGAGCGACACCGGCGGCGCCTGCACCAGGCAGTAGATGATCCGCAAATGCGGCTAGCAAGGCGGCATCGTCGTTAGCTAGTACCTTAAATTCGATGCCGTTCGCGCAGGCTTCGCGCGGCGTTAGTAGGCTTGGGATACCCCCAACATTAAACGCGAGCGCACCGAGACCGGTGTTGCGAACGAATTTTCGGCGGTTTATGTCATCGGGAGTCATTGCGTGCCTCACTGCTAGCAGAGTTAAAGAAGCCGTCTCGAAATCATCCGCGGCTGCTTACTAATTCGAAACCGCTCCTAGTCGTCTTGAACGGCAGGCGGCTTTACCAAGACGGCTTCGTCAAAGTACTTTAAGTATAAAGTATTTTCCACTATTCACGTGGTGGCGGTTTTTCCTTGGCCCGCTTGCAGCGTCGAACTGGCCGCAGCTGGGCTAAAGTCGGGCTAGACACTATTTGGGGACATCGCGAGCGCGAGGTTCTAATAAGCCAGCCGGAATCACGGACTCATCGTGGGCATGAGCCGGTTTTCCGTTGCAGATGACTTTATTAGGGACTATGAGGACCGGAAATCGCGAGCGGCGCCTACTCGCTTGGCTCCACGGGCGGATTGCGGACGAATTCTGTTCTCCTCCTGAGCCACCTCCAGCAGTTTAACGGCTTCCACCCTCTGGTCGGAGTTGGTACCCTACGCCCGCATTTGTCGTCGCCGCGATTTCGACCCCGAGGCACAAACGGGGAGATATCGACTGATGCGATTTGGCGCCGCGGCATTAAAACAATAAAACTATTTCCGAGGGATTTACCACATGTTTGGAGTTGACCCCCTAGTCTTCTGGGGCTGGACGTTCTTGACCATGTATATGGGCTTGATGGTGCTGTTCGGTTTCATCGGTATGAAACGAGTGCAAGGTGGCGACGATTTCGCCACTGCCCGAGGGAGTTATGGTCCTGTATTTTTAGCCTTCGCAATGACCGCAACGGCAGCCAGCGGCGCTACGTTTTTGGGTCTTCCCGCCTTAGCGTACACATCCGGAATGTCGGTATTGTGGTACGCCTTCGTCTACCCATTGGGCATCTACACAGGTGTGCTCGTGTGTCTACACGGAATACGCCGGGCCGGCGAAAGTTTCGGCAGCCGTTCGATGCCGGAATATCTCGGCGATCGATATGACTCCGAAGTACTGCGAATTCTTGCCGCCTTATTTTCGATGCTGTTGTTATTCTATCTCGCCGGTCAGCTACTGGCTGGGGCCGTGATGTTCTCAAGCATGTTGGGACTCGGCATGTTCCCTGCACTTTGCGTCACCGCGCTGGTGTTGATGTTCTACGTGGTGATGGGCGGCGCGCATGCAGACATCCTTACCGATGGCGTACAAGGCGCCTTGATGCTAGCGCTCGCCGGGCTCGTCCTTTGGATGTTCTTAACCGGCTTCAGAATCGAGGGTGGTTTCGCCGGAATGCTGAGCCAACTCCACGCGATTGATCCGGATCTCACCGCGACCATTCATCCTAGCCATCCATTATTTAATTCAAAATGGGATTTGTTCGCGATCTTCTGCGCGCATTTACCACTCGGTTTATTACCGCACATCGGTAATAAATTATGGGCCTTGAAGAGCGATCGGGATCAGAAAAAGTTCATTACCTTAGCGTTTATCTTCGGGATCATATTGCCGGCCATCACGTGTGGCGGGATCCTTGCTCGAGTGATATTAGGTGACGCCTTATTCGCCGAAGGCATGAATCCAAATCAAGCCATCCCGGAACTCTTCATCGCGGTATTGCCTGCCTGGGCGGCAGCACTGATCGGGGCTGGGGTACTCGCGGCCGTTATGTCCACCGCAGATGGATTGGTTGTGTCGACGGCGCAAATTTTTGCCAATGACATTTATCGCCGCTCGCTCGCGCCGCGTTGGATGCCGGATCGAAGCGATCACGATATCGATCGGATCTCGCTATTAATCAGCCGGATTGCAACCGTCGTCGTCTTAGTAGGCGCGGTCGGCCTGGCATGGGCTACGCAGGATAAAAATGTCGTCTTGATCGTTTGGATCGGCATCGGCGGAATGATGGCAGCGTCTGCGGCGCCGATGTTTCTTGGTGTCCTATGGCGCGGCGCAACCCGCGCGGGATCGATTACTGGTTTTATTGTTGGCGGCGTCGCTTTTATCGTGTTGCACGCTGGCATCGTGGATGCGGCATGGTTCACAGGCAGTCTCCTCGAAGGACCCGGAGTATGGCTCGCCGGCCAGTCGACCAATCCTTTCGCTTGCGCAACCTTGGGCGGATTTATCTCGATCGCTGCGATGGTGGGAGTCTCTCTCATCACCGACCCACCGACCGATGCGCATTTGAAACGGGTATTCGGATCGTAGTTGCCATTTAATTCAAGCAAACGCTGTACGCAACTTGCAGTGAGCGGGTGGAAGCCGCGGTTACCGGAGGCTTTTGTTTCGCATCCAAGCTAACCGTGGTTGGGTTGCCCAGCACGCGGTTGCGGCTGATCGACGTGACGACTCGAAACGTTCGATCCAAAGGGTCGACACGAGCGATTGCGGTCTAACGATCCATAACGAAAGGACACAGAAATGATCCGTGTTGTACTCGCCTTAATCGCTTTGCTTTCAACTAATGTCGCAATTGCCGAAGATGCGACGGAATCTGGCGCTTCGTCTGAGTCGGCGAAGAACTATCTGCCGTCCAAATGGTGGCCATCTAAGTGGGGTGCCGACGATCAACGCGGCGCTCTTAATCAACTCAACCCAGCAAAAACCTTAGCTGCCGCCTCGCTCATTACGACCGGCACAATCTACGACATGGGTCGCACCTTCGAAGAAGACATGCCGCTGTTCGCGCTCACTCCACAAGAACGCAAGTACACGCTAACCGTGCCTGGCGCGCCTTCGTGGGGACCGCTCGGTGATAATAAGTTGGTATGGAACGAGGATTATATTGCTGGGCATTTAAGTCAGGACGGGACGCAATTCGACGCGCTAAGCCACATGGGGACGGACCTTGGACCCGGTGGCAACCTCAATGAGATCCGCTACTACAACGGCCATACACATGCGGAGATTGGCACGGGTCGTGGATTTACTAAACTCGGCGTGGAACACGTCTCACCGATCTTCACGCGCGGTATCCTGATCGATATCGCGGCTTTGCGCGGTCGCACCATGGAGTGCTCGGAAGAAGTGACGGTCGCCGATCTTTTGGCGGCACTAGCGCGCCAAGGACTCGCTAAAGATGTATTACAAGCTGGTGACGCACTCTTCTACCATACGGGCTGGGGTCGCTATTGGAAAACGGATAACGACAAATTCAACGGATGCACACCAGGACTGTCTGATGCGGCTGGCGATTGGGTCGTAGACCAACAAGTCGTGCTGGTCGGTACGGACAATTGGGGGGTCGAAGCGATCCCGGGCCCGGATCCGAAACTGTTTGGGACCAATCACCAGAAATTTCTCGTCGAAAATGGCATCTATATCATCGAGAACCTTAATTTCGATCAGCTGATCGAAGCCAAAGTTTACGAATTCGCGTTCGTGGTCGGGACCTTACCGCTTAAGGGCGCAACCGGTTCACCCGTGCGTCCCTTTGCAATTAAATGAAAAACCCGCCGGGAATAGTACTATCCGGTGCGGCGAAACCACCCGACTCGGTCCGAACGAATTTTCATTACGCACAGTTAATTTATTCTTGAAACTGCACAACTGCGACGCTCTCTGTGTTCTGCGCACCGAGCATGGTTAAATAGGCTAGTTCGAGACTTTCACTGGTGTCTAAGTCGCAAGGGACGGATACGGAGTGCTGTCGTTGAAATGCTAAATTCGAAGAGAGGTTCGTCATGAGTAAAGGTGAAATTATTGCGGGGCTACTCGCGCCACATCCGCCGCATTTAGTGTTTGGTGAAAACCCAGAACAAAACGAACCGCGTTCGAAAGGCGGCTGGGAGCAACTGCGTTGGGCTTATGAGCGGGCGCGCGCAAATTTGGATGCCATGAAACCTGATGTTTTACTGGTGCACTCACCGCATTGGATCACTCAACAAGGACATCATTTTCTTGGTGTCGAACACCTAAGTGGTAAGTCTGTCGATCCGATCTTTCCAAATATTTTTCGCTATAAATTCGAACTTGACGTTGATGTGGAACTCGCTGAGGCGTGCTGCGATGCGGCCGCCGAGATGGGCCTAACGTCTAAAATGATGCGCAACCCTAATTTTCGGGTCGACTACGGCACGATCACAACCTTGCATATGATCCGCCCTCAATGGGATATCCCCATCGTCGGAATATCGGCAAACAATTCGCCCTACTTCCTCTCGACCGAAGAAGGTTTAGGAGAAATGGACACCTTGGGCAAGGCGACCCGCAAAGCGATTGAGGCGACAGGGCGACGCGCGGTGCTACTTGCATCTAACACTTTGTGCCACTACCACTTCAGCAAAGAACCGATTCCACCGGAAGATATGTCTCAGGAGCATCCGGAAAATTTCGAAGGCTATTTGTGGGACATGCGCATGATCGAATTATTGCGTGCCGGGAAGATACAAGAAGTGTTCCGATTGCTGCCGCAATTTATCGACGAGGCTTTCGCAGAAGTTAAATCGGGCGCGTTTACCTGGATGTTCGCTGCCATGAATTATCCTGAGTTGCCGGGTGAGTTGCACGGTTATGGCACCGTGATCGGGACCGGCAATGCGGTGATGGAATGGAATTTAATTAAGGCTGGACTCGCGAAAGCGGCCTGAGGAAAACTCTATGAGCGTCGTTTCTGCATTCCTAATCCCAGGATCACCTCTGCCTTATGTGCAGCGGGACAACCCGCCTTGGGGCGCTATGGCCGAGGCCATGGAAAAAGCTGGCCAAGCGCTCGCCGCATCGAAGCCGGATGTTATCGCGATCTATTCCACTCAATGGATAGCTGTGCTTGATCAACTTTGGCAAGTACGCCCGAACCCGACCGGTTTGCACGTCGACGAAAACTGGCACGAATACGGCGAATTACCGTTCGATATGCGTACTGATACCGAACTTGCTGAAGCTGCAATCGGGGCGACGGACAGCTACGGGATCCGCTCCAAAGGTGTCGACTACGACGCTTTCCCAGTCGATACCGGAACGATCGTCGCGTCGAATTTTCTCGACCCTGAACAAACATTCAAATCTGTCGTAACCGCGAACAACCTTTATCACGATTGGGCAATTACGGAAAACCTTGGTCGAGTCATCCGTGAACAAGCCGAACAACTTGGACGGAAAGTGGCGATCGTGGGGGTTGGCGGATTGTCTGGTTCCTTTTTTCGCCAAGTCATCGACATCGCGAGCGACCACGTCGCGAACCCCACAGAAGACGAATGGAATAAACGGATCCTGGCGATGATGGAGCAAGGGGATGTGGCGGCGCTCCGCGAAGCCTGTCCCGAGTACGCACAGCAAGCACGGGTCGAGATGGGGTTCAAACATTTTGCCTTCATCTTAGGTGGCGTTGGCGGGAAATTTAACGGCGCAACAGTACACCACTATGGTCCACTGTACGGGACCGGCGGTGCGGTCGTCGAATTTCGCTTGTCGTGAGTTTGAAGTAGCGAGCCGCCGCCTATATTCGGCGGGCTGCCAAAAACGCTAAGCCCGGGGCTTGTCCGTTAGGACGGTAGTTGCCGCGCGTGCCCCCAAAGTTTCGGCGAGCTATACATTTTCGGCTCCCAAACTGAATCATCGATCAGGCGCCCGCCGTGACCGTACTCGATCCACCAACCGGACGGCGTGACCGCGTAAAACGAAGTCGTAAGATCATTGCTGTGTCGCCCCAAAGTCATGGCCAGAGGCACCTTGTTCTCTAGGGCAGTGTCGTACCCGCGACCGATGTCGTCCAAAGATTCAGCCTCGAGCATGATGTGATTGAGGTCGCCCGCATTGAATGGTCCTACCGCATTCACAAACGCCAAGCTGTGATGGCGAGGGTTGCAGTGTAGGAACGTCGCTTCGATGCCATCCCAAAATATGTAATCCGAAATCTTAAACCCGAGCATTTCTCGATACCACTTAACGGTCTCGTCCGGATCCTCAGCGACCAAAACGACATGCCCAAGTCCTAAATCGCCAGTCTTGTATCCCGACATGCCATGCGCCGGGCTGAACGGAATGGAGTCTTGTTTCGGTCCAAAAAAGACTTCTGTGCGAACCCCATCTGGACCTTCAAACACAATGAGTTCCATGACAGCGCGCGCAGCGCACAAATCACGTTCGCCGCCTTCAACTTGAATGTCGTTTTCCGATAATCGTGCCGCAATGGTGCGCAAGTCTTCGCGTGTTTCGACTTCCCAACCGACGTAGGCGAGTTTGTCCTCGGCGCCTTCTTTCAGCGCTAAGCGGTGGTGTTGTTTGTCGAGCCGATAGTGATGGACACCCGCAGGAGAATCGTCACGCCGCTGGAGACCATAGAGGGTACGCAAAAGCTGGTGCCAGGGCGCATAATCTGTAATCGTGCAGCCGACATAACCTAAACCTGAAACGCTAGCCATGGGAAGCTTCCTCGCGAGTTTGTTTGCCGAGCGATGATAGCAGCTATTTTCGCGATTTTAGATGCGCGTAGCGCCCGACACGGGATCGATTGCTGACCAGACTATGCAGCGAAAAATAGTACATATCGATATGGATGCGTTCTACGCTTCGGTGGAGCAGCGCGACCAACCCGAGCTGCGCGGAAAACCGGTGGTCGTCGCGTGGCGCGGCCAACGATCGGTGGTGTGCGCTGCATCGTACGAGGCGCGGCGTTACGGCATACATTCGGCGATGCCCGCATTGCGCGCCGAGAAAATGTGTCCCGATGCAATTTTCGTCCCGCCGGATTTTACACGCTATCGAACCGCATCAAAACAGATCCGCGAAATTTTCAAATCTCATACAGACTTGGTTGAGCCATTGTCACTCGACGAAGCCTATCTCGACGTGACCGAAAATAAGACCGGCATCGCCACGGCCACCGAAGTCGCTGAAACGATTCGGGCTCAAATCCGCGAACGAACCTCACTCACTGCCTCAGCCGGGGTCGCGCCTAATAAATTCATTGCAAAAATCGCTTCAGATTGGCGCAAACCCGATGGAATTTTTGTCGTACGCCCTCATCAAATCGAAAAATTCCTCAAAGATTTACCGGTCAAAAAACTACCTGGGGTTGGTAAAGCAACACAGTCGACGTTGAGCAATATTGGAGTCGCAACCGTCAGTGACCTGCTTCGATTTGAATTACTCGAATTACAATCTCGATTCGGTAAATTTGGCACCCGGCTGTACCATCTTGCACGTGGCATCGACAACAACGAAGTGCGCCCTGATCGACCGGTTAAGTCGATCTCCTCGGAGCAAACATTCGCCGACGACCTCAGCTTAGGCGAGCTGTCGCAGGCAACACAGGCATCTGCCGAACGCACCTGGGTCGCCGCGACGAAATCCGATCGCATCGGGCGCACGGTTGTGCTCAAATTGAAGACGAGCAAATTCCAATCGATCACTCGAAGTTTCACGCCCAATCAGCGCCCGTCTACCGTTGAGGATCTCACGGCTTACGCGTTGCAGCTTCTTGATAAGGTAGACTTGCCTGACACAACGAAATACCGCTTAGTTGGCGTTGGGTTGTCGAATTTCATCGACCCGGAAACTGAAGCAATGCAACCCCAACTTTTCGACGAATAACTCGACCTCCAAAAGAGCGCGAGTTTTTTGAATCCAATAGGCTTTACTCAGTTGAGGATGCCGATAGGCTGAAGGGCAAGCGATCCGCCAAAAGATTGTCGGTCGGCGTGTGCATGCCACTATCCTGTGAATGCCGCGCGCGCAACAAATTATTTTCGACCACTTGAATCCGAAGTACGCGAACCATGACTCCGAAACTCCACAAACGTATCCTTAAACTGTCGGCCGGGATTTCACCCGACTTACACAGCCACATAAAACGTCTAGGTCCGCTACAGTTGCCCAATCGAAAACACCTCGGCATCGCCAAATTTCTGGCCCGGGTCATTATCGGGCAGCAATTATCGACCAAAGCCGCGCACACCATCTGGTCACGTATTCAGCTCGCCGCACGAGAATCAAATCAAGGCATCCCACATTTCTTTATTGATGATAACGTCGCGACACTGCGTGCTTGCGGTGCATCTGGCAACAAAGCGAAAGCCCTATTAGCTATTAACGAAGCTCGTCAAGACGGTCGTTTGGCACCGGCGAGATTGCGTCGTCTCGATGCCGAAGAACGCGCCCACGCGTTGCGCGAATTACACGGCGTTGGACAATGGACAATAGACGTCGCCTCAATGTTTTATTTTGGCGACACCGACGTTTGGCCAAGTGGGGATCTAACGGTCGCGCGCCAGTTCGCCGGCTTTCTCACGACGAAGCAAGCCGCGAAAACGGAAGATCTGCTCGCGCAATTCTCACCGTACCGTTCCTATCTTGCGCTGTATATGTGGGCAATCGCCGACGCCACGGTCGTCGACTAAATTTGAATACGCTAGGAGCCTGTTGAACTTAGGCGTTCGTCATGAGGGAAAGATCGGTTTGCGTTATTTTCAGTGTACTTTTGAGGCGGATAGTCGTTCTATTTAACGAGAAAGTGTATTGAAAATGGCCGAATCCAGCTTTTCCGCACGACCCCACGGACGGGGGGAGATACGAGTTCATGGAAGGACGAGGTAGAACTGAGTTTGGAGCGGAAGTCGAGGGCGACGCAGGAGCAGCAGAACGCCCTGAGTCCGACAGGCTCTAAGTTACAACAAACTTCGCGCAGCCTCCATCGCAGCAGGCATATCGGGCAACGCTGCAACGTCCGGCACGACCTGTAAATAACGCACAATATTCTCGCCGTCAGTAACAATTACAGCACGAGCTAGCAGCGCGAGCGGTTCGATAAGTAATCCGTTGTTGTTGCCAAACTGCCGATACTTATAGTCGGACAGAAACGTGACGTTATCGATCTTTGCCTCTTTCGCGAATCGTGCTTGAGCGAACGGCAGATCCATACTAATGGATACGAGCTCCACTTGTTGGTCCAGGCCATCGTTATCCTCAGAGAGTGCGTGCGTCTGTCGATCGCACGTTGGCGTATCCAGTGACGGTACGACACTGATGATGCGAACTTTGCCTTTCAATTCTCCGATCTCGACAGACTGCAAATCGAGCGATGAAAGCAACGCGGTTGGTAATGGCTTACCGACTTCGACCGCGCCGCTGCCGATCAGGGGTAGCGCCCCGCCTTGCATGGTAACGGAATTCCCAGTCCCGGCTGCAACACTGGTTTTATCGACCGGTAGATCCGCTTGTACTTGATTAGTCTCTTGCTGCCCGCAGCCACCGAGAAATAGAAAGCTTAACAAGCTTGCTTGGAGGAGCTTCACCATTTTCACCACGCCTTAGTCTTCCGGGGAACCTAAGGTATCACGTCGCGGCGACGGGCTCGAGCGGCAAGAAGAGTCCTTAAAGGCGAAGTGATTTTATTGCTCTAGTGCACTGAGGATGCGGATTTGCGCACCTCTCCAGGCGTTTCGCCTAGGTTCTTTTTAAATGCTTTAGAAAAAGCGAACTCAGAGCTGTAACCCACTCTTTCTGAAATTTCGGCGACCGGCAACCCGGTCTCGACGAGCAATTCTCGCGCCTTCATCATGCGCCAGCGCGCGAGGTAGATCATGGGAGGCGTTCCGACCATGCGCCGGAACCGTTCAGAAAAAACCGAACGCGACATCGATGCTGCATCGGCCAATTCGGCAAGATTCCAATCGTGAGATAGTTCTTCGTGCATGAGGCTGATGGCGTGCCCAATATGTCGGTCTTGAATAGCGCCAAGAAAACTCGCTTGATCGTCACGCCCGCGTATATAAGTCGATAGTGTCTGGATTAACAAGGCTTCGCCAAGTCGATCAACCGCCGTATTGATTGGTGATCCGCCACCGGCCGATAATTCAGCGGCTAATGCCGATGCGGCGATCACCCAATCGCCATCCCCGTCACTAGCGCGTAAATGGACGACCAGCGGCAATGTCTCGAAAAGCGGATGAGGTAGGTCTCTGGAGTATTCGAAATGTCCACAGATCAGGGAGGTTGTCGCCGTGCCAGTCCCGCAGAACGCGACCGAGTTAGCAGGAGCATCTAACTTTGGTGAGCTTATAAGTCGTTCGGCAAGGACCGGTTCGGTATTCGGTTCGCACAACAACGAATGGGAGTGTCCGCAAGGAAATACGACGATGTCACCTTTTGAGAGTTCTATCAGTTCCTCGCCCTCACCAACCCTTAGCCAACATGATGCCTCACAAACCACGTGAAAATTCGCGAAACGTCCCTCAGGGATCGTCATGCCCCAAGGTGCGTGGAACGCGGCGCGAAAATACACCGCGCCACGCAATCTTAACGCGCGAAAAATGTCTGCGAGAACGTCCATTATTTTCTTAGGCTAATTTCTTCGAAGACAGTCACTGCCTATTTCGCTTCCAAGGTTTTCCAATTCTCGTTCGCGGTTGCATAGAAAGCCTGCTCATTACCGTTCCATGGGATCTTAGTATTGAATTTTTCCCCTTCGTTTAAATCGTTGAAGAACACTAACAGCTTACCGTTATATAGCTTAAATGTGTCTGCGTTCGCTGGCACTTTCGCATTATGGTGCGCAGCCGCGAACGCACAATAAGCGTTGTACTTCGGCGCGTACTTTGCTGGGGCTTTTACAAACATGTCGCGATTGTCGGCACTCGCGAAGTGAAACTCCACACCGTCGTATGTTGCCGAATAGCTCGCGGTCCCTTGTATGGCTTTGTCTTGCGTGTGATAGGAAACCACATCGTGGCCATGGAGGACGACGTTTTTGTCATTTGTGTTCCGTGAACCCGCGAAAGCATTGCAAGTGCATAAGAGCGATAGTGCAGCCGTTGGAAGGAAGTACTTGGTCATATGGAGTCTCCGGATTGGGCGTGCATCTGCCGCTCGATTTTGCAATCTCATCAGGCAATTCAACAGAGCGCGATGGTCGATCGGCGCTCGGTAGTCCGAGATAAACCGATTCGATTCAAGCTCTGGGAAAAGACACGCTTGTTAGTTTTCAAGAGTGCCGATTGTTAGGTGTGCGTCACGCGCAGTAAATGTTCGAGCAACTTTATTTACTGTCTTATCGTCCGCGCACTGGCGAACGAATTAGCTGACAGATAATTTATAGAGAACTCAACGTGCTGCTACCCGCCCAGCCGTCGACCAATGTGGTCATCGCCAATATATGGACAACCTCTTTCGAAATTAACCAGTGGTTCTCTACTAATTGGAATCCCCATTCGTAAGATCCCCAACCTAATACGGAATCTCCATCACGCTCTTGGGTGACATGCCAGTACATAAATGCCTCGGCGCGCGACCCCACAACGGTAAACTCTTCATTCGCGTAATAGCGGCGCGGATTGTCGAAACGACTCCAATAATTTTCGAAAAATGCCATCACAGCATCACGACCGCGCTCTTCGATGTTCCAATTCGGCACTGTCAGACTGGCTTCGGGGTGAAACAAGTCGCGTAGGATTTCAGGCCGTTTACTGTCGACACCGACAGCGTAACGCGACAAGACTTTGCGCAATGCGTCCTTAGCCAGCAAGACACGAAGTTCCTGTTCAACGGCGGATAAACGTTCTTCTACACTAGCCATAGCGTCCTCCTCGATCCCTGTTTAGTCTAAGCCTAGCGCACAATGATGGAGTCGCACGCAACAGATCGATCCGGGCGGTGCAATCAGCGCCTCGAAAACCCCGATCTAGAATTGGTCGTTATTTAGATATATAGTATTAATAATCAATATTTTATGTTGACAACCTAATGTCTAATTTAATATTTAAATCCAACATCACTGCTCACCTACTCTGTGCTGCGATGCTCTGCATAGGGTTGTCGGGTTGTATCGGAACAATCATCGAAACAGCAACAGACGCGACGTTAGCGGTCGTCAAGGCACCGTTCAAAGTCGGCGGCGCCATCGTCGATGTCATTGATGGTGATGACGACTAGTGTGCCTCAGGCCGCAACGTATCATCTACAGGTCGCGTATGATTTCCGAGTCGTGCGGCCCTGATAGTTCCATAGTCAGCAAGAAACTGCGCCTGACGAATCACCTGTCGGTCCGCTGGTGATCGGCTCGCCATTGGAGAGACCCTCGTGAAAAAACAGATCCACCTGAACGCCTTTACCCAATGCTCTATCTGTCACCATTCAAAGGGTCAGTGGAAAAATCCACGCGACGGCTCGTCGCTCGGTTACAAAGATGTAAATTATTGGGTCGACCTCGCCAAGACTCTCGAGCGCGGTAACTTTGACGCTCTGTTCCTTGCCGACGTACATGGAACGTATAACGTATTCAAAGGATCACGCGACGCGGCAGTCCGCCATACCGTGCAGTTTCCGAGTAACGACCCGACCTTGGTGATCTCCGCCATGGCCTACGCTACGAAATTTTTGGGTTTCGCATGTACCTACTCGACAAGCTATTTCGCGCCCTATCAAACGGCGAAACTTTTCTCAACGCTAGATCATCTGACTAACGGACGCATCGCGTGGAATGTCGTAACGTCGTACCTCGCAGACGCTAATGCAAACTTCGAAATCGGCGACCAAATGAGTCACGACGAACGCTACGAGCGCGCCGACGAATATCTCGATGTCGTCTATAAACTTTGGGAACATTCTTGGGAAGAGGACGCGGCCGTGCGCGACATCGACAATGACATACACAATGATCCGGCAAAGGTTCACGAGATAAATCACCAGGGCACTTGGTTTAACGTGCCAGGCCCGCACATGTGCGAGCCATCGTTACAGCGCACTCCCGTACTATTCCAGGCAGGCCAGTCTGGACGAGGCGTCGAGTTCGCAGCACGTCATGCCGAAGCCGTATTTGCGTTGTGCGCCGACTTAAACCATTCCCGCGAGAACGCAAAAAAGGTCCGCGCAGCTGTCGAAAAGCAAGGGCGTGCGCCGGAGCACGTCAAGATATTCCCGGGTATTACGCCGATCGTTGCGGCCAGCGATTCGCAAGCCCATGAGAAATTCGAGCAAATGAAACAGTATGCCAGCCCTGAAGGGGCGCTCGCCCTGTTTAGCGGTTGGGTCGGAACCGATTTATCGACCATTACATCCGACATGTTACTCAGTGACACAAAGACGGAGGCGATCCAGGGCTTATTGTCTTACTTCGAAATCGTTGATCCAAATCGCGAATGGACCGTTGAAGCGATGGGCGAGCAAATCTCGATCGGCAGCGTCATGCCGAAATTTATCGGCTCGCCGAGCACCATCGCCGATCAAATGGAGCACTGGATGGAAGAATCCGACATCGATGGCTTTAATATCGCGCCGGCAGTGCAATCCAGCGGATTCGAAGAATTCGTTGATTTAGTTGTGCCGGAGCTACGTCGACGCGGCCGAGTGCCGGAGACCTATCAGTCCGCAACGCTACGCGAACACTATTTCGGCGCCGGCCAAGCTCGCTTGCCAAACGATCATGTCGCGCATCGCGCGTTGCCGAGCTGGAAACTGCCGTAGACAACCATGATTGCGGCCGGGGTCTGCTTGGTTTTTCGCAACCACGACGTCTCACTTACGGACATGGCTATGGCGGTTGAGGAACGCGGTTTCGACTCGCTGTTCGTTCCAGAAAATACCCACATGCCGATCGCACGTCGCCATGCCGCACCGCTCGAAGCTGAGCGAATGCGCATGCTCGGCGGCTTGTTTGACCCTTTTATTACCTTAAGCGCGTGCGCCGCGGTGACTAGGCGTATTAGTTTAGGCCTAAGTGTGTGCTTACTAACTCACCGCGATCCCATTGCTACGGCGAAAAGTGTGAGCTCGCTGGACGCCATCTCCAACGGGCGCTTGATTTTAGGTGTTGCTGGGGGATTTGTTGCCGAGGCGATGGAAAATCATGGTTCAGCATTTAAACAGCGCTGGCCGATTGTGCGCGAAGCAACGCTCGCAATGCGTGCGATTTGGAATCAAGACGAGCCTGAATTTCACGGCGAACACTTCGACTTCGACCCGATCGTGACCCACGCAAAACCTGTTCGCGATGGCGGCCCACCTATTTGGATCGGATCAAACTCCGCCTCAGTTCCCGGCCGAGTCGCCGATTACGCCGACGGCTGGATCGTGTTTGACGGGCGCTACGAAGGCGACGCGATTGCTGATTTAGAAAAAGCGTGCATTGAGCGCGAACGTGATTTCAACGAACTCACTATCTCTTTGATGGACCCACCACAAAATTATGCAGGGCTCGCCGAACGTTGCAGAGCCGGCTACGAGAAATTTATATTTATGTTGCCCGTCGAAAACGCCAAATCGTGTTTAGATTCGCTCGATGAATTATCTAAGCTAGTCGGGAAAATCCAGACCGAACGGGTCTAGTGTCGTATCACTCAGCAGGAGCCGGTAACTATGTGTAGAAACATCAAAACACTATTCAACTACGAACCACCCGCAACGGGAACGGAAGTCAGAGCATCCGCTCATCAATTCGTACGTAAAGTCAGCGGCACAACGAAGCCATCTAAAGTAAATGAAGCCGCCTATGAGCGCGCAGTCGATGAAATCTCCGCCATTGTAACGAACCTACTCAGCACCCTCGTGACTAACGCTGCGCCGAAAGATCGCACGGAAGAAGCAGCGAAGGCTCGTAGTCGTGCCGCGCAGAGATTCGCATAGTCATCTTTCTTCGTGAGCACTAAGTGTGAGTATCGATAAAATCGCTATCAGCGCTCCTGCAATGCTTCGTCCGTATACCGCAGTAAAGGCGCCAATAGAAATTCGATTAGGCGGTGCTTGCCGATGTTCACTTCCACCGTCACTGCCATCCCGGGAGACAATTGAACGAGTTTGTCGTTCACCCATAGAGCAGTCGTCGCCATTTCTAGTTGTGCCAAATAGACCAAGCCTAGATTTTCATCCGCAATTGCATCGTTTGAGATATTGAGAATCTTCGCGTCGATAATGCCGTACTTCGTGAACGGAAACGTCTCGATCTTAATTTCCGCGAATTGATCGTTTCGTACGAACCCAATGTCCTTGTTCGCGATCCAGGCTTGTACTTTTAGCGAATCCGTATCCGGCACGATGATCATTAACTTCTCGGCCGCCCCAACCACTGCACCCAATGTGTTTACGTTAAGTTGCTGAACGGTTCCCGAAACCGGCGCGGCGAGCTGTCGTTCGGTAACTCGCGTTTGCGCTTTTAGAATTTCCTGGGCGAAAGATTGTACTTTGGTGTCGAACTCGGCAATGTCGGACAACCAAGCCGATTTCGTCTGGCCTTGGAGCGCGTTACGGCGTTGGCTGAGGTTTTCGTGGCCGGCATCAAACACCTTCAATTGCGCACGGTAAACTTCGCGATCTTTCTCTTTCGTGATTTTGGCTTCTTGAAGTTCAAGCCATTGAGCGCGTGGCGCGAGCGATTTATTTTCGAGTTCCTTAATAGATTCTGTACGCTCCGCCAGCAGCGGGATCGTGGCGTCAAGTTGCTCTATACGGCGAACGACGGTGAGCTTCTGCGCCCGATTTCCCTTTATCTCTTCTTCGATGGCCGCGATGGACGCGTAATATTCGGTGAGCCCGCTGACAATCCGCACGTTCAACGGGGTCATCTCATCAGATGCGCTGGTCTTTCGATCTGAGTGCCTCTGGAAAAACTCGCTCGGTGTTTTGTATTGATCTAACGCTCGCAACTGGTGGGAGATTCGGATCCGTTCGCGGTGTGTTGCGCTACTCTCTTGCCGTAGTCGAGTGAGATCTGCGAGAACCTTAGTATCTTCCAACTCGACGAGAATGGAACCGAGCTCTACGTGATCGCCTTCGCGCACATGGATGGCCTTGACGATACCAGGCTCGAGAGCCTGAACAGTTTTAACTTGACCCGACGGAATGATTTTACCGTGGGCGACACTCACGATATCAACCTCGCCGAGACAGGCCCAAGCGATTGCGATCGTAAAAAGACACATAATCGACCACATGATGTAACGGCTCACTGGAAGAGGCGGTGTCCGTTCAAGTTCGAGCGCAGCAGGGAGAAATTCCAAGTAATCGGATTTCGAATCCATCGCGCTATGCTGACGCCGTGGCAAATTGGAGCTGGTGTAATCGCGCGTAGTAACCTCCGCGTGCAACGAGATCTTTGTGTAAGCCAGTCTCGACGACCCGACCATTGTCGATAACGACAATCCGGTCGGCATTGCGGACGCTTGATAAACGGTGCGTTATGACAAAGACAGTTCGCCCCTTACAGATGTGACGCATGTTCTGCTGAATGATTGCTTCGGATTCATAATCGAGCGCGCTGGTTGCTTCATCGAATATCAAGATCTTTGGATCAGTAACCAATGCTCTTGCAATTGCAATACGTTGACGTTGACCGCCAGAAAAATTTGATCCGTGTTCTCCAACCATCGTGTCATACGCTTCGGCGAGCTCTAAAATGAATTCATGTGCACCCGCCATTTTTGCCGCATGCACGACTCGTTCCATCGACATTGCCGGATCAGATATCGCGATGTTTTCCCGCACGCTACGGTTGAAGAGAACATTTTCTTGGAGCACGACTCCGATGCTGCGACGTAACCATGCGGTATCAACCATCGATAAATCGACACCGTCAACCATGATTCGTCCAGACTCGGGAACGTATAGTCTTTGTACAAGTTTCGTTAAGGTGCTCTTACCCGATCCTGAACGTCCTACGATGCCAATCACTTCACCAGCTCGTATTTCCAAGGAGATGTCTTTCAGGACTTCGGGGGCACCCGCTTGATACCGAAAACTAACGTGATCGAATGTCACTCGGCCGTCGAGAGCCGGCAACGATCCGCGGCTAGCGCTGTGAGTAGGTTCGGTTTGCGCATTGAGGATATCGCCGAGACGTTGAACCGATATCCCGGCTTGTTGGAAATCTTGCCAGAGTTGAACCAATCGGAGGATAGGACCTGAGATGCGCCCCGCGATCATATTGAACGCAACGAGTTGCCCAACGGACAGCTCGCCGTTTATCACAAGGCGTGCGCCGAGCCACAAGATGCCTAACACCATTAGTTTGTTAATTAGTGAGGCCGCTTGGTTCGCGATGTTCGCTAGTGTGCTCGCCTTAAAACTCGCGGCAACGTAGGCCGCTAAACGTTCTTCCCAGCGCCGTTGGGTGGCCGGTTCCAACGCCGAGGCTTTTACCGTTTCTATGCCGGTCACTATTTCAACGAGGTACGCTTGATTGTCCGCGCCGCGGTTGAATTTCTCATGCAAGCGCGCCCTCAAAATCGGGGTAATGCCCATCGCGAGGAGAAAATATAAAGGCAAGGTCGCCGCGACTATCGCCGTCAAGGCTGGACTGTAAAGATAAAGGACGCCGAAAAAGACCACGGTAAACAGGAGATCGATGAGCAACGTTATAGACGATCCAGTAATAAAACTGCGAATGGTCTCAAGTTCCCGTACCCGAGCCACCGTATCGCCCACCCGACGAGTTGCGAAATAGGCGACCGGTAGATGGAGTAGATGTTTGAAGAGATCCGTGCCGAGCGCGACGTCGATTCGATTGCTTGTGTGGGCGAATACATAGGTACGCAACCCGCCGAGTACCACCTCGAATAACGATATGACAAACAAACCGACCGCGAGTACATCCAGGGTCGTGAGCCCGTGATGGACCAACACTTTATCAACGACAACTTGAAAGAACAGAGGTGTTACCAAAGCAAAGAGCTGCAAGAAGAACGATGCGAGCAGAACATCACTTAGATATTTCTTGTATTTAACGATGAACGGGATGAACCAAGAGAAGTCGAATTGACGAAACACCCCGACCAACGTCGCTCGTCGGGTGGCGAGGATAATTTCGCCTGTCCATTGCGCCTCGAACGCGACTCGCGATAAGGTCGTCGGCTGCGCGAGGTTGGGATGTTTAATCAGGATTTCGTCTTCTTTGATGCCGCCGACCAATACGAAGCTAGAACGGTCGAGCTTTGCCATGCACGGGAAATGGATCACAGCAAGGTCCGGCCATGCACATTCGATGGCACGCGACTTCAAGCCCAAGAACTTCGCAGCACGCAGTATTTCGCTGGTATCAAATAGTCGTTCTGTAGTCCCGAATTGATGTTGCAGCTGCTTCGGATCGGCCGGTAAGTTATGCAATCGGGCCAATAGGCTCAAGCACAGCAAGCCGCTATCCGCTTCTCTATTGAGAGCTTCGGTATCCATACCTGCTCCACTGATGAATTATCTGAGCGCTTACTTAGGAGCTAATCGTGCTCTAGGTCAACTATTTCGCGAAGTGTGCCTTCTCCAGGGTCGTTGCAGGCCGAGTGTCGAAATAGCCGCAGCAATTTTGCTTCCGAGATCCTAGATCGCTCATCTGAGCCGACCTCAACCCGGCGGAATTCCGGACCAACAAGGAATTATTCCCGCAGCTTATCGCGATAAATCGCCGCTGCGGGAAGCTTCATTGCCCGTGTTGACGAGCTGCAGTAGAAATTACTCCTCTACTGGCCAAACCGCATCGAGGCTCCGGAATCCGCCCACTGCCACAGGCCACCCGGCGTAATGGGCGATGTGCGTGATCATTTCCTCCATTTTCTCGCGCGGGATGCCCAGATTTTTGGCACCCGTGAAATGCACTTTTTGCTCAGGTTCACGCGCTAAAGCCGTAAGAACCGCGCAAGTGATGAGCGAACGCTCTTGCAACGCCAACGCTTCGCCCTGCCAGACGTCGCCAAATAAATGCTCCAAGGTGTATTCGCTAAATCGATCCGGGAATGGAAGTTTCCCGGGCTTTTTGCCGAAAAGTTTCTCCATAACTTCGGCGCCTTTAGCGGCTTGTTCCTTACTCATACGGTGTTCTCCTGTATTTCGGATTGATAGTTGGGTCACTGCTTCGCCATGCGTTACGGCATAGTCGCAATAGTATATGGTCTATCTTGCGCGTTCCCGCAGCTGACTCGACCTAACTGACGTCCCCATGTGTGTTGCAGCGCTATTAGTTGTGAGAGATTTTCCTCACTTTTCGGGATTGGATCTCGCCAGACACTCCATTGCTTATATAATTCCAATACGCTGCGCACTGAGAGCTGGCGAAGCAGACCGCACAGGCAATAATCGATAAAACGCGGAAGAACTAAAAATGACGACATTGCCGGTCACGGCCAACCCCACCGCGCGCGCGCGCCCCGAGTTGAAGAATGTGCTGGTAGTCCTCAGCCTTTTAACTAGTTTCTTCGCCGCTCCAAGTTGGGCGGCCTTTGTGACGACCCAAGAATCTAAGCTGGAATCATTGATATTTGGCACGACGAATTTTTCTAGCCAGATAGACCTGAGATTTAATCCAATCACGACATTAGTGGTGGATGAAGGTCTCCTGAATATTAACGATGGCGATTTCAACGCGTTAGACGCCTTATTTAGCGGTGCACGTAATACGATAGAGCTGTTTTTCGTTGATGCCATTTCGTATTGCGGAGGCGCCGGCAATTTCGTTGGTTGCGCTGATGCGCCTGGGAATACCGTTATCGTCAATTCATCGGCGGCCGCAAACGAAAGCTGGGGTCACGTTCTACTAGCCCACGAAATCGGGCACAATTTGCTCGGCCTCACCCACGTGAGCGGCAACAACGTCATGAATGGAAACGTTGGTAGCGCAGCGCACGTAGATTTCACCGACACCCAAGTCACGACTATTTTGGGCTCGAATTTAGTTCATAAACAGGGATCCAACAGTTTCATCGTCATCGACCCAATCTTGGTAACCACCGCCGCTGCCGTCGTACCGATCCCAGGTGCCTTAGCACTATTCCTCAGTGCTATTGCCTCGCTTAGATTGTTCGGCGGCCGCTTTCGCCAACGGGCCACATAATTTCAGCCTAACGTCGAGTTGGTTATGGCAAGTTAGACCTACTTGCCATAACCGCCCCCACCTGGCGATTCGATCACAACGGCGTCCCCGGCAGCGAGATCACAGCTAGCCGTGGCGCCGAGTACCTCGCGCAACCCGCCGCACCGTTCGATCCAATTCTGTCCAACTGCCGCTGCCTTGCCGCCAGCCATGCCGTAGGGCGGAACTACACGATGACCCGAGATAATTGACACGCTCATGGGTTCGAGAAATCGAATGATACGTCTCACACCGTCGCCGCCATGAAATAATCCTTTACCGCCGCTCTCGCGGCGGATCTCGAATTTTTCTAGACGTACTGGAAAGCGCCACTCGAGGACTTCTGGATCGGTTAAGCGAGAATTCGTCATATGCGTCTGCACGGCGTCCGTCCCATTAAAATTCGGCCCTGCGCCTGATCCACCGCAGATCGTTTCGTAGTACTGATAAGTCTCATTGCCAAACGTCAAATTATTCATCGTTCCTTGCGCCGCCGCCATCACGCCAAAGGCGCCATACAGGCAGTCAGTAATGTACTGCGACGTTTCAACGTTTCCGGCGACCACAGCGGCCGGTGGCCGCGGGTTGAGCATTGATCCTTCCGGCACGATTAACCGGATCGGTTTCAAGCAACCGTCGTTCAAGGGAATATCGTCGTCGACGAGCGTGCGCAAAACGTAGAGCACAGCGGCACGGCAGACGGCTGCCGGAGCATTAAAATTTGAGACTGTTTGCGCGGAGCTTGCGGAAAAATCAATCACGGCCGAACGCGCCTCGCGGTCAATCGTGACGTGCACGGCAATCGCGTTACCGTCGTCCATTTCATATCGGAACTGTCCGGCTTGAAGGTTCACCAGCATGCGTCGCACCGATTCTTCAGCGTTGTCTTGAACGTGCTGCATGTACGCGCGCACGACTTCGACGCCATAGAACTCAAGCATTTTCTTGAGCTCTACAGCACCTTTGTTATTCGCCGCCATTTGCGCTTTGAGGTCGGCAAGATTCTGTTGGGGATTACGTGACGGGTAAGGGCCATGGCGCAGTAGCGAGAGCAGCTCTGATTCGCGCAAACGTCCTTGATCAACCAACAAGAAGTTGTCGATTAATATCCCTTCTTCCTCGATCGATTGGCTATGTGGTGGCATAGAACCTGGAGTAATGCCGCCGATGTCCGCGTGATGCCCACGGGATGCGACGTAGAACAATAGAAGCGCTGGCACATCCGAATTCTCAGTCGCCGCGAACACGGGTGTGATGACTGTGATATCCGGCAAATGCGTACCACCATGATAAGGATCGTTCAACACATAGACATCGCCTGGTTTCTGAGAGTCGCCACGCACTTCGATAATATGAGCAACACTTTCACCCATTGAACCGAGATGTACCGGTATGTGCGGCGCGTTGGCGATGAGATTGCCTGCGACATCAAATATCGCACACGAGAAATCTAAGCGTTCTTTTATGTTGACCGAATAGGCGGTGTTTTGTAGTGCCGCACCCATTTGCTCGGCAATCGACATAAATAGATTGTTAAACACCTCGAGCTGGATCGGGTCGGCATCCGTACCCAATTTTCGTTCGCGCGTGAGCTGCACGACACGCGTTAAAATCAACGAGCGATCGCTCGCCACATCACAAGCCCATCCTGGCTCAATCACAACTGTCCCTGTTGACTCAACAATGATTGCTGGCCCATTCACATGAACGCCGGCGGATAAATCCTCGCGTCGATAAACTGAAAAACGCCTCGCCCGACCGGCGCTGAATACAGTCCGTTGCTCTAGCAATTGTGGAAAAGGTAATTCACATGGGGGAGCGTCCTCACTAATTTCTTCGACCTGGATCACATCGGCCCCGCCGACGGACTCAACCGCGGCGGCTTCGATAATAAGATCCGTATCCGTCATAATGAATCCGAATTGCGCTTGATAAGCGGATTCGAACGCTTGACGAATATCGGACTGCGGACCCCAATTGATCATCAATGCAGTATCAGTTCCGCTATAGCGAATGTAGTAACGACGGATTGTCGTAATAGCGTCTGCGTGCACACCTTGTTGGACCAATTCTTCGACAGCCGCTTGCTCAAGTTCGTCAAGAATTGCGTCGACGTTCGCTAGGATCGAATCTTCCAGGACGACTTCGACCGCGCGTTCGCGAATCGCTCTAATGTCGGCGAGACCCATGCCGTAAGCTGACAGCACGCCGGCAAACGGGTGGAGTAGAATTTGCGTCATACCGAGCGCGTCAGCGACTAGACACGCATGCTGGCCGCCGGCACCGCCGAAACAACTTAAGGTGTAGGCCGTCACGTCGTAGCCACGCTGTACCGAAATTTCCTTGATTGCGTTCGCCATGTTCTGCACTGCAACGTGCAAGTAACCCTCGGCGATTTGCTCGGGCGATTGATCAGTTCCTGTTGCCGCATTAACCTGCGCTGCCAGCGCGCCAAATTTGTTGCGTACGACCTCACTGTCTAGCGTTTGATCGGCATTCGCGCCGAAGCTTGCCGGAAAATAGGTCGGCAAGATTTTCCCTAGCATGACGTTGCAGTCGGTGACTGTCAGCGGACCGCCGCGCCGATAACACGCAGGTCCTGGATCTGCCCCTGCAGAGTCCGGCCCGACTCGTGAGCGCAATCCGTCGAAATGTAGAATCGAACCGCCGCCTGCCGCAACCGTGTTAATTCGCAGAATCGGCACACGAACCCTAACGCCGGCTATTTTCGTGTCGAAGGCGCGCTCATAAGTGCCCGCATAGTGCGACACATCCGTTGATGTGCCGCCCATGTCAAACGCGATTATTTTATTGATGCCAATGTTTTCGCTAGTTTGTACCGCGCCAACAATGCCTCCCGCAGGGCCAGACAAAATGCTGTCCTTACCTTGGAATAAGCTCGCCTCAGTGAGCCCACCGTTGGACTGCATGAACATTAATCGAACGCCGCCGAGTGCGGCTGCTACTGAATCGACGTAGCGCCGTAAAATGGGGGTTAGATACGCGTCGACAACCGTGGTGTCTCCACGACTGACGAACTTCATTAACGGGCTCACGACATGTGACACGGAAATCTGCGGGAAACCAATGCGAGTCGCGATCGCAGCAGCCGTCGCCTCGTGTCTGTGATAGCGATAAGCATGCATAAACACAATCGCGATGGAGCGGAAACCTTTGTCGAATGCGGATTGAAGAACACCTTCTGTCTGCCGAACGTCTAATTCGCGCAACACCTCGCCGTCGGCCGCTATCCGTTCATCGATCTCTTCGACCTGTTCGTATAGCAAGTCCGGCAATACGATATGCCTGGCAAATAAATCTGGTCGATTTTGATATCCGATCCGCAACGCATCTCGAAAACCTCGCGTGGTAAGCAGCAGCGTGCGTTCGCCAGTGCGTTCGAGCAAGGCATTCGTCGCGACCGTCGTGCCCATCTTCACCACGTCGATAAGATGCGTCGGAATTGGCGCAGATCCGTCAAGATCTAGAAGCTCGCGGATCCCAGCAATTGCAGCGTCCGGGTAGCGTTGTCTGTTCTCTGATAAGAGTTTGTGAGTGACAAGCGAACCGTCCGGGCGACGCGCGACGATGTCAGTGAATGTACCACCGCGATCGATCCAAAATTGCCAGCCATGGTTTGTCACTGGTACATCCTAACAAGGTTCCTCATAGTTCGGGATCTGGACTGGCGGAATTCGATTTGAAATATCCGAATGGGAGTAAATGCTCTCGAGAGATGGGTCGATTAAAAGGATCGTGGGCATAAGCTGCCTACCTACCTATGCTCCTGCCCTCCAGAAACGCAAAAGGCCGACCATCCCTGATCAGCCCTTTTAGCGTGCACTGCTAACGGTGGGATATTCCAACGTTAACCGTGACGGTTAATCGCCAGTGAGTGGGCTCAAAATAGTTTCGACTGCGCCAACACCGACTTTGGCAACACCGGTCACTGCTTGGCCGGCGGCTTTCGCTGTACCTTTAACCGCACCGGTAACCGTACCAATAACTGGACCATGATCTTGCACGTCTTCCGCAATTCCATCGACGATCTTGCCTGGGGATGTCACGGTGTCGACCGCACCTTCGCCAACGCGATCAAGCTTCGTCGCGTCTTCGGCACTCACGGTAAGTGGCAACAGTCCGAACAGTCCGGTTGCAACTATCGCAATTAAAATCTTCTTCATGATTCCTCTCTCCTCTTTCGTTATGAAAAATTTGCTGCTAAGCAAAATGCAATCCTACACAAGTCCGCCGGGCGCACAATAGCCATTGCGCTGGACAAACTTTGTTTGTGACAACAGTCACTTTCGGCGTGTTACACAATCGGCTGCTGATCCGTTCATCTTTAGTGACCCCACGAAATTATCGGTGTCCGAACCACGAGTTTGTCGTCGCCTGCATAGACACCAGCTGAACGAGTGGGTATTAACTGGCGGATAACTGAGACGACACTAATTCGACTCCAACAGCTAATTGCAAACACGCTTATGTCAGACAATGCGTCGAGAAAGGGTTCAAGATTTCGTCAGATAGCGTCGCGAACCGTAAAGCTGGCTTCACAAGCCTTTTCGTTGGCCACACAAGCGGCTACTCTGCCCAGTGGAATTAACCTATCAATAAGGAGTATGCCCGTGGACCTAGGTGTGATGATCTTCCCAACCGACAAATCCATCCAACCCGTACAACTGGCCAAAGAGGTCGAGGCCCGGGGTTTCGAATCGCTTTGGTTTCCGGAGCACAGCCACATTCCAACCAGCCGCAAAACCCCATGGGGCGGCAACAAAGGCGCCCCGCCGCTACCGGAAATGTACTGGCGCTCCCACGACCAATTCGTCGCGCTGGCCGCTTGCGCCGCAGTCACCGATAAGATCCGCCTTGGCACGGGTATCACTTTGGTTGCCCAGAGAGATCCAATCTGGTTGGCTAAAGAAACCGCAAGTCTCGACATGATTTCCAACGGTCGCTTCGAATTAGGCATCGGTTACGGCTGGTGTGTGGAAGAAATGGCTAACCATGGCCTGGACTACTCGAAACGTCGCGAAATTTTGCGCGAGCACATCTTGTTGTGCCGTGAACTCTGGACTAAAGAAGCTGCGAGCTACTCTGGCAAACATATCCAGTTTGAAGAAAGCTGGGCGTGGCCAAAACCGGTGCAAAAACAACTTCCGGTCGTGATGGGCGGCGCTGCAGGCCCTAAGACGGCTGCGCATATCGCCGAATTCTGCGACGGTTGGATGCCGATCGGCGGCGCCTACGATCTCGACGGTGGCTGGGCCGAAATAACTAAGGCGTGCGAGAAGATTGGTCGCGATCCTAAAACGATCGACATTGGCATGTTCTACGCAATGGGTTTCGATGCGGAGCAAATTAAAGCGCACTCAGACAAAGGCGCGATTCGCGGGATATTACCGCTGCCATCTGAAGGTCCGGATGTGATTCTGCCATTACTCGACGAATACGCGAAAAATATTAAGTAAAAGGGTTCGGGGTCGGCTGCAACGGCCGACCCCAATTCGCTATTCCTCGCGGAGCAAGCTATTCGCCTGCAACGATAATCTTACCAATCTGCTTATTGCCCTCCATATGACGATACGCTTCTGCGACGTCAGCTAACGGAAATACCTTGTCGATCACCGGGCTGTAAGTGCCATCGGCGAACCCTGCGACTAAATTTGCCATTGCGCGCGCCGTTCGATCAGGATGTTGGAACAAATTAAACACAAGATGAAAACCGCAAATCCTTAAGCCCTTACCGATCGCGGGAAACAACGGAAATAACGTGTCAGACATCGATAAGGCACCATACTCTACGATCGTTGCTTCAACGGCAGCTGCGCTGCTGAGCGTCTCCAAAAACGGACCCGCGACCGGATCGAAGGCAATGTCAAATCCGCGACCCTCGGTTATTTCCATGACTCGTGCTGGAAAATCTTCGGTGCCGGTCGCGATTAAATGGTCTGCCCCGGCAGCCATAATCGCCTCTTTCTTCGAGCTACCCCGCGAGGTCGCAATCACAGTTGCACCGTGCGCTTTAGCGATTTGGATTGCCGGTAGGCCAACTCCGGAACTGGCGGCCGAAATCACCACCACCTGTCCCGCGCCTTGCTTCAGCCCGCCCACTTCTACCAGCCCACCGAAAGCGGTCGGGTAGGCCATCCAAATCGCCGCTGCTTGTTCAAAACTCATGTTCTCGGGTTTCGGAGCCAATGCCGCCACTGGCACCAACGCGACCTCCCCAATGACACCGTATTTATCCGGCGACATGTTCGGCGTGATCGAGACTTCGTCCCCCGGTGCGTAATCTTTGACGTCGGGGCCGACAGCCAAGATCACCCCCGAACCCTCTACACCAATGCGCGAAGGGGGCTTAGGTTGAACTAAATACTGCCCCGCGAGGTACAAATATTCGGCTCGGTTCAGACCTGCGGCCCGGACGTCGACCAAGACTTCACCTGCCCCTGGTATGGGTGGCTCCTCGTCGACAATTTTTAGTTTTTCGGGCCCACCGATTTCGTCGAAACGTACGATTCTTGCCATATCATTTTTATCCCGTTATGCATTTGAAATAATTGTTTTTACTACGTGTTCCAAGCCTTCATAGCCGAACCAATTTTGGCCATCGTGTGAGCCGCCTGTCGGACTGAGGGAATCATCACGAGGCGAATCCGAGAGTGAGGCCACGTCACCGTTCATGTGAGGCGAATAGTTGTTCTATTTGACGGCACTGAGTGATGATTTGAACCGCTATCCCAACGCCATAGTAGCTTCCTCCTAAGTCCGACAGGCCGTTAGAGCGATGCAGGCATCCTGTTCGCCGTGCTGGCTTGTTGGTAGGCGTCGCGCTTAACGAGACGCTCGCAATATGCTGCGACGCGCATCGGTAACTCGATCTTAAGGAGTCGGGCCCAAATCAAACACGAACCTAGGTGAATATCGGCTTCGGAGAATTTGTCGCCCACGACATAGCTTCGACCATCGACGAGTAATTCGTTCAGAACGTCCAACTGACGATCAACGTACAAATAAGAAGACGAAATTGCCGCCGGCGCCTCGCCGTAGATGTTCGGCAAACCTTCGTGCCGCCGTATCACGTAGAGCGCTGTCGCATCGATTTCCATCAGCGCAAAGAAACTCCAACGACTAATTTTCGCCTTTTGTTCGATGGTCCAAACTTCGTCGCTATAAGTTTCCATCAAGAAACGTGTAATGGCACCGCTCTCAGTTAGTGTTAAAGAATCGTGTTCGATAGCCGGGATTTTCTTACCCGGGCTCACGGTCAGAAACTCTTGGCTATCCATGGCCGCGGTACGGGTAATGATCGGCTCTACGTGATAATCGAGATTGAGTTCGTGTAGGGCCCAATACACTCTCAAGGTGCGCGGCGTACCTTGGCCCCAAACGACAATTTTTGCTTGATTCTCCAATTCCCGCTCCCCCATTACTTAGGTTTACGTAGTTCACTAATTTGGCGATTAATCTCACTATCGTCGAGGCCTAGATACGCTAACACTTGAGCACTGATGATAAAACTAGCTTCGAGCATCTCGGGAATAACTCGGTCTGCCCCTAGCGCGATTAATTCATCAAATTCAACGTTCTCATAACAGCGAACAATAATAGGCGTCGCAGTGCCGGTGCTGCGGATCTCTTCCACGGTTAACTTGGCGGCCGTGGTGGAGCTGAACGTAAGAATCGCAAGGCGCGCAGAACCGATGTGGCATTGATCAAGAATGCTTGGGTCGGCACAGTCGCCGTAGATCACGTTTTTTCCATTAAGTCGTTCGCGACGCACCACCTCCGCGTCGCCATCGATACCGATATAAGGAATATCATTCATCACTAGTAACTGAGCAATAGTCCGACCAACCCGACCAAAGCCGCCGATAATGACGTGGTTATTAGTGAACAATGACGGTGCCGAGATCACCTCTGTAGGATGATCACTAGCCCCCGGCCAATAGATCAACAGCCACTCGGATATCGTGTTGACATGGCGGATCAGTAGCGGGCTGACGATCATGCTCAGTACGGCGATGGCGATGATAAATGATGCTTGATCGATCGGAACGACGCCGTTGAGCTCTGCGACAACTAATAATGCTAAACCAAACTCACCGGCCTGCGCTAAGGTGATACCGACTTTCAATGCATCGCCGTGTCGTTCGCCCATCGTGCGAGCTAGTACGGCGAGAATTGAGATATTGATCACCACCAAGGCAGCAGTAAATGACACGATGCGTAGCCAATGATCGGCAACGACGCCTAGATCTACGTTCATGCCGATCGTGACAAAAAATAGACCTAATAGAACGTCCTTAAACGGTCGGATCTCAACATCAATTTTGTGTCTGAAAGGTCCCTCGCCGAGCATCATTCCGATGATGAAACTGCCAAGCGCCATCGATAGTCCCACACTATGAGTTAACCACGCTGCGAGCAGCGCGATGACTAAGGTGGTGAGTAAGAAGACTTCATCGGACCGAGCGCGCGCGACCTCATGATAAATCCTCGGCAATAACCATTTGCCGACACTCATCAATAGCGTAAGCAGCAAGACGCCGCGCAGCAGCGCTGATCCTAATTCACCAACGATATTGCCGCCCTCACCACGGGCGAAAACGGGTACCAGGATCAAGAACACGATCGCGATTAAATCTTGAAACAACAACACCGCAACTGACAATTGGGCGTAGCGCGTGTCGAGTTGCTGAGATACTGCGAGTTCGCGCGTTACGATCGCCGTGGAAGATAGGGCTAGCGCGCCGGCGACTACTATCGCCGCTTCAACCGTCGCGCCCCAGCTGTATACGACACACGCGAAGACCGTAGTAGTAACGAGTACTTGCGCGCCACCGAGGCCGAAAACAGGACCTTTTAGGCTCAACATTCGTGGCAGTGAAAATTCTAAGCCAAGCGAAAATAACAAAAACACCACGCCAAACTCGGCCATCAAAGCGAAGCCACTCGGGTCGACCCAACCGAGTAGATAAGGACCGATGAGTACGCCAGCTATAATGTAGGCGATGATGGCAGGCAAACGGATCCGCGAGAAACCGATCGCGACCACGAGCGCCGCAGTGAGGATTATCGTTAGGTCTTCGAAAAACTCAAATTCCATTCACTGTCACCGCTTGTTTCAATCTGCGTAAATTTCTTCCTCGTCGCTGTTTCGTCTTCGCGTAGTTGGATAGTTTTTAGGCCACACTTTTTAGTCACAATCCGGGGGTCCCGCTCCCCGACCAAGCGTGACACTCAAACAGCGCTACGCATGATCTCACTGACTAAGCGTTCTAGATCCTGAATCGACCGGCACACATCGACCCGATCGCAGGCGCTACTGAAACGCCGCATTTCTGAGTCACCTGAATTCCAAAACGCCTTCGGTTCGGGATTCAGCCAAATAACCCGACGGGCGCGCTCGTGGACTTTGCGTAAATGGCCAACTCCTGGATCGCCATAATTGGAACGGCCGTCGCCTAGGATTAAAACTGTGGTGCGATGATCAACGTCATCTAACACCATCGATTCGAGATCTTCGAAAGCTCGACCATAATCTGTTGATCCCCAGCCATGCAGCTGAAGCGCGGCGCTGATCGCATCTTGCGCAGGCGCGTTTTGGAATAGATCCGTGATCTCTGCGAGCTGATTCGAAAATGCGAAAGCGCGAACGTTCGGAATAACCTCAGTCACGCTATACAGAAACATCAGAAGAAATCGCGCCGCCGTCGCTACGGATCCCGACACATCGCAGACTGCGATAACTTTAGGTCGATCAATTTTCTTGCGCTTCCACACAGTGTTGAATAGCAACCCGTCGTATTCGATATTGCGCCGGATCGTCTGCCGTACATCGAGTTGTCCACGCCGCGCAATCTTCTTCTTTCGAGAGTGCAAGGAGACCAAGCGTTTTGCCAGCTTGTGAACTAAGGCCTGCATAAACTTGAAGTCGCGAACTTCAACAGAAGATAGCGGCGTTTTGCGCAAGATTTGCTCACGTAATTCGGGCCACGAATTTGCCGTATAGAGTAGGAGTTGGCGGTCGACCTGAGCGCGAACTTCTTCGATTAGCTGCGCACGACGTTCACCGAGTGGTTCAGCGAGGTCTGCTTCGGCATCGCGGATCTGATCTTCTAACGCTTCGATTCCGACGATCTCGAGAATTCTTCGCATGTACATGCCGCGTTGGGTGAACAAGCGGATATTCGAAACACCGGCTTGGCGTGCCGCGTTCGCAACGGCGATTTGCAGATCCGTCCGCGTCGCAGTACTCAGCAGCTCGGCCGTCTCCCCTCTTCTTCCATCACCTTGTCCTTCGCCGTTTGCCTGCCCGGCAGGGTTCTCGGCATCACCGGGCGCAGACGGCTCAGCAGCGGATTCTTGCGCTTGATCCTCATCGAGTGAATCGACACCACTCATATCGTCGGCGAAGAAATATCGATCGAAACAATCGGCAAAGCGTCGTTTCTCCTCGGCCGACTTCGCGAGCACTTGCGATAGCGATTCCTTTAGGAGTTCGCGATCGGAAAACCCTATCGCGCCGATCGTTTGTGCGGCGTCGATACTTTCTGATGTCGAAACCCTAACGTCGCTGGCGCGCAAAGCGCGAATGAAATTAGTCAGGATCTGATTCATAGATCTTCGTGCTTCAATCGCTGATCCGCTGAGCACAGAGACTCAAATTCGCGTGGGCCTTAAATTCAATCATAGGAATCCGTGCTCGAACTAACGGCCTGTCCATTGAATGGTTCAGCCAGGTCTACCCCGCAGCTTATCGAGCGCCCAGCGCCTTGCGGGTCATAGCGACAAGATCGCCGTCAATATTTTCAATGTCATCCTGAAACTTGAGCAGAATATTTAAGGTACTTCGCACCAGTTCAGTATCTAATTCGTCGGCGTTTAGTAAAAGTAATGTGCGCGCCCAATCGATCGTCTCACTGACAGCCGGCAGCTTCTTCAGTTCGACCGTGCGTAATTCCTGGACGAAACTGACAATTTGCCGCCTGACGGTTGCGTCTAATTCGGGAACTCGCGATTCGACAATTTTTTGCTCGAGATGCGTATCCGGAAATGGGATATACAAATGGATGCAACGGCGCTTCAACGCGTCGCCAATTTCGCGCGTGTTATTCGAGGTAAGAAACACGACCGGTATGTGCTTCGCTTTAACCGTACCGATCTCAGGAATCGATATTTGATAATCCTGGAGCAATTCGAGCAGAAACGCTTCGAACTCCTGATCTGACTTGTCGATTTCGTCGATCAACAGTACGGCACCGTCCTCGTCCCACAACGCTTTTAGCAACGGCCGTGGTTCGAGAAACTCCACGTTAAAAAACGTATCGTCGAACTCATGCAGACGATCCATGGAAGCTTGCAGCCCGACCGCGCCTTCCATGAGGTCACCAAGTTTCTCTTTCAAGACTTGCGTATACAGGAGCTGTTTCCCGTATTTCCATTCGTATAAGGCTTTCGACTCGTCCAAACCCTCATAACATTGCATTCTGATCAATGTCTTGCCAAGCGACTCGGCGGTGGCCTTCGCAAGTTCCGTCTTGCCGACCCCAGGAGGACCTTCGATGAGAACGGGCTTTTCCAGGCTTTGAGCAAGAAAAACGGCGGTCGCGATGCTATCGCTACAAATGTAGCCAGTTCGCGCGAGTCCTGCTTTTACGCGATCCATGGCCGCGCGCGGCGTGTCGCCCGTGGCGGTAGTGTGTGTATTCAAAGGCCTGCTCTTCTTGTTCACTCTAGTGTGGCCCCGCAGACTATCATGACCACCAGCCGGCGGGCGAGAAATGCTGCGAGTAATCGCAAGCTTAGGCCTGGTCGAATTAGATCGAATTCGAGATTGCGTGTAATGTTAGCGACCGCCTGACTAGACGGCGAATATATCAATCACGACACGACGCTCGGTGTCAGGGCAAGGAAAATTTATGGCGAAACCACCTGAACATCCTACTGTGCCGCGCACACAGGAGTTCTCGAAAAAAGACCCTTCGATAGATGCACCCATTAACCGACGTCGACTCCTACAAGCAGCCGTCGCCGGCGGGATCGGAGCCAATCTCGCGCCCGTCATGGCGAAGGCGATCGATCCGCGCAAGCAACCGCCACAAATTGGTGACGATATTGTCTTTCCGTCGTGGGAAAACGACGGGCGCGCCGTCTGTCTTCAAGATATTGAGATCGCAAGTGCACCGCTACTCGCCTATCCACGCGACCCAACTACCCTGGTCGTGCGCGAGAAATCACGCCTCAATCAGATATTACTCGTACGCTTTAACGACGACGACTTTTCGACCGAGACGAAAGAATTCGTTGTCGAAGGGGTCGTTGCGTATTCAGGTGTGTGCACCCACACCGGTTGCAGCGTGACGGAATGGGACCTTGATGCAAAAAACTTCCTGTGCCCGTGTCACGCCTCACAGTTCGATCCGCGTAATAGCGCACGCATTGTCGGCGGGCCCGCGTTACGCCCGCTGCCGATGCTCGCGCTGGCAGTAGAGGGTGAGTATCTAAAAGTGAGAGCCCCGTTTAATGCCCGGCTGGGCGCCAACAAGAAAAAGTGAGACTCGTAATGAAATACGCCATTTTAAGCGCCTGTCTAAGCATACTCGTATTGCAGACCCCCACCGCCATGGGTGCAGATTATTCGAGTGTGACAAAGCAGCGTCTGAGCAATCCAGAAGATGCTAATTGGTTAATGTATCGCCGCACCTACGATGGTTGGGGCTATAGTCCGCTCGATCAGATAACAACTGAAAACGTGAAAACTCTGCGCCCAGCATGGTCGTACTCGACCGGGGTACGCGAGGGTCACCAAGCACCGCCTCTGGTTAATGACGGGGTGATGTTTGTCTCGACACCGGAGAATCAAATCCTTGCGCTCGATGCAGCGAGCGGCGATCTCATCTGGCGTTACGTGCGCGAGCTGCCGGACGATCTCTTGCAACTCCATCCCACTAACCGCGGTGTCGCATTATTTGGCGAGGTGGTGTATCTCGCCACGGTCGATGCTTTTCTCGTCGCCCTCGACGCAAAAACCGGGGCGGTATTGTGGGAAAAAGAAGTCGAAGATTACTTGTCAGGTTACTACATGACGATGGCGCCATTGATCGCAGAAGGCAACGTCATGGTCGGCGTGTCCGGTGGTGAATTTGGGATCCGCGGTTTCGTAGCAGCCTTCGATGCAGAAACGGGTGAACCGACGTGGAAAACTTACACCATTCCCGGCCCGGGTGAACCAGGCAACGAGACCTGGCCAGGAGACACATGGAAAACCGGCGGCGTGCCCGTTTGGTTAACCGGTAACTACGACCCGGATACGAAAATTGCCTATTGGGGTACTGGCAATGGCGGACCCTGGGTCGGCGCTACCCGCGCGGGAGACAATCTCCATGCGACGTCGGTGATTGCACTTAATGTGACGACCGGCAAGCTTGTCGCCCATCATCAATATCACTGGAACGATTCTTGGGATTGGGATGAAGTGAGCCCGCCGTTATTGATCGATGTCGAGCGGGATGGCAAGACCATCAAAGGCTTGGTCCATGCGGGTCGCAACGGCTATTTGTGGCTACTCGATCGCGCCGCCGAGACGATACGATTCGTCGATGCGAAACCGTTCGTCAATCAAAACGTTTTTACGAGTATCGATCCGAAGACGGGCCGCCCAACCTACGATGAATCGAAGAAACCGGTTGTCGGCAAAAGAGTCGATTTTTGCCCGTCGCTGTGGGGTGGGAAAAACTGGCCGCCCTCAGCTTACAACCCCAAGACCCGTCTGTTGTACATTCCAGCGAATGAGAATCTGTGTAGCGCGATTTCCGCCTCACCCGCGAGTTATCGGCCTGGCGAGCTGTACATGGGTGCCGCTTTATCCGATATGAAAGTCTATCCAAAAAGTCCCGACGTTGATCACATTGGCGAGTTGCAAGCTTGGGATTTGGACACCGGTGAACGGAAGTGGACCGCGAAATTTCCGCAGCAACTATGGGCGCCCGTGCTCACGACCGGTGGCGGACTGGTGTTCGCAGGCGGCACAAATGACCGTTTCTTCCGGGCTTTCGACGCAACCAGTGGCGAAATCTTGTGGCAGCAGCGAACGAATTCGGGAGTCACTGGCGTGCCCACCAGTTTCGCCGTCGATGGTGTTCAATACATTGCGGTCCAATCTGGCTGGGGGGTCGACGCCGAACGCGGCCAGGCCATGTTGAATACCAGCATGGGGACTAATATTTCAGTTCCGCAAGGCGGCGTGCTGTGGGTGTTCGCCCTGCCGAGTGAATAGGCAAGGTACGCAAGACGAAACAAAGCCGCTGCACACAACATCCGCCGCAATGTCAGCGAAATGCCTCTAAATATCGATTAGGAGAGTTTATCCATGTTTGAATTTTGCACTGTAAGCCAACAAGGTTCCGTCACCGTTATCACAATCAATCGACCTGCGGTTATGAATTCGCTACACCCGCCGGCGAATTTTGAACTCGAATCGGCCGTTCAAGCGTTCGAAGCCGATCCCAATGCCCGAGTCGCGATAATCACGGGTGCGGGCGAGAAAGCCTTCAGCGCTGGGAACGATCTTAAATACACGGCGGCCGGAAACAAACTCGAAGTCCCTAAAACAGGTTTCGGTGGATTGACGTCAAATTTCGCACGCAAGAAACCCGTCATCGCGGCGGTCAATGGCGTAGCCCTCGGCGGTGGCTTTGAGATTGCCCTCGCCTGCGATCTGATCATCGCCAGTGAAAATGCAATTTTCGGCTTACCCGAACCGAAAGTAGGACTCGCAGCACTCGCCGGCGGTTTGAATCGATTGCCGCGCCAAATCGGTCTAAAGAACGCGTTAGGAATGATCTTGACGGGCCGGCACGTTAGCGCGGCAGAAGGCAAAACCTTGGGTTTCGTTAATGAAGTGGTCGAAGTGGGCGGCGCGCTCAACGCCGCGCTCGAATGGGCGAACACGATTGCCTCAAACTCGCCGCAGTCGATCCGCACAAGTCTCGACGTCGTAAAACGTTCGTTGAACTTCGCAAACCTCGAAGAAAGCATCGAAGCGCATTACGACAGCGTCGACGAATTGCGTAGCAGTGCAGACGCCGTCGAAGGTCCCTTAGCTTTTTCCGAGAAGCGCAAACCTAAATGGAGCGCGTAACACAATGGCGAAAGTAGAAGACAACACGCCGATCATTGTTGGCGTCGGCCAGAGCGTCTCGCGCGACACACCCACACCGGACAAAATCCTGTCGGCGCTCGATATTGCAGGTCAAGCCGGACGTCGCGCGCTCGCGAATAGCGGCGCCAAAATCGATTTCGAAAACGAAATTGACGTTCTCACCGTCTCACGCTTGTTTGAAGACTCGACCCGAAAAGTCGCGATCGTGACCAACCCGTTCGGTCGTAGCAACAATGTCCCGGGCTCGATCGCGCGGCGCATAGGAATTAAGCCGAAAGAGAATGTTTATTGCGCAGTCGGAGGTCAAACGCCGCAGCGGCTCGTCAATCAGATGTTCGAGCGTATTCATCGCGGCGAGATTGGCTGTGCACTGATCCTCGGAGCGGAAGCTATCGCAAACATCAAGCATGCGACGCGCAATGGCTTCGAGGTGGATTGGAATGAGACCATCGACGAAGACTTCACCGATATGTGGCCATTGAACGATGCCGACAATATGGTCAGCGACTACGAAATGGCGCACGGCTTATTCCTGCCGGTGCAGGCCTATCCCTTGTTCGAAAATGTCTGGCGGCATAAGGCGGGGCACTCACGCGGGCAACACCGTCAAGTGATGGGCGAATTATTCGCGAAATTTTCTCAAGTCGCCGCCGCGAATAAATATTCACAATTTCCGATCGAGCGCTCAGTAGATTACTTAGCCACACCTTCGGCCGAGAACTATCTTCTGTCCGAACCGTATACGAAGTGGATGGTGGCGCAAGATGCGGTTAATCAGGGCGCCGCCGTATTGCTTACCTCGGTTGGCAAAGCGCGCCAATGGGGGATCCCCGAATCCGAGTGGGTTGCGTTGCACGGCTCTGGTGACTGCGACGACGTTAAAGTGATTGAGCGACCGGATTTGTCCGTATCAACTGCACAAAATCTAGCCGTCGCTCGCGCGCTCGACAGTGCGGATAAGACGGTTGACGACATTGCGCATATTGATGCGTACAGCTGCTTTCCGATTGCGGTGCTCAGCGCGTGTGTCGCGATGGGGATCGATCCTGCAACGCCGCGCGCGCTAACCTTAACCGGCGGCTTGCCGTTCTTCGGCGGTCCCGGTAACAATTACAGCATGCATGCTATCGCCGAGGCGGTCGCGGCTGTGCGCAATGCGCCAGGCAGTTATGCCTTAGTAATAGCGAACGGCGGATACTTGTCGAAACACTCGGCGGGGGTTTACGGACCGGTTCCGAATGGACAATGGAGAGCATCCGACAGCAGCGATTTGGCGCAAAGTTTGCACAAACATGGCGTGACACCAATCACCGAGAGTCCAGTAGGTGATGCGGTGATTGAAAGTTATGTCGCGGCATACCAACGGCGGGAACCCGCTATTACCTACGTTATGGGCCGACAGGCAAGCGACGACCGGCGTTTTCTCGCGGCGGTCGCACCCGGAGATCACGAAACCTTGGCCACGATGTTCGACACGGATCCCATGGGACGAGCAATCTCGGTGGAACGCAGCGGCGACGTGAATACGTTCCGATTTGCCGCCAATGCATAGAAATTTGGCTGCGAGATCCCTTCTACCGATAGCGTAAATTTCGCTACGGGGGGAGGAACTTGGATGACGCAACATCTAGATCGAACCGAATCTATGCAACAACGATACAGAATTCGCTGTGAATCGACTCGGTTAGATTCTCCTCATGCAGTGCTCCGTCGAATGCTCTGACAGAGGACAAACGATATTGGTTTCGTCGTCCGGCCGCTCCAGAACACTGACAAAATACGCACCAGTGATTAACAAAAACGATTATCAAAGCATTATTATCGGCTTGCTGACTGCGATAGTTCACCTAGGTGTCCGCGCCGAACAAGCATTCGAATATCAGTGGAACATTCGCGACCTGGTCGCCGCCGATTCCGACATTATCGACCTGCGAGTCGGAAAGAATCGATTAGCTCGGACGGCAGAAACCACCTAAATGCGGATTCTATACGCGGTGAAATCGAGCATCGAAGAAGTTGCCGAACTATCGACTGAATTGATCATCGTCGAAGGCAAGCAACCGAATGCGTTCGCAACAAAAACAACGAAAGGTGCGAATGTTATCGGTATTAATTTCGCAATGCTCGACCTCCTTGGACTCGACGTACACGCCGCCGCCGCGCTCATCGGGCATGAAATTGCGCATTTAAAACTTCAGCATGGTGAGCAAGCCGCGCGATCGCAAAAATCGACTTCCATGATGAAGATTCTGGGCGGTGTCGCACTTAGCAGCCTTGGTGTGCCAGCAGGCGGCCTAATATCTGATATTACAGTCACCGCCATATCCACCAAGTACAGTCGAGATAACGAAATCGACGCGGACTACCTCGGTGCAATTTGGGCAACCGAAGCGCGCTACGAAACTGACGGTGCGGTACGACTACACGAAGCGATATACAAATTGTCAAAAAATCGTTCCGTGCCGTTCTTGTCGAGCCACCCGTCTGGCCCACAACGTATTGTCACATTGAAACAGCTGTCCAACAGGCTGTCGCCCTAAGTGCGCGAGAACCCGGTTTTGTTCGATTTGGCGCAGCTCTTAGAGGCAGGCATCGCACCTGTCGAAGCAACGAGTCGCTTACGCATGGGCGGGCGCGATCAGAGCGCACTCGCAACGCTCCACACGGATTTAAATCGTGGCTACTCTTTCGCTGCTTCCTTGCAGCGTGCCGGCTTCGCGAGTGAGCTCGAAACAGAGATCTTGAAAACGGCAGAACAAGCCGGGAAACTCAACGAGGCACTGCGCCTAGTCGCAACTCGGTATGAGCGGCGCCGGTTGCGCTCCGGCGCGTTGCGCATGCGCTTGTGGTTACCTAATACCGTACTGTTCCTCGCCCTTGCAGTAGGCGTCATCCGTGCAGTGACAGCGGGCGCCGCATTCCTTACGGTGATTTTTCAGGCTAGCGCTGTCGCACTCGTAGTCATCGTTATCACCCAATTGCTAGTCGCGAGTACAAGCCGCGATGCCTCACGTTGGTTATCCTTCGGGTGGCGAATCGGACTGCACCGAAGCAGCGACTTGTTTCGCGAGTTCTTCGAGCTGACATTTTTCACGCTTTTTGCCTGGCAAGCCGACGCCGGTGTCGATCCTGTCTCTGGATCGAAATCCCTGGCTTCATTGATCAGCGCCCCGGACTTCCGACGCGCTGTTAATCGCTATAGAGACCAGATAACGAATGGCAGCACGATCGCCTCGGCGTTGATGAAAGCCGCGCTCGTCAAGCCAGGCGAACTGGCCGAAGTAATTAACGTCGGCGAACAATCCGGGCGCTTAGCGGAATCTTTACAGCACTACTTGCGAGTGCACGAAATTCAGCTAGAGGCCGCAACCAACCAAATTTTTGCTTGGGCCCCGCGCCTGTATTATTTCGTCATCATCATTATCGCCGGGGCGACCTTGATCTAAACACAAGCATTGCACGCGAATGGATCCGGTCTAATTAGGTATTGACGGCAAGCTCAGCGTTCAGATGGCGCAAAATGTCGCCTAGCCGTTGAAAAGAAAAGATAGAGGCAATCCAAATGAATCTAGTCAGGCATTGCGCATGTAACAAGGTGCACTATTCAATTGCGAATTCGCCGCTCTTTACTCAGGCGTGTCATTGCAAAGACTACCAGCGCACGACCGGCAGCGCATTCGTCATCAACTTGGTCGTGGTAGAAGAAGATTTCTCCATTCGCGGAGATACGCGTTCAATCATTTTGCCGACCGGCAGCGGCGCAGGTAATGAATTGCATTGCTGCGAACGTTGTGGGACTTACATCTGGTGCAGATATCAATATCATAAGGCGCGGGTCATCGCTGTTCGCGGTGGCACTCTGGAGGATCCTGATCGCGCGCCACCACAGGCGCACATCTTCGTCGCATCTAAACAAAGATGGCTCACCTTGCCCAACGACATGCCGTCATTCGCGGGAGCGTTTGATCGCCGCGAAGTTTGGCCAGACGAAAGTATCAAGCGCTACGAGAAATTGATCACTGGTCCTTAGCCAATATGCGACGAAGTCAGTCCATTTTTGAAATCTCGACGAGCGAGATAGTTATCCGCATTTACGTAGATAAATACAGAATTAACCCGAAACTAGCAGACGAACGACGATGCCAACGATTGGAATAATTTCTGATACGCACAAATTAGTCCGTGCCGAAGCACGTGAGCAATTGCGCGGCGTGGACTTGATCGTCCACGCTGGCGATATCGGGTCGCTACAGGTAATTGAACAATTGACGGAGATCGCTCCGGTGAAGGCGATCCGTGGCAACATTGATCAGGATCCCTGGGCCGATCAGTTTCCGCATGACGACGTGATCGAGGTTGACGGCACCACCCTCTATGTACTGCACAATTTAAGCGACATTGAGATTGATCCAACGGCTGCGGGTTTTCAGGTCGTGATTTCTGGACATTCCCACAGTCCGAAAATTGAACGCAAGGACGGAGTTTTGTATATCAATCCGGGCAGCGCTGGACCTCGCCGATTTAAGCTCCCGATAGCACTCTCGATGTTAACAATCAAACGCGGAAAATTAACCGCCACGATTGAAGAACTATCAATAGAGCCGTGACCAACGCCACTACTTATCGCGCTACCAGCGTGTGTCACTATCCGCCTCGGTCAAACAGACGTGGGTTTAGCAACGAGCGCAAGCTTATCGGGATTCCGCACAATGTAGACGCCGCTTATTCGCCCGTCACTAATTCGAATCGAAAACACGGAATCGATTTCGTCGTTAATAGTAACAATCCCACCCCAATCGTTATTGGCTTTAACCATCCGGCCGCCCAGTCGCCCGGCGTGACGCTTTCCAAGGCCAATAAGAAACCGCGACACTTCGCGCGAACCATAAAGTGGACGTCGGGCGGCCGAGACCTTACCGCCGCCGTCGCTAATCAATTCGACATCGCTATCAAGTAATTCAAGTAAGGCGGTGTGGTTGCTTGTCGACATCGCGCCAACGAAGCGTTCGAGTATCCCGCGTTCAAGACCGGGGCTGGAATCTCGCCACTTCAAACCGCTCATTCGCCGCCGCGCGCGAGTCGACCATTGCCGGCAAGTCGCCGGTTTCGAACTCAAGCAATCCGCGATTTCATCAAAGCTCAGTTCGAACGCTTCCCGCAAGACAAACGTCGCCCGTTCGTTCGGCGAGAGGGTTTCCAGTAGTGCCATCAGTGCCACTGATAGAGATTTCGTGAGATCGGTCATTACTTCGCCGCTCGTATCATCATCGAACTCTTCAATAACGGGCGGCGGTAACCACGGACCCGAATACTCGTCGCGGACTAACTTGAGACGCCGCAAGGTATCGATACTTAAATTGGTTACCACTCTCGTCAGATAGGCCGTGTTGTTGTCTATCAGATCGGGATCGCGGGCGCGCCACCGGAGCCAGTGGTCTTGAAGTACATCTTCAGCGTCGGCAATACTCCCCAACATACGATAGGCAATGCCAAACAAGCGCGGCCGCAGTTCGAGAAACACCGTGTCATGTGCGTTCGAGTTCATTCGGCTGCTCGCCCCATCAGTTCAAAATAGAGTCGACCGTACTCGGAGTTCATTAGGCTACCTACATCGAACCACACGCCGCCGAATCCTAGCAAGCTCGCGATAATGGTCGCCCCGCCACCGAATATCACCCACCGTGCGGCTGGCGAACGCAACGGACGAATTTTGACACCGATTCGGCCTAAGGCTAATAACGAACCATTGATGGCGTGGTAAAAACCGCTAATGCCAATAAGAAATAGTAGGGATAAAACCATGCCGGCACCCATTCAATCGCGAGCGCGACGCCAGCAAAGCGCGGCCACACGTCATAGAGCAGCGAAGGTAGACGCACGGCAGCCGCATGCATATAAATCACGAAGACTAAGAACCAGCCCGCCCATCGATGCCACCGTTGCGTAATAGACGAGCTCATACCACCCTGGGCGCGTCTGATCCGAGCGCGCCGGAATCCCGCGAATATAGGGATCGGCAGAATCGCACCGAGTAGTAGAATTTCGACGAACGGCGGTTGATAAATCGCTCGTGCGGTCTCTTGAAAGGCGTTGTAGGCAGAAGGTCCGACAACCGCTAACGTGGTATTCGCGAGATGCGGGAAAACGAAAAGCGCGAATATCAAGCCTGTAATTGCTTGAATTCGTTGCCAGCGCGGGTCCAATTGAACGGCGACTTGTGTCTTCATCGTGCTACTCCATTTACAGTTGCGCTGTAATAGAGACGATACCTGGCCGCCGTTTGTGACAAATTGAATAATATTTGTCACAAATTTCCCGCTCAACCCTCCTGCCTAACCTGGATCACCACCCATTGCATCTAGCAATTCATTCGTTCGTTCCGTCATTAACTGAATATCGCCGCGACTTTCGACGTTCAATCGCAATAAAGGTTCGGTATTCGAGGATCGAATATTAAACCGCCAATCTGCAAACTCCACACTTAAACCATCTACGTGCGTAACGCTCAGGGCGTCTTTGGAATACTTCGTTTGAATGCCATCGATTACGGCTTTGGCGTCGACAACCTTGCGATTGATCTCACCGCTTGCGGGAAACAGCGCGATCCGTTCGTCGACCAGCGACGACATCGATTGCTGCCGCTGACACAATATCTCTGCCACCAACAACCACGGAATCATGCCGCTGTCGGCGTAAGAAAAATCTCGGAAGTAGTGGTGGGCGCTCATTTCGCCGCCATAAATTGCGTCGTTCTCACGCATGACTTGTTTGATGAATGCGTGTCCCGATTTACTTTGTACGCATTGCCCACCAAAACTTTCTACGACCTCTAAGGTGTTCCATGTCAGTCTCGGATCGTGAACGATACGTTGCCCGGGAGTCTTCCTCAGAAATGCTTCGGCGAGTAGACCGACGATGTAGTAACCTTCTATGAATCGACCTTGCTCGTCGAAGAAAAAGCAGCGATCAAAATCTCCGTCCCAGGCGATCCCGAGTGCGGCGCCGCAGCGCTGGATCTCATCGATGGTCGTCTGGCGATTCGCTTCCAGCATCGGGTTGGGAACGCCATTAGGAAACGAGCCATTCGGTTCGTGATGAACCTTAATAAATTCGAAAGGTAAGTAAGGCTCGAGTAAATCGACGATGGGGCCAGCGCCGCCATTACCCGCGTTGACAACGATCTTGAGCGGGGTGAGCGCTGCGCGGTCTACATAGGACACTAGGTGAGCGATGTAGTCCTCCAGAACATTGACGCCGGTCACTTCGCCGCGCACCCCGGGTTCCGGAAACTCGTTACGTTCTGCCAAACCCTGAATGTCCAGTAAGCCAGTGTCTGCACTGATCGGGCGAGCTTGCTCCCGAACGAACTTCATCCCGTTGTAATCCGGCGGATTGTGGCTTGCAGTCACCATGATCCCGCCGTCTAGCTTTTTATGAAACGTCGCAAAGTAAGACATCTCCGTGCCACCGACACCGATATCTAGGACATTGACCCCCGAATCCGTGAGCCCTTTTATCAAGGCCTCAGAAAGCGCGGCGCTGGAATTGCGAATATCGCGCCCTACGCAGACGAGTTTCGGTTGCACGAAGGTCGCATACGCTCGGCCAATTCGATAAGCGATTTCCTCGTTTAGTTCTTCCGGAACTCGGCCCCGCACATCGTAGGCCTTGAAGCAATTTATCGGGGTCATGATGATCCTAATTCAGTTAAAAAGTGATGCGGGAGTATACCTAGTCCAAGCGCGACTCGTCGTGGCTCGAACGGAGATAATTCGACCTCGTTCTCGCTTACCTGGCGTACGACACTTTGTTTGACAGATTTCTTATCAAGCGAGTACCGTTATCAGTGCGCTAACCAATCCGCATCCCTTCAGGAGTCCGCCATGAGCGACGTTGACGTGTACAAGAAGCAAGGCTTTGGCCATAGTTCAGGATTCGGCGAGCGGCCGGCGCTGCTGATCGTGGATTTCGTGGTTGGATTTTGTGATCCAGAACTGTTCGGTGGCGGCAACATTCTGCCGGCTGTGGCGCGCACCAAAGTCCTGCTGGCAGCCGCCCGAAAACATGGGTTACCCATCGCTTTTACGCGCATCGTGTACGCCGCAGACGGATCGGATGCTGGCGCTTTTTGTTTAAAGCTTCCCGGACTCGAAAAATTCAACGAAGATACGCCGATGGGTCAAGTGGTCGACGATCTCGCACCCCGCCCCGGGGAAGCCATTATCCGCAAAACTCAACCGTCGGCGTTTTTCGGTACGGGGTTTTCCGCGTGGCTCACCGGCAGAGGAGCGGATTCAGTTATCGTGACGGGCGCAACAACCTCGGGCTGCGTGCGCGCCTCAGTGGTCGACTCTATGAGTCACAATTTCAGAACGATCGTCGCGACCGATTGCGTCGGCGATAGAGCAATCGGACCACATGATGCAAACCTTTTCGACATGAGCCAGAAATACGCGGACTTACTAAGTTGCGACGAAATTGTTGGGCATCTCGAGAAAACGCATCAACGCTGATTTACCGTCAACAACGCTTACCGACGCCGGCGGATGTCTAGGTGACACAGTACCGTGGTCGCATGCCGCCTAGCGACACTAATCTCTTCGCAGGTAAACGCATTGTTCATTACGCGGCGTTGCGTAGCGCGTCGTGAATAACTGGCCGGCCAGCGAACCAAACTACTTAGTTACTCATAGCCAACTCAGTTGTTTAAAACAGAACCCGCCACCACCGTCCCACTCATTTCCAATTCGCACGACACCTCGCACATCGTGAATTGGGCGCAATAGGTGTAGCCCTTTATTCCGGGCTTGTCGATCAGATCGACGGGGCCTTTAAGCTGCACACCGAAACTATTCGCTAATAGTTGAGCATCTCCCACGATCGATCCGATAGGGTTCGAATCACAAATAATGCGCACGCCAGTTGTTTGTGTCCAATACAGCATAACGCATAGAGCGACCCCGGCCATGGTTAAAGTTATAACGAGGTGGCGTGGAATTTTCATTAGCGCGATTGATCACTGGAAATGCGGGAGGACGTTGTGCAATTAGATACTTCGCGAAACGCGAATGCTCTGAAAACGCGGCGGCTGAGCGAAATGCTACGCAAGCTTCTCGGATCCCTCAAGCGTGGGATTCCTTCGTGTTGTTATGTCGCATTGAATGATCCCGTTACCTTTTGAATCGCGATACCTGTTTCATCGTACACCTCTCTAAGCTGTCGTTCACTGCCGCGCTATAAAACCGCAGCGCGACGAAGGCGCCGTCAAGTGTCAGGGTGCGCGACTGGCTGGCGGTAACTTCTGAGCTGTAAAACGAAACCTTTGCATTGCCGTTCCATACTTGTGTCCGAATTTTCCGCACAGGCCCATCTGTCATTAACCTAGCAAAAGCAATAACAGCACGATGACCGGCATTATCGCGGCGATGCCAAGACATCGAGCTATGACAAGCGGAGCGTCTTTGTCTCGATTTGATCGGATCTGGAAAAAATTTACGATTGCTGTTGCTGGAATGGCGAACATGCCAATAAGCAACGCGCCCAGTCCAACCCACGATCCATTGCCGGTGTTCATTTCGATGGCGATAAACACTAGCAATGATTGCAAGATAAGCGGGATTAATACGCCCATTACGTAGGCCATATCGCAACGTCCCCTTTCTCGTTCGGGCAAACTCGAGTTTCGGTCCTCGAAGCGACTGGCCGGAGCAGCTACGAAAACAACGTTTGACCCCAATGCTACCTTAGGCTGCGCATTCGGTCTTTGCATGAGCATAAGCTAACGCTACACACTCCTGATCGAGAAGTTCCGCCCTTTAAGCTTCAGATGGGCAAGAGAGCCGCTGTCACAATTCGGGGGCGGCGACTAATCCTGTCTTCGCCTTGGGGTCTTGTGCGAAATGGAGTAGGACACCGGCGGGATCCCAGACGTAGGTGATAAGCAAACCCCACGGCATCAGTTCCGGAGGCACGACTTTTGTGCCTTCAAACTTATCCATGAGTTGCACGGAATCGAAATGTTCGTACCAGGCTTGTGCAGAAAGGACATGAACCCTTCCGACTGGTGGACGCTGCTCAATGATGGCGGTGGCAACGATCCGAATACGGGTAAGGCCATGTGCAAGACTAAATAGGCGTTCCCAAAGATCGATCAATACAATAGAACTCAGGTGACATTCGGCGATCAGAGGTTGTGTGTAGCAATCACCACTACCGAAGGAGGCCACCTAAGTATGAGTAGTTTAGTGACATTGACCCGTCCACAGAAGCGTCGGTTGAAACGGATCGTCCAACGTAGCCGTGAGACCCGGCCGGTACGGCGTGCACAGGTGGTGTTGCAAATAGCGTCGGGGGTCGGCGTCACGCCGGTATCCCAAGCCTTATCCGTTGCCCGTTCAACGGTTTACCGCTGGGCAGCACAATTCATGAGCGCGGGGGAAGCATGCCTGACAACGTGTGATTCCGACCGGCCTGCTTAACCAGTTGATGAGACGCTACGCGAGACGTTAGTGGAGTTGGTCGGCCAAGCATCCAGTGAGTATGACTATCTACGCAGCACCTGGACCAGTGAGATGCTAGAAACGCTTGCCGAGCTACTCGAACGTCCGGTCCATGCCTCGACCGTGCGCCGAGAACTACCGAAATTGGGTCTGCGGTGGCGCCGTGCTCGCCCAACGCTGTGTATCGCTCATCCGTGCTCTGGCGAACGACGGCGGGTGATCAACGAGCGACTCGCCCAGCCAGAGCCCGGTGTCGAGGTTTTCTACGTCGATGAAGCTGACATCGACCTCAATCCCAAAATCGGCTTGTTCTGGTCTCCGGTTGGCAAGCAGCAAACTATTCCGACGCCCGGGAAAAATCAGAAACACTATCTCGCGGGTGCCCTACCTGCACGAACCGGACGCGTTGAGTACGTCGAAGGCTTGAGAAAAGATACGGATCTGTTTTTGTGCTTGTTGGAGCACCTAAAACGAACCTGCCGAGGTGCCCGGAAAATCGTCCTCATTGCCGATAACTACATCATCCATAAATCCAACCTCGCGCTAGCCTTGCTGAAACATGATCCGAAGTTCGACATACTTTTCCAGCCGGCCTATCAGGCCTCGGTAAATGACATCGAGAAACTTTGGAAACAGCTTCACGACAACATCACACGTAATCACCGATATCCCACTATCGATAAACTGATGCGCGCCGTGCGAGCCTTTCTACAGGCAGCTAGCCCCTTTCCAGGTAACTCTCCAAGTGTCGCAAAATTTAGATCAGCTATTTAGCAGAGAGACAACCTCTGTCCTGATTGCCGAATTACCACCGCAGGCAGCATCGAGATAACTTCCCCGTTCAGCTTCAGGTTGCGCTAAGGCGGCGTTGAATATTTCTTCGGTATGAGTCATGCCGTCGTCCGGTGATCTAATGCGATTACTTTAACCGAAGCAGTGCCAAGGCTTCGATTCGTCGCGACCAGTTTCGGTGAATAGCCGAGCAAAGCTGTAGTAGTGCCAATTGGTATTATCCCTGCGTCTTGATGGGAGACGGCTTTAGGTGATTCTATCTAGCCGATAAATAAAACTGCAATTTAATCGCAACCCCATGACGCAAATTCGCAGGTTGTACGCAACGCTTCGCAAGCCGGGTTAGGGAATCCATGTATTCTCGCCATCACGTCGTCCGGGGCACCAAGAAAGCAATTGCAACCTCGCGCATTGAAAATTGAAACCGTTGGGACCTGTTTGAAGCTGGAGCACTTTGAATAGATTGTCTCAATCGGCGCTGATGCTGCTGTGAAGAGGCTCCAAATATACAAACACGAACATCGTATACGAATGCTGGCCGGCCTTCCGACTCAGCCTGGGGATACGTCGACTTGGTTCTCTGTTCCTCCAGCATTTCCAATCCATTGGGATCAATACGGTGAAGTGTTCGCCGATCCTTCACATCGCCGACTCACTGATCCCTGCTAGTATTGAGCCGTGACATTCAATTACTCAAATTCCGGCGATGGAATTACTAATCGACTCATCGTTGCGATTTCGCTCACGATGTTCCTCACGTCAGCATCATTCGCCGACCCGGCGAAACCTCATGGCGCGGGGTTTCGTGCTTTGTTCGGCGATAAGCTTGAACGGGATTTCAATATAGGCGTACTCAGTTATGCGCATATCTCGGCCGCGAAATCGAATCACGACATTGCGAAAACATTACTGCCTCAGGGGCGCGGGCGCGGATTGCAGCCACAAGGCGGCCTAATTCAAGATGAGGGGATCAACCTACAACATATTGGTCTTATCGTCTGCAAAGGCAGCGCCTGCCCACCGGGCCACATGTTCGAACCGAACCGCAATGTGCTGAGCCGGGTGACCCCGCTACCGGGGCCGCGCGGCAATGAGGTCATTGTCGACTGGGCTGTGACTGCTCACTACGGCGAGGACGCCGTCTTCTGGTCGACGAAAGGCTTCGACGATTGGGAGTGGAACGCTAGAGACAAGAACCGGCTAGCGCTGACGGAATTTTTCCTCGACATCTATCTGCCGATTGGCGCTGGCGCGTCCGTGTTGGTCGGCAGTTGGCACACCTCGCTTGGCCTCGAAATCGGAAAAGCCTTGGTCCCGCCGAACATGTTTTCAAGTCGGACCTATGCGTTCACTGCGAGTCCGGCGAAACATGTCGGCATTCTGACCCAGTTCAAGCTGCCGCTCGACCCTGCTTTTGGGCATGCGAGTTTGGGTTTTGGTATCACGAGCGATTGGAATAGCATCGATTTCGGATCAGGTGCGGGTGGCCCGTCGTTCATGTTCACTGGTCGCTGGCGCAGCCCCGATATGCGAACTTGGCTCGACATTGAAACCATTTTCGGCAATGGTGAAGACGACTTCGGCGACTCCAAAGTGATTAACGGCATCGCCTACCCGCTCGGCGGGGGCTCTCAATTTTTCGCCTTGAGTTCAAGCAATGAGTATCTCGAGCGCTTCGTCGGTTTTTTCACCGCGACTCACAGTGCGACAGAACGACTTATCCTGGTCTTCGAATCTGTCTACGGCTACCAGGAAGGCGGTGATCTAAATCCCTTGCCGTTCGCAATCACGTGCGATTCAGCGTTCTATGGAGCGAATGGCGGATTCCGTTATCGACTAGTAGAGAACATCCACGTCGGTGCGCGTTTTGAGTGGTTCACGGATGAGAATGCCGCGAATGTTCTATGGAGCGGGGTCGGTGCAAGGGGCGGTGACGTCTACGCTTTGACTGCCAGCGTTGGCTGGGACGTGAGCAAGCACTTACTCATTCGCCCGGAACTGAAATATGACGTCTACGATGGCAAGGGTCATTTATTTGCGGCCGGTGCAAATGGTGCGGCCGAACGCGACTCACAGTTACTCGGTGTATTGAATTTCGAATTTAGCTTTTGACTTGATCTAGCGGCGGCATATTTAATAATGACTCGGCAGGATTAGCGAGATGCAAGATCTGGGGGCCGTGTACTTCACTCGCCGCGATGAGCCGGAAAAACGAATTGAAGGAGGCGCTAAATAAACTGCCCCGGATTCTCGATTAAGTAGTCTCCCGGCTTTGATTGATTTCCTGTTAGCCAGCCGGCGCAAGCGCTTCGAGTAACGGCCAGTTCCAATTTTTGGACACGGCGCTATCCGGCCTATACGTTTCATCAGGGTTGCACGGATAGAGTACGATGTGGGTCGCGCCAGCTGCGTAGTAAGCAGCGAGTTTAGTGCGCAACGTGGCGACATCGCCCCAAGCGCAGATCGCATCAATTAAGCGATCGCTGCCGCCCGTGTCCCAGTCGCTTTCGATAAATCCGAGATCGCGCCAACGGTCATGATAGGCCGGTAGGCCGATATAGCACGCGCACGCGCGCCGCGCCAAATCTCGCGCCGATTGGGGATTGGAATCGAGTACGCAACGAACCGCTGCGTGGAGCTCCTTATCCGGACCCAGGATCTTGCGGGCGATGCGGACCGTCTCAATGGGCTGCAAGAAGACGAACGCCCCGTCGGCATGACTCGCGGCCACGCCAAGTAATCCCTTACCGTGGCCGGCAACGATCACTGGCGCCGGCGTCTTGGCTTTGGGGCTATCTATGCGCGCGGCTTTCAGATGCTCGAGATAACTGCGCATTTTCTTCACGGGTGGAACCCACGTGTGACCGCGTGGCTCAACGAACACGGGATGTGAAACACCGAGGCCTAGACGAAATCGACCACCGGATAATTCAGACAAGCCGTTCGCAACTTGCGCTGCGTTGTCGGCGTCGCGCGCGTAGACGTTCGCAATGCCGCTCGATACGTGGATGGCTTCAGTGCTAGCGAGGAGATAGCCAGCGGTCGAAAACGGATCGCGTCCGTAAATTTCCGGTAACCACAACTCGTGATAACCCAGTTTCTCAAGACGCTTTGTCGCTGCAACCAGATCCGATCCAATCGTGCCTTCGGTCCATTGGAGTAGGCTCAAGTGCTTAGGCATAATTCTAATCCTGCGCTGATGATGGGCGGTGAGGTCTGTCGTTATGGCGACCAACTCCCACCGACGTTTCGCCCAGTATAAGAAAAACAACACGTGTAATGCGAGGACATGTCCCGAAGGTTTGTGGGGCCGATTACTTGATTTTCTCGATTCACGAGGTTTCCAATGAAGCGCAGTGAAATAAGGTTGCTGTCTGTGGCTCACACCGCATCTCACGGCGGCGGTGATCTTCAGATTATGAGCGCATCTGCTCCGGCACCCCGGGGCACAGTCGTGACGTAACGTTGGACATCTTCCATGCAGCCACAACTGACTCGCGATCCGTACGTGCAATTCTGATAGATACCCCCGATCAAAACGCCGTGGGTTTCAATGTGCTGGCGAAAGACTTCGGCGTCTAATGCCCCGAGATCGACGAATATGTAATTGGTTTCTGGTCGCACGGGCGCCGGGAGCGGGCATCGCACCGACGCGCACGACAAGTTCGCCGATCGATGTCTCCATCTTGTGCTTCAATGATCGAATCAGTCCAGAATATTGCACGGGGGGGGGGGGGGGGCTCGTAAAAAGGTGTGTACGACCTGATGTTAGGTCTTACTGTTAATGTGCCGGCGTAAGAGTGAAGACGCCAGGCACTTAGGATTTAATCGTGAACACGCTGACGGTGCGTTACTCAAAGAAGTGCCCGTGTTGAGAAGCGAGTCGCTTTTTTGCCTAAAGGTTAATCAATTTTTACCGATTATTAACGCCGTTCAAGACCGAGTGTGAGATATCTCACGTTACGTTTTGCATTTACATCGTAGGGTTAAGCAGTGGGCGCTTCGCGACGGCACTTTTCGCCGGCCGACACGCCAAGAATATGGAAGTAGGCGTGTAATGAATAAATTCATGGATACAGGGTTCGCCGTAAGAAGGGCTGCGCTATTGCTGGTAACCACGTTACTTACTGGGGGGTGCGCCGCGCTTAACAATTCCGGCGACCACGCCAATATGGATCCGGTCCGCGACGCGCACGACAGACCAAGAGCCGAGCGGGTTTTCCTCTTTCAGAGCCATGTCGCCAATGCGCTGATGGATCGTTATCCGTTAATGGAAATACTTGAGGATGCGGGCCCAGCAGTAGTTAATGCCGAAGCTCACATGACCGAATCCTGCGGTCCGCTCACCCAAGCTGTACTAGCTGATCTCCAAGGCGAGAAGCCATCCTTCGGTTTGCGTTGGCGCGCGTTGTCCACAATCGGCGAATGCGAACGCGCGGCTCAAAAAATGGAAGCGCTATTGAGTAGTGTCGACCTGGCAGATTCTATCTAAATAGCCAACCGATCGTCGCGCGGCATTGGGCTTCAGTTCTCGGCATCCAGCAATTAAGTCCAAGCGCCAACGTCTCGGCTAGTCGACATGCAACTGAGCGAAAACTCCCTTGCGACGAATTTGCTGGAATGTGGGAAGAGTCTCCCAGACTCTTCCCACACCCCGTGCCTGCGCGACCTTAGAATTCCGCACGTCCGAGAACTTTAATTAATTCTCAAATGTTCCCATACTGGCTTACCTACGTTTCGTTCTCTGAACCCAACCAGCGATAAACGGACCCGGCGAGAATCGCTCCCGCTATTGGCGCAAGCCAGAACACCCATAACTGAGACAGTACCCAATCGCCTTGGAATATCGCGACACCAGTGCTTCGCGCTGGGTTCACTGACGTATTTGTTACTGGGATACTAATCAAATGAATGAGCGTGAGCCCGAGGCCAATCGCTATTGGGGCGAAAGCTTGAGGCGCTCGCTTGTCGGTCACACCTAGGATGATCACCAAGAACATAAAGGTCATCACGATCTCGGTAACAACTGCCGCCATGAAGGTGTAGCCGCCAGGCGAGTGATCCCCGTAACCGTTTGATGCAAAGCCTGCCGATGCATCGAATCCCGCCTGTCCGCACGCGATGATAAATAGCACCGCGGCGCCTGCGATACCGCCTAAGATTTGCGCGTCGATGTAAGGAGCGAGCTCACTACCAGAGAACCGACCGCCAGACCAAAGGCCGAACGATACGGCTGGATTAAGATGACATCCCGATATGTGACCTATTGCAAAGGCCATCGATAACACGCTGAGACCGAAAGCGAAGGACACGCCGACCAACCCAATGCCAACATCCGGAAAGGCCGGTGCAAGAACAGCGCTTCCACACCCGCCAAGCACCAGCCAAAATGTGCCAATAAATTATGCAGCCATTTTCTTAGTCATAGTCATCGGTAGCCCATTTTTTTTAACCGCGCTGTCCTGGTAACTGATTTCGAAACCTAACGTGAAGCGAACCTCCCGTCCAGCAATCGGGGACATTCATCTTGCCACGATGTTCCCGGCAATAGATCAATTCCTAATCGTCAGTTAGGTCGGACCTACCTGTTCAGGGGAAGTTCAGGATCCCCAAGCAAATAAGCGCGACTACGTGTCGACTCTTCTTGTACTGCGCCACGCCGATCTATCCTAAAAACGGAGACCTGAATATCTTTTTAGTAATCATGTTACGCATGCTGCGCTACTCGGTTCTAGCAACTCGTCGCGGACCGTCCATATCTTGCCGTTAACTGTTTGCTTAGCCGAAGCGCCGGTACCTTTCCTTGTTGATCCAACAAAAACGATTCCTACACCAGTCGCATATCTTCCAATGTAGGCTCGTCTATGCGCACAACATCCGTCGCCATCAAAACTTTACATCCCGGACAGCAATAACGCCGCAACCGCATTTCGTCATCAAGGTAGTAGCTCGGATCTGCGGTTGCAGGCAAAACCGTGATCGGGCTTTCGTCCATCAACAAACCTTTCTTAAAGTTGCTTCGATAGCCACCCAGAGTATGACCACAGCGCGCACAAGCTAGCTCGCGAGCACCCTTTTTGTCGCGAGCAATAACGGTTTCGTGCACTAATCGTTCCGCCTCGCCAGTTGCCGGCATGACATCTTCACTCAAAGTGACCGCCGGCCCCGCTTGCCAACGCCCACGCGCTTCGAGCATCGCGGACCGACAGTTATCGGTTGCGCTACGATCGAGATCTTTGTTCTCACCAAGCACCACGCCGTGAGCTGCACGGGCCGCCTCCACGCTCACGTATCCGCTATTGATATCGACAACGACGCGCTCGGGATCGCGCTCTAGTGGGTCGCCATAACCGCCACCACCGACAACTCGTACTTCCATCACATCGCCAACACCGAGCGGCGTACCGTTTGATTTCGCCCGTAGTTGGATGGTTTCTTTTGCGTCGAGGTCGCGGATATCACTGGGTACGGATTTATTTTGGAACACCTCGCCGAGATTCGTGTCCTTACCCACGATGTAATGGCTGGTCGGCGATGGATACCCACCCATCAGCCCTTCGCCGCCGTGAGTTGAACACGCCGAACCACCCGTATTCGTGACTAAGGATATCGATTCAGCGCGATACGGAGTGATCGCGAAATCGATCCCGACGCCGCCGCGCCATTTACCGCAGCCACCGGTGTCCGTGCCCTCACGCCGGTACAGATATACGATGGGGTACCACTGTTCTAAGCCCTCAACGTTTAGCATCGCCGATAACGGACTCAATGCAGGTCCGCCCGTGTCCACGCCGTCACGCGTTGCGCGTGCGCCGCTACCGGTGCCAAGGATCTCGAGAAACGCAGATCCAAAAAACTGGCCGCGATCGTCTTTGCCAGTGATTAGCGCGAGCGGTACCGAACCGCTAGCCGCGAGCAGATCCATTTTCAGACCCGGATCGGTCGATAGCATGCGACCGATACAGGTTTGTATCGCGTTCATATACACGACGACGTTAAGCACCCCGCCGCTCACTGCGGCCGGGTAATCGACGCAGGTGAGTAGACCAGGTGTGGGTTGGTAATCAATTTGGCGATCGGCGCCGCCAATCGCGAATAATTGTTCGAACAACATCGTTACCGACATGGAACCTATAACTGCGCCCGAGAAACTTACATAGGTGAAGCCATTTGGCCCTTCGTCTTGTGCGTCCGTCCCTTGGTTGTCGACGATCAGCCGATCGCCTTTCTTGGTCATGTTTATTTGGACGCGATGCGTTGTGCGATCGCCAGGCAGTTTCTCGTCGAAGTACTGCACCACAGACCAAGTGCCATCCGGGATCTTTAACAATTTCTCCTGCAGCCCTTTTTGCGAATCGTCGAGCACTCGACGCATGGCGGCCTTAACCGTCGCCGCGCCGAACTTTGCACATAGTTCCACGATCTGATCGCGCGCAAAAACGGAACCGGCAATTTGTGCGCGTAAATCGAGCGCTACTAAATCCGGCATGCGTGATTGTCGCCGATACATCATTTCCAGATCCGGTCGCAGGACCCCTTTTTCAACGAGCTTGAACGGCATAAAAACAGTCGGATCGCTGTACACATCGACTGCATTTTGTGGCCAGCCACCTGGCACGGTCCCGCCGAGGTCGTATTGGTGACCTGCGCTTGAGACCCACGCAAACAACTTTCCGTCGACGAAAACTGGCGTCGCGATCAACACATCCATTTGGTGACTCGCACCGATCCAAGGATCATTCGAAAGGTAGACGTCTCCTTCTTCGATTCCCGGGTTATCTGAAAATTTCTCCATGATGAAACGCATCGCGAGCGGCGCACCTGCATCGAGATATTGGACGAACGGAGCATTCATTACGACCTCCGCGTCTTCGGTCAGAATGCACATGTTGAAATCCAAAGAAGCGAATACGGGCGATCCAGAAATCCGCGTAATTGTCTCGCCGTGCGCCATGTTCGTCGTCCATAGCCGATGGCGGATCACTTCGTAGGTCACCGGATCGAGATCAGGATCGGTCTCCACGTGGAATGCGAGGCGATCAGAGATGCGACTCTTCCAAACGGCACTCGGACGGTAACTATGCACACGGCCATCCCACGCTATCGATTCGTCGCGCGTACTCGTCGCGTCCACATAACCGGGCTTCACAGAAGTACTCATGACGTTTCCTTTTGGGTAAGCGATTGCTCAGGTTTTACCTCAATGATGACGCTGCCGTAATTGTCGACGCTCGCGCTGTCGCCGGCGCGTAAAACGATTGTGGTATCCGCGTACTCAACGATCGCAGGACCCGAGAGTTGCATCCCGTTGCGAAATGTTCTCCCCTCGAAAATTGGCGTACCTTGGCGTTGCAAACCCGACTCATAAAAAATAATTGACCGTTCGCCCTTCGCGCTTGGCGTGGGGTCCTTTGCAGTCGGCTGCTCGTGCAGCGAAAAATTACTGATCTGTGCAAGAGCGCGCACGCGCATGCCAGTGAGCGATATGCCAGCATCGGGATAACCACTGTCCCGTCCAAAGATGCGCTCGTATTCTTTGGCGAAGCGGTCCGTGAGATCGGCTGCGATCCGTTCATCGTAAGGACCATCCGGTGCGCTGACTTCGATTTGATGAACCTGGGCTGTGTACTTCATGTCTGCGACTCGTTCGAGTTGCACGCTAGCCGCATTAATTCCTTGATTGAGCAAACGCTCGGTGGCTTCTGTTTCGAGTTGCTGCCACACATCATTGAGCAATGTCGGATCGAACGGAGCCGTGATACCAATGGCAAACTCGGTAACCACAAGCGCATCCGATGACGCGATGCCAAACGCCGACCACGCCGCCGCAAAGTCACTTAACGGCACCACCACGGTGGTGATACCGAGTTCTCGTGCCAAGGCCGTTGCGTGCACAGGACCAGCGCCGCCATAAGCGTACATGGCGAAACCGCGTGGGTCGTTGCCTTGTTGCACGCTGGCGAGACGGATCGCATCGGCCATCTGATTGTCTACAATGCGAGCGGCCGCGGCCGCAGTTTCTTCTGCGCCGAAACCCAACGGTGCGCCAGCGCGTTCGAGCGCGCTGCGAGCCGCTTCAATATCCAGATTGATTGCGCCACCGAGAAAATAATCCGGATTAAGATAACCGAGAATTAAATTCGCATCAGTGACGGTCGCGTGCAGTCCACCGTTGGCGTAACACGCGGGGCCTGGCCGCGCACCCGCGCTGCGCGGCCCGACCCGGATCGCACCGGCCTCACACGCAATAATACTGCCGCCGCCGGCGCCAACCGAACGCACGTCCAAGGTTGGAACGAAGTACTCGTATTGCCCGTAGTTCGTTGCCGCCCGGCTTAGCGGTTTGCCTTGAGTCACGACCCCAACATCGAACGTCGTACCGCCCATGTCCGCAGTGATGATTTCCTTACCGCCACCTGCTGCTGGTTGCGCGGCGAGCGATGCCGCACCGATCAGTCCTGCAACCGGTCCTGAGCCGATCGTAAGAATAGGATGCGAGCGCGCAAACCGCGCGTCCATTAAGCCACCAGAGCACGACATAATTTGCACGGAGCGTGCATAGCCAAGGCCGCTCAGTTCCTTCTCGAGTTGCTCTAGATAAGTGCCCATCGCAGGACCGATGAGCGCGTTGACCACCGTCGCAACGGTTCGTTCGTACTCGCCAACCCGCGGAATAACTTCAGAAGAAATTGAGACGAACAGTTCCGGTGCTTTAGCCTCGATCAACTTCGCCAGTGCTTGCTCATGCGCATCGTTCGCGACAGACCAAACCAAGGAAATCGCGATCGCCTCGACCCCACTATCAATCAAGCGCTCTACGGCCTCCCCAGCTTGTTTGAGATTGAGTTCGACGAGAACGTTACCGTCAAAAGTAACGCGCTCATCGATTTCTTCGATCAATTGCTTCGGAATTAATGGCGGCGGCTTAGTATGCGACGCCACGTGTGCGATTTCCGCTGCAGGCAAATATTTAAGCCGACCGCCCGAACGCATAAAAAAGATCGCGTCCGCATGACCCCGCGTAGTCAGTAGGCCAACCTTGGCTGTGCGATGCTCAACCAAGGCATTCGTGCCGACAGTGCAGCCGTGATAAATGCCCTGGGCTTGCACGACAAGTTCCGCCGGCGTGAGATTAAGCTGAACGGCCGCCGCACGGATCGCATCGATAAACCCGGTATGAAAATCTGGCGGGGTCGAAGGCGCTTTGCCGATCACGATACCGCTTGATCGCGTGGTGTCGGAATGATCCGGTGGCGCGTTCGCGTTAATGACAATGCAATCCGTAAATGTGCCGCCGATATCGACGCCGATGACAAAACTCATTGGTCCCCTTCGAATGACAATTAACACGCAACGGCAACCGTAAGCTGCGCGGCATTATGATCGGCGAAACATGAGAATTGCTACTACCGCAATCGCGCGCTCGCGCAGACCACGATGAGGGATCGAATGTCGCGTGCGCTGCACGCCAGTCTTTTAGTCGGCGGGCTCAGGTGGGATAGGTAGGTCGAGCAACGACGACGGTGATCCGGATACCTATGGGTGCAGAGAACATGCCGGAGGGAATTATCGCGTAGAGCAATGGAACGCGTTGCTCGCTCTGCACGTGAGTTAATTTATTCTCTGTCGCCGACTTTGTCGTTGGAAAAATTGGGACCGAATTACGCATCGCGAACGGACACGTCCAAAGTGGTCGTTAAGGACAAACCTAGGACGATGGGTGGCGTGCGAACTCAACAGCCGGACGACTAGTAACTTCTCCGCAAGCCCAGGGCTCGGATGTTCAAACCCACTAGCCCAGACTATCTCGCGCCAATGAAGCGCGAGATAATCTGTGTCCTAATCTATTGTGCGTCGCACCGATGAGTAACGCAGCGTTTACCCACCACTTAACCGGTTGGTCCCTACCCCTTCGCGCTCGCGACCGCTGCAGACTCTTTTTCCAAGACAAATCCTTCGTAGTTTTTCTCAGCGACATCCGTCAAGTGCTTGAAGTATTCTGGGCCACCGAGATGCACGATGAATTGACGATGCTTGCCCTCAATGTTCGCGCCGGAATACCAGGAGTCTGTGCCATAAAATAGGGTTTGTTTGGCCGCTTCCTCAACGTCCTCGGCCCAGGCGTCATCAACACCGGGAGCGGGCTCTATTGTTGCCATGTTGTTGTCTCGAAGGTAGGCAATGCAATCTCTGATCCAATCGCCTTCCATCTCGCCGCCATAAGGCATGTTGTATAAGACGGACGGCGATTGTGGTCCGTGCACCATGAACAGGTTCGGAAAACCCGGGATCGCGACGCCAAGGTAGGTAAAGAATCGCTTGTCCCAGGCCGTGGCTAAATCCACACCGCCGCGCCCCTTGGGATTCAAGCGGAGTAATTTACCCGTGATCGCATCATAGCCGGTCGCCAGCACCAGCATATCGAGCGCATGCTCGCCGCTTTTTGTCGTGATGCCGTCGGCCGTGATCTTCTCGATCGGATCGTCGCGTAAATCTACGAGGTCGACGTGGTCTTCGTTGTAGGTTTCAAAATAGCCATCATCGATCGCTTGCCGCTTCGTTGCCAATATATAGTCGGGAAGTAATTTTTCAACTGTTGCAGGATCTTTAACGGTTGAGCGGATTTTATCTCTAATAAATTCGCACAGCGTATCGTTCGACTCCTTGTTGGTCAGCAGGTCGTTATAACTGTTGAACAACATGTGCAGACCACCGTCTTGCCATAGCGTTTCATACAAGGCGTTGCGCACTTGTGGTGTGTCATCCAAGGCGGATCGCTCAGACATCGGATAAGGCATGCCGAGGGGAGAGACCGCCATAAATTCACGTCGTTGACCAAAGTTCGCGCGTGCGTCGGCAATTTCTTCAGGTTTCACGGGCCGGTTGCCTGCCGGGATACTGTATTGCGGCGTCCGCTGGAACACGGTTAGGTGTTCGGCCTCGCGGGCGATCATTGGGATTGATTGGATGCCGGATGATCCCGTGCCGATCACACCTACGCGTTTCCCGACAAATTTAACTTCTTCTGCTGGCCAACGTCCGGTGTGAATGATCTCGCCAGCGAAATCGTCGATGCCGGGAATGTTAGGTTTGTTCGCTTCCGATAACGTCCCCATCGCCGAAATCAGAAATTGCGTTGAGATGTGTTTGCCGAGATGCGTCTCGATGTTCCAACGTTGCGAGGTCTCATCGAATGTTGCGTCTTGGATCCATGTTTCGAGCTGAATGTCGGGACGTAGTTTCAGTTTGTCGGCGACGAAATCCAGATACGACAACACTTCAGCTTGCGAAGGTTGTCGCTCCTTCCATTCGAATTCATTGAGTAATTCTTCGGAGAATGAATAGGCGTAATAAGGCGCGCTCGGAAAATCGACGCGTGCGCCTGGGTAGCGATTCCACCACCATGTTCCGCCGACGCCACCCGCGCCCTCGTAGAGACGCACGGACAAACCCATTTCGCGCAGACGATAGAGTGCGTAGAGCCCAGCGAAGCCCGCGCCGATAACGACTGCGTCGAACAATTGAACGTCGGCCCCACTCGGGTTGGTGCGCAATTTAAGATCATTCATTGAATTTACTCCTGATAGTCACGTCTTCACTAGATGAGAAAACGGGTCACGATGTTTTTAAGCGTTTGCCAGACTAGCATTGACCGCTAGGGTTCCGTTAGCGGAGATATCTTACGCCGGACAAATATTTTCGAGGACCGGCTGTTTACTCGGGATGCATGCGTTCGCAATGAAATAAATAGTCCCTTTCTTGGAAATCGTACGCGACTCATGGTCAATAGTTTGAAACAAAGCGATCCGCACGGAGACGCCTTTGATGCTTTTTTTGCAAGTGCCGCCGCGAATAGAAAGCGGTCACGGAGCACTTTACTTACCGGTAAGTGATCGCGTGCGTTGGTGTTTTTTTAAGGGCGATGTACAAGTCCACAACGTTGCGTTGTATACATAGCCCAAATAACCTTGAGGTGACCGTAATCGAGGGACGGTGTGTTTAATTCGATCGCGCGCATTCGCAGGGATATCAATGCACTGCCGCCGGCAAGCCATTTCGCGCGCTGGTGCTGGGAAGAAATTAAATACTCTGTCCCAGATTGCCTCCGGCGCTACTTACCGACGCTAGCGGCTTTAGCGCTCGCAACATACCGCTCTACGTCTTCATTCAACAGAAATCGCTGATCATAAAGTTCGCTTGCGGCCGTGCGCACTGCCTCGACGTAGTCGACGTGCGTCGGATAGCGCTCTGCGAGCGAGGGGCGCGGGTCGCCGGTCTTTTTGCGCTCGGCCGCGGTGGTTGCGAACGGCAAAAACGATCCAACAATCATCAACGCACCTTCTGCATAATTCGCGCCGCGTAAATTCCAACCCGTATAAGTGCCGAGCGGTGCGCCGACGTCCGGTGACCTGATCCCCGAAATTTCATTACCGTCGCTATCGACGGTTGGAACGAGGACGGCATAGTCGCGCCCGGCAATGGCGCTCGGTGGCTGCGTCGCATAATCGCGATCGCACAGTCCGTTGATCCTTCCCGTATAGGTCGCGCCAGGTATTTCCGGAAAATCCAAGTCTTGCGGCGGCACTAAGGTGCCGTCGGCGACACTCGGATAGCAATTCGGCGGTGGCGCCGTACCCTCAGTGACCCAAGCGTCGAGGGCAGTAATCAACGCGCGTACAAGCGCACAATAATTCTGTTCGTTGACAGGATTTAACGAAGGACTCCAGTACATCGCGGCATGTGCCAGCATTTGTGGTCCAGCGTGACCTGTCCCAGTGAGTAAATAGGCACGAACCTCATCAGGCAGTTCAATTTCTGATCCCTCTTGATCGGTTACAACCAGTGAACTCCGTCCTTGCCAAAATTCGGTGCTCGAATCGACGTGCATAATTTTCGGACAGGTATTGCTTGCCATACAACGCGCGAGAATGCCGCCCGTCTTGCCGCTAACCGGATCCGTAATGGTCGGGTAGGTAAACGGAAACTGATCGCCAGGAAATAAATGATCTTCATGCTGACGCGGAAAGCGACCTGGTTGCGAAAACGGCTCGTTCAAAAACATGCGTCGCGATCCGGTTAAGGTCGTATAGACACCATCGAAGACCGGCCGTCCAGAGAAGTCTTCGTTGAACCCGAGCCGCAGAAATTCGCGCAGGAAACGTCCCGGTTGTGAACGGCCATGGGCGATGGCGTAATCCACCCCAGGGCTGCCGTCTAGATTGAGCGGATTGAGTGTTCCAGCACTATCGACATCCGCGTAGCGCAAGAACTCTAGGAGATCGCGTACTCCAACAAATCCGAGCCCCATGATCACAGGGTCGCAGGCAGCGTAAATCAATTCGTAGAGCGCACCGGCATCGAAACCGTCAACCAGATCGACTTCAATTTCTCGATTTGAAACGAAACGCCAACGGTCGTTCGAAACTAAGACTCTCGTGTCTTGCTCGTGCTGACGGACAGTTAAGGCGGCGTTGCCCGTATCGGGTTCGTGGGCCGGATAGGCCAGCGGCGAACGAGCCGGACTTTTCGCATGGGCAAAGATAATCTCTTCGCGGATGGTCGCTACAATCGGCGCGCCCTCGTTTGTTGCTACTGGGAAATCGGCGATCATGTGCCCTTGTGCGTCTTCCACGTATCCGACGCCTGGCGTGACGCCGCCGTCCCAGGCGCTAAACACAATCACATAACCTTGGCGCATGAGAAAACCGTTGCCTGCGTCTTCGGCGCTACTGAGTTCGTTCGAACCCACACCCTTTACTGATTCGTTAAGATCGACGAGCGCAAGTTTGTCACCGCGATTCGGCGCGTCGTACAAAAGTCGACGATTCGCTTTCGACATATCGACCGGTTTGAGAACACAAAAATCGACCGAATACTCAACCAAACCGGCCGCATTGCGTGGTGCTTTGTCGAGGTTGATAACATCAAGGTTGAGGCGATGACTTGGGTCCACTTCACCATGGGCGCGACCGACTACTTTTTCGTAAGGCCCGAATTCACCAAACGACAACTCATCGAACGCACTTTCGACACTGCGGATTTCGAGTTTCATGCTGCCACCTTTCGACCGTTCTAGGTTAACGAAATATTAAAAACCGACATCAGTTCATACGCAGCATTGTTTGTTGCGGATCCGAAACGATCCAACTACCAATGCGCGGTCGTCAGACAACCGTTAAGACAAAGCCATGCCCTGTATGACGACGCCATCAGAGGACGGCGCATCAAGCTCTGGTAGCACTTCATTCATGAATACACCGAGCTCTTCTAACATCACTTCCTTCGGGCACTGCGCGTAATGCCAAATTAATGTAATGTACTCGACCGGCAATTCTTCGTAGATTTTATGCCATTGGTCTTTCAATTCAGCGACCGTGCCGCCCATAAAGATGCCGCTATCAAGCATCGCATCAACGTTTTCTTCAACCGTATCGGGGCGTGCCATACCTTCGAAAAACGTTGAATAGTGGTGGTAATACATTTCTTGATCGTAGTCCCTAACTCGTTGCCGGAATTGTTTCTTGTCGCCTAGATGGATCCAACGCGCGATCACCTGACGTTCGCCGAGCGCGTAGTCGATGCCAGCCTTCTTCCCTTCGTCGACATACAGATTCGCAAATCCGACCAGCGCTTTTAGCGGAGTGAAATATACCGGGCGAAAGCCGTTTTTCGCCATAAACGGAATAGACGCTGCGCTGCCGCTCATTGGCATAAAGATTGGCGGATGGGGTCTTGTGTAGGGGCTTGGCACCACACACAATCGCTGGAGATTGCCGTCGGCGTCAATTTCGCCATGGGCGCCTGCTGTGTAAATACTGTCGCGTGCGGGATAGCCGACGACTCCCGTATCGTGTGGATAGGGGATCTGGTAGTGCGGTTGATCGATCGACACAGATTCCTGTGTCCAACAATCGATGAGCATTTTTACGCGCTCTTCGAATATTTTGCGATTCTTAAGATCGTTATCACTTCCGTCAGACACCGTCGCAACTGCGTCGACATGCTGGCCTAGCGTGCTCATCCAACGCGATTGATAGCCTCGGGTGAGGCCGACGAACAAACGGCCTTGGGTCATGTGATCGAGAATGGCGGTTTCTTCCGCGACGCGGATCGGATCGCGGGTTGCCATCACATAACCCAACGCACCGACGTATGCGTTTTTCACCTGGCTCGCCCACCAAGCGTTCAAAACACCCGGATCGGGCCCTACTTCGTAACCCTCCGAATGCATGTGATGTTCAATAGTACTGATGCCCCAAACACCCATTTGATCGAGCTCACGAACGACATCCAACGTCTCGTGCAGGACTTGATTGTAAACCTCCCGGTTACGGCCGAGCGGACGTTTGCGTTCCCGGTCCGCGCGGTCTTCTGCCGGCAGCATCGGGTAAATCTGAACAATTACTTTAGGCTTTGCCATGACGTTGATCCTCCGTATCGCAATTTTTGCTTGAACGGTTTTCCACCAAACGAAAGGTGAGTAAATTGTCTGCTCGAATTAGCTGAGGGTGAATAAGGTATTACTCTCGCTCATGTCACCTCGGATGTCACTTTCTGAAAGTGAGGCATCACTATCTTCAGAATGTAATTTCATGCACGCCTGCTTTTCTTTCAGGTCCATGCCTGCCAATCGAATCGACATAGTGAAGTGGATTGCACCACTCAATTTCTGGCGGCGCTCGATCTCCCCGCTTGCGTCTTGTGGTGCAGACGATAGCGAGGCGCGCTCCAAAAAGCGTGCGCCCTCCAGTACCTCAAAGCTGCTCCGGCGACGGCATCTTTAATCCCAACATTGTTTTTCGAAACCATTTGACGGTGCCGCTTCCTGAAACCACGCGAATAAGGGGGGCAGTATTCTTGATATCGAACACTGGTTTTGGGTAGGAAAAAACACACTGTCCCGAATGGCGCTACGTTAAGCCATTTTGCGTGACGAGACTTTGAGCGTAGACCGCATAACGTCAGGGCTCAGGTCTTGAAATAATACGGTGATTGCTCATTCCCGCATTCGTAGCAGCTAATGGGAAAGGCTTGATAGCAGCTTGCTGGATTTAGGCCTTCGTCATGATGGGGAGTCCGGTTTGAGCTATTTTGAGGGCACTCTTGAGGCGAATAGTCATTCTATTTACGAGAAAGCATGCCGAAAACAGTCAAGTTCGGTTTTGCAGCACGACGGCTAGGACGCAGGAGGTACAACCTCATGGGTCGGGGAGATGCGAGTCCACGAATGGACGAGGTAGAATCTGAGTCAGGAGCCCCAGTCGAGAGCAACGCAGGAGCAGTTGCCGACTAAATGGTCCTAAGTTCGACACGCTCCATAGGACAGCTCGACGTTCGAAAACCGAATCCGTGGGTGTTCGCAATTTCAGTCCATGTCAGCGTCTTAACCGCGGAAATCTGCACGGCGAACCAGTGGACGTATCACAATGAAACCGAGGCGTGCCCGCTACAGACAAACCGACAAGCGCCTCGAACGAGATTGGGAGGGACTGATATTTATTTAAATCGCGGGGGTTGGGAAGGAAAAGTGATGCATTGCCGCTCAGAATTCGGCATCCGAGGACTGCGCGCAGAACGGCCGTCGACGCGCTTTTGTCAACATTTTTTACACCAGAGATAATTTTTCGGAACTTATTTCAAATCTTTGAAATCATTAAGTATATTTCTTGATTACACTAACCCTATCGACCCGCAACAGCGAAATATCCTTCCAGGAAACAGCAGGATCTGTCAAGTTTCTTTACATTATTGCCGTGATTGATCGTCGAGCTAAGGTGCGGAATAAATAACCTCAATAAAATCAGCATTATACGTAACTGGTCCAACTCTTGCACCAGTATACTCAGACTTCTAAGATCACGACTTTGCATTGGCATTCCATGGCACTTGCAAGGAGAAGAGTATGCGTCCGAACATCTGGAACCGTAAACACGCGGCCTTGCGTGTAACCTGCGACGTTGCCTGCGGATTACCGCCTGTGGCCAGTAGCGCGACATGGCTGGGCGACAGCAAGTCGATAGGGCCAGCACTCACAGTGCAACAATTTCAAGAAGCCTCCGAGCCTACGGCCACGAGACGGGGCGAATTTATTGGAAGGTGAGAACTCACCCTGAAACCGTTCACGTTATTTCGGCCAGTGCAGGTCTATTGCCCGAAATACTAAAAATTATGGCGGAAATCAATATGCGACGTTTTAATCCACTGACTGGCTGCCTCGTTGTATTACTAGGCTTTTCACCCCTTTCTCATTCTGCGACTGCGACCTGGGTCGCAGGTGTCGGAAATTGGACAGGCAGTAATCTCTTCTGGTCTCCAGGTGTTCTCCCGTTGGCGGGTGACGACATCGTCATCAATAACCCGGCCTTGTTTCAGCAGTTAACCGTCTTTAACAACAGTCCATCAATAAATTCTTTGTTTATTGGCACGAATAACAATCCGATCGCACCTGATGAATTCCATATTGCAAATGGTCGTTCCGTTACAATCGCCACCGGCGGTCTAACGAACAATGGCATCGTGTCGCTTAACGCAATTGGCGCTACGACCTCGTTGTTATTCCAAGGCAGCCAAACTATTACCGGTACCGGCACGATCAATCTCAGCAACAGCGTCAACAATCGACTACGCAGTAGCGGGATCGATGACATCTTAACGATTGGGAGTAGCATCACCGTCAAAGGCGCGGGCACCTTGGTCGATAACTTCGGCGGCATGATCAACAACGGCACTATCATTGCCGATCAAGCTATCCAACTCATTATCGATACCGATGTTGAAGGTTTCACCCAAGCCGGTTCACTCAGCGCCACCGGTACAGGGGGCTTGTTCATCCGCAATACGCCTACCTTTACCAACACCAACGGCATTGATATTGGAGCCGGTTCAAATCTCGACGTCCGAGCCTCTAGGATCGTCGGGGGCACGATCAATATCGACCCCACCGCCAGCGCGACCTTTAGAGTCGCTACCGACTTAGAAGATGTCACCATCAACGGCACCGTCACGCACAATAACGGTGAGACGGTTGATATTTTTAATGCCCTAACCTTAAATGGTGATTGGAATATCAATGGCGATACCGCCACCACGTCTTTGTTATTCCACGACAGCCAAACCTTGACCTCTGGTGCTACCGGCACGATCAATCTCAGCAACAGCGTTAACAATCAGCTGCGCAGTAGCGGGTTCGATGACACCTTAACGATTGGGAGCAACATCACCGTCAAAGGCGCGGGCACCTTGGTCGCTAACTTCGGCGGCATGACCAACAACGGCACTATCATTGCCGATCAAGCTATCCAACTCATTATCGATACCGATGTTGAAGGTTTCACCCAAGCCGGTTCACTCAGCGCCACCGGTACAGGGGGCTTGTTCATCCGCGATACGCCTACCTTTACCAACA
>JBLFWX010000016.1:0-77619 GCA_047611805.1 Gammaproteobacteria bacterium
TGAGCGGATACCGCGAACGTAAAGAAAGTGACGGCCATCGACGTTAGAATTCTCAACATAATGAATATTCTCGTTGCCCGAAAGTTATTGGGGTTTCGCTAATTCGTTTGATTATTTTCTTGATCCCATACTATTTGGAGCGCCACCGTTGTCCTATTTCAGTCAACCAATTCGCGAGTGAAGCCTAACGTCGGGATAACCTGCAGGTTACAGCGCACTTTGGAGATGTGACAATTTCTGCACATCGGAAAAGTGCGCTGTAAGCTGTCAGGTTCATCCCCTGGTTAGGTTGCACTTTCGTCACCGGTCCAATTCTTAGGGCGCATCTTTTCGAATCTCGGTAACCGTTCATCGAACGTGGACCATGAAATTTCTGATGTCGTAAATACGCGCCCATCAATTGTCACTAGTTCGGGGTCGTCCAATGTTGCGACTTTTAACATCGTTCTTTCTGGGAAATTTTCCGACTGACCGAGGATATGAGACCCGCACTCGGGGCAGAAAAAACGATGATATTTGGTTCCGTCTTCAATCGGTGTCGCTATCTCTTTGAGCTCGCCCTCAATTTTTATTGAATTTGCCGGCATTGCCGCTTCCGCGCAATATGGGGCAGCGTGCGCTTTTCGGCATTGTGTACAGTGGCAATACAAACTGAACACCGGCGGCTCTGTACACGTGTACTTCACCTGTCCGCAAAGGCAACTTCCAGATAGTCCGTTTTGGCTCATACGGAATTTCTCGTGCAATCTAACGTCTTGCTCAGCTGCCCTTGACAGCAACTGAGCAGAGCGGCAGCGACGCGAGGACGCTGTCAAGGGTCAGTTGCAGCACCTGGTTAGGTGCCTTATTGTCGCAAACTACGATTATTCAGGGTCACTGCCAATTCCGCCCGTGAGGCTTCTAGTGCCTTCCGGCATTGGGAGCCATTTGTGTCGAGTTCTTCCAAACACAGATAGATTTGGCGCTGGGAATTCTGGTTCTACGAAACAACCAACTGCCACGCCCACCTTGTCGGGCATGGATTCCTGTAGTTCGAGGAAAACATTGCTCCCACAATTAGGGCAGAAACTGAATTCGACTTTATCACCGCGGTCTCCCGTCCGAACATACGTTTTTAACTCGCCCCGTATCGTCACGTCTTGAGACGGAAACCAAGCCGCGAGATGGTAACTCGTTCCAGTCCGCCGCTGGCAGAATTCGCAATGGCACATAATTACGTTTGCGGGTTCACCTTCAGTTTCGACAGAAAGTTCTCCACAGTGGCATTTAGCGATTCTTTTCAAGAGGATCTCCTAAAATAAAAGTCTGCCAGGCACCTAACAGTTGTATCAACGTCACCGCGACGTAATATCCGCGACGGTTGATTTTGTTTTTAGTATTCGAACCGTATGTCGTTATTCCTCTTTAATCAATCGGTTACGCACTTTTTTGCGGAATGTCTAATCTGGAAATTACATCGCGGTGACGTATATATCGGAGCCGCGAACTGTACATAAACTTCTAATTTATAAAGAGAATCTCGGTTTTGGGAAAAATAGTCCGTCGCGGCGACGCTTTTTCCACGGCCTTAGTATGCGAAAGCAATTTCAATTTGAGTGCTCGTGGAAGTCCAAACCTGCAAAGGTGCGCTTTGCTGAATTCCGGCGAGCGGCGCAGATGGGTTGCGTTTACACGTACACCCGCGAGACGCGAACGACGGCTTTCCGAGCCCGCAGATGTTCGGCGTCGCGCAGATTCGGCGGTAGTCGGCCGACGTCGATTATGCGTAAAATTGGAAGGCGAGTTCGGGCAGTGTAGGTTTCTACGTTCCTGATCCGGAGAAGTTTGCGGGACCGCGAGGCGGTCAATACGCTGCCAATGCTTACCGCTGCAAATGTACGCACCTAAGGTTTGCCGCCCGGCAAACCGCATTCGGCGCCGGGATACCGCACGAACCAGATCTAAGCTGCTTTCAATAAATTACTTCGCGTAGGATGTGATCCCTCTGTGCATTTCGCGACCGATGGCGAAGATGCAGAAGACTCATTCCTGCGACGATAATTCCTGGTGCTCGCGCGGGATGGCAAGTGCGCGGGATCGTACCCTTGCAGGTCTCGACCTAAGGCATCACTGAAACAGCATTAACGGGAGACAAAGCATGACGGATCGAACGCGAGTTGCGAGCTACGGCCCGAACGAAGAAGTACTGGTTGACAGGATTATAGGCGACGACGGGATCTATGTTGTGACGCTGAACGACCCAGCGACGTTTAACACCATGAGTGTCGCGTTCATGAAGGCGACAGCCCTGGCTTTTGATGCGATCAGCGAACGTGCCGACCCGGATCCTAACAACGACGAAGTGCGTGCCGTCGTTTTGCGGGGCGAAGGACGCGGTTTCGCGATCGGATTAGACATCGGCAAACTCGATGAGTATTTCGCCGGCGGCATTTCTGGTGAGAGTGATCCATGGCGTGCAATCTGGGACTGTCCGTTCCCGGTCATCGGCGCCGTGAACGGCCCGGCGGTCACCGGCGGTTTCGAGATTGCGTTGGGTTGTGATGTTCTACTGGCTTCTCCGCGTGCGGTGTTCATGGACAACCATGCTAAGTACGGTGTTCATCCGGGACGTCGGCTGTCACAACGCTTGATCCACGTCTGTGGCATCAATAATGCGAAGTTCGCGACCATGAGTTCTTTCCCGATCGAGGCGGACGTCGCACGGACCTGGGGATTGGTGCAGCAGGTCTACCCAGACAACACCGCACTGGAGCTCGGCAGCATCGAGGTTGCACGCATGATGGCGCGCAACCATCCCATGATGGTGAAACGGTACAAGAGTCTTATCGACGGCGGGGTGATGGGTACTTATGCGGATGGACTTGCTTTGGAGGCAGCATCCGATAGCACCTACTACGACGACCTTACGGATATGAAAGCGACGCTCGAGGATGGCGCGGCCAAATTTCAGGAATTGGTCTCCTGGGTCGCGGCGCGCAGATAATTTACGGTCGACTCTGCGGGGAAGGCAGTCGAGGCCCTGCAGGAGGCCTCTGTGTGAATAAAATATACCGCCCCCAAGACTGCATACTAAGTCACCAACCCGCTCACTATTGTTACTCTCCACCAGCGGGATTTCGGCATAAAGGTACCAGGTCTGTTTATCTTGTGCCTAAGACGAAACAACCTGGCACCTAGAAATCAGTACCGTATAAAAATCGATAGCTAACGAGAAAACGTACTTTTCGCGCAGATTACAAGAACTATCACCACTATAAATACGCTAGGAAGGCCAGGCAGAAACGCAATGAGGCCGACCATATCGGGCTCTCCCAGAGCGCTCGGACCCATCGATAAACCGCGGTTGCTTGAAGCATTGCCTAGCCAGTAAAAAAGCGTGAATGTCCAAGCGCAGTAAATGAGTCCATAGGCAGTAAACTTCTGGGCGCGTTCGCCTAGATTCAGTTTGGGCAGGCCTAAGCCGACGATAAAAACCAGCACGCCGTTGAGTAAACCACCCGTGTGTGCGCGAACCCATCCTTGTGATGTTCCGTACATCGGAACTTCAATAATCATATTGGGCCAAATTTCCATGCCGCCCAGCAAATGAAACATCAACATAAACCCGGCAAACATTGCCACTAACATCACCAGCAATCCATGGCCCAGCATCGTTTGTTGTAATCGTTCCATGTCGTTATACCTCTATTCAGATTCGTTAATAATTGTTGTGTTACGCGACTTTGTCGAAAGGCACTGGCATGTCCGGATCAGTGGTATCGACTAGCGGTAATGGACCGTCGTTCCCAAGCGCTGCGTGACCGGACACCCAGTCCGCATACCATTCGGGATCGTTTTCTTGACGGGGGTTGTAACCCGGAAATAGTGCCCTGGCCACGAAAGGGCCGACGTTGTACAGCGCCGATCCGACTTCTTTCAGCAACCCAAACAATGTCTTTGGCCGCCAAAGCAAACCGTCTTTCTTCAATGCCGTGAACATTCCGACCAATCCCCAGCCCCATAAATGGCAAGTACCGTGAAAAACCCCGAAGACACGCGGCCAGTACTGCCCGGAGAAGGCCATGTATGTATCGAAGGCGACGGTTTTGTGTTCGGTCTCCTCCACCATGTGCACTAACCAAAATGACGTGACGTGCGGTGAAGCTTCTTTAAAAAGTGTTTTGCGTTTTGTGATCAGCCAATGAGTGAATCCATTGGTCATACACTCAAATCCGGCGTCGTAGGCAAGCTGTGTTCTTAGGCTTGTGCCCGCAAGACGCTCGAAGGATTTTGCGAGGCGTTGCTCGACGGTGGCGAGCTCAGGATATCCATTCGCCTTGAGTAATTCGTTCAGTCTGCGGTGGCATTGGTAATGGCGCGCTTCCTGTCCATTGAAACCACGCATATCCTCGAGTAACTCGTCGTGCTCGATAAGCTTCATGGCTGCTTGAGTTGACTTGATCAGATAGAGCTCCAGGTAGGGCATCGTCACCGACAACCCGTTGAACATATGCGAGCGGATCGGATTGTCAGGAATCCAAACCGGCTTGAGGTCGTCCGGGAATTCGAAGGCGAATTTTCGGATCACGATGTCTTTCGCAACTTTTGGGATGTACTCGTAGGGTTTAGACATCGGTGGGTGCCTTAATGCAGCGGAGAATTAATTTGGCAGTTTCGGGTCTGGTTTCTTTTTGAGACGGCGAAGGATTTAGACCGAAACGGTCGTACCTGCTTATGCCCCGTTTCGTGTTCGAATGGACGTTCACAATGGTCACGAAGATCGCGCACTTGCCTTGCGGTATTGTCCAGCCGCTAATTGGGATTGAATCCGCAATTCGGGATGGTGTAAGACGACATCTAGAAGCGTTTTCGCGTTGTCCTTAGACAGTATGTAAGGGCACAACGCAGTCGCGCGTGGGTATCGCTCGAGTAGTTCGTTCAGTTTGCGTTCGTATTCTATGACTTCGAATGCCAAAGCTTTGTGGCGAGTACTACTCCCACGATACAACCACTCGCTCCAACCCACGAAGAGCACGCGCTCGAAACCTCTCGCCATCGCATCGAGAATTGACGACTCCACAAACGCTGCCGCTTTAATCGCGGAAAACGATCCGGAAACTAGATACGATTCTTCAACCGAAAGTTGCCGTAGCGTCCGGGATCTTAAAAGTACTTCAAAATCCGAGCCACGCTTCGCTAAAGCCAATGCCAAGCGTACGCTCCTGGCCGAATCGGAGACTAATATCACATTCGCCCCAGCCGAGATCTGGGCGACTATCTCGTCAGCGATGGCCTCCGATTCTTGCTGAACGTCTTCGCAAATGAGACACCGATGATTACCCTCAGTCTCACCCAAAGGGTAGACGCCTTCGTTCGCAAGGTCCGGATAATCAGAAAAGAGTTTCAGTAGCTCGGATTTGAGAAAACGGCGCTCCTGCCTTGTACCGACCCGCGAACATTTTAGTTTCCCGTCATTCGTCCAACGTCGAATGGTCACTTTGCTCACGTTAAGGAATTCAGCGGCTTGCGAAATCGTGAGCCACGAATATCCGTGTTCGTTATCTAACATGGTGTTCTGATCTCACGCGGGATGAATTTTCTGACGCGGGTGGATTTATCATACACATACTTAATGTGAGCAACGTTGATTTTATTGATCATATATTAGTTATCCTAAGTTAATCCAACCTATTCATAATTGGTCTTTATTCTATTAATTTGAGGGCCCTAGCGGCGGAGTCGGCCCCGGTCGGCGTTTAGCTCGCGTGCAAATGTGACGGTCTGAGGATGTCCGCCGGCGCATGCCTTTAGAAATCGCTTATTAAGCGCCGTCGCAATTTCTCCACGTCGTCTGATTAACCGTCGGAGATATGCTGCAGGTTGACCTCCGTTTCAAGCAACTGTTGCTAGAAAATAGCTGTAATAACGTGTTGCGACACGCCGCGCTCGCTCTGAACAATGAGTGACGGCAGGACTTTGCGTCCTTTCGATTAAAGGAAACTCCGCGACGCACACGCGATGGATTCCCGGCAGTTGCCGTATCGCAGCGGCATCCGGAAAGCCCATCTGAGGCGAGGTAGACGGGCAGCGCTTAAATCTAGGGGTCCTCGCTGGCAATGCGGGACCGTGAGTTTTGGCGTGAAGTAGGCCACGGATGGTGCTCATCGCCCCACGTGATACAGGCTTTGCGTTCAGAAACCGCCTCCAAGGTCGAAGCGTTCTAGCGTCCGGCGTTGCGGCTCGCGATTGAGAAACTCTGATAATCTAAGGCGAACCACCGAAAGGTATTTCAAGCATGAGTATCCGAATCGTGCGTCTCGGTAGCGATCGCGACCCTGGTGAAGGTTTGCGTATTGGAACCGTTCGACGTCCGCCCCGAGGAATTAAGAAAGCGGATCACGCTGCAAAGAACTTCTACGACGTGTGGTTTCCGAATCTCGCGCCAAGCGACGCGCTGTTAGAGGAATCGATTCCGATAACCGGCGATCAACAATGGAAAAATTTTAAGCGGCGTTTTCTAGCCGAAATGAAACAGGCCGTGCCAAGCCGCGATCTGGATGTGTTGGCGGCGCTTTCCCAGCAAACGAACTTTTCTGTTGGATGCTATTGTGAGGACGAAGGGCACTGCCATCGTTCTATTCTGCGTGAATTGTTCGAAATTCGCGGTGCGAAATTAGCAGGTAGCTAAATGAATTCACGACGTTGCGAACCATCTCGTTTTGACTTGTGTGAGTAAGCTTTGATGAATCTCGTCTATCAACTCTACGGGCCTGAGTCTAGCGGCTTCACCCGTAAGCTCGAAGCCGCGCTTGTATTTTATGGCGCGAGCTTCGAACGAACATTAGAAACCAGCGCCCTGCGCGAAGAATTAACGAGCCGCGCAGGAACTCACCAATTACCCGTGCTCCGGACGCCAGAAAATTGGCTGTTGGCGGATACCACACCGGTGATGCAGCTCCTAGATAGTCGCTTTCCATCACGCCGGATGTTTCCGACTGGACCGCTAGGATTCTTGGTGCATCTGTTGGAGGAGGTGCTAGACGAATGGGTATCGCGAGTTTACGTTCACTATCGTTGGCACTCTCCAGAGAACACGCGCTTTGCGCTTGAGCGGTGAGATCCGAGGTAACGCCGATGAGTTAGCGAATTGGGGTTTGCGTTCTTGCCGTGCAACCGGCACCGAACCGGAGCATCAAAGGGACGCTGCGGAAAAGGAATATCACGGAATTTTAACGGCTGCAGAGGAGCAACTGAAAAACACGCGCTACCTACTCGGCGAACGTCCGTGTGCTGTTGATGCGGCAGTCCTCGGTGGGCTAAGGGCGCATATTCATCACGACCCGATCCCGGATTTGAGTGCGTTCCCGGAAGTGGTCGGGTACTTGGCGGGACGGCGCGATGCCTGGAATGGCACAGGAGAACTCGCGCCATTTCCCGAGTCGACGCCGTTCGCACGGCATCTACAATTACTCGCGACTGGCTACTACGCGCCGTTCGTCGAGACAGAATTGTCTGGCGCGAGCAAGCGGTAGGAAAGCGTTCGAGATGACGGTTTATGGTCAATTTGTGAGTTTTAGCGCGCGCGAATACCCGGAGCGATCGCGTCAACTACTGGTATCGAGATTCCACAATGAGTTGTCGGCGTCTGAGCAAGCAGCAGTGCGCGACTGGTTGAACGGAAATTCGCTTAGCCAGATTTTGATTTAGTGCACCGGGCGCGCGAATTTATCGAGTTCGGAATTTGCCTTCAAAGCGCGGCCCGAGGCCGAACAAAACGCCCGACGACCGTACGTCTAATACGCGACAGGCAAGACTTTTGCGCCGCGTACCCATAATGACGGCAGCCACTCGGTTGTTTGCTCGAGTCGCCGAATATTCGGCAATCGCGTGAGTACGGATTGCAAAGCGATGGCAGCCATCCGGGTGCCGAGCGCAGCTCCGGGACAATAGTGCGCGCCATGCGCGAACGACAGATGGCGATGTGCGTCGCGGTGAACATCAAATCGATTCGGATCCGAAAATTGTCGCTCGTCTCGATTTGCTGATGCAATGTAGGACAGCACATATGCGCCAGCCGGGATATACGTGCCATGCAATTCAATATCTTGAGTCGCAGTTTGGAAAACGAGATTCACAGGCGACCAGTAGCGCAAGGTTTCGACAACCAAGTTCGTGGTTAATCCTAGATCCGCTTGTACGGCTGTTTGCGCATCCGGATTTTCAAATAGCGCAAGCATCGCGCTACTAATCAAATGGGAAGGGGTCTCCGACCCGCCGAAGTGCGTGAGTATTGCGACACTTAAAACTTCAATTGCTGAGAGCACATTGCCGTCTACTTCCGCTGTGATGAGCAAAGAAATAAAGTCGTTGGCTGGTGACTTCCGACGTTCCTCAATTGCGCCTTCAAGATACTCGCGCAGTTGCGCCACGCTGGCGCGAATTCGACTGACTTCGCTATCCGATAAGCTGGCGCGATTCGCAGCGTTCAGGAGATCCATCGTCCAGACTTTGAAATTCTCACGTTGACTCGGATCAATGCCGATGAGTTCCGCCGTCACGCTCACGGGCACATAGGCGGCAAAATCCGCCACGAAATCGAACTGCTTTCCACGTTCTTCAATCTCGTCAATCAAGCCGTCAATAATGGCTTGGATTTTAGGTTCCAAGGATCGAGTAACCGACGGTGTAAACGCTTGACCGGCGAGTTTGCGCAATGGAGTATGTTCCGGTGGATCCATAGCAATGATCGAAGGCACCTCAGGCACTGGGTCAAGATCACCGAACGCTTGAGCGATAAAGTCCCTCGCCGAATAGAGTTCCGGATGCAAGAACGCATTTTTGCAATCCTCGTAGCGAGATAACGCGAAGGCGTTTAGTGCGGCCACGTAATAGACGGGGGCTTCGTCGCGCAGGCGCCGATAGAGCGGATAGGGATCTGTTTGCACATCGGATCTAGTCGGATCGAAATTTAGTTCGCTGCTCATAATCGCCTTCAGAATTGCTTGGTAAGGATGCCCAATTCCGGTGTTAATCGTTTGGGTTTGAAATAGTTACTTAAAGTAGCCAATGGTTTGTCGCTTGTTTCAGGCGCACTTGGCCGTAAGTGTTTTGCATCATGTCGAGATGGGCCATTTCGTGCATCGTCATCGCTTGAGCGTCGCGATTGAAGCGCTGGATGGGGCTTTGTTCGTGCAGTGCCGAGCCGCCCGATTGTAAGAACAACAGATTGACGATCTCGCGACATTCGTGCATCACATGAACTCCATACAAGCGTAGCCGCGCACGCGTTTCCATATTGAGTACTGTTTTCGGTGTGGCGGCGGAAGACCAGGCAAGATCACACGCATGGTCTGCGAGTAAGCAAGCACTATCGAGCCGCGCGGTTGCGGCGGCAAGCGTACTTAGGGTTGCCGGGAGTTCGTGTTTGCGCACCTCAGTTGTGTAGATCATGGGTCGTTCGGAACGATGCCCCACGAGATCTTCGAAATATTCGAGCGCGCCGCGGGCTGCGCCAATGGTCGCGCCAAGTCCCAAGCTCAGCGACAGCACAGGCGCCATGGGTGTGCGATAGAGTTGCGTGCGTTGTTCGCCATACTTATGAGCCAAGGCGACTTCAGCTTTTAAGGTGCGATGAGTCGGTACGAACAATTCGGCGGATTTAAGTCGCAAGCTGTTACTGCCGGTTGCTTTCAACCCGGCGACTTTCCAATCGTCGACGATTTCGACTTCTGCCATCGGTACGATGCAAAAAGCTTTGTTATAACCAGGGGGATGGTCTTCAAGTTCAACTCCAAGCATGGCCCAGTCTGCGTTGTGACAGCCCGACCCAAAGGGCCAGAAACCCGTTTTCATCCGTAATCCGCCGTCGACGAGTTTAGCCGTACTCTTATCCGGCAGGACGCCGGAAATGGCCACGTCTGGGTGGGCTGAGAAAATTTCCTCTTGGGCATGCTCCGGGAACATCGCGAACAAATAGGTGTGGCAAGAGAGCACACTGTAAACCCAGCCGGTCGATGGACAAGCACTCGCAAGTTCGGCCGCGATGCGCCAAAACCAACGCGGAGAAACTTCGTAGCCGCCGAAACGTTCGGGGATATAGGCACGCAGGAGGCCACTCGCGCTCAGTTTCTCGAACGAGGCCTTCGGCACTCGACGTTCGGTCTCAGCTTCGAAGGCGCAATCTCGGAAATGCGCTTTCAGTTCGCGAGCGCGAGACACGAGTGCTGGCCCGACGGAGTCGTCCATTTGTGTAGCTGCTTGGCGCTCCGTACTCAAAATGATCAGCCAGGCTGCTGGTGTTGGCCGTCGCAATGCGGCGCATTCGCTGTCCGCTTGCAGCCGCACAGCCAGATCGCCTGTGTATGATCGAGCGCGATTTCTACAGGTTTAAATGACGTACCGTGGTGGCTACCATCGCAGAACGGTTGTTTTGTCGACAACCCGCAGGAGCACCAGAAATACTGTCCCGCTTGGAGCTCTACTCCATAGGGACCGTTTTGCACGCAAACAGGCGTTTCTTTGGTGTCTCGTTCCACGAGCTTTAGACGGCGCGCACTTCAAACAATGAAATGAAATCATTGCTGCAATCGAGCTTACGAAATTTTCCGAAGCCGGCTTCAATACAAAGATCGCGTGCAACTTTCTCGGACATACCTAAGGTGCCGAGTCCTTCGCCGTGATGAGCAAGCGAGGTGGTCATGCAGTAAGTCATGCTCATGCCGTACTTAATGATCGCTGCCGGACCGCGGTTTTCATGACGCTCATCGGCCGCCGTAATTTCTTGGAGCACGTAAATGCCACCCGGTTTCAAATGGCGTTGAATATTCGCCAGGCCTTCGCGCGGCTTCGCCATATCGTGGATCACGTCAAACGTAAAAATTATATCGAAGTCACGCGGGAGTTCGCCGCTACCGTCCAGCACTTCGAATTGTGCGTTGCTACCGACGCCACGCGCTTTAGAATTTTCGATCGCACCTTCGATCTGCGGGGCGAACGCATCATACCCCCAGAAACGGGATTTCGGGAAAGAGTTCGCCATGATCGTCATGGCGGTTCCTTGGCCACAACCCACATCAGCAACATCGACTCCGCGTTCTAACATGGCCACCACATCGGGCATATCCGGCAGCCAGGTTTGCATGAGAAAGTTCTCGTAACGGACACCGCTAGAACATTGCATGGTCGCGTAGAATTCCGGCGGGAACGACGATTGATGCACACCGCCGCCGTGCTTAAACGCATTGGTCAGTTCGTCTATCGGGCCCATGCCGTAGGCGAGGAGGTTACGTAAATTGCCTTGGAATAGCGGGTGCGAATCTTCGGCTAATGGTCGCGAGTGCTCGCTTGGCAGCGTGAATTGACCAGAAACCGGATCGAAGTCGAGGTACTCGGCGGCGGCCAACCCTTCCAACCACTCGAGCGCATAGCGCTCATCGACTTGATTGCGCGTCGCGAAGCTCGCTGCATCGGCGGGTCCGTTGGCGGCCAAGTCTTTGAACAATCCGAGTCGGTCTCCGATCACGCATAGATTCATTGCTACTGCACCGGCCATGTCGCCAAGCACTTTCGCTGTGAACGATTTTGCGCGCTGCTTATCGAATGTGTGGGTGTCTGCCATGCTGGATTCCTTTTGCGCTGCGAACAGCGATCAGTAATAGTTTGTGGTCTGGATAACGACCATCATAGTCGAAGAGCGGATTCTATCTCGCCCGATTCGTGTGCCCCGCCGTACCCTACTCGAACGTCAACAAAGCGACATTAGAACCGTGCAGCGAACCTTAGCAACGCTTTAGTCAGATACCGGACCAATAGAGAAATATTAAGGTAGCGCAGACGATCACAGCCCATGCCTCGAAAGCCAGTCGCAAGGCCAATGGCGCGGTGCGTAACTCCATAAAATCTAGGAACACGAAGCGGACCTTGATGAATGTGATGATCAAAATCGCGATCGTTGCGTAATGAAACTGATCGCCAAACCCAAACCCGTGGCCAAACTGCCAGGACAAGCCGGTGGCAAGGATGAGTCCGAACCACACCCAGGTAATTCTCGATATTGGGATCGTTTCCATTGGGTTAACGTAATAAGTAGAACAACGCGAATAAAACAATCCAAAGAATATCGACCATATGCCAGAAGCTCGCGCCACTTTCCAACAGGTTAATATTCTTCTCGTCCAGCTCAGCCGAACGCGCGGTGTGCCACAGAAAAGTGAGCACACCTAGTCCGATCACGACATGAATTAAATGAATGCCCGTGAGCATGAAGTAATACATGTAGAAGTCATTCGTGATGATCGAAATACCGGCGCGAAACTTCTCCCCGTATTCAAGAACTTTCACCGCCACGAAGGCCAGCGCGCAAAATATCGTCAAGGCAAAATAACGCGCGCTGATATTGCCGAGGCTTCGTCTGGCAGCTTGAATTGCGAGGGCGACAAACCAGGAACTCGATAACAGTAGTAAGGTATTTACTGCACCATAAGTTTGCTTCAACGTAACTTGCGATTGGGCGAATAAATCGACGTCTTGCGAGCGATAGTAGATGAACACGGTGAAAAGTAGCGCGAACATCATCATATCGCCGAGGATAAACACCCAGACACCGGATTCCCCAGGCAGGTGTTTTTTTGCCGATTGCGGCAGATCGACGGATGACACGGTGAAAGGCTGCTAGCTTGTTGCCGGCTCTTCGCTTTGCGCAATGATCGCGCGACGCAGCATCACAAACATTACGATATACCAAGAAAAGAACATCAGGAACGGAATCCACCAGACAAACAATCCATCCCAGGCAAACGGCCCGACTTTGAAGAATGTGAGGAGGCCGCCTGGGATAAACGAAACACCGACCCATAAATTGAAATAGCCGAGCCAGCGCGGAAAGATAGGTTCGGCATTTTTGTCACCCAAAATCGCAAATCCGACAACGAAATCCTGAACGATGAATGTTGAGAAGGTCATGAGAAAATAAATCCATCCCATATCGTTCAATAACTGAATCAACTCAGGGCTACGATCCGGCCTAAATGCTGCTGCCGTCCATGCGACGGTTGCGAAGATAAACGCCACGACGCTGGCTGTACCACCCGAAATTTGCGCGATCGTGAGAACGTCGAAACGACCTTCGATGCGACGCATTTGCACGGCGATTACGGCGACAAAGGCACACATAAATCCAACACAGGACATCATGATTAGCGCGCCGGTACGGATAGGCAGATTATTGTCGCGATAGATTGTCGCGATTTCGAGTGCCGATAGATTCGGCGACAACGGTGGCATCATTCCGGCGATCGGCCAGATTCCGATGGTGAAGATAATGGCAAATGGTATGGCGCACCATGCGCAAATTAGTTGGCTTGTCTTGTTCATCTAGATCCCCCGGACTGAAATGGATTACATCGACCGTGGTGGCCTTTTGTGCGACGAGCAGATGCTCGTCGCAGGCTCGATTGTCGCTTTTGATTTTTCCAGGGTTTTCTAGTCGCAGTCGATTAGTCGATCATTGCAACGGCTCGTGTCCAGCCCCCTGAGGCGGCTTTAATCTTGCACGGGAAACAGGCGACCGTAAAGCCATAATCAGGTAGATCCTCTAAGTGGCGGAGTTTTTCCATGTGGCAGTACGGAACGTCAATACCCGCATAATGTCCTTCCCAAATAATCTTGGGGTCTTTGGTTGCTAGCCAACGCTCTAAGGTTTTAGAAAACGGTGCGTCCCAACTCCAGCCGTCAATACCAGTAACCCGAACCCCTTGCGAAGTGAGCCACTTCGTCGCCTCGCCGCCCACGCCGCAACCCGAATGGATGTATTGGTCACTGCCATACATCTCACCAGCGTGGGTATTCACTAGCACAATATCCATCGGCTGCAGTTCGTAACTAATGCGCTTGAGCTCGGCTTGCACGTCTGCTGCCGTGGCGACGTAGCCGTCGTCCATGTGGCGAAAATCGAGTTTCACGCCAGGGCGGAAATACCAGTCCAGCGGCATCTGGTCTATCGTTGGCATGGGGTTGCCGTGCTTGTCTTTGGAATTGTAGTGATACGGCGCGTCCATGTGCGTGCCGTTATGCGTGGTTAAGGTGATTTCCTCCATCGCCCAACCTTCGCCACCCGGCAAATCTTCTTCCTTTAATCCTGGAAACAATTCGCACATTAACTTGGCGTTTTCTTTGCCGGATATATAGCGAATCGATGGTCGCATGAAGTCCGGGTCGACTTGCGTTTCGTTGTCGAGTGGTTGGGAGATGTCGATGATGCGAGAAGGCTGTTTCATAACCGGTCTGATGGCTCCTTGTGATTCGTTATCGCTGTGTCAGGTTTCTAAAGGCGGCAACGCCGTTGTCACCCATTTTAGTGCACCGAGCGGATCGCGGATAAGTTTGCGATCTTTGGCGCGACCCGCTCGTTGTTAGTTGGCCGGCGGTAGGATTTTTCGATCGATGAGATCGTTCAACCAATAGCAAAAACTATCCTCGGTATTCCAAGCCATCGTAAATCCTGCCTGACGAATTTTCACGGTGCTAACGAAAACCGGATCGGGCGGTTCGCTGGCACCGTGTGCCAGACACATATCGGCATAGAAATGAGACTCACCGAGTAGATCGTCGAGCGCAATGGCGCGCAAGTCGCAGCGCTCGACCACCTTTTGCCAGACGTGCGCATTCGCTGGGATGTACTCGGCGAGTGAGATGGATTCGTCGGGTCCCGTTTCCACGCCTAAGGTGCCGGCCATAGCGGCCCACATGTCGCGAAACGAAAAGACTTCACCGTTCGTTAAATTAAATGTCTCGCCGGCAGCGTTTGGCGCATCCGCAGCCCAGACGATCGCGCCCGCGACGAGTCGCGCATCGGCAGCTTCCCATACCCAGGTTGCGCCGCCAGGGAAGGAAAACGGTAAGCCAAGTTCCTTACGGATTGCGGCGTATATGCCGATCACGGGCGGTAAATTCATCACCACGCCGTGATTCGGGCCAACGATGAGTTGCGGGCGAAAAATCGTGAAATCGAATCCGCCCTTGGCGGACGTCTCGCGAATGTAATCTTCTTGCAGCCAATAAAAATTCGGGTGCACCACCCGTTCTTGCGCTTCGCGCGCGGGTACGCGCATCGGCACGCCAGCGGTGATGCCGTAGGCCTTAGTGCCTTGGAGTACGCTCACGTGCCGCAGTTTTGCAGATTCGCGTAAAGGCTCCAGAAGATTTCGTAGCATCTGGCCGTTCGTCTCGATCTGCATGGGATCGGACCAGCCGGCGATGAGTCCCGGCAATTCGAATACGGCGGTATACACGACATGAGTCACAGCGCTTAAGGATTGCGCGGCCTTCTCGCAAGCGCCCGGATCCATCAGATCAAGACTGACGTGCCGAAACCCACACGAGCCTAGTAATTCTGGATCGCGCCGCGACGCCGTGATCACAGTCCAGCCTGCATCGGCAAAATCTAGCGCCGCTGCCGTGCCGACTAGACCACTTGCGCCGACAATTAGTACAGTTTTTGTCACTATTTATTCCTCAGTATTTTCGTCATGGTTCAATGTTAATTCTTCGACTCGGCCTCGGGCCACACTTCATTCAAAGAGCGGAACGCCCCGACGGCGTTTGGCCATCCGGCATAGTGTGCCGCGTGCGTGATCATTGCGGCGAGCTTTTCTCGTGGGATGCCGAGCCGGCGCGCAGCCGCAAAATGAAATCGCTGCTCTGGCTCGCGGGCTAAGGCCGTCAGGATGGTGCAGGTTACCAATTCACGTTCTTGGAGTGCTAGGGCATCGTCTTGCCAGACGTCACCGAACAAATGTTCGAGCGTATAGTCCCGAAACTTAGGTTCGAAACTGTTAATGGCATCGCGTTCGCCACAAAGCTGTTCTAGAAGGTCGAGGCCTTTTTCGCGCTTTTCGTTGCTCATGCTTTTCCCTTTATAGAGTTGTGGAAACTGTTTTCACACAATAACGTGCTCTTCGGTGAGTAAAATCGATAGGCCCGCAGGTGCTGCCCCGCCTGTAGCGCTAGCGCGTGCGCGTTCCCCTTCGGGTGTGGAGAACACTGCGTCCATGGCCGCGCGGGTTTCAAACCAGACTTCCGCAACGCCGTCGTAGTCTTGATCGGGTGTCGTACACATATTGATGCGGTATTCCACGAGGCCTGGCCATTGCTTTACTTTCTGCGAATGCTCCTCAAGCCACCATGTTTTGAAAGTCTCAAAATCTGTGCCTTCAGGACGCTTTAATATTCCGATCACTTTAAACATAGGAGTTCTCCGGTTAGGTCGACGCAGTATATAGATAGTCTTATCGTGGCCTCAAAGTAGATATCGCGTATTGCGCAACGTCACCGATTGTGAAACCGAGGTTTGGTACATGGATGCGAAATTCTTATTTATCGATCATTCGCGCTCCGCAGATCTTAAATGGCATAATCCGCTCGGAATTTAAATCCGTCTGGCCGAGAGAGAACGTGACCCTTACTTTAGACACAATCAATATTCATCATCCTCGGCACTATGCGGAGCACGGCGCACCGTGGGCCGAGTGGGATTTATTGCGCCGTGATGCGCCTATTTTTTGGTACGAGCGCGACGATGTCGAGCCTTTTTGGGCCGTCACTCGCTATGCAGATGTGATGACGGTGTCCGATAATCCCGAGATTTTCATCAACAGTGGCCCGCGCCTGCGTTTAACCTTAAAAGGTACGCCGGAGTTACTCCGAGCCGGGGTCGACTCGTTCGGCGAAGAACGGAATTGGGATCCGAACGAGCCACCGGATATGGTGTTCATGGACAATCCCGAGCACCGCCATTTGCGCAAACAATCGAGTTGGGCGTTCACGCAAGGCGGGATGCGTAAGATGGCCGCCCATTTTGCAAATTTGTCTGAGCAGTTTACGAATTCATTTGTCGCCGAACTCAAAGCCGCTACAGCGCGAGGTGAAAGCAGTGATTTTGTGAGCGGTCTCGCTTGTAAATTACCGTTGGCTGCGATCGGCGAAATTATGGGACTCGCACCGGACGACTGGAAACAGATCCTGATTTGGTCGAACGCCTTGGTCGGGGAGATCGAAGAAGTGGATCGACGACCGGGTGAAAGTCGCGGTGCTGCTGGCTATCGCAGCATGTACGAATTGCGCACCTACGTAGAAGGTTTGATTGTGGAAAGTCGCGCCGTCGGTGCCGAACGTGGTGGCTTGATCGATCGCATGGTGCATACGAAAGTGCAGGGCGAATATCTCACTGATCAGCAGTTAAATGGCTACATATTCCTGCTTATTGCAGCCGGCAACGATACCACGCGAAACGCGTTCGCTGGCGGCGTGGCGGCGTTGTTGCAACACCCAGACCAATGTGATCTGTTGTGCGACAACCCCGAACTCCTTTTATCGGCCGTCGAAGAAATCCTGCGTTGGACGTCTCCGGTTGGGAATTTCTTGCGCACGGTGACGCAAGATTTCGAATTGGCTGGCACGAAGATTTCTGCGGGTGACACGGTTGGGGTATTTTATCCGTCGGCGAACCGTGACGAACGCGTATTCGAAGATCCCTATCGTTTCGACATCACGCGCGCACCTAATCCGCATTTAACGTTTGGATTCGGAGCTCATTTTTGTTTGGGCACAAATCTCGCGCGGGCGGAATTAAAAGCGGGCCTAGCAGCCTTGATCCCGCATTTGAAAAACATGGAATTGCATGGTGATCCGATCGGTATCGCCCAAACGCACGTGATCGGTTATTCGCATCTACCGATGCGCGCACGAAGTTAGGCTAGCTAGTCTTAACGATCCCAAATCACATGGTCGCCGTGCTCGACGGCTGCGACCAGCATATTGATCAATGGCAATGCTCGATGAGCGACGCTCACGTCGCGATCATTTTCTTGCTCATCTTCGTCGCCGCGACCGGATTGTGCTGCTTGCAAGTCGATCTGTTGGCGCAATTTGTCTAACGCTGCCGGAACGTCATCTGCCGACAGCGCACTTGGCACGCTGCCGTTTCGGCCCATCATTTTGATCATCTGTAAGGCAACAGATTCCAACATTAAAATGTTCGGTGAATGTTTACTTTTAAACGTAATAGGCATGGTTTTTTCTCGCTGGCGTATCAAACAAAGGCTGAGCGAACGAACCTAATCCATCGTAGCTCGCCCAGCTAAATTAGTATCCGCGTCTGCGGCGCGCGTGGATAGCATCTTGAACGTTCACTTGTTCTTCTGCGGTTAACGGACGATGATCATCCTGGTAGCTCGGGCTTCCACAGTTCGCACCGTGATTCGTCTTACATTTTTTGACGAACTCGCTTTTCCATCTCTCGAGTCCTGCAATCCGTCGGTTGCGAATGGATGGATTCCCGCGAGTTCTAGCTTTGGCCGTCTTGGCTGGATGTCCTAGCAAATTCGTCCGTTCGAGCTGCGCCTCGATGCTGCTAGATTCGATAGCTTTTGCTTCATCCGAGCCCGGTTCCGGTGCTGCTCGCGTCGGGGTATGGAGTTCGATAGCTTGCGCTGGCGGCTGGTCGCCAAAGTGGACGTTGCCTTGTGCGTCAGTCCATTTGTTAATGCCCGCTGCAGACGCAGTAAGTGACACGCAGCAAATCAATAGGCCTGCGGAGATAAGACTCAGAGTCATAAACGGCTTCTTGTCATCCGAATACCCGTAATCCTAGACGAATTTCGACGTGTAGGGAGGAATCACGCCGATCAATCGTTTGCGCGGCTTCTATCCCAGGTGGTCAGCAACTGTAGTGCTGCGCGCGAAAACGCATTTATAATGACCCGGCCCGCGCGATCCGCATTGACCTAGATCAGGTCGCCGTGATTGTCCCCTCAATCATCTGCCAATTGGCGCGCGAGGCTCTCGCAAGCCCTTTTCGTGTCGAAACATAACGAAAACGAACTGCAAGAAATTTCAGTTAGAGGAACTTCGCAATGCAATTTGACGTCGTCTCGTTAGGTGACCACTTGCCCGATCCGCATACCGGGTCTTACAACGAGACCCAAGCCGAGCGTTTCCAATTCTGGGTTGAACTCGGGCACCGGGCCGATAAAGCAGGCTACGGGGCGATTTGGCTCGGCGAACATCACTGCTGTGACTATATTGGTTCGTCACCACAGATGGTGCTGGCTAGTATTGCGATGCGGAGCGAGAAAATCCGCCTCGGCACGGCCGTGAGTTTGTTACCTAATCACGATCCAGTCCGTCTTGCTGAAGAATTCGCGACCTTGGATCTCCTTAGCCAAGGCCGCGCGGAAATCGGTTTTGGTAGCGGCTATACCGCCCACACTTTCGATTTATTCGGACAAAACATGGACGATATGGCCGCCATTTCAGCGGAGAATCTCAGTCTCCTGCGTACCCTGTGGGATGAGAAGGACATCGACTGGAGCGGAAAATTCAGAGCCCCGATTCGACAATCAGCATTGCAGCCGCGTACGTTTAGCGGCCGATCAATTCCGATCAATATAGCGACGGCATCAAACGAAGAAAATGCGCGCAACGCCGGGCGCAATGGCTACAAATTAATGCTCATGACCGTCGTCGGACAATTCGCGGATATGCGCTACCTCGCGGACGTGTATCGCGACGCGTATCGGCAGAGCGATCATGATCCGGCGGGCATGAGTGTGGCGGCAGTGGCCTACGTGCACGTGCAGAGTTCCGGACAAGCGGCGCGCGATTCGTGGTTTCCTTATCGGGATAACTACCGCGCATTCACGAAATTGCTAACCGAAAGCAAAGGACTAACATTCGGTGTCCGCGAACTGAGTAAACGCATTGCGAAAGAGCGGTTCATTGCTCGCGAGGCGGATCTGTGCGGTGACTCAAATGAAGTGACAGCGCAAATACTTAAAGCCAATACTGATCTCGGCGGCATCGATCGCCTGATCTGTTATGTCGACTGCGGCGGCATGGCGGGTCCGATGGTGTTGGATTCCGTTCAGCTTTTTGCCGATACCGTAATGCCGGCTGTTAACGATGCGCTTGCATCTTAAAAGGAACGCACATGACTCAGACTAATCAGGCTAACGAGCGCGAGCAGTTCAGTGCTGCGCTCGCCGACGCAAACATACCGACGTTGTTGATGATGCTCGTGCAAATGACCGGCGAGAAGCACTGGCTGGATCACCCCTACCGCCCATCAAAAGGCAGCGGCTTAGGCGATAACGACTCCGGCGGTTTACCTGACGAGATTCAGGAAGAAATCCGCGCCGCATCGTTGGAAGCGATTCTCGACTGGCGCGCCGGCAAGCCGGTTGCTATCAACGAACCGTCCCCGGAACTTCTGGTCAAGATGCTGAGTACGACAATGGGCGAACCGGTGCCGGATGAATATGGAGCGTTCACCGCAAGCCAACTCGGACATCGACCAGTTTCCGAAGAGAAAATTCTGCTACCAGAGGATTTTCACGTACTCATTGTTGGGGCTGGCGTGTCTGGGATTTGTACCGCCGTCAATCTCAAAGCGGCAGGTGTGCCGTTTACGATTCTAGAAAAAAATGCAAACGTGGGCGGCGTTTGGCTTGAAAATCGCTACCCAGGTGCCGGCGTTGATACGCCGAATCATTTGTATTCGTATTCATTCGCGATGCACGATTGGTCGATGTTCTTCGCTTTGCGCGACGATTTACACGGTTATTTGGAACACGTTGCCAAGCAATTCGATCTTCACCAGCACATTAGATTTAACACCCCAGTTGACGATGCGGTGTACGACGAGACGAGCCAACGTTGGACGGTCAATCTTACCGGTGCCGACGGAGTAAAAGAAACCTTAGTCGGTAACATCTTGATCAGCGCGACCGGTATTTTCAATCCGCCAGTTAAACCGAACATCGATGGGCTGGAAGATTTTGCGGGTCCTGCTTTCCACACGGCGCAATGGCGCGAAGATGTCGATTTGAAAGGTAAGAAAGTGGCGATCATCGGCAACGGTGCGAGCTGTATGCAGATTGGCCCCGAGATTCAAAATGACGTGGAGTCGCTGACGATTTTTCAGCGCTCGCCGCATTGGGCCGCGCCGTTCGCACAGTTTCGCCGCGCCGTACCGGACGCGCTACGTTTCATGTTGCGTGAAGTACCGCTTTATCAAGCATGGTATCGGGTTCGGTTAGGGTGGACGTTCAACGATCGCATCCATTCCGCTTTGCAGAAAGATCCAAATTGGAACTATAAAGAGCGCTCGTTGAATGCAACGAACGATGCGCACCGCGCCTTCTTTACCGAACATGTAAAGCGCGAACTTGGCGAGCGGATCGATCTACTCGACAAGGTACTGCCGACTTATCCACCGTTCGGTAAACGAATGCTAATGGACAATGGGTGGTACCGAATGTTGCGCAACGAACGAGTCGAACTCGTCGACAATCCAGTAACGAAGATCGAGGCGAACCGGTTAATTACTCAAGATGGTTCGGCATACGACGCAGATGTTCTCTTGCTCGCGACGGGTTTTGACGTGCTGCGCTTCATCACGACATTCAATGTGACAGGGCGGTCCGGCCGGACTTTGCGTGAAGCGTGGGATGACGACAACGCGAGCGCCTATCTCGGCACTGTCGTGCCGGACTTCCCAAATTTTTTCACGCTTTATGGCCCGAACCTGCAACCTGGCCATGGTGGCAGCTTAATTTTCGTCGTGGAAATGCAAGTCCATTTCATTATGGATTTGATTAAGAAGATGAGTGCGGAAGATCTTGGCGCGGTGGAGTGTCGGCAAGAAGTGCACGACGCCTACAACGCGAAGGTTGATGCTGCGCATGAGGACATGGTTTGGACCCACGAAGGGATGACCACGTACTACCGCAACGCACGCGGTCGGATCGTCGTGAATTCGCCGTTTCGTAACGTTGATTACTACGAGATGACCCGCGAGGCAAAGCTTTCCGAATTTGTAGTGGAACCACGCCGGGCCTAACGCATCGTGAGCGACAAGCGTAAATTAATAAAAAAATAGACGATATATGACCGTTCAGAACTTGCTCAACAATGATGAGCCTCACCTAAAAGTACGCGCGACTACCCCAGAATGGTTCGATTGGGCAATTGCGCAGCGGTGCGAATCCCGAACCGTTGCGGTCGAAGGCTGCGACATTCACTACCTGCGTTGGCGCTCGCCGGCAGGGCGGAACCCAACGCGTGGGATCTTATTCATCCACGGCGGCGGGGCGCACGCGAATTGGTGGCGTTTCGTCGCACCGTTTTTTGCGCAAGACTATCGGGTCGCGGCGATCGACTTAAGCGGTATGGGCGATAGTGGTAGGCGCGAAAAATACACTTCGTCTCAGCGTGCCAGAGAAATTCGCGAAGTGCTCATCGATGCGGATCTCGGTGAGCAACCGTTCATCGTTGGCCACTCGTTTGGTGGCTTTATGACGTTGCAGTTCGGCGTTGATTTCGGTGACCAAATCGCGGGCGCAATTATCGCAGACACACCTATCCGCCGACCGGACGATCCGCCGCCAGGGCGCGCACAACGGATTTTTAATCACACGCGTACCTACCCTACATTCGAAGAAGCTGTGGCACGCTTTCGTCTCATGCCAGCGCAAACTTGCGATAACGATTTCCTTGTTGAATTTATAGCGCGACACTCGCTCAAAACAGAAGGAGATGGCTGGAACTGGAAGTTTGATCCGCACGCGATGGGTGCGGACCGCTGGAAGGAGCCGTTCCATGAGCACGCGCAGAACATGCGTTGTCGGCGTGCGTATATCCGTGGTGAACTCAGTGCGTTAGTGAGTCGCGAAGGTGCGGACTATATCTCAAGTTTAATGGGGCCGGATGCACCAATAATCGAAATTCCCCGAGCGCATCATCACATGATGCTCGACCAACCTTTGGCGTTTGTGTCGGCCGTGCGAGCGTTGCTAGAGACCTGGCAACGTTCCGGTTAGAACACCGGGTTCATTACACCTAGGACCGTTCATCCCGGCGGGTACTGTCATTACTGAATGTCCTGTAGGCGATGGTTCGCTGCTAAATCAACTATATGCCAATAGCGTTCTCCGACTTCGGCAATAATAAATTAGCCCGTGCCTCGGCCTAATCGAAAGGCGGTTCCAACGCCGAAGAATAAGAAGAGAATATCCAATAGACCCAAATTTCCCAACATAAAATCTAACGTTGAATATTCAGTTAACGTGTTATCAAGCATACTTTCGCGCCATTGATCAAAGCGCGGTCGATTGGCTAACAGGGCTTTAAGATCAGGTTCGCTGTATTCTCTAAATCCTGCAATTTCCTCATCCGACACATCGGCGCTATGGTCGGCTTCGGTGTATCCGGTGTCCACCATAAATTGCCGCAGACTCTCATTATCGCTCACCGTTTCCGAGAAGAGCGCCGCATCACTGATTTGTTCGTCGTAAATTTCTCTCAAGTGGTCGCCACCTGATTCGCTCGACGAGCTTAGTTGTTCTATAAACATCGACTGGTAGGCGGATGTGGTCATATATTTTCCGCCGAAGATAGACAGCACTACGAGTACGCCACAGATAATGCCCGTTGTTTCGCCTTTTGCACCGATCGCCGCAGCACACGCGCCAACCGCGCCACCAATCAACCAAGCAACAACTCCGAGTTCGCGCTCGAAGGTCATCGCAACCCAATACCACAGGAGTGCGCCGGCCAGCGCGACGAGCGCGGGTACCGCGAGTGTCTTGATGGAATTCGCTTCAGGCTGAACAACATCCTTGCTCGCTGTCGATTGAGCAGGCGTAGCCCGTTCGCTCGGGCTCGATCTGACACTGGGTTCTAATTCAGTTTGTTGCGTTAGCACTTTACTCATGAATACACCGCAGCCCGTGCATTGTTCGGCTTTTGTTTGCTCCACACGACATTTGGGGCAAACCATGCCAGGGGCTGCTCGTGTCGCAGGCGCGCTCGCCTGCACGGTGCTTGCTACGCCGATGCTTTCGGGTTTCGATTCAGTGGTCGGTTCGGTTTCTTCAACCAACGCCAATTCTTTCTCGATCGCGACCCCTAAGCCGATGCCTTTCAATTTATCCTCATAAGTCTTTGCTAACTCTAAGGCGATGCCCTCCTGCAACACACGTTTGGTGCCTACCAATGCGTCCGCTTTTTCCGGTGTAAGCTTAAATAGCTTCGCGAAATGAGCAGCGACGAGCTCGGTTTCATAGCGAGCAATGATCTCACCGCTCATAACAACGCGATACGTAGTGGAGCCCATCGTTATTTTTCCTTTTGACGAAATATCCCAGGTCAAAACCTGGATTTGATCAGTTGTTGTTAAGCGAATCTCGGTATTTATTGTAGACAGGAGTTTCGGGTGTTGACGGTCGATTAGTAAAAAAGTGTGTATTTGCCCGGATAGAATGAGAAATCGAGCGCAAAACGATACTTAGAATAGGATTGCTGAACGAAAGGGTCCGTCGCTGAGGTATGCACGTAAGTCAAACGCTACAAATAGACTTAAGTAGATTTTTTATTTAGCGGCTAGCAAAACCAGGGCTGTCGCTAGCAGTAGTACGGTCTCGATGACCACATTGAGCGTCATTTTCGCATCGTAAATTACGGTCTTCGCGCGCTCCGAAATTGTTTCGGGTGATCCCATGTCGGACTGATGAGACTGCGTAATATGCTCATGTGAGATCGATAGGTAGTGGGGGTAGTGGGGGTAGTGGGCAAACGGCCACCGCTTGCGCTCGCGTCTTCAATCGGCGCGCATCGCGCCTAGATTCCTAGCGCCTGATAGTCGAGTGTAATGGCCTGTAGATCGGCCAGGTTGTTGTAGTAACGTAAGCGTGATTCAAGGTTCCGCACCCTTGCGTCAGCGCTACGCTCCTCGCGCAAGTTGACGAGGAAAAAATCACTTGCACCGGCCGCGAACCGCTTCCGCTCGGCATCAACCATTTGCTGGGCCTGTTCGGCTTCCTCGTGCGTAATGTCGACGAGGTCGCGCGAAGCGTTGATGTTCGTGCTCAGGCGCGTGACATCGTTGGCCAGGCGGTCCTGGACTAGGCGGCGTTCTAGCGCCAGTTGACGCAGACGTGCATGTGACTGGGATACCAGACCCGTGCCGCGGCGACGTTCCAGCGGGATGGATATTTCGAGGTTCACAATGGCGTCGAATCCTTCGCGGGTGCGACTGCCGCTGCCAACATCGTGCGCCGCCTTGAGGCCAAGATCGACACGCGGCTTCAGTTCGTTCTCTGCCAACAGCAAGCGCTTGCGTTCGATCGTAGTCAGATTATCAATTCGCAGCAGCTCCGGCCGCTGCCCAAGAACGCGCTTGACCAACGTGTCGGCGTCGGCAACCAACGGCTTGACGTGCGGAAACTCGTTCGGCAGTTGTTCCGCTAGCGGTTTCAGTGGAGCTCCGTCGGCGTCGCGCAGGTAAAGCGACAAATCGATGGCGGCAACGCTGAAGTCACGTTCGGCGCCGGTTAGCAACGCCTGTCGTCGTAGCAGGTTCTGACGGTTTTCGACCACGTATATGGCCGCCACATCACCTTCGCGAGCGCGACGTTCCAGTCCGCTGATGCGATCCTCGGCTAGTCCGAGCAAATTCAGATACACATCCAAGCGTTGCCCAGCGACTAGCCATGCCCAATAGGCACGCGCCGCATTACGCTGAGTCGTCAATCGAGCCAGCACGAGATCGATCTCGGCTTCGCGTAGGCTGAGTTCCGCGTTGCTCACTGCGAACCGCTGCGCGTCGATGGCGCGGTCGCGCCACAACGAAAAAACCACACCAAGGCTGAATTCCCCTCCATCATTGGTAACAAGTTCTTGCTCATAGATGGGAAAATCATCATTCGAAACACGGTAGCCAGCGTAGATTTTTGCATTCGAGGATGGCAATCGTTTCGTCAGGCGATTATCGAGCGCCGCACCGTCGTAAAAGCCGTCGGCCCAGATCAGACCATCCTGCTCGAGCGCGAGGTCAAACGCGCCCAGCGCCGTGGTTATGCGCCCTGCGCGAATGAGTTTCTCCTCAACCGCCGCTTGAATACGAGGGAAATGATCCCGCGAAGTTTCCAGCACTCGTGCCAGGGTTAGCGGTTCGGCGGCCGCGCCTAAGGCCCCGCACAGCAATCCTACGATGGAAATCGCAAGGATTGTTCTCATGGCGATGTCGCGGCGGCCGGCGGGCGCGGCGGAAAACGGTTTAGCTGGCGCCAAAATTCGTATCCGAGGCGAACACTACTGAGCTGGATCCACGACCGCGCCTGCCCGCCGAGCCGCAAATAACGGTCGTCGGGCCACGGCTCAGCGGGATCCTCGGCGATTAGCACGCGGAAGCGGCCATTTGCGTCGGCCATCGGATCAATCGTGCTGACGACTCCGCCGAACGTGCCAACGGCAGTCTCTGGCCAGCCACTGAATTGCACTGCCGGCCAACCCTCGAACATGACCCGCGCCGCTAACCCGGGCCGAGCCAGCGGGGCGTCGAGGCCGCTCACAAAAACCTCCACCGCACGCTCGATGTGTTCCGGCGCGAAACTGGCGATGGCGTCGCCTGCCTTAACGAACGTCGCGGTATTGCCGGACAGAATACGCACGATGCGTCCATCCTCCGGCGCACGCACGATTTGCGACGATCGACGCGAGAGGTTGATATCGGTTTGGCTTAGCGAGGCGCGCGCGGCCGCTTCGCGCGCTAAGGTTTCCTGGTACTTGATCTTGGCACCTTCAAAATCTCTGCGCGAACTTAGGCCGTCGTTGAACAGCCGTTCCTGGCGCTGGTAGTCCAATAGCGCGGTTTCCGTTGCGCCGCGCGCGGCTGCAAGGCCATGGGCGACCGCCGAGCGCTCCGCCTCAAGACGCTCAATGAAACGCGGATCAACGTCCGCTATTTCGACGATAGGATCGCCGGCTTTGACGATGCTGCCGTCGTGTACGAACCAGCGGTTGATACGGCCCTCGACCAGTGCACTGACCGGTTGGATCCGGTCAGCAGGGTTCAACGCGACGACCTGGCCGCTACCCGGTGCGGTCTGCAACCACGCTACGTTCCACATCAGTACACCACACACGATGAGCAACAAAATCACCACGCCTGCGAATGCACGCAACGGCGACGGCGGCGCCGCGGGTAAGCGGCTCATCAACGCATCGATGTGTTGATGATCGGCGAAATCCACCAGGGGGCGCACGTCACGTTGTGCGTAAGGTTTCATGGTCCAGACACGCGTTGTGCATTGATTGCGGCCTCGTGTCGGCTGATGACGAGCCCGTGTGCTTCGGTGAGACCCTCGATGGACGCAAAATGCGTCTGCCGATCGAAATCGCACAACACATAATCGTCGTACAGGTGGAGATCGCGCCGGTGTGAAAAGCACAGTACGGTCGTGGTGGTCGACTCGCGCAGGTAATGCATCACTGAATTGCGAGCCTCATGGCTGAGCATGTCGAACAGCGGTGTCAATACGATGACTTGCGGTTTGGCGACGATCGCAAAGGCGATCTTGAGCTTGATGACACCTGCGACGGACAGTGGGTAGCCATCGGGTGTGAGGTTGACGTCGAGGTTGTCCGAGACCCGCGGGAGATCGCTGTGAAGAGCGACGATTTCGAGCACTGCGCGCATACGTGCTCGGCTCAGATCGGGATCAGCAATCGCGAGATATTCAGCGATTGAACATTCCGGGATCATGGCGTTGTCGATCACCAGGACCTCGTCACGCAAGCGGTGGACGTTGAAATCATCGACATCATGACCGCCGAGCATTATGCGTCCGGTTTCGGGGCGCGTGAAGTTGAGTAGCAAATTTACTATCGAGGTGATCTGATTCGTCGAGCGCGTTTCGATCATCGCCGCGCGGCCCGCTCCGAATTCGTAATCGAGGAGGGATTCTCCGCCAGGCAGCGTGATCCGAACCTGCTCAAAACGAACGGTCGGTTGCCATTCGGTAATACCGCCGTCAGTGCGCATCTGCTCCTCCTCCAGCGTGTAGAGTTGCAGGAGCTTGGTCATCGCCGCGTATAAGTCGTAATAGAGTTCGAGATAGTAACCAATGCGCGTCAGACCATAAAAGATGGCAGAAAAGATCAGTTCGGCGGCGACGAGTTGCCCGATGGTCAGTTCGCCTCGAACAACCAGCCAGCCGCCGACGCCTAGCAATGCCGCGCTGGCGCCAGCGAAGAGCAGCAGAAAACCAATGACCTGCGCAAACGTAAATCGAAAATGGCGGCGATGCTCATCGATATAATTACTGCGTACCTCGATCGTTCGTGCTAGCGCATAGTCGATAGTCCGACTCGATTTGAAAAAAGTGTTCGAGCGCGCAAGGCTTTCCAGCCAGCGAGCGGCGTCGTATTTATTCGCCGACAGATCTAACGCCGAGCGCACTGCGCCTGGATCAAATACCCTGAATATGAGGTAGGTCAGGAAGACGACTACCGCGTTAAAAACGAGAAACACCGGATGATAGAACGAGGTCACCGCGATACCGACAGCGGCCTGAAGAAGCGTCGCCAGCGCACCCGTAAGCAGCGGCGGCAGACTTTTTTGTACCGTCATGATGTCGAAATAGCGATTCACCAGCTCGTCGCGATTGATGCTCTCCATGAACGGTTGTCGCGCATAGATCAGTCGCAGCGTGACTTCGGACACGATGCGAGAAAAGAAACGGCGTTCGAACAACTCCATCAGGTAAACCTGTAGCGCAACGAACAAACCTGACAGCAAGAGCAGACAGAACAGAATGAAGGAAAGGACGAATACCTGCTGATACAAAGCGGAGTTGACCACCGTGCTGATGAGGACTTGGACCGATAGCGGCACCGACAACGTCAGTGCGCTGATCCCGAGACCATAGACGAGCACGAGCCAATAGAAACTGCGTTCGGGACGTAGGATCAGTCGGAACAGTTGGAAAAAATTGCGAGTGTCTTGGTTTTTCATAAACGGAACGATTGCGCGGTGGAATAGAGCTGCACGGGATTGACGATAACGTGGTACTCATACCTCAATGACAGACGTGCCTACACTCGGGACTATACCAGTTTGTAACTAAATCACCGGGTCCGGAATGGGGTCCGGCGGTCCCGGCCGCTATCGCGATCTTCGCGCGGGGCCTGTCTAGCTATCCCAAAAACAACGCAGAGCGCGACCTGGCTAGCACGTCATCACTTATCTGCCTAAATGCGAACGCGCATTGTCCGTGATAAGCCGTACCGCAGGGTGTTTGATCTTCCGTTCAGGCGAAATCGCATAGTACTTTTCTGTCAATCCTGAAGCCTCGCCGATTAACTTCGCGTTATACATATTTTCGATTTTCTCTGCGATCGCTGTGGGCGCAGGAAACACGCCTACACCGGCTTCGCCAAACGCTTTCATTAACGCACTGTCGTCGAATTCGGCAACCACGAAAGGGCGGATTTCGTTATGTTCAAACCAGTCGTCTAGACGTCGCCGCAATGCAGACGAGTTAACTGGCAGCAACATTCTCGCCTTATCGAGACTGTGTGGAAAGTTTTTTTGGTAATGGCTTGCTCGGTGCTTCGCGGCGAAAAAACCGACTGCGCTTTCTCCTAACTGGTGATTGTAGGCCTTTACGCTAAGACCGGCTGGGATCGGCCGGTCTGAGATCACAATGTCGAGACGCAGCACTGCAAGGTCCGCCAATAGCTTGTCGAGATCGTTTTCAAAACACACCATCTTAAGATTGCTTTCGTTTCTCAGCGCGGGTTCAAGTATCCGATAGGCGATCAACTTCGCGATCGAATTGACCACCCCAACGTTGAGTTCGAATGGCGTACCGGGAAGGTCAGATTTCATCCGTTGGGCCAACTCTCCGCCGAGAGTGAAAATGTCATCCGCGTAATGTTTCATCACATGGCCGCTTTCGGTCAAGGCCAATCGACGCCCGATCCGGTTGAACAAGGGTTTTCCGATCGACTCTTCGAGCAGTTTGAGCTGTCCGCTGATGGTTTGCGGCGTCACGAATAGCGTCTCGGCCGCTTTGGCAATGCTCCCTTCGCGGGCCACTGTCCAGAAATAAAGCAGGTGATTATAATTTAAGTGTCGCATGTCATTCCTTGAGTCGTTGTTTGCGCGGATCGCGCTAACCAGAGCGGAACGAAAGACAGTATGGACGGGATAATCCATGAGCGGGGAAATTGATCCAGGAAATGCGCAACAACTATGTTATCGCATCGGATTCCTCGATCTCAGGGAACGTGTCGCGAGAGCCGCCGCGTGTGCTGCAGCGTGGCTACCTTGATCGATTGCCGAGTGATCGCCCGGTAGCGATTGCGGAACCATGACGGGAGAGCGGAAATCCGCGGGTTTCACTGTGAGCACTGGCATGCGAGTGCGCAGAAGCAGCGTCTCCGCAGTGTCGCCGATCAGTTGACCTGGTACAGCACCTGTGCCGATTGTGCCGAGTACCAGTAAGTCCGCGTCGTGGGACTCGAGCCAGTCCGGTATAACTTCGGCGGGCGCACCATCGAGCAGTTCGCGAGCGGTGGTGATTCTCGCACCGTTCGGATGTTCGGCGATAAACTCGCGCAAGCCAGCGTGACGTTCGTCGAGCCACAGCGTCTGGGCGAAGCGTTGCCCGTCGATATAGTCCCTCATCATTTTCGGTTCGAGCGCGATCGCACAATCGTTTAATACGTCGAGGCCGTAGGGACTCCAAGCATGAACGAGCGTGATGTGAGCTTCCGCGTGTCCTGCAGCTATCAGCGCGGCGTTCAACAAACGGTTCGCCATATCGTCGGCCGTACCGGAGCCAGGAAAAATGTCGCGGTCGATCGCCACCACCACGTGTAAGGGCCCCGGACGCTTGCTGCGATTGGCAATGTCAGACCATAACCACACCGTGCTCGGGCATTTTCTCACCAGGTGCATGAGACGACTATTAACCGGGTGCTCGATCCCGTGCGCTGCGAAAGACACAACGAGGCGGATCTGACGGGTCATGACGAGTTGTGATATCGCAATAAAAGCCTTACCAACCATCACCACGTGCTCCACCTCACTGTCAGTCGAAGTTTGGTGCACCAGTTGCTGCAAAAAAAATTCGGCTTTTTGTTTGCGGATCTTAAGTACACGGTCTTCGACCGCGATCCTACTTTCATTAACGGGTGGCGGTTCGATCACCGAACATAGCATCAGGCGTGCGCCATTGGCTTCGGCGATCCGTCCTAGTAGTGTCAATTGCGGCGTAAGCGCGTCGATATTTTCTATCGTAGCTGTTGTCAAATCGACTAAAAATATTTTTCCAAGCATGAGTGCTTACCGGATGAGCGCGTGCGTATTGACGCAGCTGAACTGTAACCGCGGGTTGCCCCTAAAGAACCTCGTAATATCCGTGTGTTCGCGTAAGTAAAACCGATTCTGCGGCCCCTATACGCTGATACAGTAGCTCCACGTCGCGCACCCTTCACCCATAACAACGCGCGAGAGGAGGCAAAATGTTCGAGCTCATCATCATGGCAGCCTTAAATCAGTCGCCGCACATGGCGGCCGTCCCGAACCTGGGTAGCGCGAAATCTGCTAACGCTATCGAGGGATCTGAACTGTTTCGCGAACGTGATACGACGCCCTTGGATTACGTCGAGATGGCGGCAATCAAGCGGCGCGCGAGTGATTGGGACAGCAGTATTGAAGCAGCCAGTGTCCACAATGAACAAGGCGATACGAAGGGTGGAAGGTTGCGGCACGAATCCGTCATAACCGCGGAACTTGGGAAGCAACAATTGGCCGGTGGTAACGCACCGAATGTGGCCCATGACGCGATGCTCGCAAAACGCTGGCATTGGTTCCAAGTGCACGGGGTGAGTCAGTTGCATGCCGTTCTTAATGAGTCTCGTGAGCCATGGTGGTTAGCCTATTGAGATGCCTTGAATTCCCCACGTTGATCCCCAGCGTCTTTCCCCGAGCCTGCTCGGGGATCTTTTTGAATGAATTATGACCGCCCGGATCTCGGTCGAAGCAAACTAAGCCGCGAAGGAAGTTTAGAGATCCTTGCATGATCGCGTGCGGTCGCGGGTTTCCCAGTCCACTGCTGTGTTTGAGGCGGCGACATGTTTCGATGCTCGAGACTTTCAGTGTTAGCTCCTCGCCACCGTGTCGTTCGACTCGTATCTGAAGTCTTTGCTGAGAAGTATTTCAGTGTGCTGGTGATGTCGGTCCTTGTCGAGACACACAACCGCATGGACACTACGTTGCGGTCTGTAATAGGCGATACCGTCGAACTATGCTGTACTTGACGGCGTCATCATTAGTTCGCGATTTGTCTTCATGAAGCTTGCCAAACGTATGCTCTATTTGTTCATCTTGTTCTTAATTGGTCCAGTACTCGTTGTCGCTTGCGGAAAGGTTAACCTCAGCCAGGATTGGCGTAATGCTGATCGCTCATCCCAACACATTGCGCCTCCTGCGGAAGCTGAGTCACAAGCCGTTGTGCAGGTCTACGCGGCGCGCGCCTTTAGTTGGCGGGGTATCTTCGCCGTGCACACGTGGATCTCAACTAAACCCGAAGGCGCGACTCAGTATACTGTTCATCAAGTAATTGGCTGGAACGAATGGCGTGAGCAACGAGTCGTTGTTGCGAACAAGGATTTTCCGGATCGTTCTTGGTACGGCAATTCGCCCGAGTTGTTAGTGGATATTCGTGGCGAGGATGCGAGTCGATTGATCCCGCAAGTTTTTGCTGCGGCCGAAAGTTATCCGTATCAATACGCCTACACCTTATGGCCGGGGCCCAATAGCAATTCGTTTGTGGCGCATGTCGCCCGTGAAGTCCCTGAGTTGCGTCTAAAACTGCCGACAACAGCTATCGGTAAGGATTATCTAATGAACGGCGGAATTTTCGATTCAGCGCCAAGCGGTACTGGCTGGCAAGTCTCGCTGTTTGGCGTCGCAGGGCTAACGCTGGCAGTTGAAGAAGGCTTAGAAATTAATATATTGAGTGCGAATTTTGGCCTCGATCCGCTCGATCTTGCGATAAAACTTCCTGGCATTGGGCGGATTGGATTTTAGGAAATTTTGCTAAACCTATCGAGATTGGAATGCGAGTCGACCTGAGGACAGTGGCACCAATCTAGAATCGCGAAGCGCTGCACTTCGATGGTGTGACAGTGCGAGGTAGGCCTCGGAAGTCGCCATCGCTATAAACGCAGCCGGTGTCGGATACTCGACCAACATGACGTCGTCCCATTGTTCAATCTCGGGCCCGATGATCGTTGGGCTCGCAGCACCCATGAATACCACTTTGGCGGCGTGGACTTTGAGCAGAGGTGATACCGCATTGCTGTAGCGCTCGTAGGCTTGTTTGCCGGAGCAGGCGGTTTCGTTTGGATGCTTCGAATAGTCGGCCATGTCCCGATAAGCCAGCAGGTTGAGCATGGTGATCGCTTGATTCTCGTCAAAGCGACCGAGCGTTTCTAGTTGCTCCTCCGTCGGCCAGATAGATCCCATGTAGCATTCCTTTGAGAATTAGTTAATTTTGGATAATTAGCCGCGCCGACTCGAACTCGCAGAATGTCGGCGAGGTGTTTTCAGCGCCGTTAAGCCGGCGCGATTCTACGACTCGGCTAAGGTCGGCTGAGTTCCAGCAACTCTGGTTTGGCGCATGAGTCGTCGCCAACGATCTGCGTCGTAGCCTGTCCCACGATGCATCACGCAGCGATTGTCCCAGATCACGGTATCGCCGACTTGCCATTGCAATGGATACACATGCTCGCGCTCTACTGAGAGCTCCAAGAGTTCGTCGATTAATTGTCGACTTTCGATGCCTGAGTAGTCAGTGATCGATCGCGCATGTGAACCGACGTAATAACTTTTGCGACCGTTGCGTGGATTCGTTCGTACGAGCTTATGTTCGATTGGCGGTAGCGACGCTGCATGATTGGGATTAACGGGGGCGATTTGGCTACGCGAAAAGACGTAATCGTGTAGGACGCGTAAGCGATCAATCTTCTTCTGCATTGCCGACGGTAGGCGAGCGTAGGCAGCTCGTGCGCTAACGAATTCCGTAATGCCTCCCTCGCCGGGTGCTTCGTAGGTGTGATTAATCGAGAATTTGGAAGGAATAAGGCGGAACGAGGAGTCGGAGTGCCAGAGATTATTGCCTGATTGATAGCGGGTGTGGGTATCGTCGTTGCCTTTCTTTGTATCCGCGTCGATGACGTTGCCAATCGTGCCAAAGAAGTCGATTTTCCCGGTGGCACCGAATATCACGTGATTCGGCTCTGGTTCGCCTAAATGTTGAGTTAAGGCGAGATGCGCCGCATCGTTCATATCTTGATTCGGGAACAGTAAGACGGAGAATTCGTCCATTGCATCATCGATCGCTTGGACACTTGCAGCATCTAGCGGCGCTGATAAATCGATACCTGACACACGTGCGCCGAATTCCTTATGCAGTGGCTCGAATTGAATTTGACTCAAGATCTACACCTACTGAATTGCGTTCATCTTTGATTTATCGGTTCGATACCCTATTTCTCGATTCGAGCGACAAGCGCATCAGATACTGAGGTCTAACAAATTGTAGTCTTTTAACCCCTCTCGGGCTGCGTCGTTCCAACGATAGTCGTCTTCTTCCCCGGTGAACGGCTGGTAGGCGAAACGTTCTTCCTTTGGAAAGCGTTGCTGACGTGCATCGATCGCGTAGGCGATGAGTCGGGCACGTTCATGGATCCGCGCTTCGTCGTACGTCGCCACGGCGTTGTGAACACCGCCCGCCGTAACACCGAGTACTGAGGAGCGACGATGAAATCCAAAGTTTACTGTCACTCGAGTATCCGCACTCGTGTTGGCAAATGAGCCATGTAAGGTTTGCCGGTTTGAGATCCCAACATCGCCGGGTGCACACAGCATAGGAACGGCATCAGGAAGTCTGTCGCTTCCGGCTTTAGCTACCATGGCTTTGATATCCTGCTTGCCGAGTTTGTGCGTGCCTGGGACCAGCCAAAGGCCATTCGCTGAGGTGGATCCGTACAGCTGAGCCATAAAATTGAAACCGTGTGAGCCTTGATCGAAATCTGGACTATCCCAATGCGTCACGCCATCTTGATGCCAGGCGACCGACGAACCGAGACCCGGTTGTTTGATAAACAAAGCCTCGTTAAACGGCGTGAAGTCTGGTCCATGGATCCCGGCTGCGACCCCAAGCAAACCCGGGTGGCCGTAAACGCGTAGACACGCATCGGAGAACTGTAAAGAACCAAGGATCAGATAGATGATTTTCTCAGGTGCATCAGCAGCAGCTTGTGGTTCAAACATGCGCGCCGGATGGCGGCCGTTCGCGATATCTGTACCGCCGAATGGATCACTCAGCGGGCGTGCCCAAAAAAGTGTTGGTGCTGTGCAATCATTGGTGATCGCAGGACGTCCTTGTCGGTCAAGGCTCGCGCCTTCTGTCACGGGCGATCGCTCGAGTATATTGGCGACATCAGCTTCGATATCGGCGAGTTCGTCTTTACCGAGAACACCCGTGAATACATAGAACCCGCAGCGCCAATACGCCGCGAGGATTTCTTCAGCCAAACTTCCGTCCGGGTTAAAACGAATCGGGCCACGATTGCCGAGCACCATTGCGCGTTCCTCACCGGCCCGCCGATATGTCGCCATTGCTTCTTGCTCGTCGCCATAGTTGGTGACGACGTCGGATTTGCGTGCTTGCAGTGCCATGACAGACTCCTCGAACGACTTAGATAGTGTAATGTTGGCGTCTGCACGGAACGCTTGCAAGGTGGAATGTTGATTTTACGGCCTGATCTGCCTAACGGGAGTACGGACCGGACGGTTTTCGTTTCCAGGACCGCGGAACCACGTTATGCTTTTTCTGAACTCAATTGACGAGGACTGATGGTGACTAATAACAGTAAATTATGTGCGCAGCTAGAAAGTGCACTCGGCTTGAGTTCGAGCCCTGTCGCGGTGCGGTTTCAGACTGAGGCGCCCAAAACCCCGCTAAGTTCGAATACGCCAGTTGCTGCAGGCTGTAAATTTTGGGAGATTGGAACCACGCAACACGTCACCACCACTGCGAGTGATCATCGCCATTGCTCGATCGGTATCCACACCCTCAACTTGCAAGATGCCCCGGCGAGTCAGGGCATGGAACTCGCGAATACCTTAGCCGCGATGCAGGGCCTCGATTATGTACGTCCTGAGGAAGTCGCGAATTTGCCAGTTATGAAGACCGGCAATCGCGGCGTGGTCTACGCACCACTAAAAGATATCGAAGATGCGCCAGATGTCGTGTTGATCTTCGCTAATGCGGCGCAAGGTTTGATTCTTTCGGAAGCGGTAAGCCGGGTCGATGGCGCCGTGCCGGCAGCAATGGGGCGACCCGCCTGTGCGTTGATACCGCAGATCGTCAATAGTTCTCGTTCAACCAGTAGTTTGGGGTGCTGCGGTGCCCGCGCCTATCTCGACGTCTTTAGTGACGACATCAGCATTTGGGGATTACTCGGTTCCAAGCTTGATGCGTATGTGGCGGAGATCGAAACACTGGCGAAAGCCAATTCCGTGTTGCGGCAGTTCCATGAAATGCGCGGCGCAGACATCTTGTCTGGTGGCGAGCCTACGGTGCAGCAATCTTTAGAACGGCTGGCATAGCCCAAAGCTTGCATTTGTTGATCAACTTTCGACAGACCGCGATAAACAGGAGGATCGTTTTTTGCTCCCACTCATGACATCGGCAAGACCATGACGGCGCCGAAGCGCTTGCTGTTCAATGCGTTTTCCATGAACTGTGTGTCCCATATTCATCACGGTCTGTGGCGCAGAGCAGATACGCAACAACTCAAATACACCTCGCTAGATACTTGGGTCGATCTAGCGAAGGTTTTAGAGAAAGCGAAATTCGACTCGCTGTTCTTAGCCGATGTAAGCGGGGTGTACGACACCTATAAAGGCGGTCCGGAGACTTCAATTCGCGAAGCCATGCAGATCCCGATCAATGATCCGACCTTGTTAATCCCGACGATGGCGCATGCGACAAAGCATTTAGGTTTTGCCTACACCGGATCGATACTGGCAGAGCATCCATTTAACTTCGCGCGCCGCGCATCGACATTAGATCATCTAACCGATGGTCGAGTGGCGTGGAACGTGGTGACGTCGTATCTACCGAGTGCGGCGCAAAATTTAGGGTTCAATGATTTGCCGCGCCACGACGATCGTTATGAGCGAGGTGACGATTATCTTGAAGTCTTGTACAAGCTTTGGGAGGGGAGTTGGGAGAACGATGCGGTGGTTCGCGATGTCGAACGTGGGATTTACGCAGATCCGAGCAAAGTGCATCGAATTAATCACGAAGGACCCTACTACCAAGTTCCTGGGCCCCATTTATGCGAACCGTCGCCACAACGCACGCCATTATTGTTTCAAGCGGGTTCGTCAGATCGCGGTCGTGAGTTTGCTGCGCGCCACGCCGAATGCGCGTTTATTCTTGGCGGCGGTCGCCAAGAAGTGATCGCCGACATCCGCAAGCGCGCCGCGAAATACGGGCGTCTTCCCGAAGACATTAAGTTTTGTCTCCCAATTTCACTCGTGATCGGAGGGACTGAAGCTGAGGCTCAGGCGAAGGCGGCTGAGCTTAATGAAACTTTGTCCATTGAAGGCGGCTTAGCCCATATGAGCGGACAACTCGGTGCTGATCTCGGCGCAGTTGATCCGAATCGACCGATCGGGGATTTCGATTTCAACGGCATCTTGGGGTTTCTCAAGAGTTTTGCATCTCGCGCGCCAGATAAGAGCACGACGTTTGGTGATCTGGCGCGTAGTCAGATGAGTGGGCATTGGATCGTTGGGAGTGCCGAGCAAATTGCCGACCGACTACAATACTTCGGCGAGACGGGAGCGGACGGCTTCAATTTAGTCTATGCGACCACACCAGGAACATTTATCGATTTCATTGACGGGGTCGCGCCGATTTTAAAATCGCGCGGTCTCATGCAAACAGAGTACGAAGAAGGCACCTTGCGGGAGAAAATATTTGGTCACGCGCATCTAGCGGAAAATCACCCCGGCGCCGCCTACCGAGTCGCTTGAGAAATTTCACTGAACAGGCGTGGCGACTGGACGTTTCAAGTAGCATCACGATAGCTTTTGTGAAACTCTCTCACTCCCAAACCCGTCCCGATTAGATGATCTTAGAATTGAGTTTCAGACCTGCCTTGACGAATATGGGTGGGGTTTAATAGTTGAACAATGTTGGAGAATTCGAGCATGTGCGCAGACGCAACGAAGCACGCGGCACCGGAAGGTTACGACGTGAAAGCCGTAGAAGCTTGGATCAAAGAAAACATCAAATCGCTCGCGCCACCATTTCTATGGAAGCGTCTCGAAGGTGGGCATTCCAATCTGACTTACCTGATCACAGATCAGAACGGTGTTAAAGCCGTGATCCGTCGGCCGCCGCAAGGACAACTACTGCCTAAGGCACACGATATGGGGCGTGAGTGGGCGATCATATCGGCACTCGGGCCAACCTCGGTCCCTGTTGCTGCGGCGTTGGGGTTTTGCGAATCCCCCGATGTAACTGGTGCGCACTTCTATGTGATGGGGCATGTGAGTGGTGCCGCTTTGCATACGGCTCAGGATACCGCGCGGTTGATCCCGATCGAAAAGCGCGAAGCAGTCGGCTGGAATTTCTTCGATGTACTGGCAGACCTTCATGCGATCGATCCGGATGCCGTTGGTCTGGGTGACCTCGGTAAAAAAGAAAACTATATCGCCCGGCAGTTAAAAACTTGGTATCGGTCGTGGACGTCGTCTCATGAGGCCGCAGACTACGACGATTCGCGTGCTCATGAATTACAACAATTCCTCGAGGCGAATATTCCGGAGCAAGGGCCGGCTCGCGTCGTGCACGGCGACTATGGGCTGCATAATTGTTTAATCGGCCCGGATTTCAAAATGGCCGCGATGTTGGATTGGGAAATCTCTACATTGGGGGACCCATTAGCTGATCTCGCTTATGCCTTGAACCAATGGATTTTGCCGGACGATCCGAATCCGGTAAAACCGGATGCGGCGAGTGTGGTCCCGGGCATGCCGAGTCGCGAAAGTTTGGCTGCGCGCTATGCCGCGCGCACGGGTTGCGACCTCTCGCATCTCGATTTCTACATTGGCTTCAACTGGTGGAAAAGCGCGATGATCATCCATGGCGTATACGCACGCTACATGACGGGCAAGAAAAGCACCGACGGTATCGATCTCAACGAACTACGCTCGCGGGTTGAGCGATCGCTCGATCAAGCAGCCGCGGCCGTCAATCGTATTCGTTGAATCATGGGAACCTGTTGGACTTAGGAACAGTCGATTGCGCTGATGGATATAACGGCCAAAAATTGCGTGATTTATCGTTACCTAGAACTACTACGGTCCTCAAACTCTCACATTTTTAGCCTCGTTCTGCCACCGTGCTGCCTAAGTCCGAAAGGCGCTCAGGCGTTCAGATTTTATATAACTCAGCGTTCCGCCGAGTCGCGTCACTTAGATCTTCTTCGGAATAATAAACGCGTGGCTTGCCGGTCGGGACGGCTAAACCCCGTTGCACCGCGTCGCGTGCTTCTATCCTGTCGAACCAAGACTGCAGATGCGTGAATGCTGAGATATCGATATTCGCCCAGCGATACGCTCGCGCCCACGGGAAGGTCGCGATGTCGACGATCGAATACTCGCCACACAAGTATTCTCGATCTGCCAGGCGCTCGTTCAGAACGCCTAATAGACGCAGCGATTCTTTCACGTAGCGATCAATCGCGAACTCATCGACGATGCCTTTCGGTGCGGCAATGCGTTGAAAGAACATGGCTTGTCCCAACATCGGGCCAACAGCGCTCATTTGAAACATCAACCACTGCATGGCTTCAAAACGATCGTTTTTTGATGTTGGAAAAAATCGCCCCTTGCGCTCAGCGAGGTAGAGCAAGATCGCGCCGGATTCGGCTAGTACAAAATCATTATTCTCGTGGTCGACGATCACTGGAATGCGTCCATTCGGGTTGAGCGCCAAAAACTCAGGTTGCTTCTGTTCGTCTTGGTCGAAATGAAGATATTTCGTGTCGTATTCAAGCTCAAATTCTTCGAGAGCAATAGAAATTTTCCAGCCGTTTGCGGTCCGCGCCGATCTACATGTGGGATCGGCATTCAATGGGATAGATAAGCTTCGTGAAATTGTTGATCTCACGAATCGCTCGAAGCCCGATCTCGTCTTGCTGCCCGGAGATTTCGTTATCGATGGCGTTCTTGGTGGAGAATTCGTAGCGCCCGAAACGGCCGCAAATTTACTTGGAAAGATCGAGGCGACGATTGGGGTATTCGCGGTATTAGGTAATCACGATTGGTGGCTCGGTCCGTCGAGAGTCGAGCGTGCGCTAGCTGACGCGAATATCTCGGTGATAGAAGATCGGTCACTGAAAATTACGCACGGCGCGTGTTCCTTTACCTTAGTCGGCGTAAGCGACTTCGAGGAAGGACCGCACGACCTTAAAAAGGCATTGAGCGCGGTGACGGAGAGTGATGCGACGCTGGTATTTACGCACAATCCAGATGTGTTTCCCGAAATACCGGATCACGTTGAGCTGACGATTGCAGGTCATACCCATGGCGGCCAGGTTTATCTTCCGGGCATTGGTCGACTCGTCGTACCGTCTCGGTACGACGAGCGATTCGCAATTGGACATATTCGTCGAATCAGAACGGCATCTATTTCTTAGTTCCGGGACTGGCACGAGTATTTTGCCGGTTCGTTTTCTCGTGCCACCGGAAATTACGCTACTCATTGTGGACAGTGGCGCACTATGAGTTCCATCAAGGTGTGGCGCCGCTTAATTAAGGTTCGATGCGACGCGCGGTAGCCTCCGAAACACGCCGCCGGAAATTCTTCGCGAGAAACACGTTACAAAGGGCAGCGTTTAGCCGCGCTAAGTTTGCGCGCTTGTGATTAGCGTATCGGGTTCGCTAGCGATATCACGTTCGACGATTATTCGGTCGCTCCTTACTGGGTGCGGCGCAGCATTTTCGATTGCGTGATAACACTGCATCAGGGTTCTGTGTTCGCGGCTTATTGATGCTAAATTACACGACTTACTGGCGGCTAAACTTCGCATCGCAATTCAGAGGCAACGATGAGATGAGAAATTTTTGTTTTCTACGCGTTCCTGTTTTTTTTATAAGCTTGGTCTACTTATCGATCGCCGCTGCGGAATTCGATCCAGCGGCGTTACAAGACGAAAGCAATGGCGACAACTGGCTTACGCACGGGCGTACGCACAGCGAACAACGTCACTCGCCCCTCACTCAGATCACGGCGGATAATATTTCAAAACTCGGCTTGGCGTGGTCCGTCGAATTGCCCGATGCGCGCCAGATAGTGTCAACGACATTGGCAGTTGATGGGGTGCTCTATGTCACTTCGAGCTTGAGCATTGTTACCGCAATCGACGCGCGGACTCACAAGGTGTTGTGGAAATACGATCCTAAGGTACCGGAGAACGCAGGCAAGACTTTGCGCGTCCTGTGGGGTACAAGCCGCGGCGTTGCCTACTGGAATGAGAAGATCTATGTGGCCGCAGGCGACGGGCGTCTCATCGCCGTCGACGCAAAGACGGGTAAAGAAGTTTGGACTTCGATGACGGTGGAGCCAGATAGTTACTATTACGTAACCGGTGCCCCGCGCGCGTTCAAGGGCAAAATCATTATCGGTAATGGTGGAACCGAAATGGGACCGTCGCGCGGCTATGTCACCGCTTATGATGCAGAAACCGGTGAACAAGCGTGGCGATTTTACGTGGTGCCCGGCAATCCTGCCGATGGATTTGAAGACAACGCCCAGCGTTTAGCCGCGAGTACCTGGAATGGTGAATGGTGGAAGCACGGCGGCGGTGGCAACGTCTGGAACGCGATCACCTACGATCCGGAGTTCAATCATATTTATCTGGGTACAGGGAATGGATCGCCGTGGAACCAAAAAATTCGCAGCCCCGGCGGTGGTGATAATTTGTTTCTCTGTGCGATCGTGGCGCTCGACGCGGACACGGGTAAGTACAAATGGCATTACCAGACGACACCAGGCGAGAGCTGGGATTTTAATTCCGCCATGGACATTGTCCAGGCTGATCTAAAAGTAAAAGACCGAACGGTAAAAGTGCTCATGCACGCGCCGAAAAACGGTTTCTACTACATCATCAATCGACAGAACGGTCGACTTTTATCCGCCAAAGCCTACTCCAAGGTGACATGGGCGACGGAAGTTGATATGAAAACCGGACGCCCGATTGAAGTTGCCGGATCTCGCTACGAATCGGGCAATGTGACAATGTATCCGGGGCCTTATGGTGGTCATAACTGGCATCCGATGTCGTGGAATCCCGCGACTCAGCTCATGTATTTCACGGTCCACGATTTGGCCGGCGTTTACGACGACACGGGTGTCGACATCGCGAAGTTCCAGGCGAAGGGATTCGAATTCGAGGCAGGTGTTGCCTATGGCGGAGACGACGTACCGGCAGATAGCGCGATAAATGGTCTTGTCGGTTGGAATCCGTTGACGCAATCGCGCGCTTGGTACGTAGAGACTCCGCCGGGTGTGCACTCGGGCACGATGACGACTGCTGGAAACCTCGTGTTCCAAGGCCTAGGTAACGGGCAATTCAACGCCTATCGCGCCGACACTGGCGAAAAGGTCTGGGAATACGATGCGAAAGTTGGCATATCGGCGCCGCCGATTTCCTACGCCGTCGATGGCAAACAGTTTATCGCCTTACCAGTTGGCTGGGGCGGCGGGCTTGCAATGCTAGGTGGCTCGATGGCAGCGCAACACGGTTGGCCTTATGGGATGCACCCACGGCGTTTGCTGGTGTTCGCGTTAGACGGCAAAGCGGCATTACCGAAAACGCCACCGCCTATGTTCGTAACTCCTATCGACGATCCTAGTTTCGTCATTGATGCAGGCTTGGCAGCAAAAGGCAAAGAACGCTGGACTAAAACCTGTGTCTGGTGCCACGGACCGGCGGCCGTTGCTGCAGGTGGTGCACCAGATCTAAGAGCTTCTGGCGCCATGCTCGATTTCGATCTGACCAAAAGAATTGTCTTAGACGGTGAGCGAATTCCGCGCGGTATGCCTAAATTTGAGGATTTTTCTGTAGAAGATGTGAAGGCGATTCAGCACTACGTGCGTCAGCAGGCGAGGATGGCAGTTACGGCTAAAGCGACTGTCGCGACGGCTAGCGAGTAGAACTTCCGCACGAAATATTTCAGGCCATAACACGGGAGGCCGGGCCGGTTTGCGCGGTCTTCAGAATTCGGCGCTTAGGATCCGAGTAGCAGTGAGGCGCTGTGGGCAACGGCAACTTTTGCCCGTTCGTACAATTCATGGTCGGTCGCGCTGGAAATAGGGTGGTCCGTCGTTACGAATGGATACCCTTCGGCACCTAACACGCGCGCCATTAATTCTCCGGCACTGACAAATTGCGCGGTCATTATGCCAGCTGCCGGTATTCCGAGACGTTCTCCGATGATGGCGTCATGCAAACTGCACGACGAGCAGCTGCCTCAGTCGCCGATACCTGTGATGAGTGCGTTCCAACGTCCGGCATCGCCAAGCAATGAGGCGTCGACCGGGGTGCTGTAATTAAATTTCGTGATGCGCACGACTTCCGCGACCTTGTATTGTTCGCGGATCACTTCCTCATACGCATCGAAGAATGGAATGCTGCCTTTCTTTCCGTTTGAGATAATCGCGACCACAGCGTTTTCTAGAGAATTTAACTTCGGCGCCAAGGCGAATTCACCGAAGTGATTTTCGTGGGTGGGATCGAGGAATTGAATGCTCATTAAATGTAATCCTTAAGATCAGATTGTTGATCAAATTTCGCAGTCGACGCACGCGCCAATGGCCATGGTTACGGCTTGGCTCGTTTTGCCGAGCCACGGCGGAATGACCGCACCAAATCCGCCGGCAGGTCCACCCGCCGCAATCACGAGTAAATGCTCGGGCGACACCAACGCGGCGTGTTCGCGATCGCCCTTATCGCCAACCACTGCGCCTTTACCGCAATCCGCCCATTCGCGTCGATAAATTCGCGCCTTGGCATAGACGTATTGTCGGATATCCGCTTTCGACCAACCCGCACGATCGAAGTGTTCGCGAAGCTGGGGCGGTACGACAATGGCGTAGTTGCCTGGCCAAATTGAGTAGTGACGCATATTAGCTTTCATTTCCGAGACGTAAGTGTCGAGTATTTCTTCAGGCTGCGTGGTCCATTCATTCAAGATTTGGCGCGGCGCGCCAGCAGCCATCACAGTTACTGCCGAGGCGTGCTGAGGGACGCCGCGTTCTTCGGCGAGTGGTAGCCAAGGCGTATTTTCTTCGTCTTCACTTAAACAAAAACTGATCTTGCCTGGATGTCCTAATGTTGAACGATCGACTTCACCAGGACGGACATCGAGGAGGTTATACAGCGCGAGACGGATCGCGCGACCGATCACTGTCGTTGCTCGATCGGTCGCGCCTAAGGCGCTGAAACTCCCATCCATGCTCTGTTCGAGTCTGACAGGCCCGTTGATAACAATTAACACGGCACATCCACCGGTACTCGACGTCGCACCGTGGAGCACGAAAGACTCTTGCAACATGGCCGTTAACGCGGCTACGACCACTGGAAAATGCATTGGCAGGCAGCCGGCCATCACTGCATTGATCGCGACCTTCTCAGCTGTGAGTGCTCTTTCACGCACCGGCTCTACGCCTATTAGATGTGAAGCGGGTAGTAATGCCCAATCGAGACATGCTGCGACGAGCTCCGGGGTCGGTGGGACGATGGGTAGTCCATCGCTCCATTTACGCGAATGGAACCATTCTTGCAGCGCCGCGTAGTCATCGACGGCGTATTGTTTTGACGAGAATTGATGGGGCTGTGTCATGAGCTTACTCGACGTTTAGCAAACGCCTTTATCTTTAAGTGCTTGTCGTTGTTGTACATCGTATCCCAACCGCTCAAGTAACGAATCGGTATCTGCGCCGAGTTCTGAAAGTTTGTCGGATAGTTGCGCAGGTTCATGCTTAAATCGCACAGGCGTGTCCAGGCGTTCGACACCGTCGCTACCGCAGGAAATCATACCGCGTTCGCGCAGATAATCCTGTTGCCAGGCTTCGTTAAGATTGAGGACCGGGGCATAGCAGATCCCAAGCGCGCCTAGCCAATCGTCCCATTCGACTAAGGTGCGCGTCGCAAATGTGTCCGTTAAAAATTCTTTAACAGGATCTTGGGTCGCGCCCCATGGACGTTTGCACACTTCGATTAAATCTGGCCGTTCTAGCGCATTCAATAAATTTTCGACGAAATTCATTTCGGCGCCAGAGAGGACTAAATGCCGATCGTCAGAAGTCCGATACACGTTATAAAACGCAGCACCACCATACAATCGCTCATTGTCGAGTTCCGGTGGCGCGCTTTTGGCAAGAACGTTGCTAATGATGTGTGGATTCCAAGACATCAAAGAATCGGTCATCGCCATGTCAATGAAATCGCCGTCACCGGTTTTCTCACGGCGGTAGAGCGCCATGAGTATTCCAACCAGCGCCAGCGACCCAAGTGCTACGTCTGCGGTGGGGCTCGCGGGAAGCATGGGTGCGCGACCTTGTTGCTGCATTAAACTCAAGGTTCCCGTTAAGGCCTGCGCACCGACATCGTGCGAGGGGCGTTGTGCCAAGGATCCGTGTTGACCGAAGGCGGATAACGAGCAATAAATAATTCGCGGATTTCGTTCCCTGATCGCGGCGTAGCCGATGCCCAGTCGGTCGACTACACCGGGACGGAAGGAATCGATGATGATGTCTGTTTGAACGGCGAGTTGCAGGAAGATGTCCAGACCTTCTTTCGACTTCAGGTTCAAGCGTAAGCTCAGCTTACCGCGCTGGGTGTTGCGAAAATAAGCTGAAAATCCCGCAATCTTCGGGCCTAAGTGACGGGTCGGTTCGCCCTCGAAGCTCTCTATTTTGATGACTTCGGCGCCATGGTCGGCCATTAACAAACCGATGTACGGGCCGGGAAGGAAACGTGACAGATCGAGGACTTTTACGCCGTTGAGTTTCATAATTGAGTATCCGCAGGAATCAAACCGATGGAACAGCGCTGCACGCGTCGCGTCGCAAACTATTCCAACGCGTCTCCTACATCGTCTAAGGTGATAACGACTAACTTTGCATTCAACCAATCAGGCAACCAGTTGGGCACTATGGGGCGCAGGCGGGCGAATATCGTTTCTTTGAATTCCGGTTTGTCGAGAACGACTCGGGCAGTCCCTTGGAAGGATTCGCCTTGAATCAACAGCTTGACTCGGGCGCCGTCGCCAGCAAATGCCTTCCACCAGCCGAAGTCCGCGCCTGCATAGACATGCAGATCTTCGCGGAGATAGTTAACCGGTAAACTATTGCCGTCAGGAAACGTCAGTAACATGACCTTACGCGCGCGGTCGCCTTCGGGATTAGTTTGCAGTTCGGCGACCACTTTGGGATTGACGACGTTGCGCAAATACATTGCGTAGCCCGTCGCACCGACGAGCGTGAGCAACACGCAAACACCAATCCATTTTTTCGCTTTACGACTCACGATCAATTTGCAGGTACTGCACCCATGAGTTCGTTGATATCGACGCTGTTACCAACGATTAAATCGTCTCGGGCAAGGAAGCTCGGTTTAATAAACCACACGAGCATGGGTAAGACGACTAACGACAACACCATGTTGATCAACATGACGGCAACGAGCAGTAAACCCATGTCCGCCATGAATTTCAGATCAGATAAGAAATACCACGGTAAGATCCCGATCAACATTATCGTCGCGGTAAACATGATGGCTTTGCCAGTTGTCGTAAGCGCTGCCGTAATCGATTTTGGTAAATCCCCGTCATGCGCGCTGTACTCTTCACAGATCCGTGACAACAAATAAATTCCATAGTCGATTCCTACACCCACCCCGATGACGGCGACGATGCCGGCATTAATATCGAGACCGATTCCGAGCAGGTGAATGCACGCACCCAGCAACACATTCGAGAGATTGACCGGAATCAGCAAAATGAACGCCGCGACAAACGAGCGATAGGCGAATGCCGCGATCAAGAGCACCGCCAAATTAACCATCCCCATAATCACCCAGTGGTATTTTTCAACCGTGTTGTTCATCGCTTGCTGTAGCGCGATAACCCCAGTGCCTAAACGCACGCGAAACTTCGGGTGGTCTTCGCCGACTATTGCAACGGCGCGCGCCGCGCCTTCCAAAGCCGCATCGACGGTTTCTTGTTTGTTATCTTTGTACCAGACGGTGACTGTAGAATTCTCGAAATTAAAATCCGAGACATGGGCAAAGTTCAATACGTCATTACCCATTAGGGTCGCGAAGGTGAGCGAGGCCATATGCTCTTCAGTCAGATCCAAGTTGCTCCACTTCGGATTGCCCCCTGCAAATAAGCGCGTCGTCTCCCGAACGTAATCGCCGAAAGTTAATGTCGCGCGCGGCGCTAAGATCGGATTTGCTTCGAGCAAGCGCTGTAGTTTCGCGGCCGTGGCGATCACTTCTGGAGAGCGGGCGGTTGGGCTTTCATGATTACGTTCTTTCGCTTCGAGCACGATTTCCAAGGTATTAGTGCCTGGAAAATGCTCGTTGATTGATCGCACTGCGGTGTTAAATTCGGAGTCGTGCCAGAGTAAATTGCTCCCTTCGACGGGATTGCCCATTTCAATTTGTGTATTGAGATACACGCCGATCGCGCCAACGACCACCACGACTACCGCGGTTTTCTTTGCGGCTTGACCGTGGGTGAAGAGCGAAATTCGGCGGAGTAATTTCTCCTGCATTAAGTGGATGCCAGACGGTTCGTTGGTGCCGCCAACGATTTTTTCGATGTTCTTCGGCACGGGTAAGTAGGACAGCAAAATGGAACAAAGGAAGACGCCGGTCGGAATGATCCACAGCGCCCAGAAGCCACAGAACAACGCGTGATTCTCCATTGACTGAATTGGCGCGATGGCGATAAAAATGATGCCACACACATCCGTGAGGATCCCGAGTATCGAGGGCGCCATCATGATCCCCATGGTGAGTTCTGCCGCTTTGCGCTTGTCGCCAATGCGCAGCAAAATCTCATAGAACCGTTCTGTGTACTGTACGCAATGCGAAAACGAGCGGGCGACTAGTAGTAAAGGCACGATCATCAACAAGGGTTCGATCGGGCGATGAATGAGCCCAATAAAACCGAAGCCCCAAATTCCAGCAACCAGCGCACAAATAATTGGTGTAGCAACGCCGCCGAAGTTGCGCATGTAGAGCACCAGCGCGATGACCAGCGCACCGATCGTGACGGCGAAGATTTTGTACGTCTGCTTTTGAAGTTTGTAGACCCAACCTGTGAGCGCGGGTTGGCCGGCAAGATACACATCATGGTTCGCATCACGGGCATCCTCGACGAGTTTTTGCGTGAACTCGAATGCGACACCGTAATCGACCGTGTCATGAAAGGCCCCGGTGATCATCGTCGCAGTTTCATCTCGGGAAACGAAAAAGGTTTGAGCGTTCGTAGACACCTGGACCCGGCGTTTGAACTCCGCAACTTCTTCCAGCGTCTCCGGGGGTTTATTGTCCATTAACGGGTGCGCACTTACACCGTATGCGGTGGCCTCTGCATAGCGCAGTTTTTCAGTCGAAATTGAAATGACGGTATCGTGATTCATGCTTGGCGCGAGGTCGAGATTGCGCGTGATATCCCATACCTTCTTCAAGGTCTCGGGGTGGTAAATATCGCCGTCTTTGCGCTTCACCACAATCGCGACGGACAGCGGATTGCCGAAATTTCGGTGGTCGAAGTAGACCTGCACGTAGGGGTCGTCTTTTGGCAATAAATCGTTGAACACGGTCCGGATATCAACGTACTGAAATCCGGTCGTGAAAAACCCAGTGACTACTACAAATAACAGGGATACTGAGACGCGATAGCGCATGATCCAGCGAGCAAGGGTAAATCTCATTTTTCGTGCCGTCCTCTAAAAACTCGGTGCCGGAATAAGACTGGCGTTCAGTGTTTTATCCGTATTAGTGTGGTCAAGTATCGCGACAATGATCCGATTCACCGACCACATGCTGGAGCGTAGCAAGAACTGCTTGAATAAGCTTCCCACGCCCTGGCATCACTCGGCGGAGTAAACGATTTGTCATGCTGCGCTGCATCAACCGCTATTTGTACGTCGCAATACTAAGGACACTCCGTTGCATTACTTTGTGGCGGCATTGGGTTCGCTAATATTCTCCGTGTCGACTAGATTCGAGTTGAGCCCGGGATTGCGGCATGACCGCTTATTTAGTTCTGGGTAGTCTTTAGTTCTGGGTAGTCGGCTCCATCGTGTGTGCTACGCTCACCGACAACGATGCACTTGAGCACGCGGGTTCCGCTATTTTTTAATTTATGCGCGAGACCGCCAGCCCGGTAGCCAACGAAATCCCCAGGATAGACGGTGACCACCTCGTGCCCGATGCACGCTTGCGCCTCACCTTCGAGGATATAAACGCATTCACCCTCATGATGATGAACGTGGAGTTCGGTTGTTTCGTCACCAGGATTTACTTCGATTATATGGATCCCAAATCCCGTCAATCCCGTTAAGTCACCCAGTGATTTATTTATTCGACGGGCTTTTGGGTTCAGATAATGGCTCTTCTGCGTACCTTCCAGTGCCGCAATTTCATCTCTGGTGACGACGTATTTTTCCATCTTAGTTCCGCTCCTATGAAGCGCCGAGCGCGCCACGACTAGCGTATTTTGGTTAGCGAATGGCCCTTTCGTCAATGTTCCGAAACGCCACTTTACGCCTATACTTGTGGGGCCGATTGAATCAGGTGTCCTCGAGCAAGTGCACACCGAATTCGCCTCGCGCTTGAAGCGACTGGTAAGCACGTTGCGTTTTGTATTTATGGAGTTCGGATGACTATGAATAAACCTTCGCCTTCGCTACACAGCGAACAAGGACCACTAGGGACTTTTCACTTTTTGGAACCAACGGTCGAGTCTTCCCTATATAGGAACAGCAAGGTACTTACCCGCCGAGATCCTGACGGGACTGACGGCGGCAGTGTGGGCGTGGATTTGCATGTTCAAGCAGTGATCGTCAACAACGCGCGACAACTCAAAGCGACCGACAAACGCACACTCTACAGCCATGGATTCGAGCTATTGGATCGGCCGATCGTTGGCCCAGACATTGATTTCTTCGATCACCGGCAAGTTGTAGAAAATTACTATGGGCAATGCGCACGGATCGTTGAAGAGGCTGTCGGTGCCCGCGCTTTTGCCTTCGATCACAACATTCGCTCCGCGACCGGCAAGAAAATTCAGCAACGGATTGCCGGTGGGCAAACGGTCCAAGGGCCAGCGCATGTCGTACATGGTGATTACACCTTAACCAGCGCACCGCAACGCCTACGAGATTTAGCGAAACCGCCGAGCGGCAATGACACCTTGTGCTCCGTGTTGCCGGCGGGGCAGTCGTTAATTACGCAAGCAATGGTCGACAAGTCGCTCGCCGAAGGCGGACGATTCGCGATCATCAACGTGTGGCGAAATATTGCCGATGAGCCGGTTGAGACGGACCCGCTGGCGCTGTGTGATGGGCAAACGGTAGAACCTGAAGACCTCGTGGTTTTCGAGATCCACTACCAAGATCGGATCGGTGAGAATTATTTCGCCAAGAAATCGCCGCAGCAGAAGATGTATTACTACCCGCGCATGGAACGCAGTGAGGCGATGTTAATAAAACAGTGGGACTCTGCCGGTAAGCTTGCACGTTCCGAAGGCGCCGAAGGCGATGGCACTGATCTTGAAGGGCCGTGCACCTTCAGTTTCCACAGCGCATTCGAGGATCCAGTGACCAGACCAGACGCGCCGGATCGATGGAGTATCGAGGTGCGTTGTATCGTTGTTTATGATTGAAAATCCCAAAGTTATTTATTGGCAAGGTCAATTAGGGAGCTTCAGATCAGCCCTCGCGCGACTGCAGTGAGCGTCTGGTAGATCGAACCCGATGGAATGGGGATAATTTCCCAAAAGACCTCGCTAAACACTAAAGCAATAAGGGACGCACATTATGAAAATTTCCGCATTTCATCTAATGCCGTACCGAGATCTGCCCGAAGATTTCGACAAAACTCACGACTCCGCTTGGTTCACCTTACCGTTCGAAGGGATCGCCGACCGGAAGAAGGTTGCCGAGTACTACAACCACACGCTTGATGAGCTCACGTTTGCGGCCAAGGTAGGTTTCGACGGGGTGTGCACGAACGAGCATCATCAGAATGCTTATGGCTTTATGGTGAATCCGAACATGATGGGCTCCGTGCTCGCGAGAGCGACGCGCGGTACGGACACTGCCATCATCCAGATGGGTGAAACGGCGGTATTTCTAAATCCGCCGATCCGCGTTGCCGAAGAATACGCGATGCTTGATTGCATCTCCGAAGGCCGCTTGGTGGCGGGATTTCCGGTCGGTCTAGGTGGCGACTTTGCGTATAGCTATGGTTTCGCGCCGATGGAGCAACGCACACGCTACCGCGAAGCCCACGCCTTGATTAAAAAAGCCTGGTTGGCAAAAGAGCAATTCGCATGGAATGGCAAGTATTACCAATTACCAATGGTAAACCTGTGGCCGAAGCCATACCAAGAACCGCACCCGCCAGTGTGGGTGCCAGGAAACGCGAGCCCGAGTACGTGGGATTTCGTGACCGAGCATAATTATTGTTATTGCTACCTGACATACTTTGGTGCCAAAGGCGCCGGCACCATCGTGAATGGATACTGGAACAAAGTCGATGAAATGGGGCTCGATCGGAATCCGTACCGAATGGGCTACCTCATCCCGGTTGGCGTATCGGAGACGGACGAAAGTGCTGAAGCCGAATATGGCAAACACATCGAGTATTTCTATCACAAGTTATTACACATGCCGGAGCAATTATTGTTGCCGCCGGGACACATGACGCACTCGTCCTTAGAATTTTTGTTAAAGAAAAGACCGTTTCCAAGTTACGACGAATTGAATAATTACAAGTACAAGCATTTCGAAGACAACGAGTTCCTAGTGACCGGTAGTGCAGCAACCGTGGTCGATAAATTGAAGTCGATAATTAAACGCTTGAACGTGGGTAATCTGATGTTAATCCCGCAATTTGGATCGATGCCGCACGAGAAAGCGATGGAAAATATTGAGCGGATCGGAAAAGACGTGTTGCCGCATATCCGAGATATTTGGGATGACGAAGGGTGGGAAAATCACTGGTGGCCGCAAAACGCGAACCCGAACCGCCCGTCAAAAAAAGATCAAGCGGCGTAAGCTGAGTCCCAGACAGGAGAAAAACACATGCATGAGATCCGCACTCAAACGGTCTCCACCTTAGGTGGCCGCTTGGACATCAAGGTTAATATCGCAGGATCAGGGGATCCGGTCGTGTATTTGCACTCAGCCGGAGGATATTACTGGGATGATTTTTTAGACGGACTTGCCAATAAGCACACCGTCTACGCGCCGTACTTTCCGGGTACGGAACCGGACGTTCCTGATCCAATCGATCAGCTCGACGAACTGTGGGACGTCGTCTTGGCGTACGACGATATGCTCGATGGACTCGGGCTCAGTAGCACAAAACTTATTGGTCATTCCTTTGGTGGCTTGTTGGCGAGTGAGCTTGCAGCGCAACGTCGCAAAGGAATCGAAAAACTCGTGCTGATCGCACCGATTGGTCTTTACCACGACGATTATCCGTACACCTGCGCCAATTGGTGTGCGTTAAGTTTCGATCAAATTTTAGACACCTTATTCTTCGACTCCAACACGCCCCGCGTTAAGAAACGCATGACGCCGCCGTCAGATCCTGATGAAGCAGCGCTTTGGACGCGTGATTTCATTTGGACATTGGGCTGCACGGGCAAACTGATTTGGCCCATTCCGGACAAAGGATTAAAGAAGCGCATCCATCGCATCACGGCCCCAAGCTTAGTTGTGTGGGGAGAGAATGACGCTCTGATTCCAACGGCTTACGGCGAGATCTTTAAGAATGCTTTGCCCAAGGCGGATCTCTTCTGGTTGTCCGAATGTGGTCATGAACCACCACTTGAGCAGACCGAGAAATTGTCGGCAAAAGTAGAGTCGTTTTTCGCCGGATAAGATTAAATAGCCGGACTTGCTCGATGGGCAGCTTCGGCTATGTCTTTAGTTTCTCAAAGATCCCGAACGCCCTCCGTTCGACTTTCCCTGGACGAGCAGGGACGGCGGCTCAGTTCGCGATTTTTCAAACTGTCGCAGCTTAGAGCAAGGTGCCTTGGTCGATGATCGGCGGCAGTTGTTACGCTCCAGTTTAGTCTCTACTGAGCACTCGGGGTTGAATCTCTTGGCTCGCGCACCTGGATGGATTCGACTTCGTATCTGCGCTAGTGCCGGCAGGCATACTCGGGTCCGTCAATCCACTTCCGCCCAGCGGCACATCAAGTATTGTATGCTTCGCCGTCACCCTAGCCACGATCGCGCTTCAACTCTACTGATGCGCATCAGGCCACATTCCACATCAGCAAGCTCGGAGTCACTGCATTTGAAATTGCCCGGACGGCCGCTATTAGCGCTGCTCACGATGTCGATATTGTGGGGTTACGGTTGGACCGCTTTGAAACTAGGCCTAATCGATGCGCCCCCGTTTACTTTTACGGCCTTGCGTATGAGCCTGAGTGCCGCGTGCTTGTTGTTGATGTTGCCTTTGACTGGTCGTTCGCTGTTGCCACGTAGAATCCCAGAACTACTCGGCTTGGCTGCCGTCCAAACATCCCTGCTATTTATCTGCTCGACCTGGGCCGTTCACGAAGGTAGCGCGGGAAGAGTGGCTTTTATTGTCTACACGATGCCTTTTTTTACGTTACTTTTTGCGTGGCCGTTGCTCGGCGAACGAGTGCGCGGACTGCAATGGCTAGCGATAGCATTGGCGGCTGCCGGACTCATTTCGATTATCCAGCCGTGGCACCGTTACGGCAATATGGAAAGCAATTTGTTAGCGCTCGGTGCTGGGATCACGTGGGCGGTGGGCGCGATTTTAGTCAAACAACTGCAAGCCCGCGAACCGATGGATTTGCTCTCCATGACGGCCTGGCAGATGGTGTTCGGTTCGATTCCGCTCATCGCGATAGCGTGGTATTTGCCAGAAGATCCAATTGTTTGGTCAACTAGATTTATCACTGTGCTCGCTTTTGTTTCTGTTGTTATTACGGCGTTTGGTTGGATGTTATGGATGTATGCCTTGAATAATTTAGAGGCCGGAACGGCGAGTCTTGCGACCTTAGCCGCGCCGCCGATTGCGATGATCTCTTCGGCCATGATATTCGATGAGAATCCCAATGTGTTCGAGATTGCGGGTATGTGTTTGATTGGAGTTGCGTTACTCGTACTCAGTGTGCACGCGATTCGCGGTGCTAGATTGACCGCGGAAATAACGGGCAGCATGCGGCGTTAGATCTTTAGTAGATTTGTCGCGCCTTGGCGGCGTCGACATCCGACTCAATCTTTCCTGTCGCAGGCCGCTATCGGCGGCATGGACATCAAATCAAAACCAGCAACGAAGAAGAACCAACGCAACTACTACCGGGTGTTATTTGTACAGCCGGACGCGCCAATGGAAATCATCCAGGCGAGTTACCGCACGATAATGCAAAAGCTGAAAGCGCATCCTGATCTCGGTGGTGATACATGGAATGCTTCTGTCATCAATGAGGCGTATCAAACCTTGGCCGATCCGATCCGCAGGATCAAATACGATGAGCAGCTATTTACGCAAAAGAATTTGAAGAAGCTCGGTTTGCAATCTGAAGCGCAACGTTACAACAGAACTAAAGCCAAGGCGCAACGCTACCAAGAAACGCAGAATGCGACAGACGACATCGATCTCACGGGCACGTGGCAGGAATTCCGGCCGCGTTCAATTTAAATTCGAATGCTCGCCAGATAAGCCGCATCGCAATCGCCGACGCACATACCACCTCGGTCCCATCGTCGAATCTCGGCCAAACGGCAGTACACCACGTCACGTTGCGAACCCCGTAAGCTGCTCTAATTCACGCGCTACCAGCATACGAGCGGAGATTAAATCGCGTTCGGCTAGTACAATATTCCAGCAGCAGATGGGTTTTCATGAGGTTGGGATGATGTCGCAAATTCAATTCGAGAAACTGGCAAGCGTGGAGGCGGTACTAAACTATACGGAGCCGACTCAAGTTCGACCGGCGTTTTATTTGTACGAGGCGGATCCCCCAGAGCAACGCGACGCACGAGTGTCCGCGCGACACACCGTACCAATTTTTGATATTCGCAGCCAAATGGCTAAGGTCACGCTCGACGACAACGGTGTGTGTTTCGTCCAGCAAGAATTACCGGATCTCGATTTTCTCAACTTAGACACAGTCAAGAGCCAGTACTACTCAAAGTGCACGGAACTTGTGAAGCGCGCGACGGGTGCGAGTCGGGTTTTAGCTTTCGACCACAATGTCCGCGACAAGGAACTCGCCGAGCGCGACGCTGCCAGCAGACCTGTACGATTCGCACATAACGACTATACGGAAAAATCAGGGCCGCAACGGGTTCGCGATCTGATGGGCGACGAAGCACCCGCGTTACTCAACAACCGCTACCAATTCATCAATGTATGGCGTCCGCTGCGTGGTCCCGTTCTCGACACGCCGCTAGCAGTCTGCGACGCAGCGAGTCTTGAGTCGCAGGATTTCATCGCAACTGATCTGAGATACCGCGACCGTACAGGGGAAATATTTAGTTTCCAATACAATGAAAAGCACCGTTGGATGTTTTTACGGGACATGCGTGCGGACGAAATAATTCTATTGAAGTGCTTTGATTCGGCGACTGATGGCAGCGCTCGCTACACCGCGCATTCCGCGTTCCGTGATCCTCGCGCGCCCGCAGATGCCGAGGTTCGGCGCAGCATCGAAGTACGTACGATCGCATTTTTTCCATCGTAAAATCTATTCGCCCCGATAAACCCGATCGACATCGGACGAGTTTTGTATTCGGTGTTGGTTGTTAAATAGAGGAGAGTAACGTGATGCTAGCGATCCGTGAACAGGGCTTTTGCCAAGCAACAAGGAATTTATTTGCGCTACTAAAAACTCCAGTAATGATCATGGTCACGATATCACTAGTTGCTTGTGAACCCAGCGATCAAACGCCAGGCTTATGGCTGAGCGGTAACGAAGTGCAATCGTTTCCAAGCGATTGGACGTTTAGTGATGAGCACTCAGAGATTTTCGTGCAAGTTGCCACGCCGTATTTTTTGCCACACTCGGTCACCATTTGGTGCGCGCAAGTAAACGGAAAATTATTTATCGCTGCTCGCAGTCCCGAGACCAAAAATTGGGTTGGGTGGATCGAGAAAGACAGCAGTATTCGTTTAAAAATCGGCGAAGATGTTTACGACGCGAATGCAGTTCCCGTGAGCGACGAAGAGACATTGAACCAGGTTCAGCTCGCTTACCGCGAAAAATACCAGCTTAGCGAATCGACTGGCGACGAAGAATCGAGTATGAAGTATTGGTCAATTGCGGCCCGCAATTAGCACTCGGTGATTGGGTCATGCATACGATCCATGTGTCAAAACCAAGATTCGTACTTACAGATGTCGGTTATGAACTTAGGTCGTAGTTGACAGCCGTCGATTCTCGCCAGAACGCCATAGCGGGTGTTCAACGATTTACGCGAATTAGTCTGAAAATGGCCGCCTTCGGTCTGTTAATCAAATTCCATCCGGCGCTTGGCAGCGAGGACCCGAGCGGTAGCGAAGGAGTGAAATGAGCGGTAAAGCGTCGGGCTCGATTATTTTATTAGACATCACGTTTGGCCCATTAGAACCCTATTACTTTGCGTAATAGTAACGCCAGAGTGACATTTGGCTGCCACCAACATGCCTCCTTTCTTTAAGCAAATGCGGGAGAAGCGATGCCCGTTTCTAGTTTACTTAGTGCCACCTTAGTTAATTCAGCGCATGACTCATTTGGGTCGAGGCAGTGCGAAAAAGGAGATTTGGTCGCGTCGCAGACGATCGTCAATGCGCCCAAATATCTTGGCGAGTAATTTATCAGTAATACAACGCCGCCATACGGGGTATAGATTGGGACTTCAACTCCCGACCACCCCGATCTGAGTTCCAGTCTTGAAGGTCTTCACCGCACATTTCAAGTTATACGCCAAGACATGCAAACTCATCTCAGTCTGACTCTGGGTAGCGTCTTGGTTAGGAAATGCGTCGACCCCATCCAGGATTTGAGTGTCCCAAACGTAGGTAACTATAGACGTAGAGCTTCAGCAATGTGGCAGGATGATAGCCCGGTCTACCTGTGGTGGCGGGCAGCTCCCCGTGAAAATCAAGTTGTTCCAGGTTCAGACCATCGATGAGAACACCAAAATCACCCGCACCCGACTATTTTCGAATACGAAATCTTCAGCGTTTTCTGAGCTGGATCGTCACCTTCGATAAACCGTTTCATCTGCTATTTTCTCGTGCGTTGCCCGCGTGACATGAGCTCACATCAATAATCCGCTGATGATCCTCTTTTCACAAAGCCTCGATCGAATTCCGCCACACTGAACTACCCTGCTAATCACGGTGATCCGGAGACATAAGAGCCATTCCGATATTGCCGGACGACGGTCGAAAATAAGGTGCCAATCTGTCTGAAGGAGTCTAAGTTTCAACAGATCATGCGCGTCGAATGCGCACGACTTTCATGATCTCGAGATCGACCCCGGCGACCGTTTCTGTGGCTGCGTAGTACGTCAAGTTGACCAGCGCGCCGACTAAGGTCTTATACAATTTCTTCCTTTTGTAGCGGAAGGGCACCTGAAGGTCGTCGATCAATACGGTATTGATGAACCACTCTCCAGATTCGCGCTGTACATGCGACACCACTTTACGGTCGTCCGAATGAATCAACGTATTATGTCGAGCGAGTAATTTGTCGGGATCTGACTTCATGGTTTGCGTGCTGCACTCGGATAGTTAATATCGACTAGGCGGTTGAGCCTTTGGGCGAGTTAGAGCGGTGGCAGCATTTGCTACCGGGAAACAGAACTGGCCTTCTTAAACGGCTGAAGCGGCGCAGCCATCTCTATACTAATTCAACTGACCACTACTTTCGTGCAAAAAGCATGGTGTGGCGAGTTTCAGAGGTTCTGAATCTTCTCTTCGGTCTGACGTTTAATCACGACGCGATCTTATCGCGCAACAGAGATTCAGGTCCGATACATTGTTAGAGAACAATGTATACGTTAGCATTTCAGGGACCCAACCGTTCCATGCATCGTGTTGCTCAATGACCCAATGAATTTCGCCATGTTCCAACGATGCGTATGTCTAAGAGCTAAATCACGGTGCGATCGTTATTTGATAGGCGAGATTTTCTGCACAAGCATCAGGAGCCACCTGATCGAGACTCCGAAATTGCTGTTTCTTATTCGTACCGTTCGTTATACGTTGATCGTCCTCGCTTTTTAGATTCCCGGTCCGCCGCATCGAATTTGGATTTAGTTCAGTTCAGTTCAGTTCAGTTCAGTTCAGTTCAGTTCAGTTCAGTTCAGTTCAGTTCAGTTCAGTTCAGTTCAGTTCAGTTCAGTTCAGTTCAGTTTCTTTGGGAGCCTTCACAATGCGAAGAAAAATCTTGCTGGTCTGCTGTCTTGCGCTATTTGTCGGAACGTTTGAGTCAAACGCTGAAGGACTTGGATCGGTCGAGGCGCTTCAATCTCCTGCGTGGTTGATCCGTGACGAGACGCGCAGCGCCCTCGGGGTTGGCGCCGAGATTCAGGAGAACGATGGGATAGAGACGGGTGCGGCTGCTAGGGCTGTATTGAGACTCGGTGATGGGAGTACGGTAAAGCTCGGCGCAGACGCTCGCGCGCAACTGCCGCTGCTTGATGCTGGCGGATTAACTGAAGGCGTATTTCTCGCCTTCCTCGAAATTGTAAAAGGGGCGTTCAGATTTACAACGACCGAACTTGGAGAACTGTCTGAACGCGAAGTGACCGCGCAATTGCGGAGCATCACCATTGGTATTCGTGGCACAGATGTCTTGGGAAAAGTGGACGATGCGCGACTTTGTTGTGTTACTTGACGGACAGATCACAGTCGATCATAACGATCAATCCTATCCCCTTGAGAAATCAATGAGTCTTTTTGCTGCACCAACCGGTGCTGAACCAGATCCGATCACCCCAGTTAATCAAGACGAGCGTGCCGTCTGGGCGCAGGAAACGGAACCGCAAGCCGGCGCAGGCGTGCGCGCCGCGACCGGAAGGGTACGTCTGCATTTAGCGACATATGCCAACGAATCGCGAGCGCACGCGGTAGCAAAACGTCTTGATGAACAAGGTCACAGTGTCACGATTGACGAACTAGAGGTTGGTGGGCGGCAGTGGTTCCACGTAAGTCAGGCACATCACGTGACTCGCGCAGACGCGCTCGCGAGTCGGACGGCTTTACAAAATTTTGGTGGGCTCAAAGGCGCCTGGCTCGATAGCGAATAAGGTGCGGGCATTGCGAATGTAACTATTCGGGAATGTTCGATTCGGCGATGGAAAAGGCTCGTCTAGGTGAGGTCAACAGTCGCTCGCGCGGTTTGAGTAAATTCGGTGGTGGCGGTTGTTAGGCGACGATTCGCTGAGGCGCTCGGGAAGGACACCACAAACAAGCTCGTCGCGACAATCGTTACATAAAGGTTTGCTTACGGGCGCAACGCCCGGGCCAAACACCAGCGAACAATTATTTCGTTTCAACCAGCGCGATAGCATCTGCGTAGTTTTGCGTGTCCCCGCCTGCCAATGCCTCGTTCTCAATTTCAACGATGCGTAACACCTCGCTCAAGAATTGTTCGCGCCAGGCCGCACGCTCCGCGCTGACTTTTGCACTCGGTCGGTATTTTTCGATATCGCGACGTTTTATGCCTGCATTCTTCTCGACTAAACGTTCCAAAGTGTCCAGGCGGTCGTGCATCACGGCGACTTCGCCCGCTAGCCCCATGACCATGGCGACGACTTTGTCGACGTTAGGATCCTGAAAGAATGTCGGACGTTCGCCTTTTGCCTTGCGTTGTAATTTCGTCATCGTTAGTCGCTACTTTTCGCTACCGTAAATAAACCAAAATCCGCCGCCCCCAAAGTCTCCGCCTTGGAACGTCAGCGAGCGTTTGGCTTCGGCGATTTGAAAGGCACTGGGGATCAGGGTTTCAATATGCCTCGATACAGAAAAACCGGCTTGCTTCGACAGTTTCTTCAGGTCGATTTCGTGTGATCGAGCCCAAAACGGTTCGTTGTTATTCCGCGTGTCCCAATCGAGCATAAACGCATCGAACGGGTCCATTCCTTTGTATTGTGGTGTCTCTGCGTGGACCATTAGGCCGCCTTTTTTTAGCAAGCGGTTACATTCCTTGATGATGTTACGGATCGCCTTGTCCGATGTCTCATGAAGCAATATGTGCGAGACGATTAGGTCGAAGGACTCATCTTCGAAATCCATAGATTCCGCATTTTGTTGCGAGAAATGAATTTTCTTACCTAGCTCTTCAGCCCGCGCATGGGCGTAGCGTAGCATCGGCGCTGCGACATCGACTGCATGAATTTCGGCTTTGGGGAAAGCATCTACATAGGGCACGGTGCTATGCCCGACTGAGCAACCGAGATCCAAAATCCTAAGCGGCTTAAATGTCGGATAGTTTTCTTTTACCCATAACGCAATGCTGGCGCCGATGTCGTTGTTATACGGGCCCATCTGTCCCATTGCGTAAATATGCACGGCACGGTCGTAGACCATTCCTGCCGAAGCGTCGCTGTCAGCGAATTCGCTGTGGTAGCCGCCGGGTTGGCAATGGATATCAACCGAGGTGTGATAGCGTGGCGTTTCAAGCTTGGGATCTAGTCGCAACGCGCCGCGCGGTTTCGCGCGTTTCTTATTGATCTTTTTGTTGAGCGTCTCGAGTTCACGTTGTACGGGGATTTGACACGACGACCACATCATTTCCTGACTCGTGCGCAGCAACGCGCTGAACATTTGATAATGCGGATCTTGCACCATCGCATCGCGCACTTCGAAACGATCTTTCGGTGGGCGCTTCTTCTCACGTTCGATCTTCGGTTTCACCCGTCGCTCATAGGCTAACTGGTTGGTGCCGTGCACGTTTTTAACCAAATACTGCTTGTACGAGCGGACGAACTCCTGGCGGGCGAATTCATCGTGGGTGGTTGGAGCTAAGGCTGGGTGCTCTGCTTGCGACGTAAGTGGGGTCACGCTGCTCATAAACTTATCCTCTGCGAATTCTCGATAGCGCTGCACCTGTGAAGGTTACCAGCGAATTTCTGCATTTGACCCAAGAGCCCCTCAGACTTAGGCGCTCGTCATGAGGGAAGTCCCCTTTGAGTTATTTCCAGTGTACTTTTATGGTGAATAGTCATTCTATTCAACGAGAAAGTTCACTGAAAACGGCCGAATCCGGCTTTTCCGGAGCCCGACGCCTTAAGTCCGACAGGTTCCTAGGTGCCTTTGTTCTCACTCCGGCATGGTCCACAATACTGCGTGCAATGCTCGCATGGCGAGCTATCTTTGACAATTGACCGTAAGGATATTCTCTACTATGCCCTACACCTTGGGAGTGGATGTTGGCGGAACGTTCACAGACATTTTTCTCGTTAACGAAGACGACGGAAAGATCTTTACCGCTAAAGTGCCCTCTACGCCGCAGGATTCCTCAATCGGCGTGCTCAACGGGATCGAAAAGGTCTGCGCAAATTCTGGACTTTCTGCGCGCGATATCGGGCATGTCATGCATGGCACGACTGTCGCAACGAACACCGTATTAACCGGCAGCGGCGCTCTGGTCGGACTCGTTACGACCAAGGGTTTCCGCCAAGTCCTGCAAATCGCCCGTTCCTACGTCCCAGGCGGCCTCGGCGGTTGGGTGATTTACAACAAAAGCGAACCTATGGCGCCGCTAGAGCTAACCGTTGAGGCCGACGAACGGGTCGCAGCGAATGGCGCGATTGTGCGACCCTTGAACGAAGAGTCTTTACGCGAGCGTCTCGAGTTCTTGAAAGGTCGCGGAATTGAAGCGCTCACTGTTTGTTTGATCAACTCGTTCGCGAACGGCTCGCACGAACAACGCATTCGCGACATTGCGGCCGAGGTGATGCCCGATATTCCGGTTTCGTTGTCGTTCGACGTAATACCTGAAATGCAGGAGTACGAGCGAGCAGTTACGACCGTCGCGAATTCCTATGTTCGGCCAAAGGTGCAATCTTATATTGAAAACCTAACGCGCGAACTTAAGCTCCGCATGGACAACGTGAAATTACACGTGCTGCGCTCCGACGGCGGGCTCGCGTCATCTGCGTCTGCGGCGCAGTATCCGGTCAATATGTTAATGAGCGGTCCGGCCGGCGGTGTCGCAGGTGCTTTGTGGATCGCGAAGCAAGCGGGTTACACCAACCTGTTGACTATCGATATGGGCGGCACGTCGACTGATGTGGCGCTCATACAAAACGCAGAAGCACAAATCCGACGCGAAACCACGGTTGGCGATGTGACCGTGCGCGCGTCTTCAATCGACGTGCGTACTGTGGGTGCCGGCGGCGGTTCAATTGCGCATGTGCCAGAACTCACGGGAGCCTTGCGCGTCGGGCCGCAGAGTGCGGGTGCCGAACCAGGTCCTGCGGCTTACGGCAACGGCGGACTAGAACCCACCGTCACTGATGCGAATATGGTTTTGGGTTATTTGCCGAAAAGCGCCTTGCTTGGCGGCGACATGCAACTTGACGGCGACGCCGCGGCCACTGCCGTGCAAAAAGTAGCTACTGCGATGAATCTATCACTCGACAAAGCGGCTGCCGGAATCGTCGATATCGTGAACGAGAATATGTTCGGCGCGTTACGCCTCGTGTCGATCGAACAAGGTTACGATCCCCGCGACTTTGCGCTGATGGCGTTTGGCGGCGCGGGGCCCCTACACGCGAACGCACTCGGCCGATTAATGAGTAGCTGGCCAGTGATTATCCCCCCTGGCCCCGGCGTTTTGTGTGCGTCTGGGGATGCGACGACACGTATTCGCGATGAGGCGTCGAGAACATTTATCCGGCGCTTTCGCGATACCTCGGCCACGGAAGTCGTCGCTATTTTGCGCGAATTAGCGGAATCGGCCGCAACGAGTCTTAACTCCGAAGACGTTGCACGGGCGGATCAACGAGTCACTTATCAAGCGGATCTGCGCTATCACGGTCAAGGGCTACTGCTCACCGTCAACGCCGACGTGGAGGCGATCACCGCACAGGGTTTAGACGCAATTGGTGGCCAATTCGATGAACGACACGAACAATTATTTACCTTTGCGCTCGATGTAGACAAAGAGGTGGTCAACCTCCGTGCGGTCGTCGAAGGTAGGGAGACGCGGGTGAGTGCGAGAAAAATCGAAAAGGGGGATTCAGATCCCTCGGCCGCTTTTTTGGCAAAGCAAACCGTATTTATGGACGCCAAGCATTGCGAGGCAACTATTTTTGCGCGCGCTAAGCTTAAATCGGGCAATCGAATTATCGGACCTGCAATCATTACAGAAATGGACTCAACGAGCGTCATTCTTGTCGGACACGTCGGTGATATCGACGACTTCGGCAATATTCTTATTCGCCCGATAGTCGCCTCGAGTTAGCAAAGGAACCATCATGCCAGCACAACTCATTCAAGAAAACCAAACCCCGTTCCGGCACACGAAACTTGACCCGATTACGTTAGACATTATCGAAAACGCACTCAAGAACGCGCGCTATGAAATGGACGCGGTCTTGTTTCGCACCGCGATGTCGCCAGGTATTCGAGAACAGCACGACGCGTTTCCGATGATCGCGAATTGCGAAGGAAAAATGGTCGTCGGCCAGTTCGGTTCGTTTATCCATGGTTTTACCGAAGGCTACGAAGGGACCATCGAAGATGGCGATATTTTTCTAACCAACGATCCGTATTCGTGTCGCGGTGCCATCAGTCACGCTAATGATTGGCTGGTTTTAATGCCGATCTTTAAAGACGGACGATTAATTGCCTGGGCCTCGATGTTTGGCCACATGACCGACATTGGTGGCAAAGTCCCCGGTAGCCTGCCGACTGATGCGCGACAGATTTACGAAGAAGGCATCGTGGTGCCGCCGACTAAGATCTATCGTAACCACGAATTACAGAGCGACATATTGCGGATTATTTTGCACAACTGCCGCTTACCGCATTGGAATCGAAGCGACTTCAATGCCGTGATCGCTGCATGCAATCTTGCCGGCAAACGATGCGTGGAACTCTCTAGCCGTTTCGGCGACGACGCGTTGTTCTCGGCCATGGATGAATTGCTAGAACGCAATAAGCGCGCGATGAGCAAACTTATTGCGAGCACCATCCCACAAGCGAGACAAACGTTTGAAGATTACCTATGCGACGACGGTATGGGCATGGGACCGTATAAAATTGCCTGCGCGATGTGGCGCGAAGACGATAAAGTTATCTTCGATTTTGCCGGCACGGATCCGCAGTCTGTTGGCTCGATTAACTTTCTCCTCAACGAGGAGATGTTCAAAATGTTTGCCGGCGTGTTCATGATCATGGTGTTTGATCCGCAAATCATGTTCAACGACGGGTTCTACGACTTAATGGAAGTGCGTATTCCACAGGGTTGTTTATTGAAACCGAATCATCCGGCAGCGCTGTCGTGTCGCACGCACGCCTTGGCGCGGATCTTCGATGTGCTTGGTGGCTTACTCGGTCAAGGCAATCCCGATTTTCTGTGTGCGGCGGGATTCTCGGATAGTCCCCATTTTATGTATTCAGGCTATACCAGCAGCGGCGAGTGGTATCAGTTGTATCAGATAGGTTTCGGCGGCGTGCCGGGCCGGCCGGCCGGCGATGGTCCAGATGGACATTCTTTATGGCCGAGTTTTACCAACGTGCCGAACGAATTTTTGGAATGCAATTTTCCGTTGCGGATCGAGAACTATGTGACATTGGCGGATACCGGCGGACCAGGCAAACATCGGGGTGGCAATGCCTTGCGCATCAGTTACGGTTTTCTCGAAGACGGCGAAATCTCGATTCACGATGATCGATGGCTCACTTATCCTTGGGGGGTTAATGGCGGCTTGCCCGGGCAGCGCAGTCGAAAAATTATGGTACGCACTGATGGTCAGGAAGAACTAATGGATTCTAAACGTGATCGAATTAAAGTCTCAGCCGGTGACGTCCTGCATTTCGACACCTGGGGCGGTGGTGGCTGGGGTAAGCCGTTCGAGCGCGATGCCGCCCTTGTCGCCAAAGACGTCGACCGGGGATTGGTTACCGCCGAAGGTGCGCGTCGATACGGCGTTGTGATGCGAGATCTTGTGAGTGTCGACGAGGCCGCGACGGCGGCGCTGCGCGAAGAAATGCGTGTTGCAGATGGCACGAGGACCGAGATTTTCAATCGTGGCGGTACAATCGAGGAACTGAAAGCGCGTTGTTTGGCAGAAACAGGCTTACGACCACCCGAGACCCCCGTGTTTCAGGTGAGGCGCCCAGGATAAGGTTTATTGGGCAGGCGCGATGCGCTTTTTTTTTAACGGGCAATTCGTGAATTCGTTGACTCGAATCTGAGGAGTGGAATATGAGTAATCGATACGATGGTGCGGGTTACGGTGGCGAGACGATCGGCTTCGGGGAACGGCTTGCGATCGTTAACGTGGATTTCCAGTTGGCCTTTACCGATCCGAAATATCCGACGGGCCAGTCGCCTCATGTTCACGCGGCCGTAGAAAACACCGCAGTATTGCTTAAGCACGCGCGCGCTAAAGGGCTACCGGTCGCGTCGTGTAATGTCGGCTGGTGCAGCGCGCAAGATATGGGTCACTGGAAAGTGAGTTCCTTATACGATGGCACATTCTTTATTGGACATCCGTCGATGGAACTCGATCCACGCATTTACGAGCCGGGCTACGACGTCGCATTTACGAAATCGGCGCCGTCAATTTTCTTTCAAACACCATTAGTTTTGTTTCTAACCAAGCAACGGGTTGATACAGTGATCATCACGGGCTGCACAACCAGCGGTTGCGTACGCGCGTCCATTAACGACAGTTTCTCCTACGGGTTCCGAACCATCGTTCCTGAAGAATGTGTCGGCGACATGGAAGAAGGACCGCACAACGACAATTTGCGCGATGTGGGACGTCGTTACGCGGATGTCATGAAACTAGGTGATGTGTTGCGGCACATTGATGGACTGGAAGTGGCGTCCTCGCCGCTGCCCGTAGCCGCTAGCCTTTAAGAGTGCCTCTCAGATGCCCATCGTTAATATCAACAATCATGAGATGTACTACGAGATCCACGGTGAAGGCGAACCGGCAATCTGCATAGGCGGATGGGGTACGTTCTGCCACGGTGGTGAACGGAATATGGCACGAGGTCTAACAGACGCATACGCCGTGCTGTGCATCGATTACCGTGGCATCGGTGAATCATCAGACGATTTGAGCGTTCCGCCAAGTATCGAACTACATGCGGAAGATGTGATCGGTTTGCTTGATTACCTTCAATGGACAAACGTGAGATTCGTGGGTCTGGTCGGTATGGGCGCATGCATTGCGCAACGGGTGGCCTTGATGCGTCCCGAACTCGTGCGCTGTATGGTCAATATGGGCTGTTGGGTGAAAATGGATCCACTCCTAGAAGACCAGTTGCAGATGTTTGTCACGACCCATCGCGAAGCCGGGTTCCTGGAATTCCAGCGATTGGTCGTGATGCTGTCTTTCTCGCCGGAGTACTACAACGAAAACCGGGATAAATTGCTCGGCTACGATGGCGGATGGAAAGAACTGAATAATAATGTCGCCACGCACGCTCGCTTAGTACAAGCGTGCGTTGGCCATGACACCTCCGAGCGTCTGCATGAGATTACCGCGCCGTCGTTGATTTTGCACGCTGGCCAAGACCTAGTGACGGGTCCGCGCACGACCGAGCCATTGGAACGGGGATTACCAAATGCTACTGGCGTATTGATGGCAGACGTGGCCCACGTGGTCGCAGGACGGGAACAGAAAAAGCGCTTTTGCGATATTTTACTGCCGTTTCTGGCGCGCCACTAAGTGCGAAAGGATGCCTCGGCCAGGCACAAAATACTGCCGCAGGATCAGCGCGCGTTCGCATCCGCGCAAGGCGCATTGAAACGCTGAAAAATTGGATTAGCTCGCCAGCATCTTCGCGAGGCTTGCGACGTTCTCTAGATTTTCTAGATCCTCCACGGTCGAAATAATCTCCTCTACCCGATCGTCTGGTAGGCTTATCCCGGCTAACTCACGAAACTTCGCCACGACTTCGCGATGACCTTGTTCGGGCTTATCGCGCGGGAATTCGGTGGCGACGTGCAAAGCTCTGCCATCTTTCAATGTGACATCAAGTTGGTAGCACATGCGGTGCTCGTTAAACCACGCGAGGTCTGCCTGCGGGTCTGCTCTAACGTCGATGCGTTTCAGTAACACGCGAATATCGTCCGAATGGATCCGTTTGTCGTCGTACATCGCTGGCAACAAGGGATCGCCGAGCAAGGTTGTGGCAATGGTGTAGGGCAGGGAGAACATGGCGTCGACGGCACCAACTGGGTTGAAGTCTGCAATTCGCTCGGCGCCGAGCCCGGTAGCGGTAAGCTGTTCCACGTCATCGGCAGCGAAGTTATCCGCTTGCATCATCTTTTTTAGCGCCACATGCGGCGGATGATTCCAGGCGATCGAAGGGTGTACCTTGAATTCGGTTTCCAAGATGTAATGTGTGTTGCCAAGATCTTGGGTCATGATTGCGTGATCGCATTGGTCGGAGCCTGCCATGATCCAAAAACCTTCCTCGCCGTCCAGGATGCCGTGGCCACCTCGAAAACCTTCTGCCGCCGATTGAGCACCAAACGTCCCGCCTAAAGACATCCATCCCCAGCCGAGTTTCGCTTCACGCATCGGCCGAGTTTCAGCGACCGTGCCGAAGTATTTATAGGCGGATGGAACCGGCGCATAAGTACCCGTGATGCCCATCGCCGCGTCCATGCGCTCGGCATCGAGGCCGAGCAGGCGGCCCACTGCGATACACGGGGCGAATGGCGTATATTGCTGACCCCAAACTTGAGCGCCGCGTTGGGCGCTCGGCTGCATGGCCAATCCAATACGCGTACCAATTTCATAGCCACGTTCGACGGCGATCAGGAAATCACGTCCGCTAGCGCCATGGAGTTCGCCAATCGCGAGCGCGGCCGGGATCGTAACGGGGCCCGCGTGGATGCAATAACAAACGACGTCTTCGTAATCGAGTGCAAACGCAAGCGAAGCATTTGCGTACGCTGCCATTGCAGCAGAGACCTGCCCACCTTGGCCGATTAACGTGGCTTGCGCTAAGCCACCACCCGTCGCTCGCGCGAGATTCAAGTGATGTTGTCCAATTTGGGTTTCGGCGCCGCCGAGCGCGGCTCCCAGGATATTTAGGATCGCAGTCTTGGTGTGCGCAACGACTTCATCCGACAAGTCGTCGAAGCTGCCACTGACGGCGTACGTAGCTAAGGTTCTGGTGTTCGACATCTGCGACGGCATTATAAAACTTGTTCAAACGTTTCGAGATTCGGACATCCGAGATAGGTCCCCTTGGGCGCGCTCGTTTGCGCGTGGGCTTTGCGGAAGTGATCCAACTCTGTCCAATCGTTAAACGCTTGGTGCGATGCCCATACGGTGTGGCTGGAATACGGCACGTAATCGTCTTCTTCTGGATCTTCAACCCGGCCAACAGTCAGCAACGCGAACGCCTCGAAACCCATAACTCCAGATAAATAGCTATGGTGTTCGCGCCAAATATTTTTGAATCCAGTTTCGATACCAGGTGTGATGTTGTATCGATTCATAGCCATAAACATAAATGTTCTCCCTAACTAGTACGACCACTACGATTTTGTGATTGCCTCGAGTGCCGTAAGTAAGCGGTCGATTTCTGAGCGGGTGTTGTACATCGAAATACCCACCCTCAGTAATCCCCCTTTGTCGACGAGGCCTAATACTTCAAGGACTTTTAGCGCGTAGAAGTGTCCGTGCCAGACTTGCAAACCTTGCGCGCCTAGCTCGGCCGCGACTGCGTCCGGCATCATTCTATCAATAGACAACGACACCGTTGGCGAGCGCGGTGAGCCATCGAACCCGGGTCCCCAAACGTGCACGCCAGGCAGAGATTTAACAGACCGATAGTAGTAGGCGCCGAGCTCATTTTCGTACGTATGGAGATCGTTCATCGCACTCATAATCTGAGCGCGCCGCGAGTCGCCCGTACCCCAAGTTGCGATGTAATCGATACAGGCTTCGACCCCAGCAATCGCCGCGTGATTCAACGTACCTGTCTCGATCCGGTACGGGGCCGCGCTTTTCTGTGTGGACAAATAGTCGGGGTTCAATGAATCGAGCAAACCAGGCCGGCTGTAAAGAATGCCGATGTGGGGACCGTAGAACTTATAAGCAGAGCACAATAAGAAATCAACGCCTAAATTTTGAACATCTACGGGAAAATGCGCGGCGTAATGCACGGCGTCGACAACCAGCAACGCACCCACTTCATCGCAAAGCGTGCGCGCCAGGTTGACCGACGTGACGGTACCGAGTGAGTTCGAAGCCAAGCCCATCGCAACAACTTTCGTACGAGCCGTGATCTGTTTTGCGAAGTCGTCCAAATCCAAATGACCAGACGGATTCAATTTCACTTCTCGAACGACCACGCCCCGGTCTCTCAAGTTTAACCAAGGACCCCGATTCGCTTCGTGATCGAGCTCAGTGATGACGATTTCATCACCGGCTTGCATGGTTCGAACGAGCGCGTGACTCAGAGAAAAATTAAGAGTAGTCATGTTTGCGCCAAACGAGATGTCCGCACCGCTTGTTGCGCCGAGAAAATCAGCGACGGCGTTGCGCGCTGTGCTGACTGCCGCACCAACGTTTTGCGAGGTTTGGAACTGACCATCGAAATTTGCATTTCTATCGATATAGCTTGCGCGGATCGCATCGAGCACCGAGTGCGGTACTTGAGTGCCTCCTGGGCCATCAAGAAACGCGACCGGATGTGAACCAAGCTCGCGTGTAAGTGCGGGGAAATCTTGTCGTGAGCGTAAACATTCGGTATTAGTGAAAGTCATCGTTGGATTAGCGCAAATTATCTTGGGATATTGGTACACGGATAGTGCGATGCAGGGCTGCTGTTGCGCAAGTACTAGGGGCTTTTGAACTTCTATCTTCGGCACTACGGAGACCTTTCGCTTGATTCGACAAGGCAAAGTTGCGCCCTGTAGCGCCGCTACGCGAGTAGTCGGTAATAGAGCAGGGCGCAAAAGACGCCCCGTCCCCCGGAGTTGGTCCGGTGTAAGGTCACCCAGTGTCACGGCACTCATAGTCGGAAACACGATTCCCAACATCCCGAAGCCCTGCGGCATGCTGGCTAGGAAAGCCGCGGCGGGGATGAACCGTTAGCAAGCCCTAGTAGTGGGCGGGGTTTCAGAACGTCCTTATACTCAACCTAACGGCCGATTTTAGCGAACTGAGGAAAGGCGTATGACGATCCAAGATGGCAGCGTAGGTCAGCTCAATTTTGTTCAGCGACATGGCTTGTGGTCGGAAGAACAAGCTGCCTGCGTTGCGCGCATTCAGTCCGACATCAAACAGTACGACTTGCGTACGATTCGCATCGCATGGGGCGACCAGCACGGCATAGTGCGTGGCAAGAATGTGATGGCGCACGATTTTTTGCTTGCGTTAAAGAATGGCGTTGATTTCCAGACAGCAACCCTGTTCATGGACACGACGAACAACTTTATCGCGCCATTGTTCAGCAGCGACGCCGGACTTGGAATGACATCTTTAGCTGGTGGTCCTGATGCGATTTTGGTTCCCGACCCAACGACTTTCCGAATTCTGCCGTGGGTTGCGCGCACCGGTTGGGTATTGTCGGAAATGTATCTGGCGAGCGGTGATCCCATGCCGTTCGATACGCGCCAAGTTTTAAAGCGGCAGCTTAAAGCGTTGAACGAACGAGGCCAAGATTACATTAGTGGCTTAGAAGTTGAGTTCTATATTACGAAATTGGAAGACCCGAAACTGTTACCGGAGCAAAGTGGCTGGCCGCCCGATCCCCCCGGGGTATCGATGATCGCGCACGGATTTCAATATCTAACCGAGCAACGCTTGGACGAAGTCGACCCGATTCTGCAACTACTCCACGACAATCTCGAGCCCCTAGGATTACCTCTGCGCACAATGGAGGACGAGTGGGGACCGGGGCAGTGTGAGTTTACGTTCGACCCCGTTCGCGGTATCGCGGGCGCAGACAACATGTTGCTGTTTCGTACCGCGACGAAGCAGATTTGTCGGCGTGCGGGATTACACGCGACGTTTATGACCCGTCCGGCGTTGCCGAATTTCTTTTCTAGCGGATGGCATCTCCATCAATCGATATGTGATGCAGATGGCGAGCGTAACCTGTTCGCTAATCACGAGGATCGCGAAAACATGTTGTCGAAACTCGGGCGCGAATTCGTCGCCGGGGTACTCGAGCATGCACCTGCAGGCTCGGTCTTTTCGACGCCAACGATAAACGGTTACAAGCGCTTCGTACCGAATTCTTTCGCGCCGGACCGAATTACTTGGGCGGCAGAGAATCGCGCGGCGATGATCCGAGTGTTGGGCGGGCCGGGCGATGAGGCGACGCATATCGAGAATCGCGCGGGCGAACCTTGCGCCAATCCGTATCTTTACATGGCCTCGCAAATCGCTTCGGGTTTGGACGGTATCGACCGACAGCTTGACCCTGGAGCCCCAGAGATTTCACCCTATGAATCAGACAAACCGAAACTGCCGGCGAGTCTGATGGAAGCGGTCGACGCGCTCGATTCAAGCGATCATTTTCGGCAGCGCTTCGGCGATCCGTTCGTCGATTACATGGTGGCGTTGAAACGCCATGAAATTGGTCGCTTTCTTGCTTACGTGACCGATTGGGAACAGCGCGAATATTTCGAAATTTATTAACAAGGGGATCTAGTATGAATAGTGAAATCTTGGGTCGATCGAATTCGACCGCGAACGCGACATGAGCTGGCGTGGCAAGAAATTTGGTGCGCTTAACGCGACCGAAATAGACGAATTCTTGGCCGGGCCTTGGATTGCTCGACTCGCCTGCTTAAAGCCGGATGGCGCACCGTATGTGGTGCCTGTGTGGTACCACTGGGACGGAGAGGTATTCTGGGTCGTGCCACGCGCACGCTCCCAATGGGCGCACTACATGGTCGCCGACCCAAGAGTGTCGCTGGTTGTCGACGAGCCTGAGCCGCCGATCCGCAAGGTCCTTTGCGAAGGGCGCGCTGTAGTTGTAGAAGAACCTGTCGGGCCGTTGCTCAACAACGGCGAAAAATCGATCTGGAACAAGTTGGGTGAGGAGCATACCGGGCCAAGATATCTTGGCGACAACGCGGCCGAGTACCGTGGTTCCGTCAATGTCGAGCCGTGCTGGACGTTTAAGATCGTGCCGGAAACGATGACGACTTGGCAAGGTTTCGGTTGGCACAAACGTTATTTTCACGAAGAACTTCACGCCGATCCTATAGGATGAGATCAACAATGAACGAATTGTTGAACCGGCATGAGCCTCATCCGGTGACCGTCGAGCGCCCTGACGGACGTTCCGGATTCTTTTTAAGCTGCGACCACGCCTCAAACCGGATCCCCGAGGCGCTCGGCAATTTAGGCTTAGCGAGCAGCGAACTCGGACGGCATATTGCGTGGGACATCGGTGCGGCTGGTGTTGCGCGCCATCTGTCTCGGCAGCTTGATGCGACTTTGGTTCTACAAAACTATTCGCGGCTAGTTATCGATTGCAACAGACCGCACGACCACGAACATCTGATACCGGCGTTGAGCGAAGCAACGGCTATACCGGGCAACCTGGGGCTCACGAAAGCACATCGAACCCAGCGGGTATCTGAAGTTTTTACACCGTATCACGACTCAATTGGGAAATTACTAGACGAGCGGGTACAGAATCGACTTGCAACTGCATACGTCGCTATTCACAGCTTTACGCCGACCTACTTGGAGAAACCGAGGCCATGGCATATTGGCATCTTGTGTCGTGGTGACAAGCGCATGGCGGATTTCATGTTGAAGCAACTTAAGGCCACTACCTCGTGGTGTATTGGCGAGAACCAGCCTTATCAAATTGACGACAAGGACTATGGGATCCCGACTCACGCGGAGAATCGCGAGTTACCACACGTTTTAATTGAACTTCGCCAAGATCTAATCGCAACCGAGACAGGGCAATTCGAGTGGGCGCGGTTGCTTGCGCCTGTCTTGCACGGCGCGTTGCAGGATATAAGGTAAAACTAATAAGGGCATTCGTCCGGCCCGCACGCAAATTTTGGTATAGTTCGGCCAGCAGAAAAATCTACTAGGTGGGTAAGGATATGAATCAGAAGTTCCAAGCAAGCGTGTTGGCCGATGAGTCTGCGGTACGCGAGATCATTGGCACCCCGGTCGACCTCGCTGTCAAGAAGGCGATCCCCAGCTTAGATAAATTTTGCCGAGAACTCATCGAACGTTCACCGTTTCTAACCATTGGCACGGCGAATGCGCACGGTAAATCCGACGTATCGCCGCGCGGTGATCAACCAGGATTCGTATTAATCCTGGATGACAACACGATATTTATACCTGAGCGACCGGGCAATAATCGAGTCGATACGTTGGCTAATATTACTGAGAATCCGAATGTCGGATTGCTCTTTCTCGTCCCCGGCTTCGATGAAACCTTGCGCGTTAATGGGCGTGCCACTGTCGTAAAAGATGATGTCTTACTCGAGCGCTGCGCTGTAAAAGGCCGGGTACCGAAACTCGGGATCTTGGTGGCTGTTGAGGAAGCCTATTTGCACTGCGCAAAAGCGTTTCGTCGATCGAAATTATGGGATCCGGAATCCCGTCAGGACCGCAAAGAAATGCCGTCGCTTGGTAAGATAATTATGGCGCAGACGGCTACGGCTGATAACCCTCCCAGCGCGGAAGAAGTGCAGCAAGTTGACGAATATATTGAAGACAACTATCGCAATGCGCTCTACTAGCTGCGGCTCTATTCGTTGCACGAATAACAAATATTAGTCCGCAATAAACAGTTGCGAAGCAACGCGCCGTTTAATTCATCACCGGGGCCGACTGGCATGAAGTCTATAAAAACAAAAACCGACTACAACAAGTTGTACAAAAAAATCCGACGGAACGTGGGTAAGGCCATCGCGGATTTTTCGATGATTGAGGCCAACGACAAGGTTATGGTGTGCTTATCGGGCGGGAAGGACTCCTACACGATGTTGGATGTGTTAATTAGCCTAAAGGCCAAGGCGCCTGTCGATTTTGAATTGGTGGCTGTCAATCTCGATCAGAAGCAACCCGGTTTCCCCGAACACGTCTTGCCAGCATACCTTGGCGAGATGGGTATCGAGTATCACATCATTGAGCAGGACACCTATAGCGTCGTGAAGCGTGTTGTCGCAGAAGGGAAAACCATGTGCGGTGCGTGTTCGAGATTTCGTCGTGGAATTTTATATAACTTCGCCGAAGCACATAACGTGACGAAAATCGCCCTGGGTCATCACCGCGACGACATTATCGAGACATTATTCTTGAATATGTTTTTTGGTTCTAAACTCAAAGCGATGCCGCCGAAATTGCGTAGTGATGACGGCCGCAACGTTGTCATTCGACCGCTGGCGTATTGTAGTGAGGCGGACATCTCAGCCTACGCCGAGCAGCAAAACTATCCGATAATTCCCTGCAATTTGTGCGGATCGCAGGACCATTTACAACGAGTTCAGATTAAGCGGATGCTGGCGGATTGGGAACGCGAGCAACCAGGCCGTGTTGAAAATATATTTCGCAGCATTCAGTCAGTGACACCGTCCCATTTAGCAGACACGAGTCTATTCGATTTCCATAGCCTATCTATCCGACCCGATGAGCGCATCGTTGACGCCAAGGAATGGTTGATTGATGCCGAGCGGATCGCCTCTTAACCGACCTTGGCTGTTCGATCGCCGCATTGCTCATCGGGTGCACCGTATTTCTCTTTAACTTCGCGACGCAATATTTTCCCGATATTGGATTTCGGCAAATCGTCGACAAACTCGACGTGACGCGGCATTTTGTACGCTGTAAGTCGAGCCCGACAATACTCGATTAGATCCTCTGAATTGAGATTCGGATCGCGACGCACGACGACGATTTTTACAGTCTCGGTTGTTTTCGCATCAAATACGCCAATCGCTGCGACGTCAACAACACCCCGATGTGACACTACGACGTCCTCTATTTCATTCGGATAAACGTTGAATCCTGAGACCAGGATGAGATCCTTTTTGCGGTCGACAATTTTGAAATAACCATCGTCACGCATCAATGCAATATCTCCCGTACGTAGCCAGCCATCGCTATCAAGCACAGCGGCGGTCTCCTCGGGTTGGCGCCAGTAGCCCTGCATAATTTGTGGTCCGCGAACTAACAGCTCTCCGGGTTCGCCGATACCGGCAGAACAACCGTTGTCGGTAACAATCTTGCATTCGGTGGAAGGCAATGGGAAGCCGATACAGCCAGTGAATTCCGCTACGTCGAATGGATTGGAACACACTACAGGGCTCGCTTCGGTTAGGCCATAACCTTCAGTAATCGCTTTGTTAGTTGCCTTTTTCCAGGATTCTGCGACGACACTTTGAATTGCGGCGCCACCGCCGCTCGAGTATTTCAGTCTGGAAAAGTTGAGCTTCTTGAAGTCTTTATGTTCCAGTAGCGATTTGAACAAGGTATTCACACCGCCGATACCGGTAAATGGGATCCGCCTGATTTCCTTTAATAATCGGGATGTGTCGCGCGGATCCGTGATCAGATAGTTCAGGCCACCATGATAAAAAAACACGAAGCAATTTACCGTTAACGCATAGATGTGATAGAGCGGCAGTGCCGTGATTACGATCTCCTCGCCCTCATCGATCGAATCGCCAAACCACGCTGAGACTTGTAGGATGTTCGCTACCATGTTCCCGTGGCTTAGCATCGCGCCTTTAGAAATACCCGTCGTGCCCCCCGTATATTGAAGAAAGGCGAGGTCGTTCGGGCGGATCACGGGAGGAACAAAAGCGTCGTCGGCCCCCAATTTCAGCGCACGCGTGAACGAAGTTACCGGGATTGAAAATTGGCCGCCGAATTTTCCGTATTTGCGCTGGGCGATCCGATTAAATAGCGTAGATTTTGGAAACGAAAATAGATCGCCGATTTCTGTGGTCACAATCGAGCGCAGCGTCGTTTGTGCAACGACTTCGTGAACCGTACGCAACATCCCCTTAAAAACGACAATGCATTTTGCCTCCGAATCAGAAAGCTGATGGCGGAGCTCGCGTGCGGTGTATTGCGGATTCGTATTGACGACAATGCCACCGGCGCGCAGGACGCCCAACATTGCAACGGGGTATTGCAAGGCATTTGGCATCATCAGCGCTACTTTATCTCCAGGCATGAGTCCGACTTGATGCTGCAAATAAGAAGCGAAAGCCGCTGATAAGCGCTCGACATCTGCGAATGAAAGGTAGCTTGAGAAATTACCAAACGCACGTTCGCGCGGGTAACGATGCCATGCGCTGCAACAAAGATCGATCAACGTCGAATGATCATCGACGTCGATTTCATGAGCGATTCCTGCAGGGTAGTTAGATAACCAGAGTTCTTTCATGCTTGATGATTTCGAGCGGTATCATAGTGAATTATATCCCACGCATTTATTCTCATTAGTAATTGAATGGATGAGCGATTGGATGGGTTGTGCTAAAAGCGACATGGAGCCGCGCCGCGCACGGAGGTCTATGCAAAATGAATGGTTACCTCAGCCTTGAAACCGGCGTCGCGGAAATAAAAAGTTTTCTCGGATTGGGTGGAATGCGACTACGAACGCCGCGTGTTGTCAAACGCATCGCTCGTGCAAGTTCCAAATAATCTCGAAATCTCTCTATGAGTCGGCATTGGATAAGTCACTCAATCGCCTAGCGGACCCTTCGACTTGACCGCACTATTGTTGATGTTGATAAGCATCAAAGCAGTAACTGTTAGCAAAACGGTTATGACGGCCGGATCGAATCAGCCGTAATTCAGTCGACATCACCAACGGATGCGAGCAAGCTCCGAATATTACCGGCGTGCTTGACGTAAATCTTGGACAGGCCGGTAAAATCAAGCGGATCAAGTTTGTCCAATTCTTTCAATTTGAGTTCAAAATACTCCAGATCGTCGCTTAGTTGCCGTCGACGCTCCCCGAGTTCATTGTTTATGCTCGCAACCGTGTCAATTAACGGGGCAATCACTTGTGGGTCACCACCGTGGGACGCACGGCCTGCTTCATCGTGTAGAACCATTACTTTCTCCTTGATACGTAGAGGGAGCAGGTTTCATGCCAAATGAGAAATCAAGATAAGAAATACTCTAAGCTGCAGAAATATAAGAATAAATTACCTTTCGCTCGACTGTCCAATGGAGCCGCGTTCTGGGTTGGTATCCTCATTCGTCG
>JBLFWX010000017.1:0-76180 GCA_047611805.1 Gammaproteobacteria bacterium
TCTCACCTAAGCGGGGAAACACATAGTTTTGAATGGCACTGCGGAACCGTTCCAGGGCCAACTCGGTGCCAATCGCATCTGTATTGTTCAAAATCACAATAAATTCTTCGCCGCCGTAGCGGAAGAACAAATCATCGAAGCGAAATGATTGACGCATAATGCGCGATACCAGCAATAATATTTCATCGCCGAATAAATGACCGTAAGTGTCATTTACTCTCTTGAAATGATCGATGTCAACGATCGCTAACCACGGGTTCGTGTCTGTCTTTATCCTGTTTGGATTTTTCTGGTGGTTTTCAATCAGATCTTCGAATCGATAATCGAAAGATTGGCGGTTGAATAGGCCAGTCAAGGGATCGTGCTCAAATTTGTCAATTATTCGCATCAAGTGAGCAAATATTTTTGCGATCCGATTAATGCTGTCCTTAACCACGCAATCGTCCATGCTCACGATTTCTACGAATCGACATAGACCGGACACTGCTCCGAAACCAATGAGATGGCCGGATCCGCGTGAAACCTCAGTCGCCGGACCATTGTTCGCGGATAGTTCCACAGCCGCCGCGAGCCATTCAGGTTGAGGGCATTTTTCGAGTGTCGGGTATTCGCGCACCATGAAATGGTCAAGGTCGGATGCTTGCCAGGTAGAGTATCCGCGGTCGTCGTACACTTCGAGAAGCTTAGCGTGTACGCCACTTAGACTATGTAAGGTTGCTAAAAAACGATCGCACAACCCGCGATAATCGGTTTGTTGCGCTAGCGAATCGATCGCATCGAATTCGGCAACTTGTAGGCTCATACGGTCATCGTCTACTGGGCAGCGGAACTTAATCGTAATTGAATCGGGCTGCGGTAACAAAGATTGACGAGATTAGGAAAATTTTAGACCGGCCCAAGCATCAGGCGAAGATACTATGAGTAGACACTTTTCATTCTCCATTGTCGCCAGCCCCTGGTTGATCGCGACTTGCTTGGGCACGATGATAGCGACCTACTTTCCCACTGCAGAGACCGTAATGGCCGGAGAACTTCAGATAGAAACGCCGCTCGATACAGGGATCCATGATCTCACTATCAATACCGAAGTAGGCAACTTGCGCTACTCACTCCACGTCCCCGAAAGCTTGCCGCGAGACGGGAGTCAGCCGCTAATTCTAGTGCTCCACTATGGCGGGACGCCATCAGGCTTCTATGGGCGGCCCTTGATCGAACAGCTCGTGTTACCCGCATTTGGGTCACTCAACCCGGTGATCGTCGCGCCCGTTAGCCTGGCGGGTGATTGGACTAATCCGGATAATAAACGACTCGTATTCGAGCTACTCGCGGCGCTAGAACGGTCGTATTCGACCGATCCCAACTCGCGCGTGATCACCGGCTATAGCATGGGCGCCATGGGTACCTGGCACATGGTCTCTGAATATCAGAATTACTTTACGGCCGCGATTGCCATTTCGGGCTTTACGGCAATTGAGCCGCAACGGTGTACGACGCCCCTGTACGCGTTGCATTCACGCGCTGACTCAATATTCGACGCCGAACGGCTGCAAACGGAAATAGACAAGCTTGACGGCGCCGGATGCAAGGTGCGGGTCGATTTTATCGACGGAATTGATCACTACAATATTCCTGCGTTCGCGCCGATGTTGAAAAATACCCTACCGTGGTTGCTGGATGTTTGGGGGCGCACGCAATGAAGTTCGGACTGATGTACAGCTTTATCGTGCCGCCGGGATCGTCTATGACGCACCTTGATACGTTTCGGGAAATGGATCGATTGATCCCACTCGCCGAAAGTTTGGGGTTCGATTCTTTCCAAACAACCGAACATCACTTTCAAGACAACGGTTGGGCACCGAGTCCGCTGGTTGTGCTCGCTAAAGCGGCGGGCCTAAGCCAAACAATGCGTTTGGTGACAAATATTTTAGTTTTACCTTTATACGATCCGTTGCGGCTGGTCGAAGACGTGCTCACTTTGGACAATCTGTGCGACGGTCGTTTAACGCTCGGTGTCTCTCCTGGTTATGTGTCGGAGGAGTTCACGGCTTATCGGATCCCCCACGACGAACGTTTTGCGCGGGCGGAAGAGATATTGGATATCTTAGAGAAATCGTGGCGCGATGAGACGCTAGAACATCGCGGACGGTTCTATCACATCCCAAGGTCGCGATTGATGCCACGACCAGCGCAGAAAGCGATTCCAATCTGGTACGGCGTGTCGGGACCCAAACTACTTAAACGGGCGGCGGCCAGACGGTGCCCCGTGACGGCATCGCCGCGGCACACCGTGGACGAGCTGATTCAGCATTACGCAAGTTTCGATAGGGCAGCCGCCGACGTCGGTTTTTCAACGAGCGAGCGGCCAGTCATACGCGAAGTATTTGTCGCATCCACGAGCGAGCGGGCCGAAAAACTCGCCGGACCGGCCGTAGACCACATTTTCGGTCTTTACGGCCGCAAGTCGGCAAGCGGCGAGCGTCAACTGCGCAACGACCAAGGCGAATTGATCACTGATGCCGCGCAGGTGGATTTCAAAACCTTCGCTTCACGCTACATTATCGGAGATCCCGCTTCGGCGACAGAGCAGCTTAAGGACACCATCGATCGACTTCGGCCGAGTGAGCTGATTTGCCGCATGCAACTGCCCGGTATCCCGACAGAGGAGTTCGAGCAGTCGATGCGCTTGTTTGCTGAGCACGTGATGCCAAATTTCCGCTAGATTCGAGATATGGCGGCATGTAATACAGCTGCACGAAAGCGGGATCGTAATGCCAAAGCATTACAATAATTTCCATATACATAAATTTTATGTATCATAACGTAACTTGGTGCGAAGCTTGACCCTAGTTCGCGCCCGTTCTTGATCGTCCAACATGGAGAAGCGCGGCATTGGAAGTTCCTAAAGACCCCGACGATCTGGCGCGGCAGTGCGCCGAGACCATGTACGCGCGAGATCCGGCTTCTCAGGCGATGGGCTTCCGATTGCGAGAAACTCATCCCGGACGGGCCATTATGGAGATGGAAATCTCCGCCTCTATGGCCAACGGGGGTGGCATTTGTCACGGGGGATATATTTTCTCGCTCGCCGATACTGCGATGGCATTCGCCAGCAATTCGCGAAACGATGCGTATGTGGGGGTGAGCGCGTCAATCGAATTTTTATCCCCTGGTAGAGTCGGCGAAACGCTGGTCGCCGTGGCTACGGAGGAACATCGTGCGGGTCGGACTGCAACCTATCGGGTCGCGGTGACGGATAGTAATGATGAACCCATTGCACAATTTCTTGGTCGAACTTACCGAGTACGCGGTACCGTTCTAAATGGCCCAGCTTAGTCAGGTGACCAAACCCAGGGTCGTCCTAATGCGGCAGATAGCGAGTGGATAAAGCGATGCAAATATCGAGTGTAGAGGAGACTCGCCGCGAACACGTTTTTCAGGCGCGAGTCGATGCGGAAGAAAAAATCGAACCGAAAGATTGGATGCCGGAGGCCTATCGGAAAAATCTAATCAGACAGATTTCGCAGCACGGCCATTCTGAAGTCGTTGGGCAACTTCCTGAGGGAAACTGGATCACTCGAGCGCCGACCTTACGCCGCAAGGCCGTCTTACTCGCAAAAGTACAGGACGAGGCAGGACATGGTTTATACCTCTATAGCGCCACCGAGACTTTAGGCATCGCGCGCGAGGAATTGATGGAACAACTGCTCGCTGGGCAGGCCAAGTACGCCAGTATTTTTAATTACCCTACGTTGTCCTGGGCTGACGTCGGCGCAATCGGATGGCTAGTCGACGGTGCTGCGATCGTAAATCAAATTTCATTGTGTCGGACGTCCTACGGACCTTACGCACGCGCAATGGTGCGTATTTGCAAAGAAGAAAGTTTTCACATGCGCCAAGGCTACGAAATAATGACGGTCTTGGCTCGCGGATCAGAAGAACAAAAAGCGATGGCGCAAGACGCACTCAATCGATGGTGGTGGCCGACGTTGATGATGTTTGGGCCGCATGATGCCGACTCTGCACATTCCGGTAGCTCCATGAAATGGAAAATCAAGCGCCAGAGCAACGACGAATTGCGGCAGAAATTTGTTGATCAAACCGTTGCCCAAGCCGAACACCTACATCTAGAAATTCCCGATCAGCAGCTCAATTGGAACGCTGAACGAGGTCACTACGATTTTGGCGAAATTGATTGGGAAGAATTCACAGCGGTCCTTAGTGGCGCCGGACCCTGTAATCAAGAACGCATGGACGCTAGACGAAGCGCCAATGAGGAAGGTGATTGGGTGCGTGACGCAATGCTAGCTCATGCTGAAAAACAACGCCGCCGTGCAGACCAGATATCCGTATGAGTCGTAGTCAATGAAAAAGCATCTACCGTTATGGGAAGTATTTTTGCGCTCGCGCCGTGGTCTCGAGCATAAACATGTCGGCAGCTTGCACGCAGCTGATCCTGAGCAAGCGATGCAATATGCGCGCGACGTGTATACCCGACGGTTGGAAGGTTGCAGCATCTGGGTTGTACTCGCGAACGATATTCATGCCAGCCAAGAAGCCGAAGGCGAGGCATTTTTCGACCCTGCGGAAGACAAAGTCTATCGCCACGCCTCGTTCTACGACGTTCCGGAACACCTCAAGCTGTGAAAAATTCAGCGTGTTTGCCGGAAGACTCATGGCACTTTGAGTACGTACTGCGTCTCGGCGACAACGCGCTGATATTAGGGCAACGGATTTCCGAATGGTGCGGCCACAGTCCATTCGTTGAAGAAGACGTCGCGATGGCAAATACCGCTCTCGATCACATCGGTCGCGCTCGAATGTTACTAACCCACGCGGCAAATCTACAAGGCCTTGAGCAAACAGAAGATGACCTCGCCTATTTCCGAAACGAGCGGGAGTTTATGAATTTTCTGTTGTGTGAGCTTCCGATTGGCGATTTTGCGTTCACGATTGTCCGTCAAGTGTTATTGGATACGTATCATTTCCATCTTTACGCGGCGCTACAAGAATCGTCTGATGAAACCTTAGCCGCCATCGCCGCTAAAGTGGTCAAAGAAAGTACGTATCATTTGCGACACTCATCCGAGTGGTTGATCCGTCTTGGTGATGGCACCGAGGAGAGCCAACGGCGCGCCCAACTCGCACTAGACAATCAATGGCGATTTACTAGCGAATTCTTTCTGGCCGACGACGTGGATGACTTAGCGCATCAAGCCGGTGTCGGGGTTGACCTATCTATCCTGGAAAAACTTTGGCGAGATAACGTCAACGATATCTTGACCTCTGCGTGCCTGTTACGGCCAGACGACGCGCCGTTGCGCGCTAGTGGTCGAATGGGATTGCATACTGAACACATGGGGTTTTTGTTGGCCGAAATGCAATCCGTGCAACGTGCTTATCCCGGACTCAACTGGTAAGCCACTGTGATCGATGCACCGAGGCTGGCGACCATCGACGAGGTGCGAGTGCTATTAGAGGAGGTGCATGATCCGGAAATCCCCAACCTAACGATTGCGGATCTCGGTATTCTGCGTGAGGTCTTCGAGCACGACGGTCATTTTGTGGTTGTGATCACGCCAACCTACAGCGGGTGTCCCGCGATGCAGACTATCGAAGATGATATCGGCATCGCGTTAGCGAACGCCGGGATCGACAATCATCGGATCGAGACACGCCTCGCGCCTGCGTGGACAACGGATTGGTTGAGTGACGCGGGGCGCAAGAAGTTGCTGGAAGTGGGGATTGCACCACCTGCTGAGGCAACATCCGACAAGCGTAAAATCCGCCTAACCAGCTCGCTTATTATCCAGTGCCCACAATGCCAATCGTCGAACACGGAGCGCATCAGTGAATTTGGTTCAACCGCCTGTAAGGCGCTTTATCGATGTATCGATTGCCGTGAGCCATTCGATTACTTCAAGTGCATCTAGCAAGTAGCCGACACCTCGACTAGTCAAAAATCAATGACCGAATTTCAACAACTAACAGTCGCCTCCGTAGACAAAGAAACGGACGACGCACTGTGCGTGAGTTTCGTGCTGTCCGCATCCCAACAAGCCGCATTTCGATTCTCGCACGGACAGTATCTAACTTTTAAAGCCATTATCAATGGCGAAGAAGTACGTCGCTCCTATTCCATTTGTGCGGGTGTCGACGACGAGGAACTAAGAGTCGCAATAAAACACGTTCCTGGTGGCGTCTTTTCCAGCTACGCGATTGAATCGATCAATGCCGGCACGGTACTTGATGTGCTGCCGCCGTCCGGGACGTTCACGTGCGACTTGCATCCAGATAATGAGAAGCAGTATCTATGCGTCGCTGCAGGAAGCGGCATCACTCCGATCATATCGATCGTCAAATCGATTCTGTCCCGTGAACCAAAGAGCCAAGTGACTTTGCTTTATGGTAATCAACGAGTCGCGAGCATCATGTTTCGTGAAGAGTTGGAACGCTTGAAGAACCGTTACATGTCGCGCTTCCAATTAATTCATATTCTGAGTCGCGAATCGCGTGACACCGAAATACTGAACGGTCGGATCGACAATAAAAAGGGCGCAGAACTCGCGAAGCATCTACTCGATATTCCAGGCACGGACGAGTTTTTTTTATGCGGGCCAGAAGGCATGATCTCCGAGGTGTCGCGTGGCTTGCGTGCCGCTGGAATCGATGAAGCCCGGATCCACTATGAATTGTTCGGTCGCTCGGCGGATGACGCTGCAGCAGTCGTTGAAAAGCACCATGCAAGGGCGCGACGCCTCGGTGGTAAAACGTGTCTTGTTACGGTGAAATCTGACGGGCGCGAGACTCAATTCGAATTGAGTGCGGACGGGGAGAATATTCTTGATGCCGCAATGAATGCCGGTCTCGATTTGCCCTACGCCTGTAAGGGCGGCGTGTGCGCCACGTGCAAAGCGAAGCTCGAGTCCGGTCAAGTCGAGATGGATTTAAATCATGCTTTAGAAGCCGACGAATTGGCATCAGGCTATGTACTTAGCTGCCAAGCGCACCCGGTCAGTGACACGGTCGTGATCAATTTCGACCTTGCAAGGTAGACGAAACTGGCGCGCCTAGAGTCAATCGACCAAGTACTCGCCAAAGTCTTGGACTCCAATCCGCCACGTGCGGGTTCTCTTATCGTTACTGTTTTCGGTGACTCAATATCACAGCACGGCGACGCCGTTTGGCTCGGCAGCCTGATCAAGGCCTTGGAGCCGATCGGACTGAATTCGCGACAAATTCGAACCGCTGTTTTTCGGCTCGTGAAAGAGGATTGGTTATCGTGCGTAAAAGTAGGTCGACGAAGCTATTATTCATTCACGGAGTTTGGCTTTCGTCAGTACGCGAAGTCCGCGCGACGCATATACGCTAGCCAACCGATCGATTGGGATGGGCATTGGACTTTGGTGATGCCTGTATTCGCCAGTAGCGAATTGCGCGAGGAACTAAAACGGGAATTGAGTTGGCTAGGTTTTGGCGCAATGATGAGTGGTGTGATGGCGCATCCGTGTGCGGATCAAAAATCATTGACTGAGACTTTAGCCGGACTCAAGGCTGCGGATCAAACCGTCGTGTGGCGAGCTGCTTCGCAAGAAATCGGTTTCGACCACGTGCTAAAACGGCTGACCCGCGAATCCTGGTATCTCGCGGAATTAGATCTTCGTCTCAAAGCGTTCGTCGAACACTTCCGTCCTTCGCTAACGGCGCTCGAAAGCGTCTCCGAGCTAGATGTTGCGCAAATGTTTGAGCTGCAGACGCTGCTTGTGCACGAGTATCGGAGGATCATTCTCAAAACGACCGATTTGCCCAGCGAACTGCTGCCGACGAATTGGTCTGGAAGCGTCGCGGTCGATCTCACTGCTCGCCTCTATGATCGGATCTGCGAGGCTAGCGCGGATTATTTGGAAACGGTTTTCGAGGGTCCCGATGGCTTACTCGAGAAAGCGGTGCCAACGTATTACGAGCGGTTTCGCGCAGCAGCTAATGCGCCAGACGGCGGGATCTAGCCGCCGGCGATACCGACTAAAAACGCGATCGTTTCACCGTCTTCCAAAGTATCATCGATGAAAATCCGTTTCCCTTTGGAATCGACGTACATTGTGCCGTTGGCATTCAGATCATTGGTTCGCGGATCGATCAACAAGGCCTTCATCTTCGCACCGTATTTTTCGGTAATTTTCGTTGCGAGCTCAGACACCAAGGGCTCGTCCAACTCGAACGTATCTCCGGCTAAGCCCGTGATTTCCTTGAAGTGCGAATGGTATTCCGTATTGACCGTAATCACTCAGTTAACCTCGTGCCAGCGCCCCGTCAGCTTCCAGAACGTCGGCCACGTCACCGAGATCAAGTTCTTCGAGTTTCGCCCGCGTTTGTAGTCCGGAGCGCACGTCCCAACCACGCCATTGATAGTATTCGTCCAACACGGGTTCGAACATATCGGCCGCGACTTTGCCTGGGTATTGGCCTTCTGGGCAGGGTTCCCACATCCAACGCTCGCAAACAGTATCGTGCTCGCGACGCATACCGACTCGCGAATTAAACGCTTTTTCGAGATTGCAAATTCGTTCCCCATCACGCATGAGCGTTTCTGAATCATGCTCAACACCGGTAATTGAGCGGTACGCCTCGCCGTAATAGCTCTCGGGCATGTAGCCGGCGGGATCGAGCATCCAATGGAACATGCACACGCCGTACGAGTTCAATAGCGCGACTTGATTTTCAATGATCGCGGTCGACGCACCTTTGTAAGTTGGAACCGACAGATCGGCGGCTTCGGGTCCGCCGAAATAAATTTGCGATAGGTCACGGCGTTGAAATTTCTCGATTAAGCCGAGTCCTTTTAGGTGATCGGCGCCGCGCGAGGCAACGGCCATATTATTCATCCAAGTCGGGAAGGGTCGCATTTCTTCAGTAAAGCTCGCGCCGCCTTTGCCATACATCGCGTACTTCATGAAGTTCTGGCCCATCATTTCGGAGTAGCGCAAAGCGCCTTTGTAAGGCCCGTCGCCGAACACTTTGCCGAACGCATTAGATTGATAAACGATACTTTCGACTAACGCTTCAATATCATCCATGTTGCCCCATTCGAGGCTTTGACTGTGGCCGAATAAATTTGCCACATCGTCGTCCGTAATGAGGCCGTGTTGCTTTATTTCCATCAAGAAGCTAATCGAGCAACTTAGATCTTGGTTATCGATGCCGTAGTCGTTCGTGATCTTGCCCCAATGCGCGACTTCGGCCCAGTCGCGTACGTCGAGCGCGCCAGCAGCACTGCCCGTCGTTAAATACTCAGGTCGACGGAATGTCTCGCCAACGTATTTCTTGGCGGCTTCCGATTCCGTGCCGTCGATTTTGTATTTCGCATCACAGGCAATGAAACAATCGGAAGAACACACCTCAGAATACTTATGGAAACGTTTTACCCAATTGTCGGATGTGATCCCGTCGCCACGAAATTTGTTGCCTTGGTTGTTGCGCCAAAAATGACTGCCAATATGTTGATACATCTCAACTGCGCCTAAGGTGCCGCGTCGCTTGAAGCCATAGACGGCTTCATTGGCGTCCAAACTTTGGCGGAACTCGTCCGACCATTTCATAATGCCTTCTGGTCGCTTGACCTTAATTCCACCGCTACCTTGTACCGCGATCGCTTTAAGATTCTTCGAGCCGAGTACCGCACCACCGCCGCAACGGGCGTGGATACGCAACGCGTCTGAGACAACCCCGGCAATGCCAACTAGATTTTCGCCCGCTTGGCCGATCGACAGCGTATGTGTTTTAGACGGGTAGTCACCTAGGTCGCGTTGGAGTATTTCATGGGTTTCTTTCGTGTCTTTACCCCACAAGTGGCTCGCGTCGTGTAGCGATACTTCGTCGTTGCAGATGTGCAAGTAAACTGGTTTCGGCGCTTTGCCAGTAATGGCAATGTATTCGTAGCCGCTGAAGCGCACCATATACGGAAATTTCCCGCCGCCGGCCGAATCGCCGAACATGTCATAGCACGGACTCTTAAAGGTGATCCGTCCTTTAATGCCGCTACCCGCACCTGATCCCGCGAGCGGACCTACGCCGAACACGAAAATATTATCCGGGCTGCGCGGATCGCAATTAATGTCGTGGGTGAGGAAGTGCTCCCACATGATCCAATTGTTGATGCCCGAACCACCGACCCATTTTTCGAACACTTCGTGGCCGATGATCTCACTTTTAAGTTCGCCGGTTGTTAAGTCGACTCGTAAGAGATTGCTTTCCATGTGCTTCGTTCCTCTGGGTTTAAGCGCCGGAGCTGATTTCGCCGCGCTCTAACATTGCTTGCATCATTCCGACTTCGTCGCGTGCAACGGGCTCTTCGCGTGAGAGTCGGTTGAAGTCGGGTTGTTCTTCGTAAAACAGTACCGGCATACGATTGTATTGTTTGCCGACATTCAGTAGCTCAGGGCGGGTGGAACACGCTTTGACGCACACCGGGTCGCCACCGCATAAATCACACTTAAGTAATTCGCCGCTCGGTGCGACGAAAACCACGTCAAACGGACACCCCGGAACGCATTCCATGCATTGAATGCAATTATCTTGATCAATCACGGCCGCTTGCGTCTTAGGATCGTAGTAGAACGCGTCCGTCGGACAGACTTCTGCGCACGGCGGTGGATTACCGCAGTGATGGCAAATGTCGGCGATGAAACCCAATCCGGCCGGGCTGGCTTTCGTCTGCTTTTCGGGCGCGTGGTTGATCTGGATCCGCGATAGTTGTGGATTGATTTCGCCGTCCGGTGAGTGCACTAACGAGCACGCTACTTCGCAGACATTGCAATCCGTGCACTGGTTGCGGAGCGCGAATAGTTTCGTCGCGACGTTAGGGACCTCGTCTCCTGGTTGATACCAGGTCTCGCCAGTGACAAGTTCTTTTTGCGGTAGGGCGGACATATCGGGCAAACCTTTACTATGTCGCTCAGGATCTAATCGGTATGGGGTAGCGATGTCAAGGATAAGCGGCTAATTGTGCGCATTTTGCTGGCTTGGCGGAATGACGCACGCGCCATAGAATACGACCTGCATTGAGAGACTGCGCGAATAAGTGGAGCGAAGCGAATGAGTGAAAATACCCCTCCTGAGGCTCTGGAACACCCGGAGCATGGCCGGATCCCCGCGCGCAAATTGCTGCAGTGCGTTTTCGCGCTATCCCCGGACGGGCCAATACTGCATCACCACCTAGAGGAGATGGAGATCCGGCAGGACTCCGGGACGACCATCTATGCATTCAATGGGGGTACGCCGCTCGCAGAACGCAGCCGTTGCCAAATAATCCCACCGATGGTCACGAAATTCCCGGTACTGGACTGAAGCGATGGAAATCAAAGCCCTGAACGCACTGGAAGCCTTCGCCGCATTAGACTCCGATCCTAGCGCGACTTACGTCGATGTCCGAGCGGTAGCGGAATTTGCCGTGCGCCACCCTAAGACCAAGAAAATAGTGAACGTGCCCTACGTGTTCTTTCATCCCACGACTAAAGAAACTCACGCAAACGATAGTTTCATGTTGGTGATGAATGACGTATTTGCCAAAGACGCACCTATAATTCTCGGCGCCGATGACGGTTCGCGAGCAGCAGACGCCGCCGCTGCCCTGCAAGCGGATGGGTATACGAACGTCGCGGCGATGTCTGACGGCACCCCAGGTTGGCAAAAATACAATCTTGCGACGACCGCCGATAATCGCCCTGGTACCAGTTATGTCTCATTGTTAACCCCCGCTAAGCGTAGAACGTAACGCTTAGAACGCGAGGGTTTACCAATTACTACGATAAATCTCTTATAGGCACGGGTAGGGGCGTTTCCAATGAGTGAATGGTTCGAAAAACGCACCTTTGGGCAACTTCCGTCTGACGCGGCCTTACGCTTCGGTGACGGCGAAGCCCTTGTCTTTAAAGAGCGCCGTTGGACGTGGCGAGAATTCTCAACCGAAGTCGATCGCGCGGCCAAGGCGCTTATCGCGCTTGGGGTCGAACCTCGTGAAAAGATCGCGCTGTGGATGAACAATAAACCCGAATGGCTGTTCCTGATGTTCGCGGTGGCCAAAGTCGGTGCCGTGTTGGTTCCGCTTAATACGCGCTACCGCACCGAAGACATTAACTATGTGGTCACCCAATCGAATACGGGGACGATAATTTCAGATGATCGCTCGGGCCCGGTCGATTATCTCGGTATGCTGCGCGACGTCCTGCCGAGTACTGAAAACGACGATCCGAGAGCGCATAGGCTTGATGGGTTTCCCGATCTGCGCCGTATCGTGTTTGTCGGAGGGAATAAGCTCCCTGGTACCCTAACGTGGGACGAGACCTTGGCCCTCGGGGCGGATGTTTCGGATGAGGATCTTGAGCTACGCGCCGCAGCCGTCGATCCCGATGGGCTTGCCATTATTGGCTATACCTCCGGGACGACCGGCAACCCGAAAGGCGTCATGCATTCGCATATCAACATCCGCAACGCCATGGAGCGTGCCGCAATTCTCGGTATCTCTTTCACAGACACCGAAATCAATTATCTGCCGATGTTCCACCTCTACGGTCTTGGCGAGGTCGCGTTGATCTGCGTCGTAACCGGTGCGAAGCAAATCCTCATGGAAGCTTTCGACGCCGAGGAAGCTTTACGCCTGATTGAAACAGAAAAAGTGACGATCGCGCATGGCTTTGATACTCATTGGAAGGATTTGCTCGACCGTCAAGCGAACGCCCCTCGCGACGTCAGTTCTCTGCGCCTCGGCACTCTACCGTCTGGAAATGACGCGACGATCCCGATCGCCGAGCGCGTGCAGGACGTGTTCTGTCCTACTGTTTCCGGATTCGGGATGACAGAAATTTGGGCGTACGTGTCCGTCTCGTTTCCAAGTGACACGCGCGAGCAACGGATCTACGCGTCCGGAATGCCGATGAATGGCGTCGAATTTCGGATCGGCCATCCCGAGACGGCGGTCCAACTCCCCATTGGTGAAGCCGGGCAATTGATGGTCAAAGGTTATACCGTGATGAAAGGGTACTACGATCAACCTGACGCCACGGCCGAGTGTTTTACCAGTGACGGTTGGTTCCTCACAGGCGACATCGCGAAACTTCGGGAAGACGGCCGTTTTGTTTTTCTTGGTCGTTACAAAGATATGCTAAAGGTCGGTGGGGAGAATGTGTCGCCGGCGGAAATCGAAGCGCGACTCATGGTGCTCGACGGCGTGAGTGCGGTCGCGATTGTGAGTTATCCCGATCCGCGATTATTTGAGGTGGCGCTCGCCTATGTGATCCGCACGGCCGACAGCGAGATCGGCGAACAAGATATATTGCGTGCATTACGCGGCAATGTCGCAAGTTTTAAGATCCCCCGGCACGTATTGTTTGTCGACGAGTTTCCGATGACGCCATCCGGAAAGGTTCAAAAAGTTAAACTTCGTGCGAGCGCAATCGAGGCATTGGGCCAGGCATTGGACGATCCCAGTGCCGCGCAAACGTCCTAACACAGGCGCACACGAACATGACTTACGCGGTTCTTGCGACCAACCCACAACGTCAGGAATTAGGTATCGCGCTGTGCACCATCACGCTTAACGCGTCGCGAATTACACCTCTGCATCACGGTTTGCTCCCGGAATGGAACGACAATGGATTGATCGTTACCGCACAAGCCACAGCGAACCCAATGAATGCCTACAGAATGTTCGAGTTGTGGGATAAAGGTTGGACGTTTGACGCGATTGAAGACGAACTCGCAAAAAGTGATGAATTCTTCTCGTGGCGCCAGATTGGCGCGGTGAGCGCCGGTGGCGAGATCTATGGTTACACGGGTGACGATGCATTCGATCATAAAAGCCATATTATCGGTGACGGATCGATTGCGATCGGAAATTTCTGCGATGGACCAAGCCCGGTTGCTGCAATGGCCGAGGTCCTTGACGATTGTCGGGACGAACCGATGGCAGAGCGATTACTCAATGCTCTGGAAGCCGGTCGTGATGCGGGCGGGCAATTCGATCCACAGCGCGGCCACGTACCTGAAGTATTCGCGACGCTACTCGTTTTTGACGGTAAACAACCTTGGCCCGCAGTCGATTTAAGAGTCGAGTTCGATATGCACGCGGTGGCTAAACTGCGTCGTCTATACGAACAAGCACGCCGGCTTGATCCGATGCTGGCTGCCATGTACCGGGATCCGAAAAGCACGTTTGATGAGTATCATGTGGTCTACGATATCGTCGATTCGCAAGTCTAATTTGCCCCTCGCATCGCGTTTTTAGATGCGCCCTGCGTTGGACCGCAAATGTATCGCCTAAGTGCGTGCGATTATCAAAACGCAACGTCGAGCAAAACCGATGAGTCCGGCGGCAAATTATTGTCGTAGCGATGACTCGGCGAATCACTTCTCAGCACCAGCAAAACTTCGCGACTCGGAGCATTGCTATAGTGCGAAACTCTAGTTCCGCGGGTTTTTGAGTTGATCGCTGGCTGGAATTTTCAATCGTCGAAAATTCTTTTCCCAATTCCGATCGCCGGTGGTGAATGTCGCAAAGATTGAAGGTATCATCGATTGAATTGCGCTTATAAGAATCTATCCGTGTATACAGAATTCTATAATCTCAACGCTAAGCCTTTCAGCTTATTGCCAGATCCAGCGTTCCACTTCATGAGCGGTAAACATGCGGCGGCCCTGTCCAAGATCGAGTCTGCTGTGAAAAGCGATTTGGCGCTGTCGGTTGTGGTCGGTGAGGTGGGGACGGGTAAGACGACGCTTAATCGTCGGTTGCTCAGCCGACTCGGGAACTCGATTACTGTCGGCTTAATCACGACCACGCACTGCGAGTTCGGCAATCTCATGCAGTCCGTGGCACTCGCTTTCGGGATCCCATTTAAGGATAAGAACAAGGTTGAACTCTACAGAGATTTTTCCGAGTTTCTAATTAAAGAGTACGCTGCTGGTCGACGGACACTGCTGATTATCGACGAAGCGCAGAATCTTGATGGCGTTACGCTTGAAGAAGTTCGCCTGCTAACAAACATCAACGCCGATGATCATACCTTGCTGCAATTGCTGGTTATTGGTCAACCCGAACTGCATCGGCTGCTAAAAAGTCCTGGACTTCGCCAATTCGCGCAGCGAATAAATGTGCTGGCAAACTTGGAACCGCTAGGCGAGAAAGAAACAGCCCGCTACGTCCGACATAGACTAACGATCGCGGGTGGTGATCCTAAACTATTTCACAAAAACGCGCTTCGTTTGATCCACTGGAATAGTGCGGGAATACCGCGGGTTATTAATACGCTGTGCGAACTCGCGCTCGTCTCTGGCCATGCTGGGGCCAAGCGGAGAATAGATGCGGCCTTAATTGCCAACGTTGCTCGCGAACGAAGTGGAACCGGGCTCTACGGAAAATTGCTTTACGACTTGGACGTACTAAAGGCGACGGAACACGCGGAAGCTCGAGAGAGCGAAGCGCGTAAAATTTTGCGCATTCGCGAAGCGGGCTCGAAAGTTATCGAACCAGTCAGCGCGCGCGCGTCTGATTCACCTAGTCGCAAGAACAGACTCGACGTGATTGAAGACCCGATTCCGATGAATATCACCGTCAGGACGATTCGCGGCGGACGAGGCCAAATTTCATCGTCGGATGAAGCTGATCGTATGGTTGGTTTTGGCGCGAATAGTCAGTGAGAAAGCGACTCAACGGCATCGCGGTCGGTGCCAGTAGCAGAAAATTCTCGGCGTATATTGTCGACTGTGTTTCTCACTATCCGATCGGGGTTCGTTCCCGTTATCCAGATCTAGATCGAAGATCAGCGCTTGCTTAGCATTTAGGTGTCGGATCGCAGACGGTCGAATCGTGCGCGACGGACAGAGCGGAGAGCGAATCGGCACTAGATCGCGCATCGAGGGGATCGATTGTCGCTAGATGATCGGCACGGCCAGCCGCGAAAGCGGCGCCTTTAAGTTCGATGGCACGTCTTAGTGTGCAGTGCCGAATTCGTAAGAACAACTTATTCAGCGCTGGCGCGGATTGTTACGAAGACAATTCCCAGGCCATCTAGGGTTTGCGGATGCGCCGTTGCCGTTAACTCGATGTCCAAATACTTTTCCAGTTCCATTCGGAGTCGCCGCTCCCGTAGAAGAAATCTAACCCCGATTGATGAACTTCGTCCGAATCTCGCATCGGCGCTAATCATCAAAATGATGTTTTCGTCCAGTCACCGGGTGCGATCGTGCGATACTTTGTTTTGACTTATGCCTGAGAAAGCCGATGTGGAATTTTGCAACTGATCCTGAATTTCAAGAAAAACTTGACTGGATGGAGACATTTATACGCAACGAGATAGAGCCCCTGGATTATCTTTTCCCCAAAGACGAGACCTACAACGTAAATAATGCGGCGCTGACGGCCATCTTGGCTCCATTGAAAGCGCAAGTTCGGGACGCTGGATTGTGGGCGTGTCATCTCCCACCTGCTTTGGGCGGCGGCGGATGGGGGCAATTGAAACTCGCGTTAATGAATGAACTACTTGGCCGATCATTTTTCGCCCCGACAATATTCGGAACGGCCGCGCCGGATACAGGCAACGCTGAAATTCTCGCGCATTTCGGCACGGACGCTCAGAAAGCGAAGTTTCTCCGGCCGTTACTCGATGGAGATATTGTCTCGTGCTTTTCAATGACCGAACCGCAAGGCGGAGCCGATCCCAAAATATTTACTTGTGCTGCTTCACGCCGCGGTGATCATTGGATACTGAGTGGTGAGAAGTGGTTTGCATCGAACGCACGTTGGGCCGATTTTCTGATCGTCATGGTGGTGACGGACCCGGATGTCACAATCTATCGCGGAGCGTCGATGTTCCTCATTCCAACTGCAACTCCTGGAGTCGAATTCGTCCGCAACTCCGGAATGGCATTCGAAGAACCCGCACATGGCGCTCATGCGTATTTGCGTTTCAACGACGTCCAGTTAACCGATGCTGATTTACTCGGTAACGCTGGCGACGCATTCAAGATTGCGCAAACCAGGCTCGGTGGTGGCCGAGTCCATCATGCCATGCGCACCGTCGGATTGGCTAAGCGCGCGTTCGAGGCAGTGTGCGAACGGGTGCAAAGCCGCACCACCCAAGGAGATGTATTGGCGGCCAAACAAATGGTCCAGGCTGAAATCGCCGATCTGTGGATGGAGATAGAACAGTTCAGACTTCTCGTTTTACAAACGGCGTGGAAGATTGATAAACATAACGATTACAAATTAGTGCGCCAAGACATCGCAGCATGCAAAGTTCTGAGCGAAAGAGTGATGGTGAGTGCGGCTAGTAAGGCGATTCATTTGCACGGCGCGCTAGGTATTTCTAATGAAATGCTGTTCGGCGAATGGTTGCTCTGGGGGTATGCACTAGGTCTCGCCGACGGACCATCCGAAGTTCATCAAGTAACCGTCGCCAAAGAATCGTTGGGTACGGCCAAGGTAATAGACGAGCTATTTCCGAGCAGCCATGTGCCAAGCGGCGCACGACGCATGCAAGCGAAATACGCTAAAGAACTCGGGCTTCCGGGTCATCGTCGTGGTTGGGTAAGTTAGCTCGGGTCGAGCGTCACTACGGGTGATTGGAATTCGAAGCGTTTTAATTACTTTGTTTCGGCCACGGTGATCGCCCACCAGGGTCCGCCCGACCGACTAAGAATCGCCGACCAATACCATCCTGATACATGAATCCATGAATTCCCGTCGTGATCGAAGTTCCGTTCGTACACTTGCAGTTCTTGGCGCTCTCTCTGCGCGCTGAAGCTCGACCATAATTCGCCATTGCCGTCTGCGCGCACCGCACTCGGGGTGATTTTATAATCAAGCGCTCGGAAGCTGTCTGAGGCGCAGTGAAGTTTTCGCGTGGGGCGCTTCAACCAACGGATAATTAGTTCTTGGGAGCCATCGTTGAAGCGTGCGATCTTCCCCGGATAATCGGTCAAAAATTGTCGCTCGCGTGCACTCAAGGGCAATGCGGTGAACGGCTTACCTTCGAATGCGCGCGGCCATCCTGGAAACTCAAGATCTTTTGTTTGTGTGGTCTGCGAGGTTGGTGAATCCATCAGTGGCATCGTGGCCAAACGCGGGGCCCGCGACGATATCCGTTTCCAAAAAGAACAGAGAACTCACACGTAGAATGTTCGCGGCGAGGATCGCGGCGGCGGTGATGACGAGCAGGCTAATGCTCGCGAGCCTGTTGAGATCGCAGACGCACATCGCGCTAAACGCGAGGTAGGCGCCGGCCCACAACATGTGAATGCCGCTACACGGCGCGTCGATCACGATTTGTCGTTCGCCCCACATGAGTAAGGTACCTTGTTGGGTGACCATGAAGCCCGTTAGATTGAGCAACGGCACCGCAAACCAACCAATTAGAACGCGCATGGGGTAGGCGAACGCGAATTGAAAAGAAGCAACGACCGGCAGCGCGAGCATGAACAAGCCCCAGATTCCGACATCGAAGCGACGAGCGCCGCGATAGGAGCTCGCGAGTATTGCGAGTACCGAAAACGCCAAGCCGGCACGTAGCAGGGGCGGAAGAAATTTGTACGTACAGACATAGACGACAAGTACGCAGACCGGCGCGATTAAGCAGCGCGCTGCCGTTCGATTTTGTACCGGCCTAAGCACGAGAACCAACAATGCGGTTGCGATCGACACGAGCTCCCAGACCTCTCCGCTACCGTCGTTCAAACGCTGCGCGTACCAGATCCATACCGGCCAGAAGGCAGCTGTCGCGACAAATAGAGGCCAGCAAATGGCGACACGCTGCATGTTCAACATCCAGTGAATCTGGTGCGGCGCGATTGCCGATAAAGTGATGTCAGGCAGATTGCGACGCCAATCATTAGCAACCAAGTCTCGGGTTCAGGAACCGTCGGTACGGTCGCAACTGCGCCTGCCTGCAAGCCCGCTTCGTCATACTGTGCTTGCGTTTCCAGCACGATCGCACTCGTCGCTGGAGTGACTAGCTGATAGTCCATGCCGAGTTGTTGTGCGCGGTCGTTGGAATCTTCGTCGCCGGTGTTCAAGAGCTGCATGACGGATTCGTACGCCCACAATCGATCTAGATGAAACGAAGTTTCCTGACCTGCTTGCGATGCTATGAATGGCCCCCGGCCCCGTAACCTTCGTTCGCTGGAGCGTATAGCGCGGTGCGGCTCCGGACTTTTTTTGAAACAAACGATCGATCGCCTGCTTGCTGTCACCGTAAGTAGGGAGTGCGCGAAAATTGAGATCACAAGCAAACACTTCCCGCAAACGGTTAGGCCCACTGACTAGCTGTACTGCAATTATCGGAGTCCGTTTGCTCACCAAAGCGTCAAGAGAAGCCTGGCTAGTATTCACGCCAAACAGGAGATTTTGCGGCCCATGCAGCCAAAGCACGGCGCAGTTGGAATGTCGCTCCGCTATTTCTAACGCTGATCGCAGCGCGGCTGAGTTATCCATGCCGCCGACGAACGCAACGTCGGCAAGTAGTAAGGCAAGGTCGTCGGACCTCGATGTCTGGTGCCCATCAATAGCAAAGACTTCATCGCTTGCAATAATGATTGATAGCGCGATCGATGGTGGTGTTTGTCGCACCAGGTCAATAAGCCATTGTCGATGCGCGGCCATAGCTCGTGAGCCATCGATAACTAAGACAACGTGGTCGATCGCCGCCCGGGTTTGTTCTAACGTTTGTGTGATGTAGCTTGTCGGTCCCGCGCGACCGCTGCTAGTCCAAACACTCAAGCTATTCGGTTTACGCTTTATCTGAATACTCATCGGCGTCGCGTCAATCAGTGAACGGCTTAGATCGCCTGCGATAGCTGATGCATCGCTCTCCGGATCCGACGTTACTAGCCCCGGCGTTGGGCTATCTAATGGCCAGAGAGATTCGGCGTGTACGCTGTGCGCCGTGGACTCGGGGATCGCAAAATTACGCTCTAGGATCTCCGGTAGCTTGATCCACGCAGTTCCGAGATCGGCCACATCGAGCGGCGTTGTTATCCCGATCCGAAATTTCATTTCGCCTCCGCGCGCCGGAACCGGAAACAATTGTACGAGCACCGAATCTGGCCCATTGTGGGTGACGAGAATGGGATCACGGCGTGCTCGTACGACTTTCTCATACGCCGAACGTACTTGTCCGCGAGCGCCGAATGCCGCCTCGCGCGGCTCTCCATCGACCCACAAACTAACGCGACTGACGACCGCCCCTGGCGGTAATTGAAATTGAAAGCGTGCTTGTGCTAGCCGCTCGGAATCGTTCTGCACTGCTATAGTCCATTCGAGATAAGCTAGGAGCGTGTCCGGTTCGATCGCGACTTCGAGATCTGAGTCGCGTAAATAGAGATCCTCATTACGCTGCCCAACCACATCGCCACCTTGGTTTGGATCGAATCCCGTAAATACGAGACTTGCGGGACGTGGTTGAGCGTTGAACGTATCGCCAGTCACCTGGTAGTAAATTTCCCGCGCAGTGTTGCTCGAGATCGGGCGGTAGAGTGCGAGAGCGTTACTCAGAATATCTGCGCCGCGGCCGCTGCGGTCATAGCAGGCGCTAAGCATGATTGGTTCGCTACCAAAAGCGCGCAGCAGTTTTATACCGCGGATTTTTACGCTTACGTGAGTAGATCCCGCCATTTGTAGACCTAGTTGAGTGACGACTGACCGAACTTCTAGCATCACCAGGATTGCGAATCCTAGAATAATCGCAGGCCACGCCCTCCCGCCTGTCTGCGTGAGGGCAGGTTGAGCTAGTTTGAGTGCACGGCACGAACGTAAGCGCACGACCAACGAACAGATCGGTGCCAGTGGCAGTAATCCGAGCAACACAACAATGCCGACGATGCCGATCGGCACAAGCGGCAGAAACAGGATGGAATAAAACAGCGCGATACCGATTATGACTGCATTCACACGCAAAAGAGCCACATGATTCCCTCAATTTTTAGGCTTTAGACTCCACCAGATTGCGAGGTTTGATAAAGGAACCAGTGCGACCAAGGCTACATGGGCCAGTGTCGGGATGGGATCGAAGAATGTTAAAGCGCACTGCTTAGTGAGCAACTCGTAGATTAATGCCGCACTCGGCTGGATAACGCCGCAGAGTAAGGTGAAGAATATTTTTAGAAAAGTTCTCATTGCCAGCACCCGTCAACTATTCAGATTCCAGTAGCGTGTAGGCGCGAGCGCGCGACATGTTCCAATCCCGCCAGTTGCCCTCGTTGATCCATCGCGGATGATGGGTCATCTGTTGGATAAAGGTCGCAGCACTAGGTTTCGTGTCGTTTGAGAAATGCGCTAGAAGAACAGGGACGGCATCGCTACTCAATGACAGGAGATAGCGTTCATCGATCCGACTTGTATTGGCTAGGTGGTCGATATTCGTCCGCGCAATGAAAGCATCGGGGTTGACGATAAATAATAAGCCGATGGCGATAAGCGCTGAGTAAATCACGCCTGATTAAAACTGATGCGGGGTATCGAATAAGCTCGTCCGACAGAACAAAAAATAGATCAGGCCGAGCCAAATCATGAATGCGCTAGTGTAGAAACGCAGTTCCGTTAAGCCGTACGCTTGCGTGTACAGCTGCATGCGATGCATTGCGGATGCGACAATCACAAGCACCATGCCAACAAGCCCAGCGGCGAGCAGCCTATAAACACGCAAACTTGTGGTGTTTGCGCTTCTTAACAACCATCGAGCGACTATCAACAGCGGGATAAGTAAGCAAGACAAAAATACGAGCTCGAAGAAACCACGTCTCGCGTAGGTCGCGTAGCTCAACGATCCGGATTGTCTAACCAAGGCATCGTCACCGAAAAAAGAACTTAGCTGGATCATGATGTAGGCGAAGAACAAGACATTCAGCGAGGCAAGTACTATCGATATCTCGATACCGCCGAGCGTCCAATGCCGGTGTGCGATCGCACGGTGTTGTTCGGTTTGCGGCGTTGCGCCGCAGGATTTCCGACGAACCGACGCCGCCACTCGCATCTAATGAGCCGTGGTGCGAACATTAGAGTCTTCGTCGCCATGCCGATCGTCCACGAGCATCGCCTAATTGGTGCAGTGATGCTTTCTCGAACACCGCTTGATATAAGCAAAGCGCTATATGCGCAGCGTGGTTTGTTGCTGGGGAGCGCTGTCGGTTTGCTTGCACTCGTATTTGCTATGTCGCTCTTTACGTCGATTACGATCCGGCGTCCGATCGCAGCACTTATCGAGCAAAGTCGGCGTGCAGTGCGCGGCGAACGTGGTGCGGTGATTCCATTATCCAAGCCAGTCACGGCAGATATTGCAGTCCTCTCGGCAGCGCTCGCGAAAATGGCAAATAGTTTGGAAGAGCGGGCAAATACGATCCAACGCAGCGGCACCACATCTCGCACGAATTCAAGACGCCCTTAACTTCCATACTTGGCAGCATCGAACTCATGCGCGATCACGGCGGTTCGATGAGTTCCGAGCAACGCTTACGATTTCTAAACAACTTAGAAGAAGACTCGAAAAGGTTGGAACATTTGCTGCGCAGTTATCTTGACCTCGCCAAGGCGGAAGCGATTCTCGATCCGAGTGGCTCAAGCGAACTCAACGCGTCGATTGAGTCGTGCATGCAGCGTTATCGTGCGCGCGGCTTGAGTGTCGAATTTAGCGGACCGACGACGTCGATCGGGCTCGCGATCAACGACGAAGCCTGAGACACGGTGCTGTCGAATTTGCTTGACAATGCTGTGCAACACGCAGGTGTTGATTGCGCGGTTCGCATCACGGCAGAAATACTTCCTACGGATGATCACGAACATGTTCGAATCACAGTTGCAGACAACGGTCCGGGAATTTCATCAGGCAACCGCGAACATACTTTTCAGCTATTTTTTACCACCGCGCGTGCAACCGGTGGAACAGGACTCGGGCTCGCGCTCGTGCAATCATTGCTGAAAGCCTATCGAGGCACTATCGAGTTAGTTTCATGTGAACAAGGGACGACGTTCAGTATCGTTGTACCATTGGCTGATCTGAGCACGAACTGACTCGGCAAGTACCATCATTGAAACATCACTATTGGTGAGGGGAGTGCGATGCGTCTATTTATCGTAACCATGTTGACGGGCGCGATCTTGTCGCTGCCGATAGGTGGTCATTCGGCGGACATTCCCAAGAGCGATTTCGGAGAGCACGATGAGGTTGGAGCGCTCAATCGGCTAAACGATGCCAGTCGGCTGCAGATACTGTCGCGGATCACGAGCGGCAAAGTCTATGATCTCAGTGTCGACACGTTTCCCGGAATGCCGGGACTCGTCGATCTTGGCATGGGCGATCCTGATTTTCACATGTGGATGACGCATACGCCTGAAGGTCTCGTCATTGAAGGTATTTCACCAGGGGATGTTGAAGGCGATTTTGCGCTTTATGACGACGCGGTGATTATGTCGAATCACACCGGCACGCATATCGACGCGCTGAACCACGCCGGGTATGGCGACAAGATCTTTAATCAATTCTCTAGCGCCGAGCACCTGGGCAATAAAGGCTGGCGGATCGCGGGCGCGGATAAGATCCCGCCGATCATCACGCGCGGCGTACTGATCGACGTCGCCACGCAGAAAGGCCTCGATGTGTTGGCGGATTCATACGAAATTACGGTCGACGACCTTATCGCTGCGCTCAAGCGGCAAACAGTATCGATTGAGGGCGGTGATGCTGTGTTCATCCGCACGGGCCGCATGCGTCATTGGCCAAAGCCCGATCTATTTGTGCCGCGCGAACCAGGAATCGGGATCGCGGCGGCCAAATGGCTAGTCGACAGCGGTGCGGTACTCATTGGTGCCGACAATATTGCGGTGGAACGGATCCCTGTCACCGGATCGCCCGTGCATGCCTACGCGTTCGCTGAAGCAGGTGTGTGTTTGGTAGAACTCGTGTGGTTGGAAGAACTCGCCGAAGATAAGATCTACGAGTTCGCCCTGATCGCGGCACCGATCAAAATCCGCGGCGCGACTGGGTCGCCGATGCGCCCAATCGCGCTACCTATCGGGCCGCGGTAAGTCACTCGCCGCGGATTAAATTCCATTGCCGTTATTCCTAATCTCAGGTTTGCTGAGATGCCAGCTTGTTACCGACTGGAACGACTGACCAATCCGCAAAGCGCATTGTTCTTGCCACGGTTGGGCCACGATTTGTATGCCGAGCGGTAGGCCGGCACGCGAGAGACCACAAGGGATGGAGAGTACGGGCTGGCCGGTAAGGTTGAATGGACAGGTCGCGCTAACGATGGCTTGTACCAGGTTAATCTCAAGGTTGTTGATTATAACGGCGCGTGCATCGAGCGGCGGAGCGGGGATCAACGAGCCCGGTGTGATCAAGGCGTGATACCCATCTAGCGCATTCAATACGTCGCGTTTCAACCGCGCTTTCGCGCCGCGCGCGTCAACGTAATCTTGTGCCGTGATCGCCTGCCCTCGTTGCAAATACTTGTGCACTTTCGGCCCGTATTTTTCGGCTCGTTGGACTAGGTGTTGGGCGTGCCAGGTGGTCGCTTCTGCCTGAATGATCGCATCCGCGATCTGCCACGCCTGGGAGAGATCCGGTAGCACAATTTCTTCAAGGTGCGCACCGCGACCGCGCAAAACGTCAAGTGCTTGATCCATCGCCTCTTGCACTTCTGGATCCGTCATTTTAGTAAAGAAATTTGTCGCCACGGCGATCTTTAGATCGGATAGGTCGTTGATCGCTGACGACTGCAGATCTGAGGCCGAGCTGAACGGGACATCCTTAGACGCGAGATCAGCCGGGTCATATCCTGCAAGGGTATCCAAGAGTAACGAAGCATCGTGCGCGGTTCGAGCCATGGGCCCGATATGATCCAGAGACCACGCTAACGGCACCACGCCGTTGACACTTACTCTGCCAAACGTCGCTTTGAGCCCAGTGATGCCGCAAAAAGTCGACGGGATCCGAATCGACCCGCCCGTGTCGGTACCTAACGCAGCAGCGCACAATCCGGCTGCCACTGCGACCCCAGATCCGCTGCTCGATCCCCCTGGCGAATGTTTCGCAGACCAAGGATTGATCGTCGGACCGAAGTGTTCACTCGGCACTAGTGTCGCAAACTCATTCATATTCAACTTGCCGAGCAAGATCGCGCCGGCGGATGCTAGCCTTTGCGCGACTGTAGCGTCCGCGTGGGCAACATTATTTGCTAGCACCGCGGAACCGCAGGTCGTCGGCAATTCCCTAACATCGACGATATCTTTGACAGCCAGCGGGACCCCGTGAAGCGGTGAACGTGGACCACTACTCATAATTTCGAGTTCGGCTGCTCGCGCTTCAGCCATTGCACGCTCAGCACAAACTTCGATGTAGGCATTGTACTGAGGCTCGAGTTGCTCGATTCGATCTAGGAACGCGGTGGTTAATTCCACAGGTGACAGATCGCGGCTGGCGATACGCGTAGAGAGTTCGCTGATAGTCGAGAAACAAATATCTTGATCCGTCATGTGTCGCTCCTCCGATACTAAATACTAAGGCGTCCTCACCGAGATTAGGTTTGGACGTGGACCGCAGACGTTGCTTGCACAGAAATCTCCTGTATCTTCTTGCGACCTGCGCTACGGGCGACGTCTATGCTACGCGCTCGATACTGAGTGCGAAAGAAATCTGTAATCAGTACGCAACCCCTATGAGGATACTTCGATGGATGACATATCGCCGAACACACCCACTGTCGACGCGGATGGACATGTGCTTGAGCCGCGCGACACGTGGATTAAATACTTGCCTTCGAAGTACCGGGACCGCGCCATCCGCATCGAACGCGACCAAGCAGGTGACGAAGTCTTGTTGTTCGACGGCAAACCCCTCGAAGTAGCGCGCAATCGGCTCGCGACCTTAGGTGGTGTGGATATGGACCCAAACGAAATCTTGCGACCCGGGCGCTATTCTTATGAAGACGGCTGTCCGCCGGGCGGCTACGATCCGGCCGCGCGGCTGAAAGTGATGGATGCCGAAGGCATCGACGTAGCCTTGCTTTATCCGACGATTGGTATCTGTTGGGAAGGGCACGTCTGTGATCCTGAGCTAGCCCACGCCTACACAGAAGCGTACAACCGCTGGTTAGTGGATTTTTGCAGCGCGGCACCAAAGCGACTAGTGCCAGTGGCCCACATCAACCTACTCGACATCAAGCTTGCAGTCGCAGAGTTGCAGCGCGCTCACGCAGCTGGATGTCGGGGCGTCTACATTTCACCGGATTTGTTTGCTCGTGGGCACAAGCGATTCGACGATCATTACTATGACCCCTTCTGGGCGGCGGCGGCAGAACGAGGATTACCGATCGCATTTCATGTGGTCGTGCGTGATCAAGCAACGACGACTTACGTCGATCCTTATAATGGCGGAGGCATTAGCTTCGGCCTACTCAATTTTGCGTTTCTGGCGATCGATGTGATGGGCGCTTTTACGGAGCTTCTGTCTGCGGGTGTATTAGAACGATTCCCAAACCTCAAAGTCGCGGTGTTAGAGACCGGCGCGAATTGGATCTCTGCATGGCTCGATCGTCTCGACCATAAGTATGAAGTTATTCGTTCAGTCACGCGTTTGAATATGAAACCGAGCGATTACTTTCGACGCCAGTGCCTAGTGTCCGCGGATCCGGATGAATCGATGACTGCAGAAATCGTTCGACATGTCGGCGCAGAGTATTTCGTATGGGCTTCCGATTATCCTCATATCGATGCGTCGATGGGCGTGGTGACCGAAATGCGCCAGCATTTAGCGGTGCTACCACGGGCTGATCAGCAACTTGTCATGGGCGGCAACGCAGTACGCTTTTACGGCTTAGACACATGAGTTCGAAACATCATCTGTGGAAATCAAAACCTCGTTTCTTGAATCGGCCTGGCTAGTTTCACCTAGCGGGGCGTAGGCCGCGAGCCAAGGCCAACATTCGACACCCCGATACCGACCTCGTGCGAACGACTAAAAGAGCCGACCCGCAAGGTTCCGTACGGACACTCCCGACGCGAGGTTTCTAATACAATCCAATTCGAGACCGCTTACGCACGCAAATGCGTGAAAAAAGCGTCGCCGCGACGGACTATTTTTTACAGATCCGAGATTTAATTTTAAAATTAGAAGCTTACGTGCAAATTGCCGATCCGATATATACGTCACCGCGACGCAATTCCCAGATTGGATATTTCCCCCGAGAGTGCGTAACCGCTTGATTAAAGGGAAACAACGACATACGGTGCGAATATCAAAAATAAAATCAACCGTCGCGGATATTACGTCGCGGTGACGTTGATACAGCTGTTAGGTGGCTCGAGAAATGCAGATGAACTGGGATGCACTCGGAGCAATCGCAGAACTGGTAGGTGCGATCGCTGTCGTTGCGACATTATTCTACTTGGCCGCACAAATTAAGCAGAATGGACGAATGGTGAGATCGACCATCAGGGAGCAGCGCTTTGGTGCGAATCAAAGTCTATTGGTAAAAATGGCGGACGAAGCGGAGCTGTACACTAAGCTCGAGAAGCAAGAAAAGTTAACGGATATTGAGTTAACACGAGCAAGCCTACTAATCCGGGCTTCGTTCAGACTTTGGGAATCCAGCGAGTATCAATACCGCAACCGGGTACTCGAAGCCGAAGAGTGGAGAGGGCTTCGCGAGTCAATCCGAAATAGAATTGGCGCATCTTCGTATCATCGACAGTTTTGGGCGGATCACAAGAGTGAATTTTCAGAACATTTCCAAAATTGTGTCACTGAGCTTCTCAGCCAAAGCGACACTAAGAGTTCTAATTGAAATGCAACACGATCGCCACCTAACAAAACGATCAACGCCGACGCTTGACCGCTCCTTCTCTGCGCTGCCGCTCCAGTCGGTCGCCGTCAAACGCAGCTGAACATAGCGTTAGGTGTTGTGAGGTGAATTTGAACTGGGATGCGCTAGGTGTTGTCGTCGAGGCTGTCGGTGCTATTGGCGTAATAGTTTCGGTTTTCTATTTAGCGATCCAGATCCGTAAGCAAACAACGGAAGCACAACTTGCCGCTACTCGAGACCTTGCACGGTTTAATAACGAAATAGCAGAGTCGATATCATCGGATCGTGAACTTTTAAAAGTCTATCTTAAAGGCGCATCGGACTACGATTCACTTTCAGACGAAGATCGACTCGTGTTTGGTTTCTTTATATCTCGCGGAATGAGGTTGCAAGAGCAAATATTCCTACATTCAACGCATGAAAATTTACACGCTTCATTTTACGAATCAATACGGGCACGTCTCACAGAGCAGTTAGCGCTATCCGGCGTGAGACGATGGTGGGAATTAAATAAGAACGCCTTCTCATCCGACTTCCGAAGATACATCGCGGCAGAGCTTGGTGAAGAAGATCATTCGCAACACCATTAGTGAACAAACATGGCAACACCTAACAAGTCGCTCGAGACCGACGCTTGACTGCGGCCTCACCTGCGCTACCGCTCCGGTCGGCCCCAATCAAGCGCGGCTCAGCTCGGCGTTAGAAGGCTCTGTATTTAATTGTGATCGGCAGTCTGAAAACGCAATGCGAAAATTAAGTCGCTCGGTCGGACAGCTCATCCAGTTCCTATAATCAGAAGCTTCGAACTTGGAGCCGTCAGAAGTTTGCAACAGAAACCCAACAACTCGCCGTCGCCACGGATTGCTAGTAGGTAACAAGGGCGCTAGATTGAATACTATGAGAGAAAACAGCAGATGCCATCGTCAAGTTAAAGCCGCCACCAAAGTGTCGGCAACGCGGTTTCGTTGTGGTCCCGGGGTTCGCCGTTCTAACCAGTCGTTCAACCTGACCGTTGACAGCGTCCTCCTTTCGCTGCCGCTCCAGTCGTTGCCGTCAACGGCAGGTTAACTCAAACGTTAGGTGGCTGTCATGACGCTAACCGAGTTTGCCAGCATTGCTGAGATTGTGAGCGCGTTCGGCGTAATTGCGACCCTAATATTCCTAGCGGTGGAGTTGCGAAAAAATACGACAGCAACCCGACAACAGAGTTATCACAATATTGTGAGTCGCCGAGCGACTTTGTTTCATGAAGGGATCTCCAAGGATAGAGAAAGTATTAGTATATTCGCTAAGGGCTTAAACGCCGGAGACCTTGACGAGCTAGACTCACAGCGATTTCTTACATCGATGATCAATGTACTTTCCCATTTCCAGGATGTTCATACACAGTCCCGGTCCGGAATAGTTGAATATGAAGTTTGGGCGGCAGAAAGACAGATTCTTGCAGGATTCTCCGGTCAGCCCGGTTTCGAAAAATTTTGGCGCGAAGCGCAGCAGTATTTTCTTCCTGAATTCATAAAGGAAATGTCAGAAATAGAGCCCATAAATTTAGTCGTCTACGATCCGGAAACTCATGACTGGGGGCGTCCAGGCGGCGTGTATCTAGACACAACGAAATCGAAGGCTGGAAATGGTAATGCAAATTCACCAGCCACCTAACAAGTTGTTCAACCTGACCGATGACAGCGTCCTCGCTGCGCTACCGCTCCACTGCGGGACTATCAACGGCAGGTTAACAAGACGTTAGATTGCATTTAACCGATGGGGCGACCGAAAAGAAATCGACATTGGCTGCGTGCAATCCAAAGGGCATACGAGCGCGCGCAAAACGCTGTTGCCCGTGGGGAAATCGCGAAATTGGATATTCACCGACTGGCGCCGCGACTTGCTGCAAAAGAAAGACGATTTAACGACTCGAATGAAATCGAAACAATGATCGACGCCACAGTCACGGCAGTAGAAGAAGAAGCGCGAATCGACGAGGAAGCTCGGGGTAAAATCAAATTTCACTTCGTGTCAGCTTACGTCTTTGCTCACGTACATATGGAGCACCTTGAAGAGCTGGAAGCAGATCGCTTAATGGATTATCTAAATGAATCGTGGGACCTGTTCGATGAAAACGAGCTTGCAATCTAACCAGGGGATCAAGCTGACCATCTACAGCGCGCTTCTCCGAAGTGCAGATATTTTCGCATCGAAAAAGCTGCCTGTAATCTGCAGGTTATCCCAACGTTAGACCGTAATAGATAAACATACGTCAATGACGTATAGTTCAACTTAGGTTAACGCTCGTCGAAACACCGCTATTCACGCGGTTGCTGTCAGATTATCTATCCGATGACGAATACTGGGAACTGCAATCTGCGTTAAGTGCAGCGCCGGAATCAGGAGCGGTCGTTCCTGGATCTGGTGGGGTACGTAAATTGCGTTGGTCTATGTCCGGACGTGGTGAACGCGGAGGACTTCGTGTGATTTACTAGTTACGAGTAGGCCGCGAGGAAATATGGATGCTTACGCTCTATCCTAAGAATGTAACGGACAATATCCCGGCTCACATTCTGAGAAAGATCCGAGAGGAAATTGAAAATGTCTAATAAAGAAAAAGTCCGAGATATCGGGATGGAGATTTTGGAGGGGATCGGACAGATCAAAGCAGGCAAAATTGCGCGTATTACTCAGTTCCCACCCATATCGGAAATACGCGAGGGAGTCGGCTTATCGCAATCGGAGTTCGCCAAACTACTCGGCGTTTCGGTTCGGACATTGCAAGAATGGGAACAAGGTCGCCGCACGCCATCGGGCCCGGCCAGAACGCTATTGGCCATTGCACATAAGAATCCCCGTGCATTATTAGAAGTCGCGGTCTGACAAGTTGTTCAACCTGACCAATGACAGCGTCCTCGTTACGCTGCTGCTCAACGTAGCGACGGTATGAATGTCCCCGGTTTTCGCTTGCACTGCCTAACGAAAATGCAGCGAGAACGTTGGTCTATAACCGTCAATGGAAATTGGCGATTAACATTCGAATTCCGCGACGGCGATGTCAATCTGCCGGATTACGAGGACTACCACTAATGAATATGCATAACCCACCGCACCCCGGAGAGTTCATTCGGGACATCTATCTGGAGCCGTTCGAGCTGAGTATCAGAAGTCTTTCGGAAAGTCTTAGCGTATCTGCATCCACGTTAACTCGAGTAGTAAATGGCCAAAGTGGCGTCAGTCCCGAGATGGCATTACGGTTATCGAAAGCCATCGGACGCTGGCCAGAAAGTTGGCTTGCGATGCAGCACAATTACGATCTGTGGCAAGTCCGACAATCACTAGATTTATCCCATGTTACATCGGTCGAATTTGCCGCTTAACCGGTTGTTCAACCTTGACCTATGACCGCATCCTCGTCGCGCTACCGCTCACTGCGGCGCGGTCAACGGGGCGTTAGCAAGACGCTAGTTAGATTTTAGGAGGATTAATCCTTGTCGTATCTTTATTTGGCCGGCGCCATCATTGCAGAGGTCATCGCAACCAGTGCGTTGAAGTCCTCAGCTGAGTTCACAAAACTTGGCCCCAGCATCGTTGTATTAATAGGATACGTTTCTGCGTTCTATCTTTTGACGCTGGTCCTTCGCACGATCCCATTGGGCGTCGCGTATGCACTATGGTCGGGCTTCGGGATCGTCCTGGTCACAATCGCCGGTGCGGCAATATATAAGCAGACACCTGACGCGGCGGCTATCGTCGGAATGGCGTTAATTATTGCGGGTGCGGCAGTGATACACCTGTTCTCGCGAACCGTCGCGAACTAAGACGCGAGATAATGGATGAATAAGAAATGTAACCGGTTGTTCGGCCTCACCGATGATAGTGTCCTCGCGGCGCTACCGCGACGGGGTCAACGGGAGGTTAAAGATGCGTTAGGTTCGCGGTCCTTTGTTGAATTAACGGATAGAACATAGAAAAGCGATTAACATTAAAAAAGCGGTTACGTCGTTTGGACCGATACGGTAGGTCACGGGACTGGGCTGCCACTTCTATTGCTTCATGGTGGGCCGGGAGCGGGGCATGACTATCTGGAGCCACTCAAGGCGCTTGCTGATGAACGCTCGGTCATATTCTATGATCAGTTAGGGTGCGGGAAATCCGACATTCCTGATAACAAAGCGCTTTGGACAATTGAACGCTTCGCTGACGAAGTTGATGAAGTGCGCGAATTGCTCAAGCTCGAACGTTGCCACATCTTGGGGCAATCTTGGGGCGGCTGGTTAGGTTTAGAATATATGTTGCGGAAACCGACAGGTTTAGCGAGTTTTGTACTCGCATCAACGTCTGCGTCAATTCCTCAGTTTTCGAAGGAGTGCGAACGTCTTATAGCAGACCTACCGCAAGCGCACCAAACAGCACTACGCCATTATGGCGATCTGGGTGAATTCGACCATCCGGATTATTCTGTCGCCGAAGAGGTTTTTGATCGACGTCATCTGTGTCGTTTGGATGATTGGCCAGATTGCATGATGCGCTCTATTGAAAACCTACACCACACTCCGGTCTATGAAGCTATAAATGGTCCGAACGAGTTCACGACGATAGGTAATCTTCGATATTAGGATCGCACTGAGGACTTACCCGAAATAAGCTTTCCCGCCTTAATTACTTGTGGCCAGTTCGACGAGCTCGGACCGCAATGTGCTCGAACCCGTCTTGCCGGGATCCCAAACTCAGTTATGGAGGTATTTGAACACTCGGCACATGTTCCGCACATCGAACAGATGTGCCAAGTACGTTGAATGCGTACGAAGGTTTTTGCACCTTCATGACTAACGAACGGTATCGCCGCTTGTGTCGCACCTATGAAAGCGCCCCTAACTAGGCAACGGGATGCAACGTTTGATGGCGCATTTTCCTTCGGTCCCGCTTGGGTCAGCCGTCGTCAAGCACGGTTTATCGCGTCGTTAGGTGCTCCCGAGTACATCATGCGAGTATTGATAAAATTAGAGCGAAACTCGACCTTATGGGGAATCACCAGCCGACGCAGAAATGCGACCGTTGCAGGTTGCTACATCTGACGGACTTGGAGAACTGTCCGCATTGCGGTGACTTAAATAGCTGTTCCGAATTGTCGATCACTTCGCGCTAACCACACGACTAATAAACAAACGGGACCTCTCGACTTTTGCGGCCGTATTGGCCTGGAATACGGGCCTTAGCGTTAGTAAATGGATTGCCACTGTCGGTTGGCACTTGTAAAGAAGCGATATTTCCGCGCGCCTCATAATTTAGATCAGCTATGTTAGATGAAGAGGGATTTAAAAAATTCTTGAAAACAACCGACAATCAATACGAATCTAACAGCGAATTGAGGCTTCTATTTGCGGCTATCGCAAGGTTGATATTAACGAGCCCTATTGCTTTGTCGCAGATTAATTTTTCGTTGCCGTAGTCGAGACAGACCAAGCAACTAGATCCCCATGGGTAATGCAGCAGCCCTCTAATCAAAGCCTCAACTTAACCGCTTGCAGGCGCGCTTTTCGCGCTAAGGTCACTATCTTTGTCTCAAAAAGCACGGCGTTGGGCCGCGGCGAATTAACCCTGAACTTGCACACGATAGCTGTAAACCGCAGTTAGCTAGCTGAAAAACCCCAGCAAACATGGACGCAAAAGAAAAGATCAGTAAACAGCTTCGTGTATGTTTGGGAAAGCGTAGGAAAATCTGCGCGAATACCCATTTCAACTAAAGGTTGTCCCTGCGAGCAAGATACTGTGAAAGAGTTCTTGAATCATCGCTTTAGATACTCGGTATTCTTCTGCAGCGTGCTTTTGCTTTATTTAGTTGCGAACGGTCTCGAAAAGCCGGCAGGTTCGAATCCGCTGTTTATTGGGTTGTCGATTTTCTTTGTTTGCGCAATTATGGGAACCATTGCTGCTGGGTTCGAATGGGCGATTCGCCGACGAAAAGCTGGGAAGAAGTGTTTTCAATCGTGAATAAGAATATACAGCTGCCGCCTTGCAAGCCACCCGAGACGGACCCCCTACAGCGCGCTTTTCCAACGTTGCTGCGCAGCATCACATTCCCAAAGCGGTCTACATCGGGCAGCTTAGCTTTGCATTAGGTGCTCAAACATTGATCGCAACGTACACAATGAAACTTCGGCTCGCCGATCGAATACTTGTCCTCATTGTTTTTCCGATTTTTGTACTTTGCGGCGCGTTCATGTTCTATCGCTCCGCAGTGCAAGGCGATATAGGAGAGATGGGGTTTACGGTGATTTGGTTGGCCTTCGTCGCTTGGACGTTTTGGGGAGTGTTCTCTGGACCGGTAGAGATTCAGGTGCTGACAGATTCACGGGTACGGTTCCGGTCTTGGTTTCGCGTCGAAAATGAAACGCTAATGAGTGAAATTCGAGAACTTGAGCTCATAGGAAATATTCTTTGGATCACTACGGTGACCCGCAAGTACACAACGTTGAGCGGTTTCAATGGGTTAAGTGAATTTATTCATGAGATCGCGGCGAGCAACGAAAAACTTGTCGTCAAAGGGATGTAGAGCGAAGATGCACTTAGATCAATAGGCGAAGTGCAACACCTGGAATGATATGACTCATAAAATTCCTTCGGAATTATAGTGTCGAGTATTTTTCTAGGACGTGCGCCGAGTATCCCAGCGATAGCATCGCACTACCGCTGAGTTACCTTAGCCATCGATCTTCTCGCCAGAACGAACAATACTGCGTAATTTATCGGTTCGACAACGACAATGTCTGCGTGCAAGTCGTACGAGTATCCGCGCACCATTGCGTCACTGAGGTATCAAGTCATGGGGTGGTTGTCAGATCTTTTGAAGGAATATCCCGCGCTATCGGTTGAGACAGAGCGCCTCGCGTTGATGGAGGCGGAGAATAAAAAACAAAAAATGGAGGATGGTGCACTTCAAAATGAACGTCACGCGGAACAAAAACGACAACGATTCAGGGAGTTCAAGGGCGTGCTTTGGACGGAGCACAACGGCAAAATCGATCCAACTGTCTATTGCCCGTATTGCGAGTTCGCAATGGCAGTTATTCTATCCGGAACTAGCGAAATGATAGTTTGCTCCAAATGTAATTTCATCGCTTCGTTTCAAGCAAAAGAAATTGAAAATTTGACTCGGTCACTTGAAACGGAACTGCGCTCGTTGTGAACGATCTGCAATCTAGCAAGCTTATCCCAACGTTAGGTGGGTGAGGAAATCAGTTCGGAATATCAATCGAACAACGGGTGCCGGTGCGCTGGCGGACTTCATCGATGTCGCCGCATCGGATTTCGAGGATGTGTTGAGACGAGTTATCGATAAAAACCGAAAGCTATCTCGTCGGTTTAGTTGGTGCGCTACATAACGCTTGGTGAAGTTTTAGCGCTGCATACTCGAATGCTGGAGCAATCCGGCGGTGCTACGCAGGTTCAAGGGTTCGACGGAAAAGCATCCGCCGTATTGCAATCCCAATAGGACGAGTTGCCGCGTACTGTCAGCTGTTGGCCCATGGCAGGGCATAACATACCCATGCACACCAAGAACATGGTTGCTAAGCGACCATCTTTGTGCCGATGCGGGGCATTAGCTTGCTAGTTAGAAATCAAATGTACCTGCTCAATTCCTAACTGGGTTAGTGGGTGGCAAAGGGAGGCTAATTACGTTGGCGGCGTCCGCGCATCTTTACTCGCGCTGTCGATTCGGTTTCCCGCGCTCCTGGCCAGAACTAGGATCGGTTTGCCCAGGGATAGGGGCGAGTTCCGAGGCGCGATCGTAGAGTTGGGCCTTCGAACTCCGTACGGAAGCGGCCGCGCCGCTGAAGTTCTGCGAGAACCGGCGCGAACTCATCGATCGAACCAGGCATGTGCACAGTGGAGAACATAAATCCATCGCAACCCTCGCTATCCACGATCTGCTCCAACTGATCGGCGACCTGTTGGATGGTTCCTACAACTTTCGGAACGATCGATTGGGCATTTGCCACGCACAGATCGCGAACAGTAGGTTCTTCGACATGTGGGTACGCGTACAGATGTGGGGTCTGATTTGCCGCATCCGCCGAACTCGCCATCGTAAGTTCGAATATGGATTGGATACCGCCGAAATCCTTGGGATCCAAGTCGGAAAGTTTTGTGTCGAACGGAACCTGCGCGAAATTGAAACAGGCGTAGCCCGAGCACCACGCCAAGCCGGCCTCTGCCGTGGCCAACTCGATCAGCTGCTCATACTTTTCCTTGGCTGCGGCCTCTGAGCTGCCGACAATTGGGAAGATTCCGCTTAGGATCGCAAGATCAGACTCCCGCCGACCCTCGTTGGCGACACGGTCCTTCACGTCGCGGTAGTAGGCCTGCATGGCCGGGAGATCCGGGCTGATGGTGAACACTCCTTCTGCGTGCCGGGCAGCGAATTGCCTTCCTCTGGGTGACTGACCCGCTTGGAAAAGTACTGGGATCTCCTGCGGCGAGCGGGGCAACTGAAGCGGACCACGGCACTGAAAGTATTCTCCTTGGAAGTTGATCTCGTGAACCTTGTCGGGATCGGCGAACAGCGGTTGATCGGGATCACGAACTAAGGCGTCCGTGTCCCAGCTCTGCCAGAGCGAATAACAGATCTGCATGAATTCTTCGGCCCGTTCGTATCTGGCGTCATGCTCGCGTACCTCGGTCCCGAGGTTGTCGGCCAGCCCCCCCGGGTTAAGACCGGTCACGATGTTAAAGCCGACGCGTCCCTTCGTAAGGTGATCCATGGTCGATGCCATTCGAGCAAACGTCCAAGGGTTCAATTCTTCAGTGTTGACCGTCGACACAGCGCCTAGCTCGGGCGCCATCGCTGCCACCATGGACACGAATTGCGGGGCAAAGAACTCAAGGGTCTGACTGCCGTAGCGCAGGGATGTGGCAGGACTGTTTTCGTTGCTGTTATATATGGCACCACCGTCGCCCACAAAGAATGCGTCGACCTTCATCGACTCAAGAGTTTTCGCGACTCTAGCCCAGATTTCCGGCCCCAAGGGATCGTAGATGCCGCCAAGCATCTCCTGCGGGTGGCGCCACCCATCGGGGTAATGATGTACAAAGGGCGGGAACGTAAAGAGTGTAAAGTGCAACTGCTTCTTAGATTTCTTGGGCGCCATTAGTTTCTCCGGCTACTTCGGTTGCTTTAGCGCCGAGATCCCTTTTCACCGGGGCGCCGGCGGTCTGTCTGTCGCGCCGGTTGCTACGAGGCCGTTTAGGTTGAATCAGGCCGCGGGGGGCGATTCTGTCCCCTGCTAGGAACGCCCATTCTCTTTGTAGACGAACGGAATGTCACGTAGTAGTTCCAACGACATCCAACTATCACGGCGCTCCCAGGTAAGCCGCTCGAATTTGAGCGCCTCGAACTGCAGCCAGAGAACGGGCCGTATCGGACTAATTTGCGGTTTCCCCCGCCGGCGATCGGCAGTGGATTCGGATCAGTGACGTTACTGTTATGGGGCTGGTTATTATCGGATCTGCTCTTTCAATAATGCTTCCTAAGCGCGATCACCACGGCGCGAGTTGAAACCGGACGATATCAAAACCAAGGTTTCAACTGGCCACGTCGAATTCACGCCCTCGAGGATTAGCCCCGCGACCTAAACCTAGGAGACGGTTTGTTTTCGCGCTAAGCTTGGGCGCCATCATAGACCGCGAGGTAGAAATTGTGGCGGAAGACTTAACTGGCGCCTGTCTGTGTGGGGCAGTGCGTTATCGTTGTCGAGGCGAACCAGACAGCATGGGCTTATGCCAATGTGACCGGTGCCAACGACAATCTGGTTCGGCATTTTTAATCGCTGTTGTATATCCACAAAGCGAGGTCTGTATTGAGCAAGGTGAACTCAGCGTGTACACCGTAAACGATCCGGATGGTGCCGCGCTGAGCCGACATTTCTGTGCGCTCTGCGGGTCCGCCGTGATGATAACGCTCGATCGCTACCCCGAGATCCGCTCGATGATGGGCGGTTCAGTTGACGATAAATCACGTCTCAAACCTACTTTCAGCCTCTGGTGTTCGAGCGGGCAAGCTTGGTTGGCGCTGCCGCCAAACATCGAGCAATTTCCAGATTACCCGGACGGTTTAATCGCTTAACGCAATAGGGTAGAAATAGAATTTTACATATTTGAGCGCAGTTTTAGGATATGGTTACACTTTGCAGGCGCAACATTTGTTGATCGCGGACGGTTCTTGTTCGCGTGCTTTTTTCGAACGCAGCCCTTGGACTGCCCGAGGTACCGACTGAGACTTACACAATGGCCGCATTTTCTCGCGTCAACATCGCCAAAGCGTTGTCAATCATCGGACTAAAGAAGACGTATATCGCCTTGAAGAAGGCGGATTCGTTGACGATTAACCGGTTGACCACCAGCGGCAGCGATCTTGCCCTTGAAAAGATTGGAACCGTCGACGATGTGAATCCAAAAGTTATCGGTCGGGTCGGAATGCCTGATCCCAAGCTTGGGATTCAATGGAAGAACAGCATGACGTTTTATGGCTCGTGGTTTGATGGTCTCGCCCTGAGCGATACCGATTACCGGATCCGCAACAATATTTTGTCGCTGTCAAAAGATAAGCTGCTCGATCAAGTTCAGCGAGATGATAAGTACGGGTTGATCGGAACTTACTACGCTGTGTTCCTTAAGATGATCGACCTTAACAAAGGTGTACCAATTGTGCTGCTCGATGATAGTTTGCTATCACGCGGTAGTTTTCCGGTGATCGTGCCGAGAATTCCAGACAAAGAATTCGAGCGCGAACTCATCGATGGTTTGCGTATTTCGCTGCGCAAAGAAATCCTCGATGCATCGAGGATTGAAGCGACGGGCCTGAGCGTAGATGAAGTCAGCGGGGACGTAAGCGACTATTTTCCTGTTAGAAACTCTCAGTAAGTCTTAATTTTGCCATTGAAGCGTCTGTCATGCGAAACCGTTGTCAGCCAAAAATTCGATAATTCCCCGGCTCACACCATCCGGATCGAAATACGGTTCGAAATTCGTCCCCTTCACATCCACTACTTTCGCTTGCGCTAGCGCGGCGGCGGTATTTTGATGGCCGATGTACAACACATCGTCAGGCGCACATATGAGTAGGGTCGGGCACTTAATGCCTTCGATGAATAGGTCGAAGCGATAGTCCCACACACAGCGATATATCATCCCACGCACTTTCCATGCCCGCAGCGCCGCTGATAGTTCGTCGTTCATGTTGTCTAGATCGAGATTTCCACCGAGATTGTAAATGTAATCCCAGGTAATCTTTAGGTACGCGGCGTCGTGTGACGGTCCGACCGAGCCACTAAACGACTCACGAAACGGGATCGCTTGTTCTTCGTTTAATAATGTCGCCCCCATCATCATGCAAGTCTTCACCCGATCCGGATACAACGATGCCATCTCGGCCGCCATCGCCGCGCCTGTATGACTACCGAAGGTGTGGAATTCTCGAAATCCGAGCGCGTCGATAAACTCCAGCGTGTACTCTTGCATGCGACTAATAGAATCAAATTCCGGGGGATCAAACGACCCGCCGAAGCCGGGCAGATCAAGCGCTATACAGTGATGTTTTTCGGCGAGTTGCGTTAATGTTGGCAGGTAGGTCTTAGCGCCACTTACATTTTGATGCATAAATATGATTGGCGTTTGATCAGTCGGGCCACCATAGTAATAATGGATCTGCCCGCTCGGTGTATCAACATAAGCCTTCTTGATCATACGCAGAGCCTTTGCTGTTAGTGCCAGCATGTCCCTCAGGATATTCCGAAGCGACGATGGAATTCTTGCAAGCGATTGTATCCAATTTGTTGGGCCGCGTAATCGGGGCGTCAAAGTTAGGGATAGGTACCTGGATTTAAAAGCGAGCGGCCGAGCTTGAAACAAGAACGTCGCTAACGCACAGGCGCGGAAAAATTCGTTTGGCAGTAGATGAGTGCATGCAAACGTGCAGTAATGTTTAGAATAGCGCCTGGCGTTAGCCGTCTAGACGCAGAGGAATCGACATGGATTTGAACGGTAAAGTATCAATCGTCACTGGCGGCGCGAGTGGTATCGGCGCAGCCACATGCCGCGCGTTCGCCGCGGCTGGTGCAAAGGTCGTCGTTACCGATATTAATGCCAACGGTGCTTCCCGGCTCGCCGCAGAAATCGACGGCCTCGCTATTCCTTGCGATGTGGCTGATGAGAATGCTGTGAATGCTTTAGTCCTGCAGGCTGAAGAGGAACTCGGTCCGATCGATGTGTTTTTTAGCAACGCTGGCATCGCTACGGGTTGCGGACCTCTCGATACACCAATCGACGTTTGGCATGATCAATGGCAGGTCAATTTAATGGCCCATGTATTCGCTGTGCGCGCGGTCCTGCCGTCGATGCTGGAACGCGGATCCGGTTACCTAGTTCATACCGCATCGATGGCCGGCATTCTCACGTCACACGGAAACTTGCCCTATGCGGTAACAAAACACGCTGTGGTTGGCTTGGCCGAATGGCTCTCTGTTACCTATCACGATAAAGGCATTCGCGTGTCTTTGTTGCCACCGCTTGGCGTTAATACGCCGATGCTAAATAACGGTGATTCCGCGTTTGCGACGGTCGCAGCCGGGCCAATCAAAGAACCTGAAGAAGTGGCAGCGCAAATTGTTGCGGCGCTCGAAGCCGAGCAGTTTCTCATTTTGACCGACCCAATCGCGCAAACCTGGATGGAACGCAAAACCAATGATTTAGAACGTTGGCTGAAGGGTATGCGTCGACTACAAGGTAAAATCGACAGCATGCGTTAGTCGTCTGTAATTCTTAATCGCACGACAAACGGATCGTCGCACGATTGATCTTTTTTCACAGTTTAATTTCGACGGAGGGGGAACCCATGAGCGCCATTGCTACTGCATTACCTGAGGAAATCGTTGCCGCAACGGACGGTATTTTGAACTTCGTCGAACACGAAGTAATTCCGCGCCATGAAAAAAATCATGCGTTGTTTGAGGATCCTCGCGCCGTTCATCGCGAAGATGGCAGCTTCTCCGATGAAGTTGTTGCCCTTATTCGAGAAGTACGCATGGCATCGGCCGAAGCCGGGTTCTACCACATGTGTGTACCTGAGACGATCGGCGGGGCGGGTCTCGGACATCTTGCTTACTACGTCGCTTGGGAAGCGCTATTTCATCGCTGCGGACCGCAAAACTGGTTGATGCTCTACGCGCTGTCACACTGGGCGTTTGGTCCGAGTCGCTTACTAGAAAAAGTCACGGAACAAGCGCGGGAACGTTTCATGCCTGGGCTCATGGATGGATCGAAATCCATGTGTTTTGGTTTGTCGGAACCGAATGCGGGGTCTGACGCGTCGATGTTGAAGACGCGCGCCGTGAAGGATGGCGACGGGTGGCGCATAACTGGTCGTAAAATCTGGACAAGCAACGCAGCACTCGCCGATTACTGCGTGTTGTTCGCGATCACGGATGCTGAGAAAGCGCGGACGAAACAAGGTGGGATCAGCGCGTTTATCGTGCCGACCGATGCGCCCGGTTTCAATGTGCAGCGCGTGATCCGCCTGTTCGGGCACATAGGCGGTGACGAAGCCGAATTATCGTTCGACGATCTGTATGTCGAACCCTGGCAGGTGGTTGGAGAATTGGGTGCGGGATTCAAGGCTGCGCTGTACGGCGTGTCACTCGGCCGAATTTACAATTCCGCGCGCGCGGTGGGTTATGGGCGATGGGCGCTTGAACAAGCGCTGGATTACGCAAACACGCGTGAGGCTTTTGGTGCGACGATTGCGAATTACCAAGGGGTAACATTTCCATTGGCTGAATCCGCGACGGAATTGCACGCCGCCCATTTGCTAGGCTTGAACGCGGCGACTTTACTCGATCAAGGTCACAGCGCAATCAAGGAACTTAGTATGGCCAAGGCCTATTCCGTGCAGGTGGGTTTTCGCGCCGTCGACCAAGCGATACAAGCGCACGGCGCAATGGGATTCACCAACGAGCTTGGCTTAACGCACGCTTGGCATTCCTTACGTATCGTTAATGTCGCCGATGGTACGAATGAAATTCTCAATCGAACGATTGCACAACGGTTGCTTAAGGGCGATGTCTCACTGTGATCGTCTATCTGCTTGTCCGAACTACTAAACCGAAGGACTTACGCAATGGAACATGAAAAAATCGAGGTCGAGCTTGAAACTGGCCAATCGTTAGCTGTGGTCGTATTCAGTAAGACGGCGAACAAAATTCAAGTCGTACTAGGCGAAGGCGCGCACAGCATGAAATGTGATCTGCTGCCGACGCGTAACGGGATGGCCTACGCGGGTAGTTTGAAAGGTCGCGAGATCATTTACCCTCGATCGCAGGCCGACGTTCAAGCCGATCTGGATGCGGTGAACCCTGCGTTGCGCAAATCACGGCCGCGTCAGAATAGAACCTAGTTCAGGTTTACTTGGCGATTGGAAATCCCCAGACCGTGGGGATCCGGCGGGCACACGACGAGGAAGAATCCTCGTCGCTCAGCTAATGGTTAGCTGCTTAGCCGTCGAACTTGTCCAAATAGCTAATGGTCGGCGGCGCGGTGAGAAACGGGCCAAGCTTATCCATCAAGCCTGTTTCGGTGCGCCAGGCCAGATACTTTTCTTGGTGCCCGCGCGAATCCCACAATTCGTAGAATAATACGTGTCCGGGTTTGTCCTGATCCGTCAAGATGTCGAATGAAACGCATCCAGCGTAACTGCGAGTATCCGGGGCGATACCTTTTATAAAGCCCAAAAACTCGTCCTTACGTGCGGGGTCGATCGAAAGGTCAATTGTTACTGCAGTTGCCATGCACTGCCTCCTCAGAAGAATTGTCTAGCGTGGATAATATATTGCCGACACAGTATAGATCCGAATCGAACGTAGCCCCGAAATAATCGCGCCGACCAATAGCTTGTGTGATGGTTGCTGAATCTCGTGCACGGATCGGAGAGCGGCCTCGGACTCCGCGGCATACCACCACCTAGCGCGACTACGCGCTTCGAACTCCTACATATTTCCGCGTGTGCGACGCTGACGGTTGCCGAGGTCCCACAGGCGCTTAGGATCCGCGAATGATGGACGAACGACGAAACTCATCGTCGGGATACACGCGACCGTTTTTGAGGCAGTCATAGATATGATTAAAAACCTTGCCTGCCGTGCCGCGCCTGCGGCCCGAACGAAAGTACGAATGGCCTTTCGGTTTGTCGTAGACGTTATTGACGTCGTCGCAATCGACGCTATAGACATTCTTCGGTGTCTGGTCGATGTCTTCCGGTCCGGTATGGCCGAGTCTTCGCGAAGCGATCCTGTTTTTTAAATTTGCCGCCTTGCTTGCGCGTAGCGCCAAGTCGTCTGAAGCGTGGTATACGACGACATTGCGCGAAGCATGGCAAATCAACTCGCCCGTTTTCCCGACATGCAAGGTTTCGTTGACTACATCTGCGGCAACCATGAATGTATTCCTGAATAGTAAGGGCGTGCCGGCAGCTAAGTCGTATTTGTTCCATGCCCACAAGGTTCCGCGAAGTACGCGATTACCCATCGAATGGGCGAGAATATTCAGGCGTTTAAAACACGGATCTGATTGTGGATTCACTTCTTCGCTATTTCGCCAGGCAATGAATTTCTGCAACACGCGGGCAAAGGAGTAGGCGCTTTGGTCGGCGGCCTTTTGGTCGTCCCAGTAATCTTTCACGACACCTACGTCGTTGTCACACGGCCAAATCAGGGGGATCACGAGTACTTCGTCGTTATCTTTTTTATCGCACAACTTCTGAAATTCTTGCGCCGCTTTGAACACATCTTCAGGAAGGTTCGCAAACCCATGGATATAGATGAGTATCTGCCGGCTTTTAGAACGTTTCAGGCGTGCCAAGAACTCCTCGCTGCCAATCTCGATATTCGAGCTTGCGCTCTGCCTGGAACAAAAGAAGACCGAATTACTCGGTGCGTTACTGTCCAGGTTGAAGGTGAAGTCGCGACCGAACCGGGTCCGAATGCTTTGTGTGGGAAATCGATTGGTAATGAACAACATCTGATTCGCCTCCTTTGAATCACAAGTGCGTCAATTGCGCAAAATAGACTAGTCGACAGCCTGCGGACAGGCAAGCGAACCGAATGGCTGAGCACCCGGCCTGGTTCTATCGTGTCAAGCCAGGGATAACGCCGTACCGAAAGGTCGAGCTTAACGGATGAGTGGACGTGATCACGCGACCAGTGGAATACTAGTGCGACATGCCCTTGTGAGAACGAAATGATGCCGCTAACTATTCAGCCTACTGCCGCTTCGCTCGGCGCGACGATAACGAACGTCTCCTTGAGTTCACTAGATGACGCAAGTTGGAAGGAAATTGAATCTGCCTTCTATGAATTCGGCGTGTTGATTTTTCCAGGCCAGCATTTGTCTGCTCAGGCGCAAGTTGCGTTCGCGCAACGCTTCGGCGAATTGGAGATTTTGGTCGAGAATCTGAAAACCATTCCCGTGTCTAATCAAGACGGGACCGGCGCTTTAGTCAACGAAGATTCACATCAAATGAAACTTTTGATGGGTAACGAAGGCTGGCATACCGATAGCTCGTACATGCCCCTGTCTGCGAAAGCCTCAGTCTTGTCGGCTCATGTCCTACCATCTGTCGGAGGGGAGACAGAGTGGGCCGATCCGCGAGCGGCGTACGACGCGCTCGACGTGGACACGAAGCGAAAGATTGCGAGTCTCAACGCCTACCACTCCTATTTCGCCTCGCAAGCGAAAATTGGTCATGAAGTTGCCGTCGGAGCCGGTTATGGATTCTTCGAAGGCGAGCCACCGTTGCGACCGTTAACGAAAGTGCATCCCGTGACAGGTCGTACCGCGTTGTACGTCGGCCGTCATGCAGGTCGGATCCCAGATCTAGAGGATGACGAGGCTCAAGCTTTACTGGATAAATTAATGTCGCTCACCTGTGAGCCGTCGCGAACGTTCAAGCACACATGGCAAGTAGGCGATGTCGCGGTTTGGGATAATCGTTGCGTGCTACATCGAGCGCGACCTTACGATCATCGTGAGGTGCGCGTGATGGAACACACGCGCATAAAGGGTGATCCGGCGACCGAATCCGCTCTCAACGCATGATCACGGATTACTAAGCGCGAACTCAACCAATGAGCGCGGACTGACCGCCGTCTACGGGTAAGCATACACCGGTAATAAACTTTGCCTCATCCGAGGCGAGGAACAACGCGGCGTTCGCGACGTCCCAAGCTGATCCCATTTCATTACCGAGTGGCACACTCGCATTCCGTCGTGCGACCAAGGCATCGCGATCATGACCCGCCGCCACGTAACCCTCGATGGCCATCGGCGTATTCATGAGTCCGGGCATGATCACGTTGGCGCGGATCCCGAATTTTGCACTGCCGGTCGCTAAGCTGTGTGTATAGGCATTTAAGGCCGCCTTCGATGCCTTGTAGCTCACTAGACCCACTTCGCAAATTGCAGCAATGGAAGAAATATTAATGATGCTGCCGACGCCTTGCTTGCGCATCACCGGTAGCGCGTATTTGCACGTAAACATAATTGCTTTGAGATTCACGTTAAAGATCTGGTCCCATACCTCTTCGGTGATCGAAGTCGGACCACTATCGTGCGTGCCGATGCCAACGTTATTGTGCAATATATCCATGCGGCCATAGCGTTCGACGCATGTATCAGTGATCGATTTGCATTGCGCTTCGTCCGTTACCTCAGCAACTAACACGCTGCCGGAGCCGCCGCGCTGGTGAATCATGGCTAAGGTTTGTTCCGCCGATTCGATGTTGCGATCGACGAGTAAGACAGTTGCGCCTTCTTCGGCGAATCGGATCGCCGTTGCGCGCCCGTTACCAATCGTCGCGCCCGGGGTCTGCCCAGCACCAACGACAACCGCAATTTTATTTGCTAAGCGGTCCATGTTTGTCCCTCGACTGTTCCGTCCTCGCAACCAACCGTTGGGGTTTTATTACTCCCATCCAGTAGGCGAAAAAGGCAGATGTTGAATTTCAGTACCGTACAAGCTGCGCTGGCGAGGCACTCTGAACCCGGCGATAAAATGTGAGTGGCGCGTTGCCATAAGATTATCTCGTTAGGCGGAAATCAGTTTAGCAGTTCGATTCCGACGATCTAGTACCATCGCGACGTAGCGCTGTTGAACTAATCGACGAGCTGTTCTCCAGAAAGAAAAAAGCCGGCCCTAATTTCTATTGAGGCTCTGATCGCACGGTTGCCTGGTGGATCTTCTGGCCGCCACGCTCGGCGATAATAATTTCCACGGCTTGGCCGATCGATAATGTTTCAACGTTACAGCCGACAACGTTCGTAATCATTTCTGGTCCTTCTTGTAAGCTAACGACTCCTACGACGTAAGGCAGCCGCCCTTCGAAATACGGGTGATAGGGTTTGTCGAACACGACAAAGGTACGCACGGTTGCGTTGCGTGAAGCGGCTGTCCAGCGAAGGGAATCCGCACTCGATCGACATTGTAAGCACGTCTGAGATCGCAGATAGCACGCGCCGCAAGGGCAGTGGGCAACGACAAAATTGCCTGCATCGATTGCATCCCAAAACGGTTTGTCTTCTATCGCGACGATCCTTTGTGGGGCGCTCGGATCATCGGTGGAATTCTCGGTCACGGTGATTCTCCCAACACTATTGCGTACCCATGATCACGACAGACTGTGCCTGACCCGCGCCTGTGATACCGACGTTCGTGACTAACGCGGTACGGGCATCTCGGACTTGGGTCGCACCGCCTTCACCGCGTAACTGGCGGATCCCTTCGGCGACGTGTGTAAAGCCTTGCACATAGCCCCAGGAGTGCAAGGTGCCCGAGGTATTGCACGGTCGATGTGAATTCCAACGAAAATTTCCCGCTCTGATCCAATCGCCCGCTTCGCCTGGGCCGCACAGTCCATAGGCTTCAAGCTGCAAGGCGACGATGATCGTAAACGCATCGTAGAACTCAAAAACATCTATATCGGCGATCTCGAGACCGGCGCTCGCGAAAGCCCGTTCGCGTGCCGGGTCTACGTTAAAATCGGGTAAGCCCATCGCGATATTCGTGTTCCGTCCATAAGCTTGGCCGACATCATGACAAGCGCCCATGCCGAGGATCTCAACCGGTGTTGTATTAAGATCGTTTGCTCGTTCCTTGGTTGTTACGATAAATGCGATGGCACCGTCAGTCACTAAACAATAATCAAGTAGGTGTAAGGGCCGAACGATGAAACGTGAATTTTGATGATCCGATACGGTGATGGGTTTATTCGAACGAAACGCATCTCCTCGCCCTACGGCGTTGCCGCGTAGCGCTACCGCTATCTCAGCGAGATCCGCCGAGCTCGTTTGGTATTTGTGGAAATAACTTTGCGCCATCATGGCAGATTGCGCACCTGGTGAAAAAAGCCCGAACACGGCGTGCTCGTTTTCTTCGCCAGCACCGATCGTCAATGTTTGCGAGCGCGCGTTCGTCGCATGTACGCACACAACGTACTCGGCCGCGCCGGCTTCAATTAAGCCAATTGCAGAAGCAATCGAGAGGATCCCGGTGGCGCCACTCGAATTAATTTGCATGGTGACGTTCGCGCCGAGGCCGGCTCGACTCGCCGCCATGCCTGCGGCCCCTGCGCCAAATCCTGGTTGGAATATGTAGCCGTTGAGATCGCGCCGGTCGATCCCCGAATCGGTGATCGCAAGTTCGACCGCATCCCAGGCGAGTTTCTCCGCGCTCGTGTCAGGAATTAGTCCTTGAGGGGTGACCCCCAATCCTGCGATGGCATATTTCGACATGTCGTGTTTCCAATTCTCTGGGGTGCTTCGGACGGACCCCTCGGATCATACTACCTGTTGTGCCAGCTTCCGCTATGCCAATGCGCGATACGGTTCACGTCGACCTCGTCTATGAGGAATCTTGGTGCGCACGAGGTCACTCATCGATCGCGGCAAGCGCCGCCATGGCGCTGCTCCAATATTTACCATCATAATGGGCAACGCAAATCGAGTGAGCGGCTGTCACCTAGTGGATCCGTGTGGCTGGATTGGCAAACGAATCAATTTTCCACGAGGGATCAACGGAGTGCCTAATTCATGAGTCTCTATCGTGATTTTGATCATCTAGCGCCGCCGATCGGAACCGACGGCACACCATTTGAATACTATGAGCAGTTGCGTGATGAAGCGCTTACTACCAACACCCCGATCGGTTGGAGTGAGCATCATGGCGGCTTTTGGGTTGTCACGGGATGGCAGGCCGCGCGTGATGTCTATCTCGACCATCAGAATATTTCGAGCCGAGTAGTGGCCCTACCGCAGTACCAAACTTCAACCGGCAATCGCATGATCTTGGCAGAAGAGGACGAACCGGCCCACAAGACTCATCGACGCTTGGTTAACACGCCATTCTCACCAGGCAACGCCGAGAAGATCGACGCACAAGTACGAACCACGGCGAATCAACTGATCGATGGTTTTATCGGTCATGGTCGGGTGGAATTCTGTCACGTGTTTGGTGACCGTATGACTGAGCGAGTGGCTGCCATCATGCTCGGCTTGCCACCGGATGACGGCACCATGCACCGTCAATGGACCCATGCTGCGACACATGGCATCTACACGGATCGAGGCGCCGCCGAGTTGCAAATGCGCGAGCTCGACGCCTATTGGGAAGCGCTGATTGCGGAGAAGCGTTTGCGCCCGACCAACGATGTGTTTTCGATCGTCGTGCATTCTGAAATCGAAGGCGAGAAACTGTCGCAGACGCAGCTGAAAGACTTCTTCACGATTTTACTATTGGCGGCGATTGATAACACGACTCGATTGCTCAACACCGTGGGTTGGCGCTTGGCTTGGGATCACGACTTACGCCGTCGATTAGCAGCTAATCCGGATTCGATACCGGCAGCAGTCGAAGAATTTGTGCGACTTTATGCGCCAGCCGTCATTTTTCGTGTGGTCGAAAATGATGTCAGCATGCACGGGGTCGAGATGAAAAAAGACCAGCACATTTGTTTGGTTGCGCAGCTCGCCAATCGCGATCCGCGCGAGTTTCCGTATCCGGATAACTTGATCGCAGAGCGATCACCGAATCGTCATCTCACCTTAGGGACTGGCATTCATCGCTGTCTCGGATTGCATCTCGTGAAGGTCGAGCTCCGGGTTGCGATCCAAGAATTGCTGCGCCGCATTCCCACTTTTGCGCTCGACCCGGAACGCAAGCCGTGCTGGGAATGCGGGCAAGTAAGCGGCATGAACGAGGTGCCCATTGTTTTCCCGCGCGGCGGCGGCTTGAATGCACATTGGACACCGGCTTTAGCGTTGGCGTTGAGCGAGTAATCTCCAGGTTCGGATTGTATTTAGAAGATTATCGTCAAAACTTGAGGCACAGAGCGTCGTGCTCTGAACCGCGCTTCCCGCGCGAAAGGCATTGCCTGCGCAACGCGATATGACGTTCGATAGCTGTTCATTGAACGCCTGCCCCGATATATTGCTACCCCCTGTCCGTTAAAAAAACGACTCATCGCGGAGACTAATATGGCGACGAAAATAGATTTTGGGATGTTTGATTGGCTCGATCGTGCACCGGGTACGACAGCTGATCTGTACGAGTCGCGGATTCAGCTAATCGCCCGCGCCGATGAAGCGGGTTTCTACGGCTACCACATGGCTGAGCATCACGGCACCGCACTTGGCATGTCGCCATCGCCGTCACTATTTTTTGCCGCGCTTGCGCAACGCACGAAAAATATTCGCTTTAGCCCGATGGCGTTTTTATTGCCGATGTACCATCCGGTACGCTTAATCGAAGAGGTGTGCATGCTTGATCACCTTTCCAACGGTCGCGTGGAAGTTGGGATCAGCCGTGGCGTCTCGCCGCATGAGATCAGATGCTTTGGAATCGACCCGGATGAGACGCGAGAAATATTTGCGGAGACCTTAGAAATATTTCGTCTTGGTATGGCAAACGACGTACTCAATTACAGCGGTAAGCATTTCACGTTTCGCGACGCGCCAATGCCCATTAAGCCGCTGCAGTTACCGCATCCCCCAATCTGGTATCCGTCGTTTAGCGAAGCGGGTGCTACGTATGCAGCGGAAAACGGTTTTCACTACATGAGCCTCGGGCCGCCCTCGTTAACGGCAGCACTTAATAAGATTTATCGCGATGTGGCCGCAGCGCACCCTGAAGTAGCGCAGCGAATGAACGGTGGTGCGCCGAAGATTGGCGCGAACCGACAAATCTTTATCGCTGAGACGGAAGAGGAAGCAATCAAGATTGCAAAACCCGCCTACGAATATTGGTACAAGTCGATCACAGAGCTATGGCATCGTAATTCTGATCATACCTACGACGAATTCTTTAGCTGGGATCCGTGTTTCGCAGGCGAAGTCATTTTGATCGGATCGGTCGACAAAGTGCGCGACCAAATTCAGAAAATCGTCGACGATTGCGGAATTAATTATTTCATTGGATCGTTCGCCTGGGGTTCTCTCACCCCAGAGCAAAGTCGCCGATCACTCGACCTATTCATCTCGGAGATCATGCCGACGATAAAAGCCTAGGAGGCTGTCGAACTTAGGCGTTCGTCACGAGGGAAAGTCCGGTTTGAGTTATTTTCTGTGCGCTGTTGCGGCGAGTAGTCATTCTATGTAGCGACAGAGTGCGCTGAAAATGGCCAAATTCGGCTTTTCCGCTCGACTGCAGGCAGCGACGCGTGAGGTAGAACTTCGTCGGGAACGAAAGTCGAGAGCAACGCAGGAGCAGTTGCCGTTTACAACGCCCTAATTCCGACCGGCTCCTGGCGTCTCTGAGTTAGCGCGGCTGGCAGATTCGCGCTCCGTGCCTAGATCGCTTACTGCGGGCACGACGTGATCGATAAAGTTTTGCATGTACTCGGCGGACTGGTCCCAGGTCATCCCGGCTTTGGTTGCCATTAAATGCATTTCGTCTGGCGCCGCGTCAGCATAGACGCTACGCAGTTCTTCGATGGCCTGATCGGGCGTAACAAAAATCTTCTCCCATCCAGGGACGTCTTCCGGTTTTTCCGGTGGGGTTTGCATAAACATTGTGCTGTACGGACGCATGCCTTGACGCTCGTAATTGAAGCTATGAAATACACCGAGGCGATGTTCGGCCCAGGCTTTCTCGGGATCGTCGGTGACGTAGCTTGAACCAAAAGTCCATATCCGCGCGTAGTTTTCATCGCGATGGTTACGCGCACACGCGGCTTGCCACGCGCTCCACCATTGGTTCCACATGTCGCCACCGGTGAGTCCGGTAAAAAATCCGCCAATCGCACCCACATCAAGACCCAGGCGCGCGACGCGATCCATTGCCGTCGGCACCGAAAACGGCGCGACCACATACATCGCCGGATGCGGCTTTTGCAAGGGTTTGGGGTTCAACCACACGCCTTTCAATGAATAGCGTTTGCCATCGAAGTCGAATGGTTCATCGTCGGTCCAAGCACGCTGAATTATTTGCAACCCTTCTTCAAATAAGCTCGGGCGGAATTTAGGATTAATGCCGAGCATCGAAAATTCCATGTCGAAAGTTTGGCCCGCTTGTCCAAACCCAGCATCGATTCGCCCGCCGGAAATAATATCGAGCACCGCTAGCTGTTCAGCTAACAGTACCGGGTGGTAATAAGGGAGCTGAATGATGTTCGACTGGATCCGTACTCGTTTCGTACGCATCGCCGCGCCCGTCATGGTTACAGCGATACCTGGGTTGTAACCATCCGGGTCGCCGTGATGCTCGGCAAGACTTAGCGCGTGAAAACCGAGGCGTTCCATTTCTTCCATGTGCTCGAACGCGCCGTCATAGAAGCTTTGCCAAGGTTGGAAGAACTCCGCTTGACCGGCATTACGAAAATCGTAGAGTACGCCGAATTTCATTGTCGCTACCTCTGATTTAATGTGCGCTATAGCAGCCTGTTGGACTTAGGCAATCGTCACGAGGCGAGCGGGAGAGCCAAGCCAAATGATCGCTCATTCGAGGCGAACAGTTGTTCTATTTAACGACATTGAACGGTGATTTGCACCGCCGGCCCCCCGCCGCAGTCGATCCCTCCTAAGCCCGACAGGCTGCAAGAGTCCTAAGCGCAAAGAATGTAGTTCGAATCGCGCACTCGTAGATTGTGAGTTTTCGACCGATTGTGATGACTGTCAATCATCATAATTGGCGTGAGCTGCAAATCCGTAACGTCGCCTATGCCGAAAATTCATCAGTGAACGGGTGGCACCATAATGTCCGGTGCTAAGTGAACTCGAGCGCACGTGCTGCTGAAAATCAAGACTGCCAGCACCTCGCCAGCAGGCTTCTTTCGGGGCATGATAAGCAGCCCCAACGAGAGGAAATAGCAATGGCAAACACCACCCCAACCCTTCCCGGTCAACTCGGCAACGCGAATATGGTATTGAGAGATGATCCGCGTGCGGATCCGCGCATGATCGCCGCACTCGCCCCGTTCGGGCTCGATCAGGTGCCACCACCAGCCGGGGTGGACGCGAGTTCTCCGATGGATGCGCTATACACGTACTGTAGTGCGGCGGAAGCCGGTTTCGAAGGGTTTGGCGCAGCGGTGTTCGAGCCGCTTGAACCAGTCGCTGGGGTGAAATCGCGCATCGAGATCATCAAAGGTGTCGATGGAAACGACATTACTTTATACATCCATGAACCGGCGACCCGTAGCGGTGCGGCACCGTGCATTGTGCACACGCACGGCGGTGGCATGGTTCTATTGAAAGCCTCTGGCGCGAGTTATGTGCGTTGGCGCGATGAGCTGGCCGCCGCCGGCATGGTCGCGGTTGGAGTCGAATTCCGTAACGGCGGGGGAACGCTTGGCAATCATCCATTTCCTGCCGGACTTAACGATTGCGCGAGTGCAGTACAGTGGGTCGATGAGAATCGAAGTACCCTCGGGGTTTCAAAAATTATTGTTTCAGGTGAATCAGGTGGCGGGAATTTGTGCATCGCCACGGCACTGAAAGCGAACAAAGAAGGCTGGATCGAAAAGATTGCCGGCATTTATGCACAGTGCCCTTACATCTCAAACGAATGGGCACCTAAGAGTACCGACCTACCTTCGTTATTCGAAAACGATAATTATTTGATCAACGTGAGTTCAATGGGCGCGCTAGCTAAGGTCTATGATCCGCAAGGCGCGAATGATAACAATCCCTTATGTTGGCCGTATGTCGCCAAAGCGTCCGATCTCAAAGGGTTGCCGCCACACGTTGTGTCAGTCAATCAACTTGATCCGCTACGCGACGAAGGATTGGCGTATTTCCACAAGCTGCTCGGGGCCGGTGTGAAGGCGATTAGTCGCACTGTGAACGGTACGTGTCACGCGGGTGATTGTCTGCTTCGTGCGGCATTACCGGACGTCTATCAAGCAACGATCGCCGACCTGAAGAGCTTTGCCGATTCGCTATAACGCTTGGGGGTAAGTAACACGGGACCTAGTTTGCGACGCACTATGCGGCGGCTCGATCGCCGCCGCGCTGCGTCGCGGGTTGAGTGGGGTGCGACGGAAGCCGAAGATCCTTAAGAACGTTTAAGGAGCCTCGGATAAGTTCGCGCGGTGTTCCCTTGTGGGCATGACTCTTCGGCGCAGCATTGCAAAACTAGCGGATAATCTCGTTCTTAGCAGCAGAGCGTAGCCTATTCGCATAATTATGCGCTGCAAGCCGACCGCCGGTAGTTAACCAGAGGTTTTCTAATTTGAGCCAAGGCTGAAAGCCGCAACAGGTTCGGGAAACCCCTTGAGAGATAGCGGGGCGTGCGGTTCAAATCCTAGATTCTCCCGATTATGAATCGACTCGCGCGTATTGCTATCGACAAGTACTTCTCCCGACAACGCTTGCTCACACAGACGCGAGGCGAGGTTCACTGCTTGGCCGACTGCTGCGTATTCGAGCCGACCTTCGCCGCCGATAATGCCAACCGTCACCAGTCCGCTCGCGACCCCAACGCCGACACCGAGCGGGTATTCCTTGCTACTCCGTGATTCTATGAGCGATGAGACGACTGCGCGAATGCGATTGCCAAGGGCTACGGCTCGCTCGGCGTGGTCAGGCATGTTGACTGGCGCACCGATCAGTATCAGCACACCATCGCCTGCATAATCTTTAATTGTACCTTCGACTTCGAGTGCGACTGCGCCAACTGCGTCATAGTACTCGCGGAGCAATTGCAGTACGTCTTCAGACGAATGAGCGCCAGCGAAGGCCGTGAATCCGCGCAAGTCACTACATACAACCGAAAGCTCACGTAAGTCTTCGCGCATCGCGGCATGCAATCCTTCGCGATTAACCAAGGCTGCGACTTGCGGTGACAGGAAGCGGCTCATAAACAAACCTTGCCGGCCGCGTAATTGTGCGTGCCGCATGGCACCGGCAAGCAGCATCATTAATCCTAGAATGGTTGTCATCGGTGCAATTGAGCGCGGTAGCATGATGCCGGCTGCGATCACGGGACAAGCCGTTAGAAATGCGACGAGACGGACTCTTTCAGCCGGATCAGGGCGTCGATTCAAACACAAGACAATCGACCCAGACCACAGCAACATCGCGGCGCACATGGGTGCGACAAACAACAGCAGGACTTGCAGCGACCAGTCTCCAGGACCGTTTATCCCACCGAAAAACTCACGCAGAAACAGTTCCGGAAAAAGCATCGCGTTGACACCGTAGACGAGAATTAAACCTTGGGCGATGCGGATCGCATTGTCTCCGAACAAAGTGCGTAGATCCCCTGAAGGGATCGTCCGCCGGACCAAATGCACCCATTCGAATATCGCCAAAAAAGCTAACAACTCCGGGAGAACAAGCAGACTCGCCCAGGGCGGCAGGGAGCCTGCCAGCGACATATTCAAACCGATATTGGAGCCAATGATCGCGAGTCCGACCATTGCAAGACCTACCGCTAGGGCGCGACTAGTGCCGGACTCGGGATCGGCACGGACGAACGCCCACGCGATGCTCAGCGATACCAACGCGGTAAGAAAAAAAGTGTTGTCTATCACTTAGAAATCGGCCGATCGACTACAGATTGATAAATTAGATTGAGAGATACATTCTAGCAGCGCTCGGCTCGAACCTCGCATCAGAAGATCTGATGTGCCGTGGGGAGCTTGTGTCTTCGATTTAGTTTGCCTGTGCCGCGTTCTTTAGGTCGCGGGGGAGGTGTCGCGACGCAATGTAGTAGTGCAGTGCGCTCCAAATATTCACGAATACCGTTGCGACCAAGGCATAGCGTAATGACTCGATGCCATAGGTGGGTGTGAGTGCATCACTGACAATGCCGACTAAGGTCGGTCCGAGGCCGAGTCCGATTAAATTTACGATGAAAAATAGTAGCGCGGATGCGAGCGCACGCATGCGCGGTGCGACCAAGGCATGCGTGGTCGCGAGGGTCGGACCGAGATACATGTAGGCGAATGCGAGCGGGATAATATAAAGCGCCAAGGATAAATGGAAGTCACGACTCAAAATGGCCGCCGCGGCGCATGGCGCTGCGAGTATGTTCGCGATTGCCGGTACCCACATCGACCATCGAACATTGCGACGACTCAGGCGATCGGCCAAAAAGCCGCCGGCAAATCCGCCAATCGCACCGCCGATGCCGATGATGAATCCGAGGGGCAGGGCGACAATGCTGATCTGATCGATCGGGATCGCGTAACTACGCACGTAGAACGACACGAGAAACGCCGACAAGCCGTAGCCAACAAAAGCATGCAAAGCCGCGGCAATGGACAAGTGAATAAATGTTGGCGTCTTAAGCAGCTGTTTGAACACCGCCGGCATTGTCGGCGGAGGTCGATCGGAACCTGGCGCATCGTAACGTCCGCGTAGGGGTTCCTTAAGCGTAAAGCGCACCAGCAAAGAGAGAAAAATTCCGGGTAGTGCGACTGCTATGAACACCGGTCGCCAACCGAAATGATCGTTTACCCAGGCACCAAACACGTAGGCGAGAAACACGCCGAATGTGATCCCGCTCGAGTAAATAGACAACGGCAAGGCGCGACTTCCTGGCGGAAATAGATCCGAGATAATTGAATGCGATGGCGGACTGCCACCGGCTTCTCCGATACCGACGCCGATGCGGGCTAGGAGTAGTTGAGAGAAATTCTGCGCGACCCCACATAGCGCCGTCATAATGCTCCACACGCCAACGGATAATGCAATGACGTCGCGTCGGATCCCAATATCGGCCCAACGTGCCAACGGGATCCCCATCGTTGCGTAAAACAAGGCGAACGTGAGACCTTGCAGTAGTCCAAGCTGTGTGTCGCTCAGTCCAAGCTCGACACGCATGGGTTCTTGGAGCACCGAAATAATTTGTCGGTCGACGAAATTAAATACGTATACCAGAGTTAATACAGCCACGATGTACCATTTCATCGAATTGCTCGGCGCGGGAATAGCTGATTCTTGTGGCGTCATATTCAATTTTTCGTCCTGATATTTTCCGGGCAGACGACGTCGAATCGGCTTCGTAAATGGTCAACCATGACGATACTCGATTGGGGCCTTAAAAGAAAAAGCGGGTAGATGACGCGCACGGTCTAAACGCGCTTACGCAGAGTCCTCACGCGACGGATTCGGACATCTTGCCCAACCGACAAGCTATTAATACCCAATCGCGCTATATACGGTGGAATTCTGGTGGCGATTCGATTTAACACCTCATTTAGAATATCGTGCCATTCCAACTGGAACGACGATATAGGGGTTAAGCCATGGTCATGATCGAACTTGCGCGCGATCTACGCGAAGAAGGTAACGAACTCTACGCATTTTTATCGGGCTTAAGCGAGGAAGACTGGGGTCGGCCTACCCCCTTTAAAAGTTGGACCACGGAAGACATCATCCAGCATCTCATCGTCGGGGATTGGTTTAATACCTTGTCGATGACGGAGCCGGATCGCTTCATTGAGCTTATGCAGCGCCGAGTGACGGCGCGCGCCGCTGGCGCGAAAAGCTCCGGGGTCGAATACTTAGACGAACCGGTTGCCCAGGGCCGCGATCTACTATCCCAGTGGCATGGTCGATTTAACCATTTGTGTGATCTGTTCAACGCCGCTGATGCAAAGGCGCGAATGAAATGGGTTGGACCCGACATGAGTATCCGTTCCGCTGCGACCGCGCGTTTAATGGAAACTTGGGCACATGGCCAGGACATCTACGACATGGTTCACGTCGATCGCGGCGCTACCGATCGGATACGCCATATTGCGGTACTCGGGGTCAATACGTTCGGCTGGACGTTTCAGAATCGAAAGTTGCAAGTGCCAGGACCGGCGCCTTGTGTGCAACTCGTTGCACCCTCTGGTGCGCAATGGAGTTGGAACGAGACGAACGACGATGCAAAAGTTAGCGGTCCCGCGCTAGATTTCTGTCACGTTGTCACCCAAGGCCGCCACATTGAAGAAACCTCGCTCGAAGCGACCGGCGATACAGCAGTTAAGTGGATGGCTATCGCGCAATGCTTTGCGGGGCCAGCGGAAGATCCGCCGAAGCCTGGTTTGCGAAGCTGGAAGAAATGAAATTTCATTAACAGACAAGGGAAAAGGATCCTAGCCCGAGTCGTGCTTCACGGTGTCGCGAGGCGGGATGGAACAATAATTTGGATGAACGGTGATCGCTTATTGGGATCCTGACAGTGATTGCGGCGGGTGGATTAACATTCGAGATTCGATGGCAGCCCTATGGATAGGCGTCTACGGCGGCTCTTAGCTGAATAGATTGCTGAGCGAGACGGATCCTCTGGTAAGTCGCCGACTAAAAGAAAAAGGCTCGATGGCCTTACCATCGAGCCCCTCATTGCGCTGCTCTTTAATTCCCTCATACCAATCATCAAGATCGCCGCCAAGCGCGCGTTTGTTACCGGCACGCTTCGCCGCGTTGGTGCGCACATGGGCGCCGCCTTTGCCTAGGATCGGCAGATTGCCGAGCGGATTGCGTCGTTTAAGCATTTGTGTCACCTCCTTTTTACATCGTTAGATAATTCCAACGAATAGATTTCTTTTTGCACAGACGTTTGTAAGGCGTAGTCGCCAACAAAAACTGTGGTGCTTCCACGCCTTCACGGAAGCAGAACTTTCTCGGAAGATCCGAGTGAATTGATCTCGGTGGTGCGCGGCCAGTAATTCGTTTCACCGACGCTCCACTCAGCACGCAATGCATAAACACGTTTCTGACCCCAAATTCTATCCGGATGAACCATAAGGTCGTCGCCAACATCGCCTCCTGCCAGATCCGCGTGTAGGGCGGTAGGACGTCGACAAAGTATCGGACCCGATTGGCAACCTAGGCATCGGCGCAACAGTTATCAGTGTCCTTGCCTGCCGCTACACAGCGTCGCAAATACCGTAGGTCCCGACCGGCTTTGCGCTCCCAGTCACTTTGGATCTCTTCGATCAGTGCTTCGTCCGTTGCAAAATTAAATTCGATGCGCGACCACGCTAAAGTCTCAGAAGTTGCGACCTCATTGCGAGAAAAGCCACAGGATGCCGGTAGAAGTTGAACACGTTGTCTTCTGTGGGTTGAAAAAAGCGTCGATACTCGCGATTGCGCTCGTTCGAGAAATTGAGTTGTAAGACCAGATTCACGCCGCGACACGAAACTTGCCCGTGAGTTCCTGGCGTCCCTCCCCACCGACCTAAACTCAAGCGGAAACAAAAGCTCGGGTCTTGCCAGGGGCGGGCGAACGTCTCGCGATCAAGTGCACCACTGCCTTGCGTCGCGAGTACGTTCTCGACGTCCGGACGCTCAATCAATCTGGCGTACGGGGTCTGTTTCGGCGCTCCGATCGTCTTGTATCGCTCAGCAACTTGGGACAACAAGAACCAAGCGAAACGTCCCGAATAGTAACGAAATAGCGTACGTCCTCGCGGCAAGCATCTGATGATCTTGTTTAATGTTGGCTTGTCCATTGCTGTCATCCATTCCGATTCCGCGCTTAGCCTTTTACACACACAATTTGCTTCAAGGTGTGCACGACTTCGACTAGGTCGCTTTGATGAGCCATCACCTGATCGATGTCTTTGTAGGCCCCTGGGATTTCATCGATCACACCTTTGTCTTTACGACACTCGACGCCTTCTGTTTGCGCCTCCATGTCGATCACGGTGAAGCGTTTCTTTGCTTGTGTTCGACTCATTGCGCGTCCAGCGCCATGCGCGCACGATTCGAACGCCGATGCGTTTCCTTTCCCCTTCACGATGAACGATTTCGCGCCCATGCTACCGGGGACAATGCCGAGTTCACCAAGACCCGCTCGAATCGCACCTTTTCGAGTGAGATAAACGGATTCGCCGAAATGCGTCTCACGCGCAACGTAATTGTGATGACAATTAATCGCTTCACCGACTAGTTCAAAATGCGGTAGCAGCCGATTCATCTGTTCAAGAATCAAACGCATCATCTCGCGACGATTGAACTTCGCGTAGTTTTGAGCCCACTCCATCGCCGCTACGTAATCATCGAAATGTTCCGCCCCTTCACGGAAATAGGCGAGGTCGCGATCGGGAAGCGAAAGTGAGCTACGCTCTGCATCTCGTTTCGCTAGCGCAATAAAATAGCGGCCGATTGTGTTGCCGACCCCGCGACTACCTGAATGCAGCATCACCCACACGCGGTCGTTTTCGTCCAAACAAATCTCGATGAAATGATTGCCACCACCGAGCGTGCCGAGCTGGCGTACCCACGGGAGATAAGATTTTTTTCGTAAGTTAGCGATCTTTGGGTGACGTTCAAGAATCGCGTTTAATCCGCCGCTGAGGTGCGTAATCGTCGAGCGTTTCGCGACGTCTGATTTATGCATGGCAAATCCCACGGGTACAGCCGACTCAATTGCGGACCGTAGGCGACGCGGATTGTCCGGGAGATCTTCGGCTTTAAGCGACAATTGCACTGCATTCATACCGCAGCCAATGTCGACCCCTACGGCAGCGGGTATAATCGCGCCAAGGGTTGGGAACACCGATCCCACCGTCGCACCGATGCCTAAATGTACGTCCGGCATCGCCGCAATATGCGAATGAATGATCGGAAGCTCAGCCATTTTGGCGAGCTGTGCATAGGCTTGCGGTTCAATCTCATCAGTAAATATTTTGACCGGCACTCGGCCTTTAGTAATGACTTGTCGTATTGGCATGATGCGACCCCATTGTTTTTGGGGCAAAAAAAAGCCCCGCATGATCTACATCCAAGGCTTTGACACGCTGGAAGGCGATAGCGCCTTCCGTGTTCGGGAAGGCTAGAAAAACGAATATCTGTTGATGTCGTTTTGCAAAGTATTTTCCAGCGGTCGATTGGTTAAGTGGTCGCGCATTCTATGCCGTGCATCGGCGATGTCAACACCCGTGACATAAAATTTTACCTGCGACTGATAAGGGTGCTGATTTATTTGGGGTGAAGGTCGACGCCCAGCATACGAGCGGAATCGTGGACGTGTCACTGCAGAAAATAAATGGCACCGCGGGCCTGATGCGGGATGCAGGTTTATATCGGCGAGTCATCCATTGCTTTGGTTAACGCTTCCGGACGCAAGTATTTTGCCGCTTCTTTGGCTATTTCTTCAGTCTCGGCGCGCGCTTGAACAACATGCCAGAGCAGCCAAAGTACGACCCCGATCACGGTTAACCACATCTCGCTGCCAACGAAAGGATACATTGGTCCGATTTCCATTAAGTTGACGTTCCAAGATTCGATCCCAGTATTCATGTCGCTATGCTCCCCCTGTTTGCGCTTGCGCTGCAGCCCGTGACGCCGCCGAGACGGCCTGCGCGTCAGCGCGCGCGTCCTCGTTTTCGCTCATATCGAGTCCAGCAAGTTCGATTGCCGCGGGTACGCGCAAGCGCCCCATACGGTTTAAGATCCCGGCAGCCACATAGCCCGGAATAAATCCGAGCACAACGAACATGATGATTGCGCCAAGCAATTGCCCCCAGGGCGTGATCGCCGCGTATTCAGGATTCATCGACGATGGGTAGCCCCACAACATAAATCCAGCGATAACTACACCGTAGAATCCAGCATACCCGTGTACGGCAACCGCGCCGACCGCGTCATCGATAAGAAAACGTTTCTCAACCCAATAGTGCATTTTGTAAGCAACGATTGCCGCCCCGCCGCCAATCAACATCGCTTGGATCGGATGGTACAAATCATTTCCGGCGGAGGCGCCGATGACCCCAGCGAGACCGAGTGAATAAGTCCAAAATGCATCGCCTTTGGATATCAGGTAACCGACGAGCATTCCTCCAGATAATGACATCAAGAAATTAAACGTAATCGCAGACGTTGATGTGGGCGCGAGATAAATATTGGTCGTCGAGAAGAACGATCCTTCCATGCCGGCTGCTGTCCCGATATCGAGTATCGGAATATTGCAGGCGACGTAGAAGCCCCAGAAACCGGTGTAAATCAAAAACAAACCGATCGTAACCAACCATGGATTGCGCGGGCGAATGTTCCGCGGCGTTCCATCAGGTGCGAACTTGCCGATCCGCGCGCCAAGATGAATTAACACACCGAGCGCGAACCCGCCCGCAATGGCATGGATAACACCAGAGGCATAAGCATCGTGATAGCCCAATTTTTGGACCATCCAGCCATCGGCCGACCAACCCCAGGCGGCGTCGATGATCCAACAAAACGAACCGATCAGAATGGCGAGGATCCAGAAAGCACCTGATCGAATACGCTCGATGACTGCTCCGGAAACGATCGACGCTGCGGTCCAAGAGAACAGTAAAAACGCGGCCCAAAACACGCCGTTGATGTGCGCCCAGGCCATCGTGTCGTCCGCAGTTAACGAATCTTGCACGGGTGCGCCACCCATGTGTGTACCCATTAACTCACTCCACGGCGTGGCCCATGGCGCGCTGTTCAATCCACCGGTGATTCCGGGTCCATTTTGTAATGCAAAGTAAAGCCACCAACCGAAAAAGTAGAACGTGATCGTAACCAAAGGGATCAGCATTGTGTTTTTCATCAGCGTATGAATCATGTTTTTCTGGCGCGAGGCGCCAACTTCGTACATGCAAAAACCGACGTGGATGAGAAACATGAGTACTACTGTGATCCAGTAATAGACCTCTGTAAAGATGATCGTTAATGCTTCAAGTTGATTATCCATGTTGACACTATGCTCGTTGTCCCGCGTTGTGGGTAGTAAAATGCATCCGCCATTGGGTGCGCACGCGTCCATTCTGGCGAGAAGCGTTGGATGACGTGTCTACCGAAGCGAGGTGATGCGCGCAGGTCACGCCTTTTCGTCTAACGGCCCCAAGCTTTCTGCTAGTGATGCATTACTGTCAAGTGACAAACAATGCCCATCTAGTTCGAACTATTCACGAGATGAACAATCAATTGCCCTCAGCGACCGCCTGCGACCAATGCGGTTCGAATTTCAGAATTTGCGCGGGACCACGAAGACGAGGATTGAACATCGCGTTGTGCCAATAGGTGGCGCGATAGTGCGGATCAGAATCAGGTAGCTTGTGCACTGTACAAGGGATATGAAAACTTTGATTCCCCTGCATGTACTCGAGTGTGCAGGTCGCAGCGGCGAGGAGCGTTTCGGCAGTCTTCGACTCCAAGTTAAATAAGGCAGTCGGCGAGTCGGAAAATTCCCGTGGATATTGATAGTAGACATTTTGCAGGATACGAACGGCTGCCTCATAGCGCTCCAACGGATCATGGGTGGTGCGCACAATATGCTGGAATAGCGCGATGGCATGCTCCGGCGAGTCTTTGACGATTAGTGTGACGATCGGACCGAGACGCGAGCGATTTTCCACCACAGCTTCCGGACACATGCCTGCGCTCGGTCGGCCATCGCTGCGACGCACCACATGCTGGCGCAAACGGCACTGCCATCCTAGGAAAACTGCGGCAACATCATCGGCTTGGTCAATCATCAGTTTGCGACTCGATCACACCAGCATGCTGCCGGCGAATTGGGGTAGGCCATCGTTAATATTGTAACAACGTGTTGGCTGGTCAACGTAAATATGGCGCGCGCCATGCAATCCTGATCCATCATCAATCGCTCCCGCTGCGATACCGACATAGGGCTGTGCTTGAGGTTCCCAGAACATCGAGCTACCGCAGTTCGTACAAAAGCCGCGGCGCGCCCAAGACGAAGATTGGACCCAGCGCAAATTGTTTGTGGCCGCGACGTGTAAGAGCGCTTTAGGAGTCGCCGAATACGCCGCGAATGTACCGTGCCAGCGGCGGCACTGCGCACAATGGCAGTAAACTAAATCGCGCAATTGCGTCGTGCTGAAGCGCGTTTTAGCGCATAAACAACTGCCGCTGAATTGACCTTCTCTATAGTGTAGTCGCTGAGTTTGTTTTACCACGCTGGCGGCCGCCGAATGTTCAATTAGAATCTCTGCATGATAGATCTAAAATTGACGCAGCAGAACATCGAACAATTTTCGCTCGATCGTTTTATTGTGCTCGAGAACATTATTGATTTGACGGCGCTGCGATGCTTGCGCGAACGTTATGACGCGCTCTTTGCCGGGGATTTCGAATCAGGTTTATTGCCTGATGAAGTGAATTGGCGGGAAGGTCGTGACCGCGCGGACGCGACTCGGCAAATTTGCAACGCATGGAAAGGCGATCGTTTTGTCGCCGAGGTGATGCTCGGTGAACATATTGGCCGGGCCTGTGCGATGCTCGGCGGCTGGCCAGGCGCGCGTATCAATCAGGATAATTGTTTCTGGAAGCCGCCGGGAGGCTCGGCCGTCGGTTTCCATCAGAATTCAGGGTACGAAAACTGCGTCGTTCCATCAGATATGGTGAGTGCCTGGATCGCACTCGACGATACAACATTGGAAGGTGCGAGTGTTGAATATATTCGCAGCTCCCATCGTTGGGGCGAGGCTGAAATGATCGAGAACTTTCACGCGCCAGACGATCCGTTTATGGAAATGCGCGAGGCTGCGAGCAGGGCGGGAATCGATGAACCCGATCACGTAAAGGTCGTTGTGCCGGCGGGTGGCGGCGTATTCCACCACGGACGGACCTGGCATGGGTCGCAAATTAATCACTCACCGCGGGTGAGGCGCTCAATAGTTGCGCATTGCATGGCATCCGAGGCGCGCCATCATCCCGTCATTGTGAGCCCGATATACAGTCGCTACAAGCGCTTCAACGATGACCCCCTGGACGAAACCTATTTCCCGATCTTGTGGCGCAACGATGGCTACCGTACGCCGTTCCTCGATACCTATTCAAGACGGGAAATAGGCTGGGGCGGCGCCTACTAGACGTCGGGTTTTCTGATGAAGAACTGAAAAGGGCAATTTGAACACTCCAACAAACCCGCATCGAATTGAATAACGCGGTAACCCGTATCGGCAGCGCACCGTGCCTGCGTTTAGAGTTGCATCGTGTCGAATTGTAAGACTGCGAAAAAGTATTTGGTGTCTATGTCGTGCCCTGACTAAGCGAGACGATCGTAATTTAACGGTCGCCTTCACCGCACGAGGCCGGCAAATGCACGGCCAGGCAGCATGTCCACCATCCGACAACGATAGTCGCACTCACGATTGCAGCGCCGAACATCGCCAGGTGCTCTTTTAATCGATAACGTAAGTAGCCTGGGACGAAATCACGCCCCGGGACAAAATCGAACGCGAGCCGGGTCAATCGATACGTCTAAGCTTTTTAAACCTTGCTTGCGCTTATTCGAACTTCCCATAGGCGCGGCGCAACTCAACTAGCGGATGATTCGGCGACATCTGAAACTTAACCAGTAGTTCACGCGCGATCATATCGCGGTCTTGTTGGTTATCCGGCAGGGCAATATCTTCTGGCACCGTGACCCAGCCGTTGATATTGCGATCGAACACTGCCGCACGTCCTTCTTCGTAACCCATGTGCACGTCTTCTAGCCAGTTCAAATCTGGCCAACCCATATGGTCGATGTATTTTTGCAAATACGGAGTTACGCGAGCGTAGTCGGGTACGAGATTAACGTCGTAGCGGTAGCCGATCGTTTGACCGATCATCTTTTCTCGATCGGAGTCGATTCCGTCCGATTTCAGATAGTGATCGATATCGTTGGAAGTTGTCATTTGATCCTTCTCCTTAAACTATAGCGCCATTAGAACCGGGTCATGTCAGGTCGACCGACGGTGTGTTGTGAACCGGCTAGTGGCACTTGCGCCATCGCCGAGGCTTCCATGGTTAACGCCGCTAAGTCTTCCGGTTCTAAGGAGTGCACGTTGGTCTTGCCGCAAGCTCGCGCCATCATCTGGCATTCAATGGCGAGACAATGGAGAAAGTTGTAGACCCGCTCTGCCGCTTCATCCGGATTTAAGCGCTTGCGCAACTCTGGATCCTGAGTTGCGACCCCGACTGGGCAGCGTCCGGTATGGCAGTGATAGCAGAACCCCGCTTTTACGCCGATTTCTTTTTCGTAGTCCGCCTCAGGGATATCTTTATTGCAATTCAGAGCCATCAAAGATGAGTGACCAATGGCCACGGCGTCCGCACCTAGCGCAAGTGCCTTCGCTACATCACCGCCGTTTCGGATCCCGCCAGCGTAGATGAGCGTCACATCACCGCTTTTGCCAACATCATCGAGCGCACGGCGCGCCTGACGAATGGCCGCGATGCCAGGCACACCGGTTTCCTCTGCGGCCAGATGCGGACCCGCACCGGTGCCGCCTTCCATGCCGTCGATATAGATCGCGTCTGGATCGCATTTCGCCGCCATGCGCACATCGTCGTAGACTCGGGCGGCGCCGAGTTTGAGCTGGATCGGGATCTCCCAATTGGTTACTTCCCGGATTTCTTGGATCTTCAGTGCCAAGTCGTCAGGTCCGAGCCAGTCTGGGTGGCGGGCCGGCGAGCGTTGGTCGATGCCGGCTGGCAAGGAGCGCATTTCCGCTACTTGGTCGGTCACTTTCTGGCCCATCAAATGTCCGCCGAGACCGACTTTGCAACCTTGGCCGATAAAGAACTCGCAGGCATCGGCAAGACGCAAATGTTGCGGATTGAAGCCGTAGCGCGACTGGATGCACTGGTAAAACCATTTCTCGGAATACCGCCGCTCGTCTGGGATCATGCCGCCTTCCCCCGAACACGTCGCGGTGCCGGCCATCGTCGCGCCTCGCGCCAAAGCGGTTTTTGCCTCATGCGATAGCGCACCGAAACTCATCCCTGTAATGTAAATCGGAATGTCGAGTACGAGCGGTCGCTTACAGCGCGGACCGATGATCGTTTTCGTTTCGCACTTCTCGCGGTAGCCCTCGATCACGAAGCGGGTCAAGGTGCCGGGTAGGAAGGTCAAATCGTCCCAATTTGGGATCTTTTTGAACATCGAAAACCCGCGCATACGATAACGCCCAAGTTCGGACTTCACGTGGATATCGTTGATCACTTCCGGCGTGAAGATCGGGCTTTTACCCAGGATGTATTTATCGTCGTCGCTAGACATAGTTTATTCCTAAATTACAAGATGAGCTTCTTCTCGCTCGGCTCGAGGTTGTCGTAATTCCACAGTTGCTTGCCGGACACGATTTTCGTCATGTTCTCAATGCCGTTGCGAGCCTCAAGACCAAATAGTCCAAGTTTGCGTATTAACCAATCAACGTCGAGCTGGGTCATTTCTTCAACGACGGCGTCAACGCCTAAGTCTGCGATCTTGCCGCCAATATAAATTGTGCCGTCGTACATCGAGTCACCGAGACTTTTCCCTGCGTTGCCGAGTACGATCATCCGACCGCGTTGCATCATGAAGCCGCTGAACGCGCCCGTGTCACCGCCGACAATGATCGTGCCGCCCTTCTGGTCGATGCCGGTGCGCGCGCCGACACTGCCTTTGCAGACGAGATCGCCGCCACGAATGGCGGCGCCGAACGTCGACCCGGCATTTTTTTCAACCACAACTGTGCCCGACATCATGTTTTCCGCACACGACCAACCAACTCTGCCCGTGATGCGTACGTTCGGTCCGTCGAGTAAACCGCAGCCGAAATAGCCGAGACTGCCGTCGAGCACGAGATTGAGTCGATTCAATATACCGACCGCGACACTGTGCTTTGCACCCGGGTTACGGAGTGTGATCGAGCCGTAACCTTCTTTCATGAGATTGCGGATCTTGATGTTGATCTCATTGGGCGTCATGTCTTGTGCGTCGAACTCGGCGGCGAGCTCGAAATCGACTTCGTAGGTAAACGGCTGAGTCAGGTTTTCTTCTTCGCTGGCAGAGAAAAACCGCTGCTGGGTGCGCCCTTCGAGCTGCTCTGTATGCATGCCCAGTTCATGGGATGAATGTTCGCCTAGGTTTGCCATACGCGGACCTCTCCTTCGTAAGGATCAAATGTGTCGATTTCGTGCGGGAAAATACTCCGGATGGCGACCTCTTCTGAGGCAAGACCGACGAATTCGTCGCTTTCATACAGCACCATTGGTTTGGCCGCCATCACGTCTTTGGCCATGCCGAGCTGGTCCGATGTTGCGATTAAGTAGGTAAACACACCGTCGAGCTGTTCTATGGAACGGCGCATCGCGGATTCCAGATCTTCACCAGCGTCTATCGCATCGGCAATATACACCGCGATTAATTCCGAATCGCAGTCGGATGTAAACCGGTGTCCACGGCGTTCGAGGGCGCGACGTTGTCCCCAATAATTCGTTAATTGGCCGTTATGCACGACCGCCACATCTGAAAACGGATAGGCCCAGTAAGGATGTGCCGAGCGAATATCGACGTCGGACTCGGTTGCCATACGGGTGTGACCGATGGCGTGAGTGCCTTTGAAACTTTTCAAACCATATTGATCTGATACTACCGTCGCATCGCCTAAGTCTTTAACTAATTCCAAGGCATGACCAATCGATAGGATTTCGACGTTGTCGACGTCTTCGATATAACTCGCTAGCTCGCGCAAATCGCCACCGAATTTTATTTCATATCGATACGCGTATTCGGTAGCCGCGGTTTCCTTTGCAACTTCAACCCCAAGTTCTTTCAAACGCTTATCGACTAATGCTTTGCGCGCTTCCATTTGTTCATGGATAGCGAATCCGGACCGTGCTTCTGAGCCTTCCGCAACTTTGTAGCGCATGACGTATTTCTTTTTGCTCCGTGGCTCGCTATACAAAGCGAAACCAGTAGAGTCCGGCCCTCTATGTTTCATCGCCTGCAGCATGGAGGTCATCTCCTTACCGATATTGTCGGTACCGCCGCGATGAATGAGTCCTGCAATTCCGCACATCGTTTATTACCTCGGCTAACGTTATGGGAGACAGTCCATGTAGGTTTCGACATCCCAATCGGTGACGGTCGCCATAAATTTTTCCCATTCGTCGTTCTTGTACCACTTGAACACTTTGTACATCTCGTCGGGCATGGATGATTTGATCACCTCATCTTCATCCAATCGCTGTAACGCGTCGCCCAAGGACATTGGCAGACGCTTCACTTCTTTACCGGCCTCCATTGCCTCATAGATATTGCGGTTTTCTGGCTGACCTGGGTCGATATCGTTGTCGATGCCATCTTCGAAAGCTTTCAACAACGCTGATCCCATGAGATAGGGATTCACCATAGAGTCGACCGCCCGGTATTCGAAGCGACCTGGCGCGGAGACGCGCAAGCCCGTAGTGCGATTCTGAAAACCCCAATCTGCGAACACCGGCGCCCAGAATCCCGTGTCCCATAAACGACGATAAGAATTGACTGTCGAACAACCAATTGCGGTCAACGCGCCAAGGTGCGTCACAATACCGCCGACGGCCTGCAGGCCGATCTTGCCTGGCATCTGGACGTCATCTGTATCTGGCATAAACGTATTTTCGCCGCCTGAGCGATAGGTAAAAACGCCCTCCATACCGGGAAGCGGATCATTGTGTAATTGGTTAACGCTTTCCGATCCGCCGCGCCACAGTGAAACGTTCGTATGGCAACCAGATGCCGAAACACCCATAAACGGCTTCGTCATAAAGCACGCAATTAGGTTGTTTTCGCGCGCCACTTGCGCGCAAATCTGGCGATACGTCGCAAGGCGATCGGCGTTGCGCACGACGTCGTCGAACATCCAGTTGAGTTCGAGCTGGCCGGGCGCGTCTTCGTGATCGCCTTGGATCATATCGAGGCCCATCGCGTTCGCGTATTCGATAACCTTCATGAACACGGGTCTCAGGGATTCAAATTGATCGATGTGATAACAGAACGGTTTGGTGACCCCTCCATCGGGTTTACCGTCTGCGCCGCGTTTGAGCCACATCATCTCGGGTTCCGTGCCAACTCGAAAATCGAGCGCGTATTTATCCTTAAATGCTTGATGGAAGCGCTTCAAGTTACCGCGACAATCGGAGGTTAAAAACGCACCGGCATTCTCGCGCTCTTCGCGATTTCGGAAACAGATGCAGAATACGCGGGCCACTCGTTTGTCCCACGGTAGCTGACAGAACGTGTCCGGATCCGGGATCCCGACAAGTTCCATTGCTTCAGGGCCGTAACCGATATAGTCGCCGTGTCGATCGACAAACAAATTCGCCGTCGAACCATAGACGAGCTGAAAACCGCGTTCGGCGGTTCGCTCCCAATGGTCTGCCGGAATACCCTTGCCGACGATGCGACCGGTTACCGAAATGAACTGGTAGTAGATGTAGGTAATGCCAAGCTCTTCGATCTTTGCCCGCACTTGTTTGACTAATTCATCGCGTCCTGGTGCGTGAACATAGCGTTCTAGATCTGTTTCTGTCGCCATTTTATCCCCTTACTCTTTCCAACATTCATGAAATTTTAAGACGAGTCATTTTAGCTCCACGGAAACGGGCTGTTCGACACCGGATGCAACCGCCCTTCGGCAAAACGCGAAAAACTAAATGGTTGCAGCAGGCCAGACTTCGCACCCAATATTTCTTCTGCGACGAGTTTTCCGACCCCGATCATTTTGTAACCATGATTCGAATCGGCGATGACATAGCAGTTTTCCTTATAGCTATCGAAAACCGGAAAACTGTCCGGCGCCAGGCAACCGATTCCGCCTGAAGCTTCGTCTTTGTATTGTGGCAGCATGCCTTCGAAGCGCTTTTGACAATGCGCTAGAGCTGAACACCAAATATGGGCAAATTCCGGGCCCATGACATAGTCTGGCGATTCGTGACCATAAGGATCGATCGCCACGTCTTTCGGGTCGGCGTCGATCCAATCAGGCGCTGCACCGCCTTGCACGCCACCGAAATTGAAATCGGGCTTGTAATAGATGCCCCACAGCTTTTCTGTTATCACCTTACCGTCGACGTCCGATAGTAATGGCGCATCCGTATCGACGTGAATCACGGGTGGCATCGCGCCGGCATTCGTCTTGAGGTAATCAGGATCTACCCCAAGTGTGCCTTCTTGCAGCGACAGGAAGCGCCACATCGGCACGTCGTCGCGCAGCGTACCCGCTGCGTCCTTAACCGTAATATTCATCGGCAATTCCAGCCACTCCCAGAATTGCCTCACCCATGGACCCACTGCAACAACCAGATAATCAAATTCAATCGGCTTGCCGTTCGTGGTGACTGAGCGCAGTGTCGCACCGGCGCCGCTTTGCGTCTCGATGCTGGTCACCGTGACGCCTGACCTGATCGTAACGCCCTCGGCCTCGGCCTTCGCGGCAAGACCCATTAAACTCGGTCGATTATTAGCGTAACCGCCGCGCTTTTCGTGTAGCACGGAGGTTATGTTTTGCGCTTGCCAGTCGTGGAAAATACCTTGCATGTAGCTCATGCATTCGTCAGCACCTTCGATAAATACCGACTCATAGCCGATATCTTTCTGTTGCGCGGCGATCGTCGCCACATCGGCATGCATCACTTCGGGTGAAATCTGCATGTAACCAACGGCATGATAGCTATAGGCTTTCGGATCGCTCTCCCAAACATCGACGCTGTGTGCCATTAGCTCGCGCATCGCTGGTTGAAAGTAGTTGTTGCGCACCACCCCACACGCAATGCCGGACGCGCCCGCCGCGATGCTCGTCTTATCGATAACCGTGATATCCGCGCCGCTGCCAAGACCCCGGGCTTTGAGTTCAAGAGCAAGGTGGTAGGCCGTGCTCAAACCATGGATGCCGGCGCCAACAATGAGGTATTTGGTGTGTGTTGCTGTGGTCATGGCGTAGCCTCTCGAAATTCGTGTCGGCGTCGGGCAGCGGGGCAATCCCGTTCGTAAGGGGCTTCCGATAGGCCGATGGGAGTTGCATCATATGAATCTTTGTTTCATAACATACGACCCAGCCACGGCCCACGTCAAGGTCTTTGCTGGAAGATTTCGCGTGCGAATAAGCGGCGCGTTCATGGTCTTTTATTCTCAACGCGATGTTGACCAACGCGACGATCATCAGCAGCTAAATTCTAATTGGCCGACGCCAATCAAACGCTGTGCCTACATCGCTGTGGGTTTCACCTTCTCGGGATCATAGAAGGGCAAAGGATTAGTTGTTGCGCTAGTTAAGATGTTGGAGAGCTCCGTAGTACTTCAACTGCGACGTCTGGTTTCGCGAAATCGAGGTTAATTTGCATCATCGCGAAGGGTTGGTTGGAAATCGTCGAATATGTCGATTAGGTCATTTTACCTAGCTTGTCGCCATCAACAAGGATTTCCGCGTCTGGGTCCGCCGCGCGGTCGCTTCGTGCAACGATGCCATAGGTTCTCACCTTTTAGGCACCAATTGCTGCCATCAAGCCTTCTTTACCGCAATATTCTCCTTATTTATTATTCGAAACCCTGAATCCCAGATCCGTTTCCCACGGAGTATTCTCTTCAGTCACGTCGTGGGGATAGAGCAGCAAGGCCGTGCGGACCCGGATCGTGTCCATGCGAAAAAACAAGGAATTCTAACTTGCGCACCACCGTTTTCTACAATGGTGTCCGAGAGGGATCCGGCATCATCACCTCGTCCAAGAACACGAGCGGCTGCTGACACATCGCGCGAATCGTCGTCGAACTCCCCTGTGGCGCCCGTCAGCTGCAAGGCTGCGGCACGCGCGTTAAAAACGAATTTATCGCATCGTCTTTGGGTGTCGCTGATGTGGTGAATTACGTGGCGAAACCGAACGGCGTGCTGGCACGTCTGCGCTTATAAGCGGCTGCTATTAAATACATGTTCGATTGGCTAGTATGCATTCTCGCCAGCTTTATCCAACATGGAGGCAGTCATGCAGCTAGGCTATATCGGATTCGAGGTAACGGATGTGGGCGCTTGGACAAAGCTCTGCACCGACGTGATCGGACTCATGCCTACTAGCGAAAATGCCGATGGTTGCATCGGCTTCCGCATGGATGATTGTCAGCAGCGATTGTTCGTACGCGAGGGGCCAGCCGATGATGTTTGCGCGCTAGGGCTCTGTGCGGCGAGTACGCAGGAGTATGACGCGACGCTTGCGCGACTCACGGCAAACGGTGTTGCGTTCGAAACAATGTCTGCGGCTGCCGCAAGTGCACGTGGAGTGGAGCGTTTGGTCCGTGTGAGCGCGCCGTACGACACTCCCATCGAATTCGCCACGCCGCTACGTTCGGCAAGCACGCCCTATACCACGCAATTCCCGGGCGAAGAATGGTTAACTGGAGAGCTTGGCGTCGGTCATGTGCTGTTGCGCGTTCCGGATAAAGACGTGATGGCAAAGTTTCTAGTCGATTGTTTCGGCTTTCGCTTCAGTAATACTGGCAACGCTTCGTGGAACGGTCACGATGGGGCACAAGCCGCGTTTATGAACTGCAACGCTCGTCACCATTCCCTCGCGTTCGCGACCGTCGGCGAGCGCCTGCCGCAATTGGCTGGACATTTCATGCTCGAACGGCAGAAAGTCGATGGCGTTGGCTTGACCTATGATCGCGTTCGCAAAGAGGGATTGCACGTGACCAATAGCATCGGGCGACACACGGACGGATCACTCACGTTTTATACGCAAACTCCGTCAGGTTTCGATTTCGAGATCGGCGCAGAGAGTTTTCAAATTGACAACGATTGGAAAGCCTATGAGCTGTCGTCGTACAGCCTTTGGGGGCACGAGTTTCAGCCGGCTCCGGTGCTGTCATAACGATGTCGATGACTTTAGCGTTGCGGCTTTTGAGGGCCAACGCGCTGCACGGTCTCCTGGACAGTAATTCTGTCCGCGCCCCTGAGTTGCAGCCGATCTTCATTGGCCAGTTGAACAGCGATCTTATGAAGGGGCAGAATTATGATATTTCAGTGCGGGTCCCCATTGCCTGTGCTGTACGGTTTTACTAATCATTAATCGCGGGGTAAGTCACCGACCCGCTAGTGTCCGCGATTACGTAATCGACTCACCCCCCCCCCCCCTCCCCGGAGATGTTGTTAGCTTAGGCTTACGATTTCTCGCCAAGCACGAATCGACTTATTGATTGACATAGAACTTGTTCATGATTCGCCATTCGCCGTTAATTTTCGCGAGTTGAAACGCATCAGTATAGATTCCGTTGAAATCAAACGTTGCTTGTGCCGCTACATCACTATAAATATTAATCGACACGATGCTGCCTTTGAGCCCGGGGTTGGGTTCGCGTGCGACCCATTCATCGATCACTTCGTTCATCGGACGGGACGATTCGACGAGATTACCGTTCGCATCTTTTATGTAGCCTTTCATGTGGGCGTATTCAACGGCAAACGCTTGTTCTAGGCGTGTCCGATCAGCCAACCTAAGGCCGTCAAAATAATTTCCAATCGTGGTCTTGATCAGGTCGTAGTCACTCGATGATTCGTCTGCTTGTGCCATTAGATTCTCTCCTGGAAAAATGAATAGACAAAACGCCGCACTAAGTAATTTGGCCGCCGTTGATCTCCGTGCGCTAGCGAACGTGTGTGTCATTCGATTCGGCTAACAGCTGGTCGACCATGCCGATATAACGATCGCGCCGTGGCGTATGGTAGTGGAGTTGGCGCATGAGTTCTGGATCACCGGAAAAGAAAATTTCATAAATATCTTGGCGCCCGCCAAATTGAGTAGCCACTGCATCCCACGCAAGCTTCATTAGTTGCACCCGATCGCGCGCGCTGCCGGTCGCACCGTTGATATATTTTTCGAGCAATGGGCCCGTTTCCGGGTTGTCGAAATCCGCCAAAGTAGGAGTCATTACAAGAGAACTACTGCCGATTAAGCGAATAATGTCGGCGATTTTTCGATTTGACTGGGGGATAAAAAAACGCAACATCGAGGCCGCTACCATGCCGCGGTCAGGTGAACCGAACAACGAGGATGAAGCGTCAAAGAGTGCGCTCGAGTTTGGATCTTCTTTGTTGGTCAATGGCATTTCATTTTTCACATGCGCTAGTACTTCACGTGCACTCGCTTCGATGAGGCCATCAGCCATTTCATCGGCAGCAAACATTTCACCCATCATGGAACGATAATGCGCCTGCTCACCGCGCCCTAAGGTATCGATCATCTTGCTCGCGACGCCGATCAAAAAGCGTAATTTCGCGCGCCCGCGGATGTTGGCTTGGAGGATCAAAAAGCCTGGAAAGCTCGGGCCGAGCAGGTTGTAAGCCGTGATGTCGCGACACACAAACACGCGCTCCCAAGGCACGAGTACCTTGTCGAATAAGGCTAAGGCGTCGCCTTCATCGAAACGCTCGGACAACGGCCGGTCGAAGCGATTGCGAGCGCCGCTATAAGGCTCACGTGCGATGAATTTTAGTCCGTCAGTTGCGACGGGAAGACCAAAACACACTGCGTAATCTTCTTCTCCTGGGTGGCGCGGGATAAACGGGCCAACGAATATCTCCTCACTCACTGGCGCTAAGGTCGACAACATCCGCGCACCGCTTACCAGGATACCAGCATCGGTTTCGCCAACGTATTTTAGTGCGCCTTGCGCGTCGAGGCCTTTGCTATAGTCGCGGCGCGGGTCGATCAAGGTATGTGTAAGACAGATGTCTTGGTCGCGACAATATTCCCAGTAGCGATGCGCATTGTCTGCATAAGCCTTGTCTTGCCGGCCCAATACTTGCGGCACTGCCGCCATGTCCGTCACAAACGCGTTCATAAAATCGGGCAAGCGTCCCATCAATCCGTACGTCGCCTCGGCCCTTAAGGTTTCTCCGGTCACTCGCGCCGTCATCTCATCCCAGTTTTCCGTGAGGCGAAACGAATTGCTCACTGGCGCGCCGTCGCTGGGCGAAGGATAGGTCATGCGAGAATGAAATTTCGCATCATGGGGCCGATCAAAATGCGCGGCCATTTCATCGACGATGCCTCTGTAGGGCAGATACTGCGTGACGTCTTTAATTCGTTCCCCATTGACATAGAGCGCGCGACCGTCGCGCAAACTTTCAACATAGGCCTGACCCGTTTTGATTCCCATCTTGATATTCCCACGGTTAGCGATTTACGTACCTGCTCAATTCAGTGCGCAGCCGAACCAGTCTAACTGCGTCCGAACGTCAGAGCGTCTTTTAATGATGCCAAGGACACCTCGGGGCCTGTCGCACTTAGCAACAATCTACTGCGCCGATTGGCGAGCGGCCAACAATTTCGCGATCGACAGTCGCGCAGAACCACGACGCTTCTAGAAACCGCACGTTTTTGCTCGCCCTCCGACCAGGGCCGCTATGCTTGCTTAAGTCCGACAGGCTCCTAGGATATCGCCTGCAGCAATCTCCGATCGACTGCCGTAGGCTCGATCTGCCGAAGGCGCCTGGCCCGAGCAGACAATGGAGCAGAATTCTAGTCTCGGGGGGTTACCGTGCTGAGACACTCGATTCGAAACTCGGAATATCCTTCGCCATTCGGTTTGACCGTGTTGGACTGGGGCTTTTCGTTTCTAACGATGAATGTGAGATCACAGAGAAATTTGACGCCGATCTGCGATCGGTTCGAGTAGCTAGGATTCTAGGGTCAAGCTGGCAAACGGCGCTGACGTCGGGGTAGATAACCTGGCTCCGTCCTACGCTCATTTTGCATCTTCCAAAATCAATGCCGCTGCTTTTTCGCCGATCATAATGCAGGCGGCGTTGGTATTGCCGGAGACGATGGTTGGCATGATCGACGCATCGGCGATTCTGAGTCCATTGATGCCGTGAACTTTCAGTCGCTCGTCAACGACGGCCAACGGATCCGCCCCCATCCGGCAGGTACCGACGGGGTGAAATGCGGTCTCCGCCGTTCGTCGCACCCAATCAAGGATATCTTCGTCAGTGTTCACGGATGGACCTGGCTTAAATTCGACGCCGCGCAATTCGCTTAAGGCACTTGCCGCAAAGAATCGTCGCATAAATTTAATCGCATCGAGCGTCGTGCGTTGATCGACAGGATC
>JBLFWX010000018.1:0-72541 GCA_047611805.1 Gammaproteobacteria bacterium
CGAACGAGCGTGTCATCAAACTCTTCAATGTCGAGCATCTCTTGCTCTGGGACGTAGGCCACTTCTTCGACTGATGTAAAACCTTCCTGAACGAGGATCACGGCGATTTCTTCATCGACATCGAGCATTTCCATGAAGACTTTCTGGTTCTTCAGGGTTTCTTCTTCGCTCTTACTTTCGGCATCAGATTCGTTCATCACATTGAGTTCCCAGCCAGTTAGCTGGCTGGCCAGTCGAACATTTTGACCGTTGCGGCCGATCGCCTGAGAAAGTTGCTCTTCAATAACGGCCACGTCCATGCTGCCCGCGTCTTCGTCTACTAATATAGAGACGACTTCTGCTGGCGACATCGCATTAATAACGAACTGGGCTGGATTCTCGTCCCACAGAATAATATCGACCCGTTCTCCGCCGAGTTCGTTCGAGACAGCTTGCACTCGAGAGCCACGCATTCCTACACAAGCGCCGACTGGGTCTATCCGGGTATCTTCGCTACGCACAGCGATTTTTGCCCGTAGACCGGGGTCTCGTGCGGCACCTAAAATTTTGATCAAACCTTCCCCGATTTCGGGAACTTCAAGCTTGAACAGCTCGATAAGCAAATCTTTCGATGTACGACTGACGAAAAGCTGAGGACCCCGTTTCTCGGAGCGCACGTCGTACAGGTATCCCCGGATGCGGTCGCCTGGTCGGACGAGTTCGCGGGGAATAACGTGTTCTTTCAATACAACTGCTTCCGCATTACCGCCGAGGTCAATAAATATATTGCCTCGTTCAACCCGCTTGACCACACCCATGACGAGCTCGCCGATGCGGTTTAGAAAAGCTGCGACAACTTGCGCTCGCTCAGCGTCTCGAACCTTCTGAACGATTACCTGCTTTGCGGTTTGAGCCGCAATCCGACCGAATTCGGCCGCTTCGAGCGGTTCTTCGACATAGTCGCCGGCTACAAATGAGGGTTTCAGTTCAATCGCGTCAGTTAACCAAATTTGCCGCTCCGGGTATTCCAGAATGACGTTATTCAGGTCATCTACTTCGATTTCTGCAGCGAACGCGATTTTATCGACGATTTCCCAGCGCCGGTACGCGGCGTGGTCTCCGGATTCGCGATCGATTGCAACTCTTACGTCGATTTCGTCCGAGTAGCGCTTCTTGGTCGCGCTCGCCAACGCGGCTTCCAGCGCCTCGAATATTATGTCCTTGCTGACGCTTTTCTCATTCGAGACAACATCAACAACGGTAAGGATCTCTTTGTTCATCACTCCGATTTACCCACCGGCCGTCGCGACCAAAGCAATGTCGTTACCAGGCTATATGTTCTACCACTGAGGATCGAGTCGTGCACGCTCGACAACGTTATACGGCACATCGATGTCATCCTCCCCAATGCTGATTGTTAAATACTCGTCCGTCACAGCTGCCAGTAACCCGGCTAGTCTGCGTCGTCCGTTTACTATCGTACGTAGTCGCACTTTTACATGGGACCCTACAAACACGCGATACTGCGCCGGCGTAAATAGTGGTCTATCGAGGCCCGGCGACGATACTTCTAATGTATAGGCGCCACTTACTGCCTCCTCTACTTCCAAAACGTCTCCGACTTGGCGACTGACGATTGCACAGTCGTCGACGACGACGCCTTCGTCGCTGTCGATATACAGCCGGATTAACGTTCCGCCCGCGGTCGATTGTCGCTCGACTCCAAGCAACTCGTATCCGAGGCCGCTCACCGTCGGCTCTAACAACGTAGTGAGTGCGTCAAGTATCGCCACGCTTATGCTCCAAAAGCAAAAAGCCCCGATTACCCGGGGCTTCTATCGAAAAACTGGTAGCGGGGGCAGGATTCGAACCTGCGACCTTCGGGTTATGAGCCCGACGAGCTGCCAGACTGCTCCACCCCGCACTTGAGCAAGCGGGGATGTTAATGATTACCTACTACTATTTCAAGCGCGGCGACACACATCGTCTGTTCTCGCGACCGTCGTGCCGCGAAAAGTGATTTGCCGTAGCGCGTCAAAGCACTCACTCCGGGACGCTCCAGTTCTACCCGAAATTGCCGCTAAACGCTGTATGCAGGCAAATTTTTCGCCAATTGCGGTCGAACTTAGCCCGCGCGTAACCCAGACGATCCGTAACTGGACGGTCGGTCAATTGTTCGACGCCCAAGTATTGGCTCGACACGGTACAAATTCCGTTGAGATTCGTGTGAACGGTGCGACCGTGCGTGCGGCGACGACGCTACAATTGCAGCCCGGTGACAAATTGAAACTGGAAGTTGCGCAGCTACGTCCCCACGTACTGCTTTCTCAGGTTCGATCCGGCGCCACGTTGCCCGCAGATCCGATTCGACTCGCGTTGAACCAATCACTCCCCAAGCAACACTCCTTGACGCCGCTACTTGAAGCGCTGCGCTACGATTCACTGAAAATTACTTCGCCCAATAACCGATCCGATCTTCCAGCTGCCGAGAAAGCAGCGTCCGGCGGCCAAACCGCGTCTCGGCCCGACGGGACAGAACGCGAACTACCGCGCGCCGTCAAGGCGGTCGCACGAAATCTACTCCAATTGATTCCAATGTTATCTTCTGCGCGAAACCCGCGTTTACTGGCCCAAACTATCCAGCGGGCAGGGGTGTTTTTCGAAGCGAGCGCGCACAAGCAAATTGCAAATGGCTTGATCGCGATGCCTGAAGGCGACATAAAACTGGAGTTGCTGCGCCTACGTGCCGCGCTAGCTAAATCTTCCGATCAAGCGCCTAGCGGCAAAACATCCGGTGCTATCGGTGTTCTCGTGACTAGCGTTAACAAGCCGATATCGCCAACGGTGTCCAATCTGACCAATGTCACTTACGTCCAAGACAGAAGTGAAGCGCCTTCCGACCGAACGAATCCGGAGTCCACGACGCTAAGTCGACTAGCCCGAATGACAGATGGTGCGATCGCGAAAATCGAGACTAATCAGCTAATGGCGTTGAACTCGAGAGTTGACGGTGAGCTAGCGTTCAGACTGGACATTCCGATCGATGTGGGCGGTTCTTACAAATCGCTCGAAATAAGAATCACCCAACAGGACAACGGCGGGACGGATGAAACAGAAAAAACGACGACTATCGCGATCGAAATACCGCTAACTGAAGCGTCCGTATTGCGGGCAGTTGTGTCTCAAAGTGTCAAAGGATTAGTTATTCGATTGTGGTCACCCGATGCCCTTGTGCGCCAGTCCATTGTTTCAGAGAGTGATCGCCTAGTAGAGAACTTACGCGCCGGCGGCATCCAGAAAGTCACGGTCACGCTACGCGAAATTAATTCGTTTGAGCAGTGGACCAAGAAACCCGAAAAGCTTGTAGACGAAAAAGCGTGAGCGAACGGCCAAGCAGTCCTCAACTAGCAGTCGCACTCCGCTGGGACGGGCAGGGAGCGCCCAAAGTCACGGCTAAGGGTCGTGGGGAAACGGCGGAGAAAATTTTGCAATTAGCGAGTGATCACGGCATCACGCTACAGCACGAGAAAGAACTAGTGGAGCTACTATTGCTAGTCGAACTAAATCACGAAATTCCACAGTCGTTGTATGTCGCCATCGCAGAAATTATTGCATTTGCTTACGGCATAAGCGGAAAGTCTCCAATCATTTAGTTTCTCGTCGTTCGATTTCCCGCGCTAGAGGAAATTTTATCCAACTGTTCCTGCGCTTGCTTTGCAGCCGTTTCGTTGCCGCTTAAATGTTCAATGCGAGCAATTAGTTGCAAATTAGCAATTTGCACATCACGTCCTGCGTCTGAAAGAGAGTTTGACCGTCGCGCAATGGCTTTCGCTTCATCATGCTGACCTTGAGCAAAACGAAGTTTCGCGAGCTTATGCCAGGCCCATGAGTCACCAGGAGAAATTTGAATCGCGCGTTCGATAACCCCCGATGCAGCGCTGAAATTCTCCGCGGCTATATCAGCGTCGACCGACGCAAGCATGATTTTTGTCGCATTAACCGGCGGCTCCACGACGAGTTCATGCGGTTCGTCTAGCTTCTCTATTGGGTGCTGCGCTCTATATTGGACATCGTCATCAATCGCTGTAATGGTAGGAATGGGGTTCGGATTGGGATCGACGCTCGCGCTAGACGTGGAGATCGAGATTGGCATAGACGCAGCCGAATTGACAGTCTCAGTTCCATCGATTATTGGGGCCGGCGGACTGTTCGCACATGCCACAAGACCTAGCAATGCGGTCGATAAGGCTAGTCTGCGAGAATCGGAGACTCGCATTAAGGAAACAACCGGCGGAATTTTTCCCATAGCTTCGGCTCCGTTACGGGTAACTTCGATTCAACGCAATTCTCCACGACAGGCAAACCATGTGGCAACGCGAGCGGGACGCGGATCGACCCAGGACATTCTTGCAGGAAAACTGCATCACCCAGTTCGCTTAGCCACATCCATTCGAGATTATCACTGTTTCCAAATTTAATCGGTCGGATACCAATACGTTTCATTATTCCAGTCCAAAGCTTCAATGCACCACTTGATCCCGTTAGACCTGTTTCTCCATTGTCGTCGCGACCAACCCACACGACCGCCAAATAATTCTCGCCGAAGCCTGCAAACCAACTATCGCGTCCATTGTTCGTCGTCCCGGTTTTTCCCGCCAACGGTAAGCTACTCGCCAGCTGAACTGCAGCGCTGCGCGCGGTCCCACGTTCGACGACCCCGGAAAGCAGATATTGGGTCAACTGCGCGATCGCCGGTTCGGCGACCTGCGTGACGCTCGGGGGGTAACGGGTCAGCATCCGATTCCGATCATCGGTTACCGTGCGAATCGCACGCAATGGAACGCGAAAACCGTCGTTCGCGATCCCCTGGTACAAGCCGGTGACTTCGAACGGCGTGAGATCGACGGCACCGAGTAGGAGCGACGGTAATTCGCGTATATCGGGACCGACGCCAAACGATTTCATCCGATCAATAATCTTCTTCAAGCCAATCGAAAGACCTAGATTAACGGTTGCCAAATTGTTCGATTGGGCGATGGCATCGCGTAACGCAATGGGACCGCGACTTTTACCGTCGTAATTCTTCGGCGACCAAATAGCGCCGGTCTTAGCCACGATTGTTATAGGCGCATCGTCCACCCTGGAGAGCACATTGAATCTCCTTGTTTGTTCCAACGCCGTGAGATAGATAAAAGGCTTAAACAATGATCCGATCGGGCGACGCGCGTTGAGTGCGCGATTGAATCCAGACGACGACTGATCGCGACTGCCCACAAGGCCTTTAATTTCTGCTGTTCGCGGGTCTGCGATGACGATTGCCGTCTGAAGTTGTTCGTTCGGCCTCACCCCGCCCTTTTCAATTTTTTGCAACCCCTTGGCCGCAATGTTCTGAGCGATAGTTTGAACATATGGATCGAGCGTCGTATAGATCTTAAGTCCGGCAGTCTCGAGCATCGCAGTAGGGTAATCACGCACTAATTGATCTCGCACCAACTCGATAAACGAGGTGAGATTGTCGTCCTGCAATCTACGATTGTCAGCCAGAAGAACCTCGACTTTTACCGCCGCGTCGAACTCTTGTGTGCTGATTACTCGCTCTTTTAACAGTAATTCGAGTACCGAGTTTCGGCGCTTTATTGCAGCCTTGAGGTGGCGTTTTGGGTTGTAGGAACTTGGCGCTTTTACCAAGCCAACAAGCGTCGCAGATTCCGCGATGGAGAGATCCCTCAAGTCTTTTCCAAACAGGAATCGCGCGCCAAGCCCGAAGCCGTGAATTGCTCGATTACCGTCTTGACCCAGAAATATCTCGTTCATGTAGGCATCAAGAATTTTTTCTTTTGAGAAGCGACGTTCAAGTGATATCGCCATCAGCGCTTCGCGTAGTTTCCTTACGTAAGATCGCTCGCTAGAAAGATATACATTCTTGATAAGTTGTTGCGTGATCGTACTCCCTCCTTGTCTGATACTTCCTGCCAAGATGTTGTGTACTAGCGCTCGAACAATGCCGATCGGGTCAATCCCAATGTGAGAGAAAAAACGACGATCTTCGACGGCGACCAGCGCTTCAATGAAAAATTGCGGAGTATTAGCTACCGACACGATCAAACGATCTTCGAATGAGGTTTTGTGAACGCTACCGATCTCGAGCGGCTCCAGGCGAGCAATGGGTGCAGCCGAACCGGTAATCACATCGGTTAATGTCACGACCGTCGGACCCGCGAAATCGATCTTTAGACTTCGCGCCGGATCCCGAGAGTCCGCATAGTGATACCCGCGCGTAAAGACCTCGACACTATTGTCTCGTAGCGAATACTGGCCAGGCTTACTGACATTCGACACTCGGCCATATCCGAGCTGAGTGAGTCTGACGTCGAGCTCTTTTTGCGTAGTGCGGAGTCCAGCGTAAAGTTCGAAAGGACTTGCATAAACTCGCGTCGGCAACGACCAGTTGTGTCGGGCGAACGAATCGCCAACCACACGATCCAACCACAGGCCATAGGCACTAACAGCGAGAAGCAACCATAGGACCAGATGCCTAAGGTAGAAACAGAGGATCCGCCATGTACCTGCCGCTGGTTCTGCCGGTCTACGAGATGCCAATTGGGTTCCGTGGGAATAAAAAAGCCCCACCGTCTCCGATGGGGCTCAATTGTGGGGTCACTGACTGATAGATAGGTGGCTTTTAAGCTTCATTAAGATGCCCTAATTCCAACACAATCTATGCTCTAGCCGCCGTGTTTGGCGTCGTATTCGCGCTCCCATTTCTTTGAGAACGCTTCTACTGCCCGTTGCATCGCATCGCGTTTGCGTTGTTCTGCCCTACGCTGACGCGCAGCCTCCTTACGTGCGGCTATTTTGGCCCGTGCCTCTGCAACCTCGCGTTGCAACCGTTCCTTCTTTTCGCGTTCGGCTGCTTCCACTTCGGCTACATCAGGTACTACTTTTTTCTGGAAGCCTTTTTTTTCGCTACTTTCTTAGCGACCTTCTTTTTCGCTACTTTCTTCTTAGCTACTTTCTTCTTAGCTACTTTCTTCTTAGCTACTTTCTTCTTAGCTACTTTCTTCTTAGCTACTTTCTTTTTGGCTACTTTCTTTTTGGCTACTTTCTTTTTGGCTACTTTCTTTTTGGCTACTTTCTTTTTGGCTACTTTCTTTTTGGCTACTACTTTCTTTTTGGCTACTACTTTCTTTTTGGCTACTACTTTCTTCTTAGCCGCTGCTTTCTTAGTAACTTTTTTCTTCGCTACTGATTTCTTTGCAGTAGTTTTTTTTGCACTTACTGCTTTCTTTTTTGCCGCTTTCTTTTTCGCTTTCGCCATAACAAAAGCCCCCCTTAAAATTTCCGTTGAGATAAAAACGCAACACCACGTTTGTTTATATACATCACAACAACTCGATGTGCAATCAATTATAGTACAAAATTCGAACGATGAATCGGAAATGTATTATCAAAACAACACGAACTCAAAATGTGCGAAAAATTTCGAACCAACAAGTTACACAATAATTTTTCCAATACTGCAGTGATGCCTGTAATAAAAATAGATCTCGACACGCTGCTGAATTTCTTTAACAACTACTGTAAGGCGTCACGAATTCGATCAGTTATCTCCGCCACATCACCGATGCCATCAACGTGATTAAATTTTAATCCCGATGTCGACTCTGCCATTTTTTTGTAATAACCGACCAAGGGCTTAGTTTGTTCATGGTAGACGCGTAATCGTTCGCGAACTGTCGCCTCAGCATCGTCATCACGCTGAATCAATTCCTCGCCGGTCTGATCGTCCCTACCGCTTACTTTCGGTGGATTGAACTCTGTGTGATAGCTTCGGCCCGAACCGGGATGAATTCGGCGTCCTGACATGCGGCGAACAATTTCATCATCATCAACTACGATTTCGATAACGCGGTCGATTTCAACATTCGCGGCTTGCAAACCTTGCGCTTGTGGGATGGTTCTAGGAAATCCATCGAATAGGAAACCGGACGCACAATCAGGCTGCTCTAGTCGTTCGGCGACGAGTCCGAGAATGGTTTCGTCAGAAACTAAGCCTCCCGAGTCCATAACTTTTTTCGCCTCGGTCCCTAAAGGCGACCCGGCAGCGACCGCGGCGCGTAGCATGTCGCCAGTCGAAATTTTCGGAATATTGCGCGCATCACAGACGTAATCTGCTTGCGTGCCTTTTCCCGCACCGGGTCCCCCTAACAAGATGACTCGCATATTTCTCCCTCCGAATCCGGTAGTATTAATCTGTCTACTACTGAGTAAGTTTTATGTGCGCCTGTCCAGCGCCTATGTTTTTAATAGTTAGCAACGAATCGTGGTTACATGAAGTTAGATTTCGAACAGCAAACGACCTTGTTGAACATTACCGCCTATTCGGCCACGGGGATCACGGTCGCCGGCCAGCACGTCGTCGAACCTTTCGTTATCTGTGGCAACGAGCTATTCATCGACATATTGCCATCCAACGTCGCTGAAATCGGCCCCTCGCATATACAAAAAATTGTCGACCTTGGGCAAAGCATCATAATTATCGGCACGGGGACGAAGCAAATATTTCTAGACGGACACATACTTCAATGCGCACATTCTGCACGAATCGGAGTTGAAGTCATGAGTACCGCTGCCGCGTGTCGCAGTTTCAACGTCTTAGTGGCAGAAAATCGTGCGGTGGTTGGTGCGTTCTATATGCCTTAACGGAATTTTTCCTATGACTCTGAGAACATCGCATCCATGGAAAAACCGTCGCGTTCCATCAATAGTCGCAGTCGCCTGAGCGCCTCAATCTGTATCTGACGAACACGCTCGCGCGTAACGCCGATCTCGTTACCGACTTCTTCAAGCGTTGAAATTTCTCGACCATATAGCCCAAACCGCCGTTCCAACACGGAGCGTTGCTTTTCGCTGAGCTGTCCCATCCAACCATCCAAATGCCGTTGGACGTCTTCATCTTGAAGTAAAAGCGATGGATCCAAGTTGTGCTCATCCGGGATAGTATCCAGAAGCGAGCGATCCGAATCGCGCTCTGCTGGCACGTCCACAGAGCTGATCCGTTCGTTTAAACCAAGCATTCGCTGCACGTCTTCAATGGGTCGATCTAACATTTCAGCGACGTCTTCGGGGCTGGGCTCGCGGTCCAATTTTTGTGCTAATTGGCGCGCCGCACGTAAGTAGACATTAATTTCTTTTACGACGTGAATTGGCAACCGAATCGTTCGCGTTTGATTCATCAGACCACGTTCAATCGTTTGCCTGATCCACCATGTCGCGTACGTCGAGAATCGGAAACCGCGTTCGGGGTCGAACTTCTCTACCGCTCGCATAAGACCGAGATTGCCTTCTTCTATGAGATCTAACAGCGCTAATCCTCTATTCATGTAACGCCGTGCTATTTTCACGACTAGACGAAGATTGGATACGATCATGCGCGTGCGCGCTGCCTCATCACCTTTCAGAGACAGACGCGCGTAGTACACTTCCTCTTCGGCAGTCAGCAGAGGTGAAAACCCGATCTCGCCGAGATAAATTCGAGTAGCATCGAGTTCGCCGAGAGACAATTCGCGGGCAGCGGCCCGTTCGGGTTGATCGGCGCCCACCGGCGCGATTGAAGATTCAGCGGGATCGTCGCCAACGCTGTCCTCTAAATTCAATTCCTGCGCAACCACGTCTTCATCGAATTTAGCATCATCCAAATCGATTTTTTCGGACGGCTTGGCGACGTGTTTTGGGTTGTTTTTTTTTGGATCGGTCATGGAACGCCTCAGCGTGGCGGCAGGTACTGCAGCGGTTCGACAGCTTTGCCATCTCGACGAATTTCAAAATGCAGCATCACTCGTTTGGCATCGCTGTTGCCCATTTCTGCGATTTTCTGTCCTTGTTTAACGGCGACGCCTTCGGACACGATCAGTTTGTCATTGTGCGCATAGGCGCTTAGAAATTCTTCGTCGTGCTTAACGATAATAAGCTGTCCGTATCCTCGGAGTCCACTCCCACTATAGACAACCATACCACTTGCTGCTGCAACCACTGTTTGTCCAGGTTTACCTAAGATTTCAATACCTTTTGTGCCAAGGGCGGAAGATGCGGGTTGAACCGTTCCGGATGTCGGCCACGTCCAAACTAAGCGTTTCGAAGCCGGCCTGTTCGCCTGGGAACGGCTGGATTTGGTCTGCGAGCCGGAAGCCGGCGGGGATTGGGTCCGCGATCTTGCAGCTGGCTTCGAGTTTGTGGGCTTCGGCGCGATCGCGACAATCCGTCCCGCCGTCGACGGCAATTCTAAATTTAGTTTCTGCCCGACAAAAATTAAATTTGGGTTGGTGATCCGATTCCGTTTCAACAAACTTCGAAAATCAATGCCGAATCGCCATGCAATTGAATACAGCGTGTCGCCACGCTTCACCACATAATTTTTAGGCGTTGGGTGATGACGACGAGGTGCTGATCGCCCGCCGGGCGGGATAGTTGCGGAGTCGCGTTGGTGAACCGATTTCTGAGTAATGGGCGCGCTTGTATTATTTGCGCAACCACTTAACCCGATCACCAACCCGAATAATATGATCGCGTGGGTCCGCCTCAACTCGTGTTTCTCACAGAACAATCGGGCAGAACGGTAAATGTGGCCACCAAAACGCGCTAGCAACTAGAACTATCCGACGCCTTTCACCAACGGGACGAAACTCACTGCACCAAGAATTTCTGCTTCCAAATTACCTGGTGTTTTCGTTATGAGCCGCAACTCTTGGTTTCCGGGTGCGCCAACCGGGATCACTAAGCGTCCTCCGATAGCTAGTTGATCAGTCAATGCCTGCGGGATACTTAGCCCGGCGGCCGCTACCAATATCGCATCGAACGGCGCGTGCTTCTCCCAACCTAGCGCTCCGTCACCGTGCAGAACGCGTACGTTGTTGACATGTAACTCATGCAACCTGATCCGAAGCTTGTCAGCCAATGCGGCAATTCGCTCAACGCTGTAAACGGTTTTGGCGATTTTTGACAGAATCATGCTTTGATAACCGCAGCCCGCGCCAATCTCTAATACGCTGTTTAATTCCCCGTTCTGCAGCAAGACCTCTGTCATCCTTGCAACAATGTAAGGTTGGGAAATCGTCTGGCTAAACCCGATCGGGAGCGCCGTATTTTCGTATGCCCGGCTCGCCAGCGCTTCGTCCACAAACAAATGGCGTGGTGTCGTTCGAACGAGGTTCAAAACCCGCTCTGATCTAACGCCCATTTTCGTGATCTGTGCGACGAGTCGATCGCGCGCGCGTTGCGACGTCATACCGATCCCTCGTGTGTTGCCATTCATGCGGGCGTGCACCGTATTAGTGTGATCGGGAAATTCAAATACGTCAGCCACACACGAGCATTTCCAACAAGGCTTTTTGTGCATGGAGTCGATTTTCTGCTTCATCCCAAACAACACTGTCTGGGTGGTCGATTAGCTCCGCCGATACTTCTTCGCCCCGATGAGCCGGTAGACAATGCATGAACAAGACGTCTGGCTTGGCCCTACGTAGCAAATCGCTATTAACCTGGAACTCTCGAAATATTTCGTGGCGACGCTCTGACTCTTCTTCTTGCCCCATGCTCGCCCAAACATCAGTAACGACGAGATCCGCATCTTTAACAGCCTCGCTTGGATCGTTTGAAAAATCGATAGCAGCGAGCCCACGACCTGGCTCGAGTGAACTAGGCTCATATCCGGCCGGTGTGGCAATTGATAAGGAGAAGCCAAACTGTTGTGCCGCATTGATATAGGAATTGCACATATTGTTGCCATCGCCCACCCAGGCTACTTTTCGGCCAGCAATATCTCCGCGGTACTCGAAATATGTTTGCATATCTGCCAAAAGCTGCAGGGGGTGAAAACTATCGGAAAGCCCATTAATCACCGGCACTCGAGAGTGTTCTGCAAACTCTTCTATGTCCCGGTGAGAAAATGTTCTGACCATGATGGCATCGCACATCCGAGACAATACGCGCGCGGAATCCGCAATCGGTTCGCCGCGGCCCAACTGTGTGTCACGCGGAGATAGAAATATTGCCCCTCCACCGCCTTCTATCATCGCCGTTTCAAAGGACATTCTTGTTCGCGTCGACGACTTCGCGAATACCATCGCAAGAACGCGATTGCGAAAGATTAGCGGCCTTTGACCCGCATTGCGCAAGCTTTTGAGTTCGGATGCGCGACGAACGACCGCGTTCAATTCAGCCGGCGAGAGATCCAATAGCGTGAGGAAGTGCCTGACGCTCATTGTCTAGTTGGCGGCGCAAAACGCCTCGATTAAACCACAGACCTTACTCACCATGTGGCCTGCTTCGTCATCGCTCATCACAAGCGGAGGTAATAATCTAACAACGTTGTCTGCTGCGACGTTGATCAAAATGCCGGCGTCTATCCCGCGCGCCACGAGTTCGCCACACGGTCGATCGAGTTCGATACCAATCATCAGGCCCTTGGTGCGAACTTGGACGACCCCAGCTAATGGTTCTAACGTTCTCTTGAATTCGACTTCGATGTTTTCACTGAGTATCTTGCAACGCTCAATCAGAGACTCCTCTTCAATCGCATTCAGCACCGCAAGCGCGGCTCGACAAGCGAGAGGATTGCCACCGAACGTCGAACCATGCATTCCTGGCTGAAGAAGATCCGATGCTTTCGGTCCAGCAAGACAAGCGCCAATAGGAACACCGTTGCCGAGGGACTTTGCCAATGTCATCACGTCGGGTTGCACGTTCTCATGTTGGAACGCAAACCATTTTCCTGTCCGCCCCATCCCGCACTGAACTTCGTCAAGCATCAACAGTGCATCGTGCCGGTCACAGATCTCGCGTAACGCTTCGAGATAGCCCGCCGGCGGAATCACGACTCCGCCTTCACCTTGCACGGGCTCAACCAGAATGCCGACAATGTCGTCACGCTCATCAAACAAGCTGTTCACCGCGGCACAGTCCCCATACGGAACATGCACGAAACCGGCGACCAAGGGCTCAAATCCTTTCTGTACTTTAGGATTTCCAGTCGCGCTTAACGTCGCCATTGTTCGGCCATGAAAACTGCCGTTCATGGTAATCACCGTTGGGCAAGCCACCCCACGTTCGTGGCCGAACCGTCGAGCGATCTTCAATGCAGCTTCATTTGCTTCGGCACCGGAGTTGCAAAAGAACACGTTTTCGAGTCCCGACGCGGTAGTCAATTTGGCCGCGAGTTGCTCCTGCAAATCAATTCGATACAAGTTGGAGGTGTGCAATAGCTGGCTCGCCTGTAAGCAGATCGCTTCGGTAACCTTAGGATGCACATGCCCTAGTCCACATACGGCTATTCCGCACAGTGCATCAAAGTAGCGCTTGCCGTCTGTGTCCCATAACCACACGCCTTCGCCGCGCTCGAACATGACTGGCTGTCGACCATAGGTGGACATAACGGGGTTCTGCTTAGAAGCGTTCATGGAGTTTTCTCATCCTGGAAAAGCAAAGCCCGGCCGAGCGGCCGGGCTCTTATCACATACTAAAACGGAATGGTTTAGCCGAGGAACTGTGTGAACTGTACGCTGTGAGCCGCTCCTTGCATGAAAAACAGCATCGGCAATGACATCATGACATTCGACCTCGACGCTAGGAACGCAATGCGCCGAGCACTCGCCTTTTCCTCGTCTGTGGCAGGCACGATGCCAAGGATTTTCTTCTGGTTCGGCCAAATCAGGACCCAGACGTTAAATAACATAATGGTGCCGAGCCAAGCGCCAATTCCAATGTTGGTGAGCTGGATGCTCTCGGCGCCTATGCCCAAAGAAAACGCGCCGCCGAGCGAATACCCTGGCCCAGCCGCCAAGTAGTATGCGCCTGTCAGCCAAGTCGCTAAAGCCGACCAACGGAACCAAAGTAACGCTCGAGGTGCGACATACTTGCCGATCGCCGCCGGTCCTGGCCCGTCTTTGTCAGCCCCCGCGGCGCCCATGGCCTGTGCCTGAACGAAATTAAAGTAATACAGTAAGCCAATCCAGGTGACACCGGCAAGAATGTGCAGCCAGCGATCGATAAATGTGAATTCCATGATGCATCTCCAGTCTATAGATAGGGTGTTTTTGTTATTCGAATCGTGCGCTGCTAAGCGCCAACAATGGCTTTTGCCACAAAGACCAGGATCACAGTTAACACAAGTCCGGCGATTAGCGTTCCGGTTACGGTGTCGAGTGGATTCATCGATATTCTCCCTTTGCTTATTATATTCCTGCGGATACCTGATGCCCCGCTGGGATGCCAATTGTCGAGGAGAGCTGATTAAGATTCAAGTCTCGCCAAGCGACTAGGGGACGATTCAGAGCCTGATCGCCAGCTTGCACCTGGATCTGCGGTAACCTATCTGGCCGAAGAGCGGACGAGCTATAGACGTCTATTAAAGGGTTACGTCCCGTTTTGGAATATCTGTGGCCTGCTTTCTGCCAACCCGAACGACAACGGCGTGCCTGCGATCGCGCCGTGTTATTCACACAAGACATTGCGTCCGCGTAACTCGGGCATTTCGGGCTTTGACACTCAGTTGAGAGGCAACTCACCAAAATGACCGCCCAATCAAGGTGTTATCGTTCGCACGCCGCCTATAGCTTTTAATCCTCCCGACGCAACCAAACACAACCGTCGGCGCTCACGTCGTCGATTTTCGCCAAATTCGCACAGTGAGCAGCCAACTCCAGTTCTGTCGGTTGGATTACCGGTATCGCTGTGCGCAATGATCCGGATATTGGTGACCGGGCACGGGCAGCCTCAGTCGTTCGCGATTCTGCGCTCAGTTGTAGATCGACTTGCCCGCCAGTCATTGCGAGGTACACGTCAGCGAGTAACTCGGCGTCGAGTAGCGCGCCGTGCAGATCACGATGCGTATTGTCTATTTCGTAACGCCGGCACAAGGCGTCGAGATTATTGCGCTGGCCTGGGTGAAGGTCCCTCGCCATCGTTAAGGTGTCGGTAATGCGGCAGTACTCATTTGCCCGACGATCCGGCAGTCCGAGCAGTGAGAACTCGTGATCGAGAAATCCCGTATCGAACGGTGCATTGTGGATAATTAATTCAGCGCCTTTCACAAAGGCGAGGAATTCATCGGCTATTTCAGCGAATTTCGGTTTGCCTGCCAAAAAATCTGTCGTCAATCCGTGTACTTCTATCGCGCCAGCATCAATATCTCGCTCAGGATTAATGTATTGATGATAGTGACGCTTGGTCGTGCGGCGATTCTCGATTTCCACGCAGCCAATCTCGATCACCCGATGTCCCGACTGGGGATCGAGACCGGTGGTCTCCGTATCAAGAACAATTTGCCTCATTGTGCTTTCCCCAAGCTTAGGTCGTAGTTTAACGTTATCAGCAGATTCGTGGTCATCGCCGAGCAATGTGAACTAGATTTTGAATCCATACTCGGGGCCGTTCGACTCGACTAAGCTTGCGTTGCCAGAACGGGTTGATGGTTCAGCGACACCTTTAGCGATCACTTGGCGACGGGTTTGCCATGACAGTTTCAGCGGCGTCACCGCAGCCACCCTCTTCTTCGCAACAACAACATACACGTTTCCGAACCACGGCCAACAGGCGCGCCCTACTACTTCGAGAAATGTCAATTTGCCAATGATACTTCGTCGCGCAATTGGAGGTCGGAACGACGTCTTCTTAAGAAATTCAATCTCGAAGCCAAGCAATTCTAGCCAGTCCTTTAGCCTAGCTGCAGATAAGAACTGACCATTCCAGGGCGGCGCTCCCCGCCATCGTCCAAGCAGTCTCCACGCACCACAAAAGCTCCAAGGATTGAACCCCGTAATTACGATATACCCTTCGCCGATCAACACGCGCTCTGCCTCGCGAAGAACGGCATGTGGCTGCGGCGAGAACTCGAGTATGTGCGGCGCAAGCAGCACATCAATAGATGCGGCAGCGAGCGGCAATGCTTCGCAGTTAGCGACCAATGCAACAGCTTGGCCTTCAACAGCTTGTGCGTCGAGTGCTACAACGTGAGCAATACGCGTGGTCTCGATGAATTTTCCTGATACCTGACTGCCAAGTTGCACGAGATGATAGCCAAATAAGTTCGGTAAAATTGTCGCGACGATGTCCAATTCCGCATCGCGGATGGAAACGCCCGGCCCGTCGCTAAACCAAGACCTCAGCCGGTCAGCAAGTTCGCGCGGACTAATGAGCGGGAATTTTCGACTCGAATTCATAGTTGAAGAGGCATTGCAAATGCTGTTCTACGTCGCAGTATAAATCGCCAAGACCAATCCGACACTGGCTGGAGCCAGAGTCGACGAATAAGCCACCTCCCGCGCGCAGTTCTGTCGAGCCGCCGCGAGTTTGCGGGCAACTCGCTTGATGGCCATCGAATTTGCCGCACCCGTCCACGGGTGCGTTACCATACAGCGATGCACAGCCAACGCATTATTCGACTCGAGGCGTTAGCGTCTATCCTACTATTGTTGACGGCATGTTCGTTGAGCGACGTTAGAGAAGCTTCGCACAGCAGCCGCCCCCTTGATAACCGACAGGCTCCCGATCGGGTAGATCGGGTAGATCCCGTCGGACTATCCGACGCCGAGCATCGCGCGATCGATCCGGCCGTTGTGTCGATGCCCATACCGGTCGCCAGGATCGATATGTGGCAGCACATCGCGGCAGGATTCACCTGGGATGCGTCAGATAGTCCGCACGTGCAATCGGAGTTAGACCTGTTTGGTGAAAACCCTCGAGAGATCGAGCGCGCATCGCGAAATGCTGAGCCTTATTTATGGTTTATCGCCGAGTCGCTCAAACAACGCAATTTGCCGTTCGAGCTGGCACTGCTACCCCTAATCGAGAGTGGTTATCGAGCAAACGCTACTTCCCCAATAGGGGCCGCAGGGCTATGGCAATTCATGCCGAGAACTGGCGAGCGATTCGGCTTGAAGCAATCGCGGTGGTTTGACGGAAGAAGCGACATTGTCGCCTCAACCAACGCGGCGCTGGACTACTTGAGCCAACTGCACAGCGCTTTCGACGACGACTGGCTTCTTGCGTTGGCCGCTTACAACTGTGGACAAGCAACCGTGCAACGCGCCGTCGCGAAAACAGCGTCGCGAGATTTCTGGACAATCGCGCCCGAACTGCCCCTCGGAACGAGGCGCCATGTTGCGAAACTTCTCGCCGCTGTTGCCGTGATCCGCAATCCGTCAATTTACGACACCGCCCTCCATCCGATAGAGAATTCCCAATACTTTGCCGAAATTGACCTAGGGGGTCCGCTAGATATTTCAATAATGGTTAGCGATGGGACCTGGTCGGAACAAAGTTTCAAACAACTAAACCCGGCATTTAATACCCATTACACCGATCCAAACGGACCATTCAAAATACTAGCCCCCCGTGAGTTAAGGGCGCCGTTAGTCGAGCGTCTCGCTTCGATTCCCCCTGCCGACCGCCACCCAATTAGAACGCATCGCGTTGTCGCAAATGACTCATTGTCGGAACTTGCATCACGCTACGGCGTGTCTATCAAGACGATCAAAGCGCGCAACAAGCTACGCGGGAATTTAATTCGCGTCGGTAAAGAACTGCTTATCATGGGGCCGTTGACTGCCAAACTGCATCCCGGGAAACCGCTTGTCGCCAAGCCGAACGCATACGTAGTACAAGACGGTGATTCATTTTGGACTATCGGCCAGCAACACGGCTTAAGTCCCACTGCACTTGCGCGGTTGAACAGAATTCCCGCACAGCGTCCCCTCCAAATCGGACAAGTGCTGAAAATTGTCGCGCGCAGCGATATTAGCGAATACGAAGTCGCACCGGGCGATTCGCTTTGGACGATTGCGCGCAAATTTAATGTCGCAATCGAACAATTAAAAGTCTGGAACAGTTTGTCTGGACGCAAAGCGTTGCAACCAGGGCAATCCTTGGTGGTATCTGGCCCAGTACGCGACCGCACCTAATCGTCGCGCGAAGCAAACCTTTCAAATTCAATGCCCTGTGATCTGAAATGAATTCCGTCTTAAGATTGATTCGCGCTTGCGCGCGCGTTGCTACGAAGTGTCTTTTTCGAGTTCAGATTCTCGGAATCGAACACGCCAAAACTGCGGGCGGGCGGACTTTAATCGTCGCCAATCACATTTCGCGCCTCGATGGTCTATTCCTGTTCTTGTTTTTACCCGAGGTGCCGACGTTCGCGATAAGCCCAGCAACAGCGAAAAGCGTCTGGGTTCGACCGTTTCTGCGCTTCGTTAATTCGGTAGAAGTAGATCCACTTAGTCCACACGCACTGAAACGCGTCATAAAGGTGCTGCAAGACAATGAGTCGGCGCTGATTTTCCCCGAAGGCCGGATCACGACGACGGGTTCACTCATGAAAATCTATGAGGGTCCCGCGTTAATGGCGGCACTGTGTGATGCAAACATACTGCCAGTCGGCATCGAAGGATTGCAGTATTCTCGTTTCTCGCTGCTCAAAACACTGGTCCGCCGTCGCTGGTTCCCGCCGGTCAGAATCACGATACTGGCGCCCCGAAAAATTTCCTTTCCTGACGAATTGTTAGGGCACGCCAGACGTACTAAAGCCGCCGCAGCCATGTTGCACATGATGCGCGAAATCGCCTATGAGAATGCGTACGAACCCGTCACGCTATACCGCGCGATACTCAATGCTTCGGCGCGACACGGGCCTAATCGCACGATTATCGAAGACGCAACGGGTGTCAAATTAACCTACCGACAGCTATTGATACGCGCGAACGTTCTGAGCCAATTTATTGCGAAAGATTCTGAACCAGGAGAACACATAGGCATCATGCTGCCGAGCACTGCGGCAGCCATTGTAACGTTCACGGCGGTTCTGTCTTGCGGCCGCACAGCCGCCATGTTGAATTTTACCGCTGGCCAGCGTGGTCTAAGAATAGCGTGCGAAACGGCCGGTATTAAAATCGTTTATACCTCGCGAAAATTTATCTCGGAAGCCGGCTTAGAAGCCGAGGCGACGGCCGTTGCCGCTATCTCGACGCTAATATATCTAGAAGACTTACGCGACGCCGTTACGAGTTTGCAAAAAGCTCGAGCATTAGTTGTCGGACTTGCCCCGGTGGCGAGCTACGCATTCCGGCAGCGAGTCCAAGACCCGCATAGCGATTGCGTGATCTTATTCACCTCGGGTTCCGAAGGGATCCCGAAAGGTGTCGTTTTGACCCACTCGAACATCATCGCAAACCGATCGCAGGTGCAAACCCTGTTGGCATTAACCCACGAGGATACGGTCCTCAACGTACTACCCATGTTTCACGCCTTCGGTTTGCTTGGCGGAACTTTAATCCCGTTGTTCGATGGCGCAAAGATCTACTGTTATCCCTCACCTTTGCATTATCGCGTGATACCCGAGCTCAGCTACCAACTAGGGGCGACTTGTCTGTTTGGAACGAACACATTTCTAGCGGGCTATGCTGAGCACGGCAACGCGTACGACTTCCATAAGATGCGCTTCGTCATTGCGGGTGCTGAAAAACTCACCGCACAAACGCGCCGAATTTGGGGAGATAAATTTGGTATCCGCGTTTTCGAAGGCTACGGCGCGACGGAAGCGAGTCCAGTCATTTGCGTCAATACCCCGATGGGCAACACCCCAGACTCGGTCGGCCAGTTGCTCGCCGCAATGGAATACTACCTGGAGCCAGTGGAAGGTATTGCAACGGGAGGACGCCTGGTGGTGCGAGGTCCGAACATCATGCGCGGTTATTTGTTCCACGGCGGTGATGGAATATGCTATCCGCCCTCCACCGATTACGGCCAAGGTTGGTATGACACCGGCGATATAGTCACGGTCGACGCGAACGGATTCGTCGCCTTAGTTGGACGCCAGAAACGCTTCGCAAAAATTGGCGGAGAAATGGTCTCACTGGTGCAAACTGAAGAAATCGCACAGCTGGCTTGGCCTGAGGTGATGAGCGCCGCAGTGTCGCTACCGAGCAGCCGAAAAGGGGAACAAATTCTTTTGCTCTGTGAAGATCGCGAATGCGATCGGAGGGTACTCGTCGCAACTGCCAAGAAGTTGGGTCTGCCTGAACTATCCTTACCAAAACGAGTCATCTTCTGTGAAACAATTCCGTTACTTGGTAGCGGTAAAGTGGATTACCCTGCTGTGCGCGAAATAGCAAAGGAACTTAGTGGGCTATAAACATCGGCGACCATCGCCCTAGAACCCTGTCGTTTGGCAGACCCCGCCAGGAGCCGGCATTCAGCCGCCGTAATTTTGAGCGTGGACAGAACGCCCAGATGCGCGACTATCTGGTCGACAGCGGTCATACGAAAATGGATTGTTTGGTACGGACAGTGCACTATCGAACCACCATTAGCTTGCGCGTTAAGCAAGCACAGCAGATTCACGAGGAACACAAACATGCGCGAATCAGTAGAACAATACTATGGGGTCGTCCTAGAGACATCGAGCGATCTAAAAACCAACGCGTGCACGACAGCAGGCGCCCCGCCGGCGCATCTGAGCAGGTTACTGCGGAACATCCACAGTGATATCACCTCGACCTATTACGGTTGCGGCTTGGTCTATCCCGCCGAGCTCACAGGCGCCCGGGTACTCGATCTTGGTTGCGGCTCAGGTCGCGATTGTTATGTGTTATCGCAACTCGTGGGTGAACATGGGTCGGTCGTCGGCGTTGATATGACCGACAACCAGTTAGAGACCGCAAGACGGCACATCGACTATCACACAGAAAAATTCGGTTACGCCAAGCCGAACGTGGAATTCAAGAAGGGCTACCTTGAGACCCTCGACGAGTTAGGCCTTGAACCTGGCAGCTTTGACGTTATCGTTTCGAACTGCGTCATCAACCTCGCAACCGATAAGCCGGCTGTACTGCGCCATGCCTATTCATTGCTAAAAGAAGGCGGAGAGATGTACTTCGCCGACGTTTACGCAGACCGTCGAATTGCACCAGATCTGGCCACCGACCCCGTTTTATACGGCGAATGTCTAAGTGGCGCGCTCTATTGGAATGACTTTCAAAATATCGCTAAAAGCGCCGGATTCCACGACCCCCGACTGGTAAGTGATAGTCCAATCTCGATCACCGATCCCGCAATAGCTAGCCGCCTCGGTAATATCGGATTTTATTCCGCCACTTACCGTCTGTTTAAAATTATCGATTTAGAGCCCGCCTGTGAGGATTACGGCCAGGCCGTTATGTATCGGGGGACGCTCGATCACGAACCGCTCCAATTCGTACTCGATGGCCACCACGTCATCGAACGTGGCCGAACATTTTCGGTATGCGGAAACACTTGGAAGATGTTGCACGATACGCGCTTCAAAAAACATTTTGATTTCATTGGAAGCTGGGATCAGCACTTCGGCATCTTCGAGGGCTGCGGCACTAATTTGCCCTTTGAAACGAGCCTGGAGTCTGCACCCGTCGGTAGCGCATGCTGTTAATCGGGGCCGAAACGCCTTAGTAGCAACTCACGACCATCGGCCATTACCACGGGCGCCCACGAGCAAGGATTCGTCTTAAGTCGTGAACCTGTTGCTCGGAAGATGACACCGACTTGGCGTACCTCGCGTCGCGTCGAGAGCCGCATCGAAGACGCCGCGACGGTAGCGATCTGCACCCTCAACGGGCCTAACTGGCGCACGAACAATACTTGGAACGGAAAATTCACATGTCACGTACTAAGGCATTAGTGTTCGCGGCCGCGGTCTGCTTGATCTCGGCGTTTTTCTACTTCGATCTCGGGACGTTCATTGAGCTCGGGTATTTGAAGCAACAGCAAAGCGTGTTAACCGCATTCGTCGCAGGACATCCGCTTAAAGCGAGTATCGGATATTTCTTAAGCTACGTAACGATTACCGCATTATCACTGCCCGGTGCTGCTCTACTCACCCTCTTAGGCGGCGCGATTTTCGGATTGACGTGGGGGTTTCTTCTTGTTTCCTTCGCAAGCACGATTGGCGCAACCTGCGCTTTCTTGTTGTCACGCTACTTATTCCGCACTGCCGTGAGCCAGCGATTCCACTCACGCATGGCAGCAATTGATCAAGGCATCGCTAAGGACGGCGCATTCTATCTGTTTACGTTACGCCTGGTACCCCTATTCCCATTTTTCATTATTAACCTTCTAATGGGTTTGACGACCCTGAAAGTCTCGACGTTTTTTCTCGCCAGCCAAGTTGGCATGCTGCCCGGCACGCTAGTATTCGTTAATGCCGGAACTCAACTTGCAAAAGTAGAATCCCTGAGCGGCATCCTCTCGCCGACCTTACTGGCGTCGTTCGTTGTGCTTGCCTCGTTTCCTCTTTTAGCAAGGCGCTTTGTCACTCAAATCAAAGCCCGGCGGATCTTGAAACCCTATCCCAAGCCGACCAACTTTGATCGGAACCTCATCGTAATTGGTGCGGGATCAGCTGGACTTGTCTCTTCGTATATCGCAGCCGCGACGAAGGCGAAAGTGACGTTAATTGAGAAGCATCGCATGGGCGGCGACTGCTTAAACACGGGATGCGTGCCGTCGAAAGCCCTACTAAGGTCCGCAAAATTCGTGCACCAAGCAAGCCACAGCGCAAACTATGGTATCGCGAGCGCGGAGCTAAGTTATGACTTTCGCGAGGTCATGGAGCGCGTACGGCGCGTCGTTCACTCAATAGAACCTCATGATTCGATCCAGCGCTATACCGAACTCGGCGTCGAATGCTTGACCGGTGAAGCAAAGATCTTGACTCCCTATTGTGTAGAAGTCGATGGGCGTCGGCTTACCACAAGAAACATAATTGTCGCCGCTGGCGCGCGCCCTTTCGTTCCCCCGATACCTGGAATCGACGATATAGATTATCTAACATCGGACAACTTGTGGGAATTAACCGAGTTACCGGCGCGGCTCGTGGTACTTGGCGGCGGACCCATCGGATGTGAAATTAGCCAAGCCTTCGCGCGGTTAGGTAGCACTGTCACTCAAATAGAGATGGGCCCCAGATTACTCGCACGGGAGGACGAGATTGTCGCCGCGATGTTACTTGAGTCGCTACGAAACGATGGCATTACAGTGCAATTGGAACGTCAGGCGATTGGGTTTAGTCGGACGGAAAACGGCGGCGTCATTATCTGCGAATCCGCTAGCGACCCGGCGCTCGATAATTTAGAGATTGAGTTCGACCAAATTATCGTTGCGCTTGGCCGCCGCGCGAACGTGACAGGATACGGGTTAGAAGAACTCGGCATATCGCTCAATAGCAACGGCACGATTGCGACGGATGCGTATCTCGCCACGGATTTCCCAAACATCTACGCCTGCGGTGATGTGGCTGGACCTTATCAGTTCACGCACGTGGCTTCGCATCAAGCTTGGTATGCGACCGTAAACAGCTTGTTCGGGGGGGTTAAGCGCTTTGCCGCAGATTACTCTGTCGTTCCTTGGTGCACATTTACTGATCCCGAAATCGCAAGAGTCGGATTGAGCGAAAATGAAGCTATCGAGCAAAATATCCCCTACGAACTTACCACGTTCGACATCGGCGAACTTGATCGGGCGCTAGCAGATGAAGTTGCTCGTGGCATGATCCGAGTGTTGACAGTTCCGGGCCGCGATAAAATCCTTGGCGTCACGATCGTCGGGGAACACGCCGGCGATCTTATCGCGGAATTCGTCCTTGCGATGCGCTACAAACTCGGGCTTGGAAAGATACTCAGCACCATACATATCTACCCGACCCTCGCGGAGGCCAATAAATATGCCGCCGGGGCATGGCGTCGCGCGCATAGCCCGGCCTGGATTCTAAGACTTGCTGAGCGCTATCACAGCCGACAAAGATAGATCATCAACCGCAATTTGCTGTTCTGCTGACGCACGAGACGACCGTAAGATAGCCGGTTGCTAAGTGGATTTGAATCCCTTCACCCAACGATGGTCAATTTGCGGATCCACAGAAAGCCGCCCGATCTAGTCGGTAAACCTGAGAAGCACGTCGTCTAGCATCGCCGCCAATAATTTCTTACCTTTATCTTTCGAGGCGAGCGACGGATCGCCGTTCACGCCATCGGGAGAGTAGTTCGGTAGATGGGGTCGATTACGATTGAACTGCCCGCTCACTATTTTCGTAGGGGCTGGGATCGCGTAGTGCATATCGACGGCTTCCGGATCAATCGCCAGCATCAAAGACGTTTCGATTTCGTCTGCGTGACCGCCCCAGGCTTGCTCACTCACGCGGGTCGATTCACGGCCGAATCTTTTCCCTTCGTAAATATTGATCAGCTTGACGTGTTTGGAGCGAGGACGCGCCGCCAACATTTTTGTAATGGGCGAGATCGTACTGATCCCCGTATTTAACAGCACAATACGGTTAGCACCTGCTCGTTCAATGCCCTCTAAAACATCACCGAGTAGGTCAATAAAAACGGATTCAGACAGGCTGATACTGCCAGGGTAATCGACAAAGGCAGGATAATATCCGTATCCGACGACCGGCCAGACGACGACGTCCAGGCGTTGCAAGAGTTGCTCGCATACCCAGTCCACCTGTCGCTCATCGGTATTCATCGGCAGATGTCGACCGTGTTCTTTGCACGCAGCACCAATTGGTAACACTGAAGTCGCACGGTCCTGCAGCTTAGCTTCAACCTCCGGCCATTTCGATTCCGTCACTCGAATGCCACCCACTACATCACTCCTTTGCGATCGCAAGATGAGAATTTATTCGGGTTCCGCACAGCGAAGCTCATAATTATCTTACAATCATGGGCCTTACACGCCAGAGAACGGAAATGCAGAGAATAAAAGAACTAATACGAGATGTTCCGGATTTCCCGAAACCCGGCATTGTCTTTAAAGATCTAACCCCCGTCTTTCGCGACAGTGCCGCGATGCTGAAGATCTCAAGCGAATTGGCTTTGCCTTTTCGCAACACGCACGTCACCGCCGTTGCCGGAATGGAAGCACGAGGCTTCATATTCGGCTCACTAGTTGCCCGGGAATTAGACGTCGGATTTATTCCATTACGCAAACCTGGCAAACTTCCCGCCGAGACGCATAGCGTCTCCTACGCGCTAGAGTATGGAGAAGCCTCTTTGGAAATGCACACAGATGCGGTAACGGCACAAGACCACGTCTTATTGGTCGACGATCTACTTGCTACTGGCGGCACAGCGGCGGCAAGTATTAAGCTAATTAATGAAGTCGGAGCTGAAATTTGTGGCGCGGTATTTTTTGTCGAACTCGATTTCCTGCACGGCCGCAAAATGCTTGGGGACGTAAGCGTTCATTCTTTGGTCCATTTTTAAAACTACCGTGAAACGAGATTCGCCAGCACCTTGTCGCAGAATGAAATGATGATCTGGGCTATGACACGCTCTCGCGTTCCGGAACACGCCATGATCTTCAACGCGCCTCGGCATCGCACCTAGATCAAACTTATGTGTCTCCTCTTAGCTGCGTATCAGCAACATCCCGATTATCGCCTTATCGTTGCCGCGAACCGTGATGAATTTTACGCTCGTGCGGCCTTGCCTGCAGATTTCTGGCCGGACAACGACCGGATCCTTGGAGGGCGCGACCTGCAAGGATCGGGTACTTGGTTAGCGGTTAATCGGCACGGCTCATTCGCTGCTATCACTAATGTTCGAACATCGATGAATGTCGTGGCCCCGCGATCGCGGGGCTTGATCATTAGCGACTATCTGACGTCTGCGTCCACTGCGGAGAAATTCGTTGGCGAGTTAAATGACCGTCGCGCCGACTACCAAGGCTTTAATGTTTTTGCGAGCGATGGAGGGTCTGCGGCGTGGTCTTCGAATTACACGGGCGAATGCAGAACTCTTACACCCGGGGTTTATGGGTTGAGCAACCATCTACTGGATACGCCTTGGCCCAAAGTACGTCGTATTAAGGCGGACTTCGAAGCGGCTAATTCGTTGTCGAAAGCTGAGCTAATTGAGTCGCTGTTCGCTTCCTTGCAGAACGAAGAATCTGCTCCGGACCGGGACTTACCGAATACGGGTCTCGGTATTGAGTACGAGCGCGTCTTATCGCCGATTTTTATTTCTGGCGACACCTACGGTACGCGGTGCTCGACAGTAGTATTAATCAACAACAACGGCATTTTAACATTTATTGAACGACGCTTTGGACCGCATAAGGAGTTTGGCGGAGAATCTAAATTTGAGTTTGAATTAGAGCCCGCACCCACTTATGGTGTGGGGGAATCAAGCATTAACTAGACGACAAGCATGAGCCGAATTGAAACTCAGATCGCCGTAGATGGACTGCGCGAACGCTTCCTTGCAGTGAGAGCACAAACGGATTTCCTGGTTCGCAACTTGTCACCTGAAGATGCGTGTATCCAATCGATGTCAGACACAAGCCCGGCAAAATGGCACCTTGCACATACGACATGGTTTTTCGAAACATTCGTCTTGGAAGCTCGAACGACGAATCATCAGGCTTTCGATTCAGATTACCGATTCCTGTTTAATTCCTATTATAACTCCGTCGGAGCACAGTTCACGCGGGCGCATCGCGGGCTGATAACGCGGCCCGCTCTCGCAGCCGTCCACGATTATCGACGCGACATCGACGACAAAATGATGGAGCTACTGGAACGCGATATTGATCCCGAAATACTTGCCGTTATTGAAGTCGGCTTACATCACGAGCAGCAACACCAAGAGTTATTGCTCATGGACATTAAACATCTGTTTTCTTGTAACCCACGGTTCCCTGCTTACACAACAACGTTGACGACCATGAGTGTGCAGAGCAGCAGCGCCGAGTACCTCGAATTTCAAGGCGGGATTAGGCCAATTGGCGCCCCGACAGAAGGGTTTTCATTCGATAACGAACGGCCACGACACGACGCTCTAGTGCCCGACTTCCAACTCGGCACGCGATTGATCACCAATGGGGACTATCTTGATTTCATTAGCGACGGCGGATACAGCACGCCATTATTGTGGCTTGCAGATGGCTGGGCTGCTATTCAACGCGATGGATGGGCTGCGCCCCTGTACTGGTATGAGTTGGATGGTGTGTGGCACGAATTTACCTTGAGCGGTCTTCGCGAAGTGAACCGCAACGCGCCAGTTGTTCATGTCAGCTATTACGAAGCCGATGCTTACGCGCGTTGGGCAAATGCGCGGTTACCAACAGAAATGGAATGGGAATTAGCGGCGCAGCACGTAAGCCGAGATGGCAACTTTGTCGAAGATGCGCACCTTCATCCGCGCGCCGCGCCCTCGCCGATAAGTTCACTCGCGCAAATGTTCGGCGATGTTTGGGAATGGACGATGAGCCCATACACTGCCTATCCAGGGTTCAAAACGCCCGAAGGGGCTATCGGAGAATACAACGGGAAATTCATGAGCGGCCAAATGGTGCTGCGAGGAGGTGCCTGTGTTACACCAAGAGAACACATTCGAAGCTCATATCGAAACTTTTTCTACCCCGGGAATCGATGGCAATTTGGCGGTATGCGCCTAGCACGAGATTCCGCGAAAACTCCTTAGGGGCTCAGCGTAGCTCCACCGTTTCGCGGTGCGTGCCGTGCCGAAGCGCTGGATTCTAGCGACGCCATTATCGGGAACCGCTGTTGGTTATGAAATCTGCGACGAGGAATATTGTGAACAAGACTGGCGAACGGACGAAACTGCCGGGAACCTATGGGTGTTCTTGTCGTGTGCCGTCGTCGCCCCACGGCGTAGACAATAGCCCGATGAATCTGACGGGCCGCAAGCGGTATTACTCAAGCTGCTTTTTGCCTGGTGCCCAGTGTTGCTCCACAATGATATCGCCCATCTTTCGACCAGGCTCCAATTGTCCTTGATAGATCACGTACCGTCCCCCATCACGTTGACCAACCGCCGGACTCTCGACCCAGATCCACATGTGTCCGGCAACGGTGTCGAGAATGAGCGCCTTCTCGCTACCAAATTCAAAACCGGGATTAAGTGGCACAACTTGGTAGCGCTGTTCGGCGCAAGATGTGGAGCAATACCCCACCCATAATGCGCAGCCCATGGCGATCCGAATGAGCATTGACCGTCGAATGATTCTCAATTTCATGTTAGCTCTCGCGAGTGGAATTTAGGTAGACGAGGTTGTCCGGTAGCTTTACGACATGCTGGTACACGCGACCATGCAGGTTCGCGCGAATCCACGGAATTGACTCTTGCAAAACCGCCTCAGCACGCATCAGTCCGGGCAGAGAAATTCGTACGAACGCGCGACGACCATTGTATCTCACTCGGTGCGGCTCGCCGATGCCGACTTGATCAATTTTGATACTGTTCCAATCGATCGTCATGCCGTGTGTTTTCAGCGCAATCAACGATTCGGTGAGCAGGCGAATTTCGTCCAACAACTTATGGCACGCGGCCTTTTTTAACTTAAAGTGACGCGAGTCGCTAAACACACAGTGCAACCCATCTGAACTTGAATACATCGGCGGCGCGTCGGACCGGAAAGCCCATCCACCGTCCTTACGAGTCGAACGGTTCGCGACCTTTTCCTCGACCGTATTGCCGCTGGCCGGACATTCGATATATCGACATACATTGTCAGCAATCGCTTGTTCGAACGTGGCTTGACGATCGGGCCGTGGAGCACTGAGCATGACCTGCTCTTCGCCGACTAAAATCCGAATAGCGCCGTGCGGCTCTTTGAGAATTTTAATATCAGTGTGATCATCGATAGATAACGCGATTTTTTCTAACTGAGCGATATAACGCCGCATTCCTGATCCCCAGCTCGACGACCGGGATTTCGCATCGGGCACGATCTTTCTCGATTGCGCTAACTCCGTGCGATAAAAATCCGCCATCATCTCGATTGCGACGCTTGCGAATCGCGCTTGCTCTCGCTGATCGCCTGTCAAGACGGTCCGAAGCGCGTCTTCCATGCGGGTAACTTGGACCGTGTCGTGGACAAGCAAATCCGCACGAAATTCTTGCGCTCTTGCGTGCGCCGTCCACCAAACGGTTATCAAAGCAGCGGCTAAAGAAACTGCAATTCGATAAACAACATTGTGCCGGCCGCTCATAATCGTCTAGCTCGTCCCTATCGATGTTGGAGAATTATCGGCGCCGTCTACAGCAGCATTAGCGCGAATTGCAGTCTCGCTTCGTATCGCTCTACGCGGCATCGATCAGCGCGAGGGCCGCTTTGTGTAAATCCGAGTTCGATGCGGCAAGTACCGTGCCGCCGCCGCGTATTGGCGCACCGTTCCAGTCCGTTATGACGCCTCCGGCAAATTCTATGATCGGCACCAATGCTGCCAGATCGTAAAACCCGAGGTCCGCCTCCGCCACGATATCGATAAAACCTGCGGCAAGCATGCAGTACGCATAACTGTCGACCCCAAATCGAGTTAAACGTGAGCGGCGCGCTAAATTCTCAAATTGGTGTAATTCACTCGAGGAGAACATCGTTGGAGAAGTCGCAAATACCGAGGCATCGTCAACTGACGATGTCCGGGATGTGCGTAGGTTTTTACGTCCCGCCGCGTTCACTTGCTCGGACGTACCAAAGCCGCCGATAAAGTACTCTCCGACGACCGGCTGACTCATGACGCCGAGAACTGGGACACCACAATCGCAAAATGCGATTAAGGTCGACCACGTCGGCAGGCCGCACAAGAACGCCTTGGTTCCGTCAATCGGATCGAGTACCCATTGAAACTGAGCCTTAGGATTTACGGCTCTACGTTCCTCGCCACTGATGCCATGGTCCGGGAATCGCTCCACGATCGCGGTCCGCAGAGCGTCCTCGGTATATCGATCTGCCACAGTAACCGGGTCGAACCCTACACGAGCCTTGTTGTCTACTGCGAGCTGGGTGCGAAAGTAAGGAACAGCAGTGGTCGCAGCAACGACAACCAACTCGCTGACAAAACTACGTAGCTCTTGTTGTAATTTGACGTCCAAGTGGTATGCCAGATTTTTAAGAATAAACGAGTCACATGATGACATTCGGCTGATTTGGAGTAAATCGACGACGCACTAGACAGACTAGTGGACATCTTTATCACCAACAGCGTACAGAAAAATTAATAATTGAATTTAGTCGACTCACAATAGAAAATTAATCTATGGAGAGTTGAAATGGTTCATCGACTTAGGGCGCGACAATGAGCAGAATTTTTTTATTTTTAGCGACGAACCTTGCGGTAATAACGGTTCTGTCCCTCGTAATGAACCTCTTTGGGCTCAATCAGCCTGGGACGAGCATGCTGCCGACGATCGTCATAGCGTCGGTATTTGGCATGGGCGGTTCCCTCATCTCCTTACTCCTATCCAAACGAATGGCATTGAAATCGAGCGGCGCTATCATCATTGAGTCGCCGCAGGATGAAGTCGAGTCTTGGCTCACAGAGACGGTAAGAAGCCAAGCCGCGAAGGCTGGCATCGGAATGCCGGATGTCGCAATCTTCAATTCACCCAGTGTGAACGCGTTCGCCACAGGCTCAAAGCGTAATGAAGCGCTCGTCGCCGTCAGCAGTGGTCTGCTCGCCAGTATGGACAGAGGCGAGATCGAAGCCGTTTTAGCCCATGAAATCAGCCATGTGGCAAACGGTGACATGATCACGCTAACCCTAATCCAAGGCGTGGTGAATACGTTCGTGATGGTATTCGCAAGGATCGTCGCCAGCGCCATGAGCCGTGGCGGCCGAAGCGGCGGTAGCACTATCGGCTACTACCTAGGCTATATGGTTGCACAAGCGGTGTTGGGATTCCTCGCCTCGTTAATCGTCATGTGGTTTAGCCGGCGGCGTGAATTTCGTGCCGATGAGGGTGGCGCAGATCTCGCCGGGCGCGAAAAAATGATCGCGGCTCTAGAACGCCTTAGATCTGGACAATCAGGGGATCTGCCAGATTCCATGGCCGCTTTTGGGATCAGCCCGAGCATACGACGCGGCTTTGGCGCCTTGCTGCGTACTCACCCGCCATTGGCTGAGCGGATCGACTCTCTACGTCGATTGGGAAACTAGTTTTCGCGATTCGCAATATCGCCGAAAACCGCGAACACGCAGTTTCCGCCCCCACGCTTGGCGCGCATCAATGCGTAGTCGGCCGCCTCAACGAGACTGTGTTGTGTATCCGCCGCCGCAGGCACCACGGTGGCTACACCGAAACTTGCCGTAGCCACGCGTCCAACAGCCGCCCCTGGGTGCAATATGGTGAGCTCGTAGACGGCCTGCCGCATGGTCTCCGCGATGTCTAACGCCGCGTTCTCGCTACTTTCTGGCAGCAATATTGAAAACTGCTCGCCGCTGTAGCGGGCGGCAAAATCCCCTGCTCGCTGCGTATGTTGGGCGATCACGCCAGCAATGCGCACCAAGCATCGATCGCCGGCCCTGTTGCCGTAGTGTTCGTTGTACGACCCCAGTAGGTCAATATCGCAAACAATGAGGGACAAAGGCTGAGCGACGCGCAATGCACGCGCCCACTCTCGAGTTAGAACGAGATCAAAGACTCGCCGATTCGCGAGCCCGGTTAGATGATCGAGATTCGACATCGCCTCGGCGGCGTCGCGCGATTCGAGCAAGGCCGCTTCAGCCTCCTTACGACGCTCGATCTCGTTGGTAAGTTCGGCAACCAAATCATCGCTGCGTTGGCGCTGCTGGTCGTAGTAATCTGCGAGCAATTCGAACCTTACGCGGTGCTTTGCTTCGTCAATAATCGCGCTACGGGTACGCTGGACCACTGAATACAGGAAGGTAAATAACATAACGTTGCCCAGTCCCATTAGCGTTTGCGTGACATCGCCAGAGAATAGTAGTAGGCACAGCAACGGCACAATCGCAGGCACCCCAAACGCGAGCCCAGCTGCAGGGATAATCCCTTGAGACAGCACAACGGCAACGACCAGACCCGCAAGCCACATATTTGTAACGGCGAGTAACCAAATCTCACCGTCGGGCGGGAATAAAAACGGGGTGGCACCGTATAGGCAACCGAGCGCGCCAAGAATGACTACATTCCAACGCACCCATCGAATGTCTGAACGATGGTCACTTTTCCAATAAATTGAAATCAGATAAAGTCGCATGACTAAGAGCACGAGCACAGCAGATAACCAAGGGTATAACGTAGATCTGTGCCCTAAGGTTGCGAACAAAGCGGTGAAGGAAAGCGTCGCTAGGAAGAACGGCAGAATTCCGTACTCAGCGTTCGCTTGCATGATTTGAATTCGGTATTCGTCAACTCGTCTGGCAACGTTGTCCGCGTCGTGTGGCGGTATGTCGCGCGGCATTGCGGCGCAAGCGGGTGTCCCGCCTGCTGCGCTCGGGCTCGTTCGTTCAATAGGGTCCCTGCGTGAAGGTGATCGTGTGTCCATTAATAAGCTTACGTTGTCTACTCGGCTGTCGAAATTGACGCCGCTAGTCTTTATGAGTGAACAGTCGAAATCTATCGAAATCTCGCGTCCGCTACCTAATTCTGCCTTGAGATGGTAATTTAAACTACGTAGTAGTAGCTATTTTGGGTGACTCGGCTGGGAGAAATTCGACCTGTTTGATATGCACCCCCGTAAGTCTTGCTAATTCACCACCTAACACTGATCGCTGCAAATTAGTTGGACCGCCTCTCGACCGACGTATCCGCAAAAGTATCGTCGCCGTACCGTTCTCGGGTTATGATTAGAACCAGCGGCGGCCGTAGGAGATGTCCTTCAGGCGACAATCGCCCAACGGAAATAAACCTCTAGATTGCACGCTCCATCTAGTCGACTTCTTTCGCACTAACCAGACTTTACAGTGGGCACATGAGCAACATCGTATCTGCACTTTACGACCGAACGGTTCTCCGCTTTCCCTTCGTTATAATCATTTTGCTCGTCGGCATACTTGCGTTTTTTGCCTCGCACGTGCCTGACTTTAAGCTCGATGCCTCATCCGACGCGTTACTGCTCGAAAACGATCAAGATTTGAAGCGTTTTCGTGACGTATCTGAGCGCTACAAGGTCAAAGAATTTCTGTTTGTCACAGTCACTCCAAACAATGACTTATTTGATCCCGCGACGATCGAATTAGTCGGACAAATCCGCGATGAGTTCGACGCCTTGGAGTCCGTCCAATCCGTGACGTCAATGCTTGACGTACCGTTGGTCAAGAATGTCAAAGGTAAGCTCTCAGAGTTGCAGAAAAATTTCCGCCTCCTGGAGTACGACGACGTCGATTTAGAACTTGCCCGGGAAGAACTGACCACTAGTCCGATATATCGTGACCTAGTCGTAGACGCTGCCGGCACCTTAACGGCCATCCAAATATTCCTAAATAGCGATGACTCTTTCGCGGCCGCGCAAAAACGGCGCAACGAGCTCATAGCAAAGCGTGACGCCGACCAAATGAGCACGATCGAGGCGACCGAACTCGATCGAATCTTGCTTGGCTATGCGGACCTCAAGAACGCTTCCGATGCGGCAAACCATCAGGCCATCGCCGACATTCGGGCAATAATGGCGAGATATGGCGACCGCGCGACCTTACATTTGGGTGGTGTCCCGATGATCGTTGACGACATGGTGACCTTCATCGGCAACGATTTAGCGACCTTCGGCAGCGGCGTGGCCATATTTCTTGTTTTGATGCTCACGCTTATCTTTAGAGAGGCACGGTGGGTGGTTTTACCGCTCATTATCTGCCTTTATTCCGGCACAATCATGGTCGGTTTTCTGGGGCTCGTCGGGTGGAACGTTACCATCATCTCATCGAACTTCATTTCACTGATGCTCATCATTACGATGTCGATGAACATCCATTTAATCGTGCGCTATCGGGAATTGATGCGCGATCTTCCGATTGAGACAAGTCAATACGAACTGGTCAGAGAGACTATCAACCACATGGTGCGCCCGTGTTTTTACACAGCATTAACAACGATCATTGCTTTCACGTCACTAGTAGTTAGCGGAATCAAACCCGTTATTGATTTCGGCTGGATGATGACCATTGGGGTGAGCGTTCTTTTTCTAACGTCTTTTACTTTATTTCCGGCGCTGTTGCTATTGCTGAAGAAGAAGCCACTGCGCAGACCTGAAGGCGACAAATATGCGTTAACTGACGGGCTTGGCAAATTTACCGAAAAGCACGGCCGTGTTGTTTTAGTTGGAGCACTCGTGGTTACCGTTCTTGGTGTTGTCGGAATACAAAAACTGGAAGTCGAAAATAGCTTCATTAACTACTTCCATAAAGACACTGAAATTTACCAGGGTCTGAAGCAAATCGACGAATCGCTGGGCGGGACTACCCCGTTGGACATCATCTTAAAATTCAACGTCGATGAAGCCTCAGACGATTCAGACGCGGAATCCGATCCGAGCTTTGATGATTTGGAAGATTTGTTTGGCGAGATCGAATCGGGCGACGAAGACATTTGGTTCACACCCGCAAAAGTGAACCGGATTAAACAGGTCCACGATTACTTGGATGGGCTCGAAGCTGTCGGTAAGGTTTTATCACTCGCGACGGTCGTGCGGGTCGCAGAGGATCTCAACGATGGCCAAGAATTCGACGCCTTCCAACTGAATGTTATTTACAAACGTATGCCGTACGTATTGCGTGCCGCAATGATCGATCCCTATGTTTCGACCATAGAGGACGAAGCCCGAATTTCATCACGAATCTACGACTCTCTCCCCGGCTTGCGCCGCGGTGCTCTGCTCGCACGGATCGATCAAGAGTTACAGGAGAATATCGGTCTAGCCCCCAACGAATACGAAATAACCGGCCTATTAGTTTTGTATAACAACATGTTGCAAAGCCTATTCAAGTCCCAAATCCAAACGCTTGGCGTCGTTATGCTCGGCATTTTGTTGATGCTTTGGATTTTGTTTCGCTCGTTCAAAGTGGCAGTAATTGGCGTCATTCCCAATCTGATCGCGGCCTGCACAATTCTCGGATTGATGGGATGGATGGGTATACCGCTTGATATGATGACGATTACGATTGCGGCGATTACGATTGGCATCGCGGTCGACGATTGCATTCATTATTTGTATCGATTTCGTGAAGAATATCCGAGGAGTCAGGACTACGTCGCTACAATGCATTATTGCCACGCGAACATCGCGAAAGCTGCTTTCTACACAACGATAACAATCACTGTCGGTTTCTCGATCCTTGTGATGTCGAACTTTATTCCAACCATTTTATTCGGGATGCTGACGGCGATCGCCATGATTATCGCGTTAATCTCGGCGCTGACTCTAATGGCCAAGTTGATCCTCGTTTGGCGTCCGTTCTAGTTCGCCCACCGGCCTAAAATACCTGCTTGGCAGGCACTGCCGTTGAAATGGAAAACGTCAATACTCGACGTACCTTCTGAAGCGACAATCAACGGCCAGATCCCGATCAAGCACTTCATCTGTCGGCAAGCGATTCGTACAGCCGCGGCCGCTGTTGAACGCCACAAAATACCATTGAACTCCGACAAGCAGTCCAATGATAGTTCGCAAACGCGAGTTCGCGAGACGTACGTTAATCTCTAATAGCTGCTGATTATCCCCGCCGGGACCCAGCCGATCGATTGAAATGCCCAATATCTAAACCACGCAGATTTCTCATCAACTCGCTATTCAACCGTCTGATAGGAGGCAAAACTCCCGAATGACAGCGATGGTATCCTCCGGCTTGTCTTGCTGCGGCGAATGCCCGCAGTTATCAAAAATCACGGTCTGCACTTGTGCCCCGGCTTGTTTTTCTATTCGATAGAGCTGCTCGAGGGTGCCGTACTCATCATTGCTCCCTTGGACCTGTAAGACCGGCACTGAAATTTTGCTCAGATTCGCTTCCACCGACCAATTTCCAAATTCCGGATGTAGCCAGCTGTCGCACCATCCGCGAAATGCGCAGTCAACGTTCCAACCGTGATATTTCTCCAAGCGTTTGCGTAGATCGCCCTGCGTGAACGACTCATTCGCGGCAGTGATTGCCCCAATCGCGCAATCTTCTGTAAACACGTGCGGGGCGAATACGACGACTGATTGCAGTCCTGCAGCCCCGATGTTCGCGGCGAATTCAAGCGCAATAGTCGCCCCATCGCTGTGGCCCACTAGGTGGTAGTGAGAAATTCCGGCACATTCTAGAACTCGAGGCAAAACGTCTTCAGCCTCTATGCTCATGTAATTGAGAGCACGAGGTAGGCTAATCGGATCTGAGCCACCATAACCGGCTCGCGAATAGGCGAACACGGAACACCCGGTGGCGGTTGCCAAAGCGTCCGGGAAATCGCGCCACAGCGCGACACATCCTAACCCCTCATGTAGTAGCACAAATGTTGGCCGCATCGGATCGCCAGGAATGGTCCGATACTCGAGCTGAACTCCAGCGACGTTCAATCGTTCAAATGTTCGTCTCATTCACGATAATTTAGTTTGAAACTAAGCCCTCATGCGTTGCCCAATCGAATGTTTCATTTAGCGGGTGTCAGAAGCGATTGAAGACTTCTCCTCATCGTCATTAACGATTAACGGCGGACAGAACGCCTCGACATCGCCGATCGCTCGTACTTCCAACCTTAGCCTGACTCGGATAACCCACGGCAAGGACAATACCGTTAATCGATACTGAAGTTCGTACGCTTTTTTTGTAGCCGCTGGCGTGCTTCACGTAAGGTCGTAGGATCGAGTTCCTCTTCCAGTATTCGCGCGCGGTGTTCGGCTTTTGGAAATCCGCCGTCAGCCGCGCGCCGCATCCAAACATAAGCCGAGCCCAGGTCTTTCTGTACACCTTTCGCGCTCGCTAGGCAGACAGCTAAACCGTATTGAGCCCTTAGGTGGCCCTGTTCGGCAGCCTTTTCGTACCAGGCGACGCCTTCTTGCGAGGAGTATTCAGCTTCTTCATACAGGACATAGCGTCGCGCTAGTTCATATTGGGCCGTCGCATAGCCACATTCCGCGGCACGTTTTAACCAGGCCATTGCAATCTGCTTATTCGCCGTCACGCGATCGCCGGTTTCGAATGCGATCGCCATTCGGTAGCTTGCCTTGGAATATCCTTGGTCGGCGGCTAAGCGCAACCACGTGAGCGACTCACCGGGGGAGCTTTCCTCAATGAGATCGCGCTGCAAGAACCTGCTCAACGCGTATTGGGCCGCTGCCAGCCCGGAATTCGCCGCCTTCTTCATCCAAAAACCAGCCCGGTCGATGTCTTGAAATCGGGGCGGCGCGTTCGCGTAAATTAAACCGAGATTATATTGCGCTTTATCGTAGCCACTTTTTGCGGCGCGGCGGCACCAATAAATTGCCTGTTCGAAATCCCGCATCCCGGTGTCGCCATTGGTGTATGCCAACGCTAAGCTCATTTGCGCGCGCGCGTGTCCCAGGTGCGCCGCTTCTTCCCAATAACGGAGAGCGGCCTGGATATCGACCACCACGTCGGTGCCGCGTGCATAGATATCACCGAGGCTGAATTTCGCGGCCGCGCTACCGTTTGTTGAAGCCGCGTAATACCAAGTCAGGGCGCGATCCATATCGCGCGGAGTGCCTGTCCCTGTTTGGTAGCACCAACCTAAGCGTGCCTGAGCATCGACATGATTTTGTTCGGCCGCCGCGTTGTACCAAGTTAGCGCGACCTCCGGGTTCGCTTGAACGCCTTTACCGCTTGAATAACATCGGGCAAGTCGAAACTGCGCATCAGCGTGCCCAGTTCCAGCGGCCCGCCGATACCAAAGGACCGCTTGTTGATCGTCGATGTCGAGTGCCGCGCGGCTGCGGAATCGTTCCGCCAGCACGAATTGCGCGTCGGCGTCGCCACTCTTAGCATCGGCCAAGAGTTTATTAACATCGATTTCGTGTGAATCGGTCATCAAATCTGTCGCCAGTGTTCCGGTTCGATTGTAACCTTGTGAGTTAGCTCCGCTGTTTCCCCACTGGTTTTAGTCAATCTAGACTCCAATGGAAAGTAGCTCCTGCAAGTACGCATCAACTTGATCAAGAAATTGCCGCTCGGTTCCGAATAAGGCTAGGTGACCAAAAGCGCTGTTTAATACTCGTAATTCGCTGTTTCGCACTTTATTTTGCGCTCGTTTGCAATCGCGGGGCGGGAAAAACATGTCCTCGCCGATCGGCATCACGAACATCTACGCTGTGACGCATCCTAGAGCAGCGGGCAGATCGCCGTTGGTAAGACGCGAGACATCGCCGCGTTGCCATTTCCAGACCCTGCATAATAAATCGCTCGGGTCCGCGGTAAGGAAGTTGGTTCCTAAGAATTCGGTTCGGAACTCTTCAACCGAATCAAAGCCAAGCGAGCGCCATAATTGTCGCTGATAAAATGCCGTGCTTAAGCCCAAGATGGCCCAGATACCCGCGCGCCGCTTTATACCGTCTGCGACCTGTTCGTGGGACACGTAAGCCCCCTCTTGCGAGTTTGGGTCCGAGGTAATTGCGTCCACCAGAGATTGCGTAAAAGGAAAATCGTGATCCGAATTTTTCGCCGTTCCTGCGATCGGAGCGGCACGTTTGACCATGTCCGAATAGCGGCACGCCCACTCGTAAGTCTGTTGCGCGCCCATCGACCCACCGACCACTAACGCAAGAGACTCCAATTGGAAAAGCTCCGTCACGAGCCGCCGCTGGGCTCGGACATCAACACCGATGCGGACATTGGGAAATGGCTTGCCAGAAGGCGAATTCCAAACGTTATGCGGCGACGTCGACAGCCCATTGCCGATTTGATTAACGCAGTTAAGGAAGTAAATATCGGGGTCAGGCGCGCGGCCACGACCCATGTAAGCTTCTTTCATGATTTTGCTGGTACCAGGGTACCAATTTGGGATGAGGATCGCGTTGGTTTTTGCCTCGTTCAATTCGCCGAAGCAGGTGTAGGCGATTTTGCAGTCGGGGATTACGCCGCCGTCTTCAAGCGAGAAGTCACCGAGATCGAAAAAATTATACGGGCCGTGATTCTCTTGAGAGTAGTACGAATTGTCGATCATTGGTCACAGTCTTGGCCGTTCGTAGCCCTAGGAGCCCGTCGGGCTTAGCGGTTTGTCACGATGGAAAGCCCCGTCTGGGTGGTTTTTGGCGGACTTTCGAGGCGAATAGTCATTTCCCTTTAACGCAAAAGCTCACTGAAAGTGGCCAAATTCGGCCTTTCCGCACGGCTGCATTGACGCAGAAGCAGTCCGAGTAGAGTACCGTAAGTCCGACAGGGTCCTAGGGCAGCGGACGACGGCCATGCCCACATCGTCCGGACGGCGATGTGCCTCATTGCACATGTCGCGGGCCTGCCGTGACTGCGAATTTCGTTGTCGTAATCCGCGATCGTACAACGGTTCGCCTACCTGCGCGCCCTATTTTAGAACGAGTTGGTTCTTTCGACCGCGAGGGGCTGACGGACTCGCGCCACCCGAAGAACGGCGAGCATTTAATTCATCAGCCAGCAGTTTCGCGTAGGCAGATACTTGTTTCTGTGTCCCAGGCTTTGCGCCCGTCACTGGCGCGTAACCACCTTCTATGATGTATCGGAACCAACTACCTTTCTCACCGTCCGGCGAAGACATTTTTTCGACTTGCGCAACGCGGTAATAGCCAGTGGACGAATCAGTCTTCGTAGCGGTTTCGTTCATTTGTCATGCTCCGTGATCGTTTTTATGCGGGACCAATTTATAATTCTTAGCGTTGGGCACGTCGCGCATTAGTAATGAGTTCATATCGCGCGATATCGAACAGCTGATTCGAAGAGATCAGTCACTAGAATCTACGATTCGCGACATCCAAAACTAATATTCTCAAAATCCGGCCGGCGAAGGAGGTCTATGGTTAGACGCGCTGGCCAAAAGACGCCTGAACTCTTGTAGGCGTAAGCTGTTTGATTCGAGTCCACGTTAGCGTTGGAACCGGTTAAGGTTGCGCCGCTATCACGTTCTGGAGCGCCGCAGAGTACCACAATGGAGCCTTAATCGCGAATCTTACAATGAGAGGACCCATTTTAGCGAGGCGCATTGGGCCTTAATCAGGCGCTTTTGCTGCTCCGCCGAGGAGCGGCGTTTAACCTCCTGCCAGCAAACTGGCAATGCAAGATTTCGACAATGTTTTCTCCGCACGAAATTCGGGAATCGCGGCCCTGACACAAAACCATCGGTCAATTGCGCACGACCTCACACGAGACGCCCAACCACGGGTTAAGCACGCCTGCGAATCGTTCGCGTTCGCCAACTCGTGGCCCCCGATCGTAGTTAACTCGACAAGATGCACATCCACCCGGCCGACTTAAAGGGAGACTACGCGCAGGTTCGCGAGGCGTTCCATCTGTCGCGTTTTCGCGCGTTCGTGGATTGAATCTCGCAGCCTATTGCGGGTGAGGAAACACGCTTCCAGGTAATCCATCATGCACAGTGATTCGATGATGTAATCACTGGGCGCAATTTCCGAAACCGGCGCAGTAGCAAAAGGGTTTCTCTGCAAATTCTCTGGCAGGTTTTGTTCGCCCTTCATCAATTTCACGCGGACTTCTTTGATCTCGAAAGCAGCGCCGCCATCCAGTTTTTTAGCGATATACACACGGACTTTGGTCGGATTCGGAGCCACATCGACCCAATAGGGTTTCATCACTTATCGATCCTGCCTTAGGAATCACCGCCAACAGCGTGAACTGGTGGCGGATTTCGTCGCATTAGGCCCTAGGCCGCTTTAGTCTTACCAGCTTCGTGGGCTTCCTGTAAACGCCTCAGTTCTTCCCAGCCTAAATACCGGGTGAAACCGTCATCGTCGTAGAACAGCACGGGCCCGTCACAAATGAACAAGTACTCGGTATCTTCTAGGGCCTCGGTTGCGCCGTGAAGCATGCCGTTCGGTTCGTAGATGTAGTCGCCCGCATCTAAGGTGCCATCGCGAACGCCGAGTTTGCCCGACAAAATGAAGGTGTGTGAAGCAGTCAGGTGCTTATGCTGTGGGGCAATGTAGCCCTTCAGCCAGCGGAATTGGACCGCCCATCGGCCGGATTCTGCTCCGGTCCACAGTACTTTTAGAAAGCTGCGTTTCGGGTCATCCGGTACAGGGATCCATTCGTGTTCAGTCGTTTTAAACAACGTGTCCATCAATTCTGGATTGATCGGTGAAATATCTTGGGGCATTGCCATATCGCTCTCCTTCGACGGGTGTTCGATTGTTCGTACGGTATTCTAGCCGCATATTTCCGCGGAATCGCACTCATTAAGTCGAATAGCTGGAGCGATTTTGGTGCGCACGATAAAGGATGGGGCGCAGTAGGACGGCGAGCGGCAGTTATCTCGAGTCTTAGATCGTGCAGGCAATGACTATGGTAGAAGCGTATTGCCCCGTTTATTAAATATCTCCGTGCTTCAAATCCCTCAATCGACGACACCGTACAAATCGTAATCGTCCGCATCCGATATGGTCGCCATGTAGAGTTCCCCGACTGACAGATGTTGCGCGCCCGCGCCCGATAGATGAACGACGCCATCGATTTCTGGGGCGTCGGCCCAGCTTCGCCCTACCGGACCCTCATCGGTGATGGAATCCACTAAGATCTGCATCGATTGTCCGACGCGGCGCGCCAGGCGCTCGCGGGAGATCGCTTGTTGGCATTCCATAAATTCATTCCAACGAGCGTCTTTAACGTCGTCCGGAACCGCACCGGGCAGTTCATTTGCCGCCGCGCCCGCAACCGGTGAATACTGAAAACATCCCACCCGATCGAGTTCCGCTGCCTCGATAAAGTCCAACAACAGGTCGAAATCTTCGTCAGTTTCACCCGGGAATCCAACAATGAAGGTACTTCGCAACGTGATGTCTGGACAAATTTCGCGCCATCGATTAATTCTATTCAAGGCGTTTTCCGCGTGAGCGGGGCGACGCATCAGTTTTAGGATCCGCGGGCTGCCGTGCTGAAACGGGATATCGAGATACGGCAAGACCAATCCGTCGGCCATCAACGGAATGACTTGATCGACGTGTGGATACGGGTAGACATAATGGAGACGAACCCACACGCCGAGTTCGCCGAGAGCCCGACACAGTCCTAGCATGTCGGCAGTTAACGGCCGTCCCTGCCAAAATCCGGTGCGATATTTGATATCGCTGCCGTAGGCACTGGTGTCTTGCGAGATGACTAGTAATTCCCGTACGCCGCTGTCGACCAATCGTTGCGCCTCATCCATCACGTCCCCGATGGGACGGCTGGCTAACTTTCCGCGCATCGAGGGGATGATGCAAAAACTGCATTTGTGATTGCAGCCCTCAGATATTTTAAGGTAGGCGTAGTGGCGTGGCGTGAGCTTTATACCCTGGGGCGGGACGAGATCGGTATAGGGATCGTGCTCGTGTACGAAGGGCACATGAGTGTGGACCGCCCCGACAACAGCTTCATATTGCTGCGGTCCAGTGACGCTGAGCACGCTGGGGTGCAATGATCTGATTTCGTCCGCTTGCACACCAAGACATCCAGTTACGATGACTCTGCCATTCTCTTTCACGGCTTCCCCAATAGTGGCAAGGGATTCGGCTTTCGCACTATCAATAAAGCCACACGTATTGACGATGACTAAATCTGCCGCTGCGTAGGTAGCAACTAAATCGTAACCATCAGCGCGGAGCTGCGTCATAATCCTTTCAGAATCGACTAACGCCTTAGGGCAGCCCAAGCTGACGAAACCTATTTTTGGAGCACTCACCGACATGTTAGAAGTCCTTAGTTAGTCGCTCGGTTGCGATTTTGAGATTCACGAACATGGCGTTGCCTTAGTACCCGAGCGCGCAACCGTCTAATCGAGGTTCACTACCTGCCACGTAAACTTCGTCGTTCGATTCGTAGCGAATGGCTTGATAGCCACCAACGAATCCGGTGAGCCAGTCATCAATTTCCTGCATCTTGTGCCCACGGCGCTGTAATTCTTTGATCAATGAACTATCGAATTCGCCTTCATATTGCACGATACCTAGACCATCAAGACGCTGACCGTTTGGTTGGCGACCGCCAAAGTGGCGCATGCGCGCGGCGTCGCCTGCTGCTTGCGGATCCATGTCGAAGTCGATCATGTTCACGAGTACTTGAACCTGCCCTTGCGGTTGCATGTCGGCGCCCATCACGCCAAAGCTCAACCACGGGATGCCGTCTTTCATCACGAAGGCCGGAATAATGGTGTGGAACGGTCTCTTCAGTGGCGCGTAGCAATTCCGATGGTCTCGATCGAGGCTAAATCCTGCACCCCGACATTGCAGCGCAAAGCCGCTCCCTGGCGGAACTAACCCGGACCCAAACGGAGAGAATATGCTTTGGATCAGTGACACCATCATGCCATCGCTGTCCGCCGCACAGAGGTAGGTCGTGTCGCTTCCTGGCACGGCAACGTCGCCATACGAAAAGTCGCTCGCCGCCATCTCATCGTTAATTAGCGCCCTTCGGCCGTCAGCATATGATTTTTCGATGAGCCTCGCGTTCGGAAGGTCCGAAAATTCGGGATCGGCGTAGTAGCGAGCGCGATCCTCGAAGCACAATTTTTTCGCTTCGATAAACGCGTGCCAGTAATCCGCACTATCAGGTCCGAAATCCCGCAGAGGATAGCTTTCTAAGATATTCAGTATTTGCAGAACAGATATGCCCTGCCCGTTCGGTGGTAATTCGAAAACGTCATAGCCGCGGTACGATGTGGTCAACGGTACGACCCATTCCCAATGGCTTGCTAACATGTCCTGTTCGGTTATGGCGGTGCCAACGGACTGCAAATACCGGACGATCGATTGTGCGCAATCGCCTTCGTAAAATCCCCTTCGGCCACCTTGAGCAATCGCCGCAAAGGTTCGCGCGAGGTCTGGATTGCGAAACACCTGACCCTGACGTGGCGGCGCACCATCAATTTCGAAGGTCTCGGAAAACAAGCCCGTAAGCTTAGCAAGCACAGGATCCTCGACGACACCGCGAACAGCATCAGCCCAGGCTTCGGCGGTACGGTTACCAATCACTACCCCTTGCCGTGCGTGATCTATTACCGAATGGAAGAGTTCGGCGAAGGGTAGGCGACCAAAACGTTCGTGTAGCGCGCACCAACCGTCGACTGCGCCGGGCATAGTTAAAGAAAGTGGGCCGCGTCCGGGCATCGAATTCGAGCCACCAAGCTGATCGCTTAATGATGCGTACGACAGTTCAGCCGGACTTCGGCCGCTCGCGTTTAATCCCACCAACTCTTTCGCGCTGGGATCCCACACGATCGCAAACAGATCACCACCCGGACCGCACATGTGTGGTTCGACGAGGCTCAACATTGCGTTTGTGCCGATCGCGGCATCAACCGCACTGCCCCCGTTCTTCAAGATGTCGAGTCCCACTTGTGTCGCCAGCGTTTGACTAGAAGCCACCATTCCGCGTTTACCGAAACTAGGACTGCGCGATCTAATCTTGGCGTGAACGTTTGATTTCAATTTTTCTACCTAAATTATTTGGTCGCGGTAATGCGCGATGGACTTTTGAAATTTCGCCTAATCGGGTCTGAGTACTAGTAGGCATTACGGTACTTTTTCGGTCAGCGAACGCGATATGCACGAACAGCATTTCCGCGCTCGCTGCGAGTTCCCCCGTTCCTCGATGATACAAAGCTTGGTAGGTGTGAACGAGTTTTGGAGCCCAGTCGATCAACGTGGTCTCTATTCTAAGCGGATCTTCCGCGAACAATTCGCGGCGGAAATTGAGATCACAGTCTGAAACGAAAATCGAACCGACGCCTTCGCGAGTATAGTCCCATCCAATTCCGCAATCACGAAAAAACACCTCACCGCCGTCATCGAACGCACTCAAGTAGTAGGCGACATTCATATGCCCATTGGCGTCTAGCCAATTCGGCTTAACTGCCAACGTGCTTTCGTAGGGAGCTGAAATGTCGGTACTAGCCATTAGTGAACTGCCGGTCGCTCATTGAATCACGCAACGTGCGTTCGGAATCAAACGGCCTCGTCAAAGTCGAATATTTTTCCTGGATTTAAAATGCCACGCGGATCTAATGAGTGTTTCAAGTGACGCATCAGTTTTATTTCCGTGTCGCTTCGCGATATCGATAAATATTCCTTCTTTTCCAAACCGATGCCGTGCTCCGCAGAAATAGAACCACCGTATGGTCGCAGCGGTTCGTAGACCGCGCGTTCGACACCGAGATGAATGTCGTGGTCTCGCTCGGGAACCGTGATCGCGAAATGTATGTTGCCGTCCGCGATGTGACCAAAGGTGTAGCAGTAATGATGGGGCCACTGCTCGTGTAGACGACGCTTCACTTCATCGACGTACTCTCCGATATGTCGAACCGCTATGCTGACATCGAAAATTTGCGGCGGCCCGTAACGAAAAAACTGTTCCACGTCGTCTCTAATCGCCCACATTGCGGCTCTATCACCACTCGATTGCGCCACCGCAGCGTCGGCGATGAGCCCATCTTCGAGCGCCTTTATCATCACGGTCTCGAAATGTTCACGGCCACTGACTGATCCGAGTGATTCGACGATCGCATAGAAAGGTCTACTTGCTTCGACCGGCCGTTTATTGGTTGCCGGCGCGGTCGTCACTAAATCATAATAATCATGCCACAAGACCTCGTAGGCGCTTAACGTGCCACCCAGCGCGCCATCCACGTATTTCAAAAACGTTGTCACTTGATCGAAATCGTCGAACGCGACAAATGCGGTATCTTCCGACGAAATCGCCTCACGTAAACGCAACACCAATCGAGTCACAATGCCGAGCGTTCCCTCAGTGCCGATAAACAGTTGTTTGAGATCGTAACCGGCGTTGTTCTTGATCATTTTGTTTAGCGACGAGATGATCGTTCCATCGGCCAACACGGCCTCAATGCCGAGAATGTTATCGCGCATCATGCCAAAGCGGATGACCCGGTTGCCACCGGCGTTAGTCGACACGTTCCCCCCGATCTGGCACGACCCACGAGCCCCGAGATCAACCGGGAAAAATAAATTCTTCTCGTCGGCGGTTGCTTGCAATTGTTGCAGCGGAACGCCTGCCTGGACCGTCATGGTTCGACCGATTTCGTCAATTTCTTCTATTTGGTTCATTCGTTCGAGCGACAAAATCACGTCATTTGCAGTCGTGATCGAGGATTGCACAAGACCAGTCCGTCCACCATGAGCGACGACCGTTTGATTCTCTGCGTAGCAAATTTTCATGATCGCGGCGACTTGCTCAGTCGTCGTCGGGCGTAGGATCACTTGCGCCTGGATCGATTCATCATTCCAAACATGCACAGCTCGACCACTTACGTCATCGCCTCGTAGTATGCCGTTTGCGTCGAGGACTGCTTCGAATTGCTTAATCAAATCGCTCATTTTTCTATCGCCCGTTGCTAGCCGCGTGATGCCGCAACTAATGCTTGATCGAGATCCCACAGAATATCGTCTAAGGTTTCTAGACCGACAGATATACGAACCATGTCCGCCGTGATCCCAGCACTGTTTTGCTGTTCTTCCGACATCTGCCGGTGAGTTGTCGATGCTGGGTGAATAACTAAGGTTTTGGCATCGCCAACGTTAGCCAGATGACTTAAAAATTGTACGCTTTCAATAAATTTCACACCAGCCGCTTGCCCGCCTTTCACGCCGAACGACATGATCGCACTCGCGCCACGCGGGACATATTTCTGCGCGAGGTCGTAGTATTGGTCGTTAGGTAAACTGGGGTAGCGAACCCATTGGACGTTCGGGTGTTCAGATAAAAACTTGGCAACCGCCAGCGCATTCTCACAATGCCGGTCCATGCGCAGGGGCAGCGTTTCAAGCCCTTGTAGCAACAAAAACGCATTGAACGGGCTAAGTGCCGGACCTAAGGTTCGTAAAGTTTCAACCCTTGCCTTCATCGTGAATCCGAAATCGCCGAAGGTCTCGTAGAATTTAACCCCGTGATAACCTTCTGACGGCTCCATCATCATGGGGAAATTACCGTTATCCCACGGGAATTTTCCTGACTCGACCAGCAGTCCTCCCATCGTCGTACCGTGGCCGCCGATAAATTTCGTCGCGGAGTGCACGACGATATCGGCGCCGAATTCCATCGGGCGGCACAAGTAGGGTGTTGGAAACGTGTTGTCGATAACTAAGGGCAGACCTGCAGCGTGGGCAACGTCTGCTACGGCTTCTATGTCGAGTACGTTAATCAGCGGGTTACCCAGTGTCTCGGCATAGATGACTTTCGTATTCGGGGTGATCGCTTTGGCGAAGGATTCCATATCATCTGGATCGACGAACGTGGTGTCTATTCCCATGCGCCGAAACGTGACGTCGAATTGCGAATAGGTACCGCCGTACAGCGTTTTTGCCGAAACCATATGGTCTCCGGCTTGCAACAATGTCAGCAAAGCCACCATCTGTGCCGACATGCCGGATCCAACAGCGACCGCCGCCCTGCCCGCCTCTAGCGCCGCGATGCGTTCTTCCAATACGGAATTCGTTGGATTACTTAGCCGCGAATAAATGTTGCCGAAAGTCTGCAGATTGAACAGGCTAGCCGCATGATCGGCATCGTCGAAGACAAATGAGGTGGTTTGATATATCGGGGTGACTCGCGCACCCGTCGCAGCATCCGGGATCTGGCCCGCATGCAAAGCCAAAGTCTCGAAACCGAATTCGCGATCTGCCATTACCCGTTCTCTTGTTTGATCGTATTAGTTCGCGACGTTCTTCGGTCGCTTCGAAGAAATCACTTTTGTATTAACGCCGACGAAATTCAAACCGCCGAATAAGCGTGCATGCTCGATTTTCATGCAACGATTCATCACAACATCTAGACCGGCCGAACGTGCCACCCGCGCCGCGTCGTAATTGACGATCTCTAGCTGCGTCCATAAGACTTTCGCACCAACAGCTATCGCTTGGGCCGCGAGCGCCGGAATTTCTTCAGCGCCCCGAAAACAGTCGACGACATCGATGGCATCGGGCACAGCAGATAAATCCGGGTAGCACGTTTCACCGAGGACTTGGTCGTACATCGGATTGACGGGAATCACTCGATAACCGTGGTCTTGCAGATATTTCGCGGCGAAATTACTCGGTCGATGCCAGTTGCGTGACAAACCGACAACGGCCACCGTTCGGTTGTCGCTCAAGATCCGACGTAGGGTCGGAATATCAGTATCAAACTCTGGGTCGACGACGGACATGTTCGGAACCAATCTCCTCTATCGAACGGCAGCCGAGTAGCGCCATATCGCGGACAATTTCTTGTTTCAGTAGGGCGAGTGCCCGATCGACTCCCGCCTCACCGCCCGCACCGAGTCCATATAAATAACCGCGCCCGAGCGATACGGCGCGGGCACCGAGTGCTAATGCTTTAAGAACGTCGGTTCCACGTCTTATGCCGCCGTCGCAAATCACTTCTGCTCGATCGCCAACCGCGTCCACGATTTCCGCTAACACATCAATTGGCGCAGGGGTGTGGTCGAGTTGGCGCCCGCCATGCGTTGAAACCATAATGGCTTTGGCCCCAATGTCCACGGCGCGCAACGCGTCATGTACCGTCAAGACGCCTTTAACGACAAACGGTCCGCCCCATTCTTCAGCCATAAATGCCGCGTCGTCCCACGTAACCGTGCGATCGAATTGCCCGGAAATATAATCCACTAGAGTCGTTACATCGCCGTCGTTACCCGTTGTTACACGGTGTTCTACGTTCGCTAAGCTGAACGGCGGCGTGGAAAGGTAACTCAGCGACCACAAGGGGTGTAGAGCAAAATCAAACCATCCGGCGAGCGAAAACTTCGGCGGTATTGTCATCCCGGTACGTAAATCGCGTTCACGATTGCCGGTTAAGGCTAAATCGATGGTTAGGCACATCGCATGGTATTCGGCCGCTTTACAACGTTCGATAAACTCGCTAACCAAGGTGCGATCTTTAAACACATAGATTTGAAACCATTTCGGTCCGTCGCATACTTTTGCGACGTCCTCGATGGAGAACGTCCCCATGGTCGACAAGGTATATATCGTATTGGCCCGAGCAGCTGCACGCGAAACAGCTAACTCACCGTCGTGGTGAAACAAGCGCGACATGCCGGTCGGTGAGCAAAATACGGGGATATCGACGGCTTGGCCTAAGATTGTTGTTGACGGATCAATTTGGCTAATGTCGTTGAGGTTTCTCGGCAGCAATTCGTAGTCGTCGAAACTACTGCAACTTCGCTTGAGATTGACTTCGTCTTCGGCGCCGCCGTCCATGTAGTGGAACATGGGACTCGGCATCCGGATGCGCGCGGCGGAACGCAGATCGTTAATGTTCCGGCAACGTTTCAGTTGCCAGTCGGCAAACGCGTGGTCAATCTTTTCTAGCCAAGGCCAAGACATAGTTAATCGCCGTATGGTTCAGTGTCGCGACCATAACAGATGACCGTAACGTGGGCGAGTAGCGACAAGGCTTGGGTCGTGTGGCGGTCAGAAATTTGCCGCATCGAGCAACAACACCGAGCCAGAACCGCTGACGATGGTTGCCGTTAGCGCCTGCGTTTGAGGCATTACTTGGCAAGCGTAAAAATGTGCCGTAGCGATTTTCGTTCGTCCAAACGTGTCCGCGGTTCCATCTTTGCCAAGTTTCTCCCAACAGATCTGCGCGGCCTGAGCCATCTGCCAACCGCCACAAACCACGCCCCATAACTTCAAGTAATGGCCCGATGCGGCGGCAGGCAAACGCGGGTCTTCGCGCTCGGCAGTTGCCATCCACTCGAGGACCGTACGAACATCGCCCACGCCAGCATCGAGGGCGCGGCGAATGTCGGCCAATTGCGCCTCAGACTCAGGCATTCTCGCCACCACCGAAGCAATCTCTTCAAGTAATTCGTTGGCGGCCGCGCCACCGTCACGCAAGGTTTTGCGCCCTACTAGATCAGCCGCTTGGATACCCGTCGTGCCTTCGTATATGGTGGTAATTCGCGCGTCACGTAAATATTGAGCTGCACCGGTTTCTTCGATAAATCCCATACCGCCGTGGATCTGCACACCAAGTGACGCCATTTCAATGCCCATCTCGGTGCTCCAACCCTTCACAATCGGGGTCAGAAAATCGCCACGCCGAGCGGCGTAAGTAGCAATTGCTTGATCGGTGCATCGCGCCGCAAGGTCGTAAGCCGTGGCGCAAACATAGGCGAGCGAGCGCATCGCTTCCGCGTGACACTTCATCAACATCAGCATGCGTCGCACATCGGGATGTTCAATAATCGGCGCACGCGCGCCGCCGCTCGGTCCAATCGGTTGTCCTTGAACTCGGTCGCGAGCAAATTCGAGCGCCTGTTGGTAGGCCCGTTCGGTAATCGCTACACCTTCAAGCCCAACGGCATGGCGCGCCGAGTTCATCATTGTGAACATGTAGGTGAGCCCGCGATTTTCCTCACCAACCAGATAGCCGATCGCGCCATCGTTGTCGCCGTATGACATGACGGCAGTCGGGCTCGCGTGAATGCCCAATTTGTGCTCCAAGGAAACGCAGCGGAGATCGTTCCGATCGCCGAGGCTACCGTCCGGGGAGACCAGGAATTTCGGCACGATAAACAACGAAATTCCGCGGGTACCGGCCGGCGCATCCGGGATCCTGGCGAGCACCATATGGATAATGTTTTCTGTGAGATCGTGTTCGCCGTAAGTGATGAATATTTTTTGACCCGAGATGCGGTAGTGATCACCTTCGGGAACCGCTTTCGTGCTTACTGCGCTGAGATCCGAGCCTGCTTGCGATTCGGTCAGATTCATCGTTCCAGCCCACTCACCGGAAATCAGTTTAGCAACGTACAATTCTTTAAAGTGCGCAGCCGCATGATGCTCGATCGCATCGAGCGCGCCTTGAGTCAGCATGGGGCAAAGCGCAAAAGACAAGTTCGCCGAATTCCACATTTCGCTCACAGCAGTAGCGATGAGTTTTGGTAAGCCCTGCCCACCATATTCGGGGTCTCCCGCAAGGCTCGCCCACCCAGCTTCGATAAAGGTGCTGTAGGCTTCACGCCATCCCGGCGGGGTTTGTACGGTATCGCCGGTCAGTTTCGAACCTTCCACATCACCCACTCGATTCAACGGTGAGAGTACTTCGGTCGCCAGTTTTGCTGCTTCTTCGAGTATTGCGTCTACTAATTCCGGGGTCGCATCAGAAAACCCTGCTAGAGAACTCAACTGATCGAGGCCAGCGATGTTCTCGATGACAAATTTCATATCCGCGATAGGGGCCACGTATTCAGACATACAGTGTTCTCCAATTCATTGGCTCAGCCGGCACGTTATTCCAGGCGAAGCTTGCATAATATGCAGCCATCTTAGTGATGTTGAACCCAAGATGAGGCACAAATCGAGGTGCTCGCGCTGCCAATTCTCGTGGTTTTCCAGAAGACTGCAATAGGGGCAGGTATCCGGCGACGCCGAATACCCGATCTCTAACCGCGTAGTTAGGCTGAGGCTAAAACCGGAATCGGTCCCAGCTCAATCCAACCCTGTTCCATAATTTCGGATTGGCGTGTCGGCAGGCCGCGACGCAAGCGCGCATACGATGCCAGGGCCCATAATGGAAAATAGCGGCTATAGCCATGGTAGCGCAGATAGAACACACGCGGGAAACCAGTTCCAGTATAGGCTTCCTCATCCCACTCGCCCGCGTCGTTTTGCGTACGAACCAAGTACTCGATACCCCGTTCCACTTCGATCGAATCCACCTCACCGACGGCCATTAGACCGAGCAATGCCCATGCCGTTTGGGATGCCGTGGTTTCGCCCTGGCCGCGTAGTATTGGATCGTCATAACTGTTGCAACTCTCGCCCCAGCCGCCGTCGACGTTTTGGATATCCTTCAGCCAGGCAATCGCTTTACGAATGTAGGGCTTAGCGACATCTTCGCCGATTACCCCGACCGCAGAGAGCACACTCCAGGTTCCATATATATAGTTCACACCCCAACGTCCGTACCAAGCACCGAACTCTTCCTGGTCGTTCTCAAGGAACTGGAGTGCCTTATGCAAGGGTGGAAAATTTTGGTCGTAGCCGAGCATCGCCAGCAGTTCGACGCAACGCGCCGTTAGGTCTGCGGTGCCTGGATCGACCAAAGCACCGTGGTCAGCGAAAGGAATATTGTTTAAATACTCGTGATCGTTGCCGATATCGAAAGCGCCCCAACTACCATCTTTATTCTGCATCCCAAGCACCCAGTTGACCGCCTGATTGATGCGTTTTACCTTATTTTCTCTATCATGGACGCCGGCTCGGATAAGCGACATCAAGACCATCCCGGTATCGTCAACGTCGGGATACTTATCATTCTCAAATTGAAATGCCCAGCCACCAGGGGCTAATTTCTTGGCCTGGCTCGACCAGTCTCCTTCGACAAATATCTGCTGATCGAGTAACCAGTCCACCGCCTGTTGAACCGCCGGATGATCCGGATGCGCACCGGCTTCTGTCAGCGCCGTTAGAGACAAGCAAGTATCCCAAATCGGCGATACGCACGGCTGGCAATAAGTTTCTTGCTGCTTATCTACGACAAGATCCTCAATAGCCTGCATCGTACGCACGAAATCCGGGTCGTTTTCTGGCGCGCCGAGCGCGCGTAGCGCGACCGCAGCATTCGCCATCGCCGGATAAATCGCGCCCAAACCACCTTTCCCCTTCGAATGGTCGCGCATCCAGTTTTCGGCGCGGCGAAGCGCTGGCTGGCGTACCCAGTTCGGGGTAAACCGGTCAACGACCTTAAGGAAGCGGTCGAACAACAAGAATGCATTCTGCAGCGGCTTCCCGGGTTTAAACCGATCCATATGTCTTAATTCGCAAGGATCGTTTAAAAATAATTCAGCGACGCCCTGCTCTTCTGTTAGTTCAACCACCGGGCGCTTTGCAAAAATGATTAGAAGCGGAACGATTACGCAGCGCGACCAATAGGATACTTTGCTTAGATTGAAGAACCACCAACTAGGTAGGTACATAATTTCTACGGGCATCGCCGGTACAGCGCGCCACGGTAGTTGCCCAAATACTGCTAGCGTGATGCGCGTAAAAACGTTCACTGCCTCGGCCCCACCATTCGCCCGCACCCAGTTTCGAGTCCGCGCCATGTGTTCGTCGTCCGGCAAGTCCCCCGCGAGTTTTAAGGCAAAATAAGCTTTCACCGTCGCACTGATATCTCCAGGGCCACCTTCGTACAGCGACCACGACCCATTGTTATGCTGACGTCGGCGCAAATATTTAGCGATCTTCTGCTCGCGCTCGCGATCGACCGTGCGCATGAAATAGTGCAGCAAGAGGTACTCGGACGGGATCGTCGCATCCGCTTCAAGCTCGAAAAGCCAATGCCCGTCGTCAGCCTGACGATTTGACAGCGCTTTAGCAGCGCGGTTCATAGCCAGCTGGGCAGGATCTGTGGCGGGCTCAAGCGGGTGGACTGTTCGCTGTGATAGAACCTCGACGATGTCTTCGATTTCCTCATCGATGAGGACTTGAATGCTGGGTTCTTGTCGCTTGTTCATTATGCTCTCTACAACGTTCCGCTAACTCAGCAGTGGTCTTGTAAGCCGGCAGCCCAAAGACCTCCGGTTTATACGATTCAATCGCTTTATATCGTGTTTCCGGGCATTATTTTTATTCGACTCGCGTAGTTTCCGCCTCAATCCTTGCTCGCTCGGCCGCTCTCCAAACTGCAAGACGGGCCACCCACTAGTGGGCTTCCTCGCTACGTAACCCGACACCAGGTCAGCCGACTGCTAGGTTCAGTATTCATCGCAATAGAATTGTCGAACTGCCCGAGCAGCAACTAAACTGTTGCCAATCCGCCGCATTTTCGTCGAGTAATCCGCTACAGTTTAGGCCCCGGTAGTGTAATTAAAATCTACAGTATTGCAAGATGTTAGCGCGTATTCGTTCGTAAACATTTCAACAATAGTTGTATTTTTGCGACGTAATTCGAGTATGTAGCCGAACCGTGTGACAAGTGCCTTCAGAAGATGCCAACAACCTCTGAGGCAACAGAGGTATTAACAATTAGATCACCGCAAGCACAAGGCGCGCTTACCGTCGCAGGGGAGGAGTTTTTAGGGACTCGATGCGTTGCCGTTGACTTGAGCAGCAGGTCTCCACACGACGGTCATGTCGTCACTAGGTAGTCGTTGGCTGCGATCCGCTGTAACCGCGAATTTCGCCTGCCCACCCATTCTACCAGCTCAAAATAGGTCACCGGCTTACTAAATAGGAAACCTTGTACCTCGTCGCAACCTTCCCGAACTAGGAAGTCCAGCTGCGCCTGAGTCTCAACCCCTTCGGCAACCACTTTTAAACGCAACGCTTGACTCAAAGCGATGATCGCACGCGCAATGGCTTCGTCGTCAGCGTCATCTGGAATGTCGCTAATGAACGATCGATCGATTTTTAGTGCATCGATAGGGAATTTTTTTAAGTAAGCGAGGGAAGAATAGCCCGTACCAAAATCGTCAAGGTAAATCGCCAGACCCAGGGCCTTAAGGTCATACAGAGCACGCTGGCTGGTTTGCATATCATCCATCAGCAGGCTTTCAGTGATTTCCAGTTCGAGCAGATTGGGATCGAAATTTAAATCGCTCAACATCCGTGTAATTGTTTGTACGAGATCACTGTGCCGAAATTGTCGCGCCGAAAGGTTAACCGCGACACGCACGTTTTCGAGGCCCTCGTGCTCCCAACGATTCGCATCCATGCATGCTTGGCGCAAAACCCATTCTCCAATCGGCACGATTAAACCCGTGTCTTCGGCCGCAGGAATGAATTCGAGCGGTGAGACCAACCCCCTATGCGGATGTTGCCAGCGCAACAAAGCCTCAACCCCCAACACTTCGCCCGTTTGCAGGCTAATTTTGGGCTGGTAGCAAAGAAATAATTCATCACGTTCGATCGCATGGCGCAATGCCGACTCAATACTTAGCCGGTTGACGGCTTTCGAACTGAGGTCTGCAGTATACAGGTGATATTGATTGCGCCCCTCTTGCTTCCCACGGTGCATTGCGGCGTCGGCATTGCGAAGCAATCGATCGGCGTCTGTGCCATCGGCGGGGCAGAATGCAACTCCAATACTCGCAGTCGCATAAATCTCCTGACCGTTGATGTCGAATGGAATTTCAAGCGCCTGAAGAATCTTTCGACAGACTGACTCTGCGTCAAACGCGTTACCGATATCCTCGAGCAGTATTGTAAATTCGTCACCGCCCAATCTCGCGATGGTGTCGGCCTTGCGCACGCAGGATTTAATCCGATCGGAGACCGCTAGTAAGATGTCATCAGCACCAAGCCGGCCTAGGGTGTCGTTGATAGACTTAAATCTGTCGAGATCCAGAAACAACAAAGCTAACAATCCACCATCTCTATCCGCGCGCTTGATTGCTTGCACAAGGCAAGCTTGGAATAATTCGCGGTTCGCAAGACCCGTTAGCGTGTCGTAGTGTGCAAGGTAGTCGAGATGTCTGTAGGTGAGTTTGCGATCGATCGCGTAGCGCACAGATTTCAGAATCAACGTGCCGTCGCATTGCCCTTTGACCAGATAATCTTGCGCGCCCAATTTCATCATCTCGTGCCCGTCGCTATCTGGATTCGCTGGAGCGAGCACGATGACTGGAACATCGCTACTGGCGGCGACCAGAGTATTTAACGTATCGAGTCCAATTGAGTCGGATAATTCGAGGTCTGCTAACACAGCATCAAACGACTCCTCGCTGAGTTTTGCTATGCCAGCGCGTAACGTTTCGACGTGGGTGACGACCGAAGGAGCACCGCCTGATTGTTCAATAATGGATTTAGTCGATGACGCGTTCGGGAAATATTGTTCTATCAACAGCAGTTTTAACGCGCCAGGTTCGACGGGACTGTCAGTCTCGCCGGGCTCAACGCAAGCATGCGGTAGGAATGCTAGCGCACTATTGTCCATGAAATACACCTCAGAATGGTCCAGAAAAAATCGGGTTCCAATACCCAATCGATCATTATGACAATCGTGTGTGGCCCGTTCGGGCATAGCCGAAAAAGTAAAACCCGAGTTCACTGCAAGCACGGTAGCGGCGAAACGTCGCGAAGCTTTAGGACAGCACGGGCGGGGCTAGCTTCAGTCAGACTGTCGGGAGAAATCGTTAGGGGTCGGGTCGCCATGACTCTCACAAGTGCGCGGGTGGTCGGCTCGCCGAACAGTTTCGACCGCTGGGCCAGCAACTCGACCTTGTTCAACTACGCAATAGTAATGGTGCCCGGAGCCGGACAGACCACTATTTCGAGCATGGTTGGCGCGGCATTTCTGGTTTTTGTAGGCATTGTGAAACGCACATAGGCCAGCACGTCGAACAAGTCGTTATCTTGCGCATCGATTAGGCGGCGCATGTCGTCCAGCTTGTCAGTGTCGTTGTTGATTTGCACGCTGATTTGATCCGCCAGTTGCACTAAAATTCGACCCTGACAATTGGGAGAAATATGGCCTTGCGTATCACTCTATCGTTGAAAACGATGGATAGCTGCTAGAGAGGCCGGTCGCCCGGACCTCCCCCCGTTTAGAACCCCTTAGGCAATGGGCTCAAGATAACGCTATTCACGTGACGTCAGCCTACAAATAAAGAGGTGTAAACGACTGGCCGGGGTAACGGATTCTGATCCATGAAGCGCTGGAATTTCTCCCAGTTAAAGGATCTGCGTTGACTCCGGCGATTCAGCCATTTGTACAGGATGCGGGTGGCATGCGTGATGAACATTTCATGCGCTCGGTGATTGAACGACACACCGCAGTACCGAAGGTGACCACACCTTGGCGCAGAATGCGCGCCAGATCGGTAGTAGACCTTGCCGACTGCGGACCGTGCTCGCCCAGACCCGGACACGCACGAGCGACGCGCGCAAGCGTTTGCCCCTCGTCTTGACCTTCGGGATAGGGTGGCCCTTCAGCGAACGACCCCAATAAAACGGGAATCCCAGAAAATCAAATGACGTGCCACCGTTGCGTCTAGCCAGCGGTCGCGCAAACGATACCCGTTGGGTCTTCTCATCGTTCAGGCTCAGACCGAATCGCTCCAGTCGTTTCCTTAACGCGCTCTGCACCCGTTCGGCATCCTGTTCATGCTCGCAACAAATCACTAGATCGTCGGCGTAGCGGAATAAAGCCACTTCGCCACGACAGTGCCTTTTAACGGTGTCTTCAAACCACTCATCAATCACCGTGTGCGCAAAGATGTTCGCGAGGACTGGGCGACATAAGCAACCCTGTACCGCGCCATCGTCCTTGATGAATAGCTCACCGTCCCTCAGCAACCCGGCCTCGAACTGCCGACGCAAGTAACGGAGAAAACGGCGATCGGCGACCTTCTTGCCAACTATCTTCAGTAACAACGCTTGCTCGATGCTGTCAAAGTATCCTGCTAAATCCACATCAATGACGGTGCCCGACCCGGTGGCTGTACAAGTGTCGATGCAGTGCCCGAACGGCGTCATGCGCGCTGCGTCCCGGCCTGAATCCGTAGGAACACTCGAGAAACAATGGCTCATAGATCGCCGACAGCACCTTGTGCATCATTCCCTGCACGATTTTATCTTCCAGATTGCTTATCCCGAGCAGCCGCGTTTGACCTGCTTGTCCCGGCTTGGGGATCAGGGCTTCTCGCACCACTCCTGGCCGGTAGGCCATTCGGCGCAGGCGCTCAACTAAATCCTTCAGATTGTCCGCCAGATCTTCACCGTACCTCTTCGTTATTACACCATATGCTCCCACCGCCTTGCGCCCATCCAGCGAGCGGTAGCATTCGGACAAGGGTTCTTCCGCGAAAAAATGCATTAATTGATCAAATCGCTTGTCTCGATCGCTACCCGACAGCCACGCTATTCTTTCGAGTTTTGTTGTCGTCATTCGTCGAGTCTCTGTTGGACCCATCACGTATCCCTCAAAAAGAACACCATTACCCAGGGCCCTTCCCTCCACAGGCATTACCCTGCTTCAGCGGTACTATGGCCCATCTGACTTCCTGACAACCGTCCCAGCTTCCTCGCCGATTAAGCTTGTCAGCCGGTACTCCTTCCATTGAAGAACCGTCAGGATCTCCCACGTTCACTCATTCGCTTTACCGACATGCCGTGCTCTCAGACCCCGGGGACGTCGCCTACTGCTGTCCATCTCGCCGCACGCGATGTTGTCTTCTGGAATATTGAAGCCATCGACCATCCCACAGTTGCATCTTAACGGGGCTCAATCACTTCAGCCCGACGGCTTACGGCCTGCAAGCTCCCTGTCTACGCTTAACGCATACCGTTACCGGCACACGCTCAAGACTCGATAACAGGTACGGTGGGTCACCGTTTCCTGTGCAGTACTTGAAACTGCCAGCACAATAAGCGCCTCGTGGCGCACCAATGCTAAATGCAAATCTTCGGAGCAATTGGATCACGGTTAGGTGCAATTCAACAACGATCACTGCTGTTTACGCAAAGCGGTCTCCCAAATAACGCAAAGCGTAAGCTCGGTCTCTAGACGTCACGTGCGGCTATCGCTGACAACGTTCGCGAGAACCGCGTTGAAGTTCGGGGCAAAAGTACGCAAGTGCTGATAGGACGGTCCGGACACCGCCACGCTATATTTACGGTCCCGGTGGTGAGGTGACATCGCCAACTTTCTTCCGGGCGCTTGCTGAGTATTTTGAGATATTCGTACCCGTCCCTCCCAACTGCACAGCGTTTGCAACGCCTGCAATCGGATGGATCGAATTAACTTGCTAGAGCGGTCGATGCTGAGAGGCGCCAATTTCCCGGATCAGCCGGAAAGAGTACGGCGCTCGCCGGTTAACTCAGCCTGGGAAGAAAGTAAGCAGCCGCAACCATTTCGTGTAAAGCCGCTGACGTTATGAGAAACTAGAGCCTCTTAATTGGTGAGTGAGCACGCCCGGGGACACCGCTTGTGGCCTCGACGGAGCCAAATTTGCACACACCAAATGAGCAGCCACGCGCCAGCGTCTTCGGCGGTTGCTGTGGCACTTCGCAGGCATTGCCCCCAAGCGCATGCCGATGCTCAGGATTCATGCAGTTGGAAACATCAGAACCTTGACAACGCGGGGCCTCATCAGTGCCCGACATCACACGGGAGAAACCATGAGCTTCGAGGAGTTGGTCGACCAGGCCGAGCAGATGCTCGCGCGGCGCGGGCGGCTCACATACGCCTTGCTGCGGCGTCACTTCGAGCTCGACGAAGGTGCGCTTGCCGACCTTGCTCTCGAACTCGTCGAAGGCCGCCGGGTGGCAGCAGACGAGAATGGCGTCGTTCTCACCTGGACCGGCAACATTCCCACTACCGGCAGTCACCAGGTCGATCGGCGCCAGCTGACGGTGCTTTTCTGCGACCTGGTGGATGCGACCCAGCTATCCTCACGCCTCGACCCCGAGGACTATGGCGATCTTTTGCACCGGTATCAGGAGATGGCAGCCCGCGTCGTACAGCGTTTCGATTGTCATATCGCGCAGATGCTCGGCGACGGGATTCTGGTGTACGCCGGCTATCCCGTCGCGCACGAGGACAGTGCCGAACGCGCGATCCGCGTCGGGCTCGGCATCCTTGAGCAGCTGCCTGTTCTAAACGAAGAGCTGGCACGCAGCGGCCAGCGCCTGAGCTTGCGAATTGGTGTCCACACCGGCCTCGTCGTCGTCGGCGACATTGACCAAGGTGCTCAGCGCGAGGAACTCGCGCTTGGTCAAACGCCGAATGTAGCGGCACGGATCCAGTCGATCGCAGCGCCCGACACGGTCGTCGTCAGCGCCGCAACGCATCGTCTGCTGGGCAACCAGTTCGAGAGCGAGAATCTGGGTCAACATCGGCTCAAGGGCGTCGCCGAACCGATGACAGCCTATCGCATTAGCGGAGAGTCGAGTAACCGGGGAGCGCACGTCGGTTCGGGTGGCGAGCCCCCAACGACGCTCGTCGGGCGCACAGCGGAGCTCGGGCAGCTCAAAGAAGCGCTAGCGGCGGCGGTCGCGGGGCACGGCCGCACAGTACTGATGGTCGGAGAAGCCGGGATCGGCAAGACGCGGGTGGTGCAGGCGCTGTGCGAGGAAGCTGGCGACACCACGCACAATGTGCTGGAATGCAGGGGCTCGCCGCATTACCAGGACACGCCGCTGCACGTCATCAAGAACACCGTCAATCGCCTGTTGGGGTGGTCGGAACGGGACGAGCCCGCAGCGCGGCTCGTTCTCCTAGAGCAAGCCCTCGCCGCCTACCCACTTGTACTTGAAGAGGTCGTCCCGTTGTTCGCCCCACCCCTATTCCTCACCCTGCCGGAGGAGCGCTATCTGAAGTCGACCTTGTCGCCGCAGCGCCGGCGAAAGCAACTCCTCGATGCGCTCCTCGCCATCGTGAGCGCAGAGTCGCGCACACGGCCATTGCTGATCGTATTCGAAGATCTGCAATGGCTCGACCCGACCAGCCTCGAGCTGCTCGAGCGCCTGATCGCGGAGGTCGCTGAACTGCCGGTACTGCTCTTGTTGACCTGCCGACCCGAGTTCACACCGACCTGGGTTGCGACTCCCGCAATGGTCACGCTGCACCTCGAGCGTCTCGATGCGTTGGACATTACGCGGCTCGTCGAATACGTCGCCGGGCCAGTGAAGTTACCCCCCGATACCGTCAAGCAGATCGTGGGCCGCGCGGATGGCGTGCCATTGTTCGTCGAGGAGGTCACCAAGGCGGTGCTCGAGTCCGGACCGTCTACGTCATCGATCCCGTCTTCGCTGCACGATTCCCTGATGGCGCGGCTCGATCGTGTTGATTCGGCCAAAAGCGTGGCACTCGATGCGGCGGTGATCGGCCGTGAGTTCGAACTGCCCCTGCTCCAGGCTGTTTCACCGCTGGAACCGGCTACGCTGGAGTACGAACTCCGCCGGCTCGTCGAGGCGGGCTTGCTACTCGCCATGGAGCATGCCCAGGGCACGGCCTATACCTTTCGCCACGTGCTCATCCGCGATGTTGCCTACGACTCGATCCTCAAGCGCAGCCGCCGCGAGATTCATCGGCGCATTGCGGAGTCTCTCGAAACCGGCTTCCCTATAATCCGTGACGAGCAGCCGGAGCTTCTCGCGCGGCATTTCTTCGAAGCGCGTATGGGCGAAAAGGCATTACGGTATTGGCAGCAGGCAGGCGCGAACGCCGATGCGCGTTCAGCTTACGTGGAAGCGACGCGACATTTCACGCGGGCGCTCGAGGCGCTCGTTACGCTGCCCGAAACGGATGCGCAGCAGCTTGAGCACGCCGAACTCCTGATCAACCTCGGTCGTGCTCGCGCCATCGTGAGCGGCTGGGGAGCGACGGAGGTCGAAGAGGCTTTTAGCCAAGCGCTTGAGATAAGCCAGCGCGTGGGCGACAAGCATCTTGCGTTCATTGCCCTATCTGGTTTGCGCACGCACTGCGTACTGCTCGGCAAGCTCCGACGCGGGCAGCAGCTCGCTGAAGAACTGCTTGCGGTCGCGCTGGACGCCGGGCGCCCGGCCGAAATCCTGGTAGCTCGCGGATTGCTAGGGGATTCGCTGTACCGCCTCGGTCAGATCGATCTCGCGGTCGCGCAGCTCGAACGGTGCAGAAGACTGGTGCCAACATGGGAGGCAGAGCCAAGTTATGCGGGCGAAGATCCTCGGGTGCACGGGCTCTCGCACCTCTCTCTGGCGCTATGGATAAACGGACATCCCGCACGGGCGTTGGCTTGCAGCAATGAAGCCGTCGCGCTCGCACGCGCGCTCGACCACCCCCTGAGCCTCGCCTACGCGCTGAGATTCGCCGCCGATCTTAACCAGCGTTTCGAGGAGCCAGACGCCGTGAGGGCAAGTGCGGAGGAACTCCTTGCACTGGCCGCCGAGCAGGGCTTCGCCCATCACACGGCGATCGGCTCGATCCTGCGAGGATGGGCGCGTGCCATGGTGATCGAGCGAGCGGGAGAACCCGAGGAATCTGCGGAGTCCGGTATCGCGGAGATGCACCGGGGACTGGAAACTTACAAATCGACTGGCGCGTTTATTAACTTACCCTTCTTCCTTGGTATCCTCGCTGAGGCTTGCGCACGGCACGGCGAGCTCGAAGAAGGTCTCGCGCTAACGTACGAAGCCCTTGTTCGATCGGGCGAAACCGAAGAGCACTGGTGGGACGCTGAGATCCTGCGGACCCGCGGCGTGTTGATCGAGCGCCTCGCGCTCAGCGGGCGACCGGCGACGGGCGAGGACGCTGAAGCTTATTATCGCAAAGCGCTCATGTTGGCCCGGGAACAGGGTGCGCGTGCGCTCGAGCTACGCGCGGCGACTGCCCTAGGCGCATGGCTCCTGCGCGGCTTACGGGTCGAGGAGGCACGCGCGCCACTGGCTGCGCTGGTGGCGGATTTCTCCGATGGATACGAAAGCCGCGATCTGACCGAGGCCCGTGCGTTGCTCGCGCAGATGTCTGCATGAGACTAATCAGGCTGCGCCGCGTCTTGTTACTATCATGCGCGCATAATGTTCCGATGCAATTATGGCGATAGATACATCAGTTGCGGGCGACTTTGATTTGACGGTTCGACTAGCAACAAGACGCAGCCTCAAAGGCATTAAGTGTCGGTTCGTACAGGCGCCGTCAGCCAGTATGTACTATGACCGGAGGTTGGGGTCGTCAGTAAGATTAGAGCCGGTGTTTAATCGCCGACACCGAACGGTAAGGGCAAGCCGATCGACGGTAAGTGATAAGTAGCGCGGTCGTGCCACAGTCGACACTTAACGCGGGCGGCGGCCTGCATAATATTTAATAATAGTGAGGCCGACGCTGTGCGCGTCGCACGGCCGGGAAATGACAGCAGATCACAAAGTAATTATGACGATTCCAGAAATCAACTCCGGCCATCCCGACCAGGTGTTAAAGGATCGCTTTACGAACTTGTGGCAGCGTTGCCTTACCGACGGCTGCTTCAGCGATCCCGAACCGATCTGGCGTTCCGTAGAACGGTACTATTCAGAACTGCATCGGCACTACCACGACAAAAGCCATCTTGTGCATTGCCTCGCAGAGTTGGACTCGGCAGGTGATCAAATGAGTCAAGTGGACCCGATTGAATTGGCCGTCTGGTTCCATGATATCATTCACGAACCGGCTCAATCTGACAACGAAGCACGCAGCGCCCAACTATTTCGCGCGCTGGCAGACGGCTTCATGGACCCAGCATTCGTTCAGACGGTAGTCGACCTAATTATGGTCACTACCCATCGAGATCCACCGCAGGTACAAAACCAGCAATATATTTGCGATATCGATTTGTCGAGTTTCGGCGTGTCGTGGGATCGGTTCTTGCAAGATTCAATAAACCTGCAGCAGGAGTTCTCGGGGCCCATTAAAGATTACTATTCGGGTAAACAGATTTTTCTCGGATCACTTCTAGATCGACCCAGGATTTTTTTCACAGAGTTTTTCTATGACCGCTATGAGAGGCGCGCCCGCGAGAACATTCGGCGCATTCTGCAGCTAATTGAGGAACGTGGAACGATTAATACCGACGAGTCATTACTGCCGAAATCGGACCCATAGCTCGCTTGTTCAGCGGGTTAGCAGCAGCGCACGATCACCATCGTTAAATCATCTGATAGCGGTGCGCCGTCGATATGCTGCGCTATCGACAATCGGACCCAGTTAGCAAGTTCGGATGTGGACGTTGCCGCTTCAGCCAATAAGCCATCCATCAAACTTTCCAGGGTAAAAATTTTATGCTCCTGGGTCACTGCCTCGGTTACGCCGTCGGTGTAGGGAAACGCAACATCGCCGGACTTCAGGTCGATCGATTGAACCTCGTATTCGGCTGTGTCCAGAATTCCCACCGGTATGCCCGCACGTAACGGTAGTTGCTTGAAGCCAACACCCCCTCCGAGAATGACCGCACCGTGGCCGGCGTCGAGATATCGAAAACTGCCAGCGCGCCTGTTCAATATACCTACGATCAAGGTGGCGAACATGGGGCTCGGGTTATTTCCGCAAATAAGCTGATTGAGCTTGCTTATCGCTACTTCAAGGCTTTGGTTTTTAAGTAGCTCCGCTCGTAACGCGGTGATCGTTCTAACCATAAACAGTGCGGCCGGGACTCCTTTGCCCGCAACATCACCAATTGCCACGCAGTACTCATCGTCGCCGAGCGGAAAAGCATCATAGAAATCACCGCCGATCTGCTGCACCGTAGTCATTTCGGCAACGATGTCAAACTCCGGCTCCAGACTGAACCCGTGCGGTAAGAGACCTGACTGAATCTCGCGTGCAAACTCGAGTTCGCGTTGCAGATGCTCGAAACGTAGCTGTTGTTCAATCGCCTGCTACATTGCCGCGTTGCACGCGCGAAACCGATCGGCCGTCATTTGCATGAAATTCTTTGTGACTTGCGGGATCCTGAAGAAGTCCTGCCACAGCGTTGCCTCTGGGCGGACTAGAACCTGGCTGGGTTCTTCCGCGACGACAAATGCCGCGGCCGGTTTTCCATCGATAATTGATACCTCTCCGGTACACTCACCGGCATCGATAATAAACCCTTCCTCGGAATCGACACGGTCAATATGGACTTTCAGCCGCCCGTCCAGCAAGAGATAGAGATTATGATTTTCCTGCCCGGGCTCAAGGAGGATGTCGTCTTTGACTAACTGCAGAACCTCACATCCTGCCACCAACGGGCCATAACGTCCGCGAAGACACCGTGAAATGGTGGCTGGTCAATTATCAGATGCTGCGCAGGGTCGCGGCCGGCATCATCAGTGCCGTCGCTCATCGCGTCGCCAGTGTCGACCGATTGGATCTTTGCATCACCGTTGGATTCTTTACCCGGATGTTTTTGGTTTAGGATCGCCTCCAAGCACCGCTATGTTTTCCGGGCCTGAATCTTGCGTCAGGGTCAATCGACGTGAGCACAATGCGGATTTTGTTACTATCGCTAGTCACTGCAGCCCTAACTGTTCCTGGTCACAACGATTTCGTTGAGGACAAAGCACACCGTAAACGCGGTCCGCGCAGGATAACGTACAGACAACAAAACTCGGCTAGGTTGGCCCTTGTACGCTAGGCTCTATGTCGCGCTCCACAGTCTGTCCGAGTGGGGGCAGAAATCGGGGCCGCCATCATTTCGCACAGTGAATTTCGAGAGGCGCTACTTCCAGCAGCGCCTCTCGGTTTTTCGACTACTAAAAACAGATCCGGCCGCCACTGCGCGTCGTGTAGCAGGCACCCGTACCATTCTGGTAGATTACGATCTCGGCAGGTGGCCAGGTAAGGCCCTTCGCCGGTTCATCGGCTTGTTGGTCCGGGAACGGCAAACAGCTACCTTCCTCACCGGCTTCGATCGATGCGTCGCATTCGGTCAGCGCTTCGTCGAAGTTACAGGTGCATACCGCAATCTCGCCGTTCTGCCCGTAGGGGTTGATACTGAAAATGAATCGCTTATCGCTATTATCTTCCGGATCGGGAGAAGCAACTGGGCATTGGACGCCAGTGAGATCCAGCAATTCGCCGTCGATATCCGTGCACACCGGTATCACTTCCAGCGGGGGCGGGGGGGGCGTGACTAGTGGTCCAAGTCCGTAGCAGAATCTGAGTTTTGCCAGACCCTCGCTTGGGCCGATCTCGCCGCTATCCATGGCCGAGCCGTTCTCGCCGAAGTGGTAAACGATTGACTTCTGCTTACCTGTAATCTTTTCGCCGACCAGAATCACGGCGTTGACCGCCTCGGAATCCGCCTGCGTAGTCCAGGAAACACTCGGCAGATCGCCGGATGAATCGACCTCGTAGTCAACCATCAGCAACCCGTCCGACGCCAGGCCGCTGTCTGACGGATTCAACACTGTAAATGTACCGACGGAATTAGAACTGAACGCGTTGCAATTCGCCTCGCCTTCAACCTGATACCACGTGCCGCTCATCCCTGTAGCGTCTTGTCCCTGCGCATAGCCGGCAATGAGTAATGAACCGACCGCAATTGCTACCCTGATTGGTTCGAGTTTTCTTAGATATTTCATCGCATGCTCCTCTGACATAAGGTTGTTCTTTTTCTTTCGATTTCCGTGTTCGGATCAGAACGACAGCGTCAGTGTCGCGAGTACTATCCGGTTCGGAAAATACGGGCCGGTAGATGCCTCGACACTCGTCTCACGGTAACTGTCGTCCTGATACTTGAACTTCGTATCGAAAATATTTTTTATACCCACGCTAATGGTGCCGCGCCGTCGGGGTAAACGATAGCCTAAAGAGGCATCGACAACGAAGAAATCGTCGCTCCCCTGTCCCTGGGTGGAGAACTCGGACCGATCGACTTTCTGGTCAACGTAGGCCGAGCCGAGCGAAGCGTAGAACCCTGCAGGTGAGAAGTAGTTTACGGCAAACGGCGTGCTGATCGTCCTTACTCGTTCCGGCAAATTGCCAAAATTTGTTACTTCGCCCTTTTCGCTGTCGAAAAGGTCGTAATTAACCGCCGCATTAACGGCGAAGCGTTCGTGCGGCGTCCAGTACAGGTAGGCCCGGTGAAGTTCCTCGTCGCGGTCTTCAAACTCTCGATTGAATCCACCGGTGAACTGGTCGAACACAAGCACGGGTTCGTCGAGGTTTCGCCACGTCGCTTCGGCGCCCACGGCCACCTGCTCGTGCACGCGCCAGTCCAAACCGACCCCGTAACGCCACGATCTCGTAGCGTTGATATCGTCGAAAAACTGATTGAAGCCGGCAACCTGCGTCGGTTCCAACGTGCGGTTATCGACGAGCGCCGGTTTCAGCACTTTGAAAGCAGCGGCACGCAGGACAAGATTGTCGACCGGAGTCCAGCGTAAGCCGAACTTCGGATTGAAACTCGTCTTCTCGACGAAAACCTCATCCTCATAGTCGTCGTAACTCGCGCCGATGGTCCAATCCAGATGACCCGGCGTCTGGACGTTCAGGTACAGATACCCTTTCGTCGAGCGCCGTTCGAACTTATCGTTACTCGAAAAATCGAATATCGGTCCGAAGTCGATATCGATGAACGTCACATCGATCGTTTCGTCGACGTCGGCATGGGTGTACGCCGCGCCGCCAATGACATTAAAGATATCTGCACGATAGATGAACTGCCCCTCGACCTGGTCACCCGTTTCATCGAGGCCATTGTCAAAAGAAGACGTCGTAAACTCATCGAGTTGTTCGGACAGGTCCTGGAAATCATCGCGCTGGTTGTGAACGTAAGAAACGAGCAGGTCTAAGGCATTGAAGGGCTCGAAGCGCAATCCGGCGCGCCACGTGTCCTGTTCTATGTCTGTCGTTTTGTCGGTAAGAAAACTACCGCGATCGTAATTGAACGCGAGGTCGCCCTCGGTAATTTGCTTGCGCTGAAATTCAGCCTGGATGTTCAATGATTCGGTCGCCGCCCACTGCGCGAAGGCGTTGTAGAGATTCGCGTCAACGCCATTGTTCGCTCGCCAACCGTCCGTATCGTAGGACATCGCGCCGCCGCTGAACGAGAAGCGATCGTAGACACCGGATAACACCGTCTCGCCCCCATAGGTGTCATCATTGCCGCCGAACGTGGAGACGTTAAGCTGCACCTTGTTGCGCTGAAAGAGCGGTGTAAATTCACTAAATCCCGGCTGTGCGGCGCCGCCCAGCGTGACGATATTGAGGTTCGTCGCGGTAAGACTCGGCTGCACCGGGTTGATATTAACGTCCTGCAGCATCTGCGCCTGCAGCGTTTCACTCACGCGCGAAATCTCGGAACGGCGGGCGCCGACATAGGTGTCGGCTAAAAAGCGATGTGCCGAGGCGTTCGACGGATCGATGGCGAGCGACTGGGTCGATTCGTTGATCCCGAGCTGCCTGAAACCGAGATCGGTGTAGGCCCGCGCGAGGCTCGTGCCGCGGGCCGCGCGGTCCTCGTCGAGCAGCAGGCGGCTGCGATAGACCGCACGGTTGTCGTTCAGCGCGACCGTACTTTCCAGATCCGCCAGCGCCTCGACCGGGCGGTTGACCGTCTGCTTGAGGATACCATCGTAGAGGAAGGCCGTCGGGTCGTTCGGGTCGAGTTGCTTCGCGATCCCGTACTGCTGCGAATCTAGCGGATAGCGCCGCTCCCCGAAATAGGCCTTGCCGAGATAGGCGCGCAGCACCGAGCTCGAGGAATCGAGCGCGACGGCGGCTTCGAGTTCCCGCCGCCCATCGTGAAGCTTGCCATCACTGATCTTAGCCAGGCCGAGCCCGAGGTGCGCGAGCGGGTCGGCAGAGTCACGGGCGATGGCGCGTTCGAACGCACTACGCGCCTGGTCGTTATCGAACGAAGCCAGCGCACTGAACCCGAGGACCAGTTCGGTGCGCGACAGGCCAGGCGAAATCCCGCCTGCCTGCTGCGCCAGCTGCAACGCCCTGGGACGATTTCCGAGCATCAGTTCAAGCTCTGCAAGGCGTGCCAGCGCCAGCGCATCGTCCGGATTCTGTTCTACCGCGGATTCAACAGTGTCGCGCGCCGCCTCGATTTTAAAATCGGCCTGGAGCGCATACGAAAGCGCGATACTCGCCGGCGACGAGGCCGGATCCAGATCGACCGCACGGCGTGCATCAGCGAGTGCCGCCTCGTTGTCGTTCTGCGCGACCCCAATCACTGAGCGCAGTGCATAGGCGGCGCTCTCGCCCGGTTCACGCCGCAAGGCTCCGTCGATATCCACGCGCGCTTCGCCGACCCGACCGACGGCCAGCAGCAGCGAGGCGCGCAGCACGAAGTATCGGGCATCTCGATCGACAGGCGGTATCTCGGACAATGCATCGAACGCGCATCGGGTGTCGCTACTAGCAGCGCAGCTGATGGCTTTAGTGAGCTCCGGTGTGGAATGTTCAACAGACGCTATCGACAAGACATGTGGGTAATATAGGGCCCACTGCACCTGATCGCGCGGGCGCACGACAATTTGCTTTTGCGGGGCTTCGCCCTTAGCGGCAACGGCCATCTCGCCGGGTTGGATCTGCACATCCCCCGCGTCGTTCTGCGCAAGCACCTGTCCTTCGAATACCAGAATCGAAGACTTGTCGTCGGTGACTTTGACCAGGAACTCCGTGCCCTCGATACTCCCGTTTAGGTAAGGCGTACTCACAGACATGAGCCGTGGTTTTCGGATGAACGACTGTATGGCTCCGCTCAACACCTCAAGGAAAGATTGCTCTTGCTCGGCTCCCGCGATGCTCAGCAGACGCATGGTGGTATTTTCATCGAGACGCAAGACGGCGTCGTTGACGAGCCGCACGGCCGCACGACTGCGATCACCCACCCGGATCGTGTCACCTTCACACAGGTGCAAATCCAGCTCGGCTGGATTCCAGCCTGCTGAATTGCTCGGTTTAACCTGGACGGTGCTCTCGATGGATACGAACTGACCGACTGGCTCACCGCAGGATTCTGCGCCCTGAACCTGTAGGCAAATAACTACCAACATCACGAACCCCAAGCATGCGGAGTTAGAATGTGATCCCATGGATTTTCTATTTCTTCGCGCGGCCTTCCCGGCACGCGGCCTTTTAGTTTTTTTTTACCGCTCGCTCGATGCCCGCTAGGTCCAGTGAATGCAACTGCTTGCAGCATCGAGAAGCGCCAGCATATGAAACTCACTGTAACAGAAATATTCGGCGTTAGCTGGCGATCTACACCGGTGATACTTCGCAGGCTGCACCTGTGTGCAACCTCTCTCAAAATGTACTGATAGAGAACTTGTGCCCAGCCACAAAGCACCAAACATAGCTTGGCGTCCCCACTTTAGGGCGCCGCGGCGGTACCGCCTGATCGTCGGCACAAAGTTCCGAAGCGATACCTCTGAGCTTGTTCCGAATCGGCGCGGAATTCAGCAGCCCGAACAGCGACCCAGCTTGGCGTTTTCCCGATGTTGGCATCGATTGACAGGACAAACGTAAATGGATTCGAATAGGCAGCAATCATGTGTGTCCCGATATGCAAAGCAACCGAATTTAACGGCCGCCTCAATCCGAGAGTTGAACTCGGGTTGGAAGAGGCGGGGTGTTGCGCATGCTCCGGATGAATGTTTTCCACGGGCCGGGCTAGCCATATGCGACGTTGGTTAATTGCGCTGGCCATCGCGCTCGTCATCGGCATCATTGGTCTGGCCCTCGGTTTGTCACCGCTTGGCGCCTCGCTCGAACGAAACGCGGGGTTACGCTGGTTGTTTCACATGCGTGGAACGGTAGCCCCACCTAACGACGTCGTCGTGGTCGGCATCGACAGCCGCACCGGGTCGGAGTTGGGTTTGCCTGCCCTACCCCGGGAATGGCCGCGGTCGATACATGCCCGCTTGATCGAGACTCTGGCCGAACGCGGCGCTGCGGTGATCGCCTTTGACATGCACTTTGGCCAAACCAAGGACGCGGTCAGTGATAAGGCGCTCGTCGACGCCACTGCCCGTGCTGGCAACGTAGTATTGATTGAGCGGTTGTCAGGCAAACGCCAGCCAATCACAGATGCGGCTGGACTCAACGTCGGGGTCGTATGGATTGAGCAACTGCTACCGCCGTTCGCAGAGTTGGCCGCCGCCGCCAACGGCCTGGCCACCTTCCCGCTGCCCAAAGAAGGTGCCTCCGTCGATCGATTCTGGGTGTTCAAAGAAAGCACTGATGGATCGCCGACCTTGCCAGCTGTCGCATTGCAGCTCCTGGCGCGCAATGAGGTCGCTCCGCTGCTTGACGATGTGCAAAGAATATCACCTGAGACCGCGCAATCATTACCGGATCTGGTCCGCGCCTTCGCGGATGCCGAAGGTCTGCGAAACCTCATGCGCGGGCTGCGCGATACATTCGTCACTGCATCGGCTAGAAACATCAAGGAGCGGCAACCGCCGGATAGCTCGAACATCCGCGGAGACGCCCTTGTCGCGATGTACTCCGGGGATCCCGAGCGTCCGCTTAATTTCTACGGTCCGCCAGGTACGATCCGAACGGTTTCCTACCAGAGCGTTATTAATGGTGACGATCCGAACATCGACGACCAGGCGTCACTGTTCAAAGGGAAGGTGGTGTTCGTTGGCTACTCGGATCTTTATGACCCCGGACAGCCAGATCGTTTCTATACGGTTTTCACAGGGGACGATGGCGTAGACCTCAGCGGCGTAGAAATCGCCGCGACATCCTTTGCCAACCTCTTGACTGACCGGACCCTGGCCTACCCTGGGCCATGGACCACCTTGGCGATTTTGTTTCTGTTCGGCACAGTAATGGGCGCGATCCTCTTTCTTCTACCGGCATACATCGGTGTCCCTATTGCGCTCATCTTGAGTGTGGGGTATGCGATCGGCGCCCAACAAGCGTTCAATCAAAACGCGCTGGTGTTGCCGATCGCGACTCCCTTGCTAGCGCAGGCAACGGTGGCGATGTTCGTAGGTCTGGTCAGCCAATACTTATTGGAGAGGCGTCGCGGACAGCGCATTAGCGAGGCCATCAACTATTACCTCCCGGACGATATCGCTCGCGACCTCGCCCAGAACCGACTGGATCCCAGTAAACTCAATCAGGTTGTTTACGCGACTTGTCTGGCGACCGATATGGCGGGCTTCTCCACGATTGCGGAGCAGCTTCCGCCGGGTGAACTCGCGGAATTTCTGAACGAATATTTCGAAACCCTAGCGACGCCATTGAAAAAACACGGTGTGCATGTCACCGAGTTTCGTGCCGACGCGATCATGTGCGCATGGACGAGTGACCGACCTTCGCCGGAACCGCGCCGACAAGCCTTGCTTGCCGCGCTCGATGCCGCCGAGGCGATCGAAGATTTCAAGGACCGTCACGAAATGTTGCGCGCACGCTTGCGCATAGGGCTGGAAGTGGGACATGTCTTCGTCGGCCATGCCGGCGGCGGGGGAAGATTTGTCTATAGCATTGTCGGCGACTCGGCAAATACCGCTTCCCGTGTCGAAGGCCTCAACAAACACCTCGGCACTCAGATCCTGGCCACAGGAGACGTGCTCGAGGGTTTCGATGATATGCTCACCCGCTACCTCGGCGATTTTGTGTTTGTCGGTAAAACGGACGCTATACCAATCTTCGAAGTCGTGGCAAAAATCGACACCGTTGCAGATTCACAGGCGGCGCTATGTAATTCCTTCGAGCAAGCGCTCGCGGCTTATCGGCAAGCGGACTGGTCTAGTGCAGTCGAGCGGTTTGAGAAGATCATCGACGAGCACGTAGATGATGGACCGTCACGGTTCTATGTGGAACGTTGCCGGCAATTTGTCCTTGACCCAGAGAGTGCCGGAGATCCTCTAGTGATCCACATGACCGAAAAATGACGAGACGTACGCTGGCACCAGGTCCTTCACTATAGGTGCTAAGGATCTGGCTAACAATTGAATTCCGCCGCTGCGGTACGCGTCCGAAGGGCGCTTCCATTCTGTCTCGTTTCTCGATCGCGGTCATACCAAAAGACTAAACAACTAAATTAGCCTTACGCTGATATGTGTGCGGGCGTCTACTCGGCTGTATTCGTTTGGTAGGGGATGCCCGATGCAAGTCAGTATCGGCGGATTTCAAGGTAGTTGTCGCCTGAAGATTAAAATTACGCCGCCTTATTCATCTTGATTTCAGTCGCATCGTTTGCCGGGTTGAGATGTACATCACCAACCGGTTTCCAGTTTCTAATAT
>JBLFWX010000019.1:0-71682 GCA_047611805.1 Gammaproteobacteria bacterium
CCTTCGAACTTTGCGCTAAATCTACGACGTCGTCGTAAGTGTAAGCGCCCGTGTACCGTCCGCCGCGCAGCAATTGACCAAACGCCGCCACTACTGTTGCAAACTGCGCCTCGCGTGGTGCGTTGGTGGTATCGCCTGTCTCGAGCGCGCCGGTGATCGGCGTTTTAATTAAAGTGCTGGTGTCGCTGTCAGGTAACTTGTAACGCAGTTTTAGAACTGCGTATTCGCCAGTCCTGGTTACATTCGATTGCGGCGCTGCTTGATAGCGCAATTCGTCAATGAGTTTGTTGGCCGAATTAACGGGTGTGATTTCGTGGATTGCAGTCACGCTATGCCCCGCGCCGATATCACCCGTATCGATTTTGACGTTGTTAAAGTCCTCGCGGTTTAAGGTTCGCGTTTCGTAACCAATCAATCGATACGCCGAGATCGTTTGTGGGTTGAATTCGACTTGGCTTTTTACGTCCTTTGCAATCGTAAACAATGTCGATCCGGCTTCTTCGACGAGGACCTTGCGTGCCTCTGATAAGCTGTCTATGTAGGCGGCATTGCCGTTGCCGTTTTGCGCTAAAGTTTGCATGAGTGCGTCGTTGTAGTTACCCATTCCAAAGCCCAGGACGGATAGGAAGATGCCGCTTTCCCGTTAGTGTTCGATAAAACCCTTGAGTTCTTGTTCGTCAGTTATTCCGACGCTGAAATCACCGTCGGTCGCCAGAATGACCCGATTAACGGCAGTCTTATCGAAATTTTGCTCGGCTAATTGATAGGCCTGACGGATGCCTTCGGCACCGGGGTCGAACCGCCCGAGCGTAATCGGTCGAGTGCCGCGATAATTTTCGATTTTTCTCCAACAGCGGTTGGTTCGAGCACCGTACCGGCGCTGCCGGCGTAGGTCACAATGGCGATGGTGTCGTCGGCTTGTAAGGTAGATAATAAAAGCTTGAACGAATTGCGTAACAGCGGCAGCTTGTTAACCGCATTCATGGAACCCGAGCTATCGATCAAGAAAACTAGGTTCGCGTGCGGTGTCGCGGCAGCTCATAACCTTGGATACCAATATGCATGAGTTTCGTGGCGCTGTTCCAAGGTGTCGGTAACTAGGACACGTGCGTTCTAAATGGCTCGGATGTATCTTGCGGCCCGGCGTCGTCATAGGGAAAGTAGTCAATCATTTCTTCGATGCGTGCGGCGTGTCGTTGGGGCAGCACATGGTTGTTAAGCGACGCGCGAATAATGTGTAGGAGGCGGTATCCACATCAATGGAAAACGTCGACATGGGATCTTCAGCGACGAGCTTCGTCGCGCTTGACTCGATGTCAGAGAATTTATCGCGACCTTGATCTTGGTAATTCCGAATGATCGGCTGATCACTCATCGGAAACGCGCTGCGATTCGTGGCCGTACTTGGCAGGCGGTTCAACTCGAAGTTCGGCGTACGACTAGCGCGGGCCGCATCCTTTTTGCCCGCGATTGCACCGGCCGTTGCCGGCGGAGCGCTCGGGGCGTATTGCTCGAACACCGCTTCACTCGGATTAGGTGCGCCGAACCTCTCTATCACTAAGTCAATTGCAGGCTCTCGGTCGTATGGATTTTGTGCCTGCAGGATCTTTGTCTCGCTCGACGATCGGCCTGTCAGTTCTGTACGACGTTGTTCTGCGTCGACTGTGTCGTGGCCGGCAATCGAATATTCCAAGATTCGTTTGCGTTCGTTAACTATTTTATCGCCAGCAAACTTTGATTTCTGTCGTGGCGTTTCTTCGACCGGCGACGCAGCCTCATCCGGTTGTGTTGCGGCATCTTGTCCGTGGAGGCTAGCAGCGCCTTCGCTTTCAGCTTCTGTCGGCGGATGAACGATAAGGTTCGCTATGCGCGGGTCGACACTCTCTGTCAGCCATTCCTCGTTACTCAAAGGAACTTCGTTTTGCAGGTACTGCGTATTCAACACAGCAATAGCCAGCAAGCTTAGCGATACGCCGCCGAGCAAGTAAGGTTTTAGATGTTGATTAATGCCATTCATCGCGCGTCTCCAGAGAGTTAGTGTGAACACAGATTGGGTTGTGTTCTTGAGACGAGCTGGTTCGCCGGATCCTTGCCCGGGATTGAAATCTTCTTTTTAAAACGCACGCATCGCCGCTGCGATGGTGATTTTGCGGGTCGATTCATCTGGTACGGGCGGCATGTCGTCGTCAAACGCCTGTTTACGTTTATCGAGTTCGTTGTTCATGCGAATTCACCGTCGCTGGTTTCGGCCAGCGCCTTCAATTGTTTGCGTATCTCGTGCATACGCCAGGAAACGGTTTTCTCTTTAGATACCTAATACCTCGGCCGATTGGGCGTGCGTCAGGTCTTCGGCCAATACCAAAATGGCTGTTTCGCGTAGTTGCAGATTCAAACTGTCGAGCGCGCTATACAGCCATTTAACCTGGGCTTGCGTGTCGCGTTCTGCGGCTCTGTTGAGTTCGCTCACCTCTCCGTAGGCCACATCGAGAGTACGACGTGACGACTGGCTGCGTAGCTGGTCGCGGCAGGCGTTTAGAACGACCTGATAGATCCAGGTGGAGAATCGCGCGCGTGCAGCGAACGATTTCAATTTCTTGGGCAGCGCGAGACACACGTCTTGAGTGAGATCCTCGGCGTCTGCCTGATTACCGAAGAACCGATAAGCGAGTCGAAATATACAGTCGTAGTGGCCTTCCAATAGTAATTGGAAAGCTTCGGCGTCGCCCGCCGCTGCTCGCATTGCCAATTCGTCTTCGCTTGTCATCGTGTCCATACTGATTGCTTAGACGGAACCATGGTTCGGATCCTTGGCGCTCGCGTAAAAATAAATCTTAATCTGCAGTTCACAGCAATGGCCGCTCGTTGTGCAGTGCAACCAAGCGGCAACCGTGACCCGATTAGTCGGTTAATAGTTCTTAATGTTCCCGCGTGGGGAATTAAGTTCAATTTTTATAGACGTCGACGAACGAGGCTTTTATGCTGAGTGGCCTGCTGGAACCCTCAAATGATTTCGGGGTCCCAGCAGAGGTAACGATGGCTAAATTAGACCAAGCGTCGCGAGCGACCTGATGCTCGCGCGTGCGCACCGCGGAACGGCTACAGAGCTGGTCGACGGAGCAAGACAAATTGTCTGACGATAAAAAAATGACGTCGAATTTTTCGAAACACAACGATTCTGAGGGATAAATAATGCGCCATTTAGTGTTAAAGCTGGCTGGAACGACGCTCGCCTGCGGATTGATGGTCACGGGGCTGCAGGCTGCAAGCACCACGACCCAATGGGAGGATGTCGTGAATGCAAAAGATCATCCGGAAAACTGGGTTACGCATCATGGTTCGCTCGACGGTCAGCGTTATTCGCGTCTCGACCAGATCAATAAAGAAACGGTCAAAGATCTAAAGGTTGCCTTCACCTACGTCGTCGGCGGTCTTGGTGGTGGTGGCGCGTGGGAGCATGCGGGTCTCGAAGGAACACCGTTAGCTGAGGATGGTTACTTGTACATCACTGATGGATGGGGCGCGGTCTACAAGCTCGACGTACGAAAAAACGGCAAGCTGGTCTGGAAAATGGATCCCGAGACGGATCGAGATTGGGCCGCGGAAGTAACCTGCTGTGGGGTCGATAATCGCGGCATTGCTTTTTGGAAAGACAAAGTTATTTCACACGCACTTGATGGTCGCTTGATCGTCACGAATAAAGAAACGGGTGAAATGGAATCTGAAATCCCGATCGCTGATCCGGCTGTGTCGGAAGTGCTAACGGCTGCGCCACTCGTTATCAAGGATATGGCGATAACAGGTGTGGCGGGCGGTGACTACGGCATTCGCGGGTGGTTAAACGCAACTGATTTATCGGACGGCAAACAAGATTGGCGGACCCATACAATACCGGCACCGGGCGAACCCGGTAGTGAAACTTGGAAGCCCGGACCAGAAGCGCACAGCGCCGATAACTGGCAACACGGTGGTGGCGCAACATGGGTGAATGGTTCGTACGACCCGGTACTGAACACGATTTATTGGGGTGTCGGTAACCCGGCGCCGGATTGGGACAACGCGTACCGTCCAGGCGACAATTTGTACACCAATAGTGCGTTAGCACTGGACGCAGATACCGGCGCAATTAAATGGCACTTCCAGTACACACCGAACGATCCGTACGACTTCGACGGTGTAAATGAGCAAACTTTGGTCGATGCGTCGATCCACGGCAAGGCGACGAAAGCCGTATTGCACGCTAATCGAAACGGCTTTGCTTATGCGCTCGATCGTACGAGTGGTAAATTCTTATGGGGTACTGCATTTGTAAAAGAATTGGATTGGACTGCGGGTCTCGATAAGTACAGCGGCCGACCGGTTGACTACGATCCAAATTCCGATGTGCAACGCTACAACCCGAAGTCTTCAGTGTCGCGCGACCAACGTGAAAGTCGTTCGTGCCCGGGTAACATGGGCGGCAAAAACTGGCCACCCACTGCATACGACCCAGAGCGTAATCGATATTACATTCCGGTTATCGAAAGTTGCGGTCTACACGTCAACGTGCCGACGGAAAAGGCTTGGGAGGCACGCGAATGGTGGCTAGGCGGAGCACCGAAGATGGGTCCGGTGATCACGGGCAGTATCACGGCGATGGACGTCAATACCGGCACGGTCGCCGGTAAATATGAAACGGTCTACCCGCAGTACGGCGGTTTGCTAGCCACGAAAGGCGGTCTAGTTTTCGCCGGTAAGCCGGACGGCGCCGTGGTCGCAATCGACTCCGACACGATGGAGGAGTTATGGTCGTTTACAACGAATACATCCGTAAATGCGCCACCGATCACCTTCGCTGTTGACGGGAAGCAATACGTCGCCATCCTCGCCGGGGCAGGTGGCGCGTGGCCGCTTTGGTTTATCGGTGCGACTCCAGGGCTCGAGAAAATGGAGCCAGGGCAAATGCTATTCGTCTTCGCGCTATAACTATGCGCATTTCGAAGACGAAAGATGTCGCTTCCAGGCTACGCGGGTCGTTGCTGCGGAGGCTTACGGCATCGAGTCTGTGCATTGCGCTAATGGTCTTATTCGCAACCCACGTACAGGCAGTTGGCCCACCCGAAGGCGTCGTTATTCCGAGCAGTTCGGGTTACGGTTTATCGACCGTTAAACGCGCCGGCTGCATGAGTTGCCATAAATGGCATGGTGATGGCGGCCCGGGATACGGTGGCGCGGCAATATCACTACGCAAAACGCTGTTGAACCGTGAGCAGTTGATCCAAACAATTGCGTGCGGGCGACCGGGCAGAGGGATGCCGTACTTCGATCGAAAGGCGTACAAGACCGACATGTGTTACGGCATGACGTTTGAAAATTTTGCGGACCAGCCAGATCGTGCGCCGATGAAGGGCAAAAAATACCTTAATGATCGTCAGGTAAACGCAGTAGCGGATTTCATTATCGAGGAACTTCAAGGTAAAGAAATTACGAAAGAATATTGCGAATTATTCTACGGCGGCGCAACTCGCCAATGCGAAGATTTAAACAGCGAAAAGTGATGCGACTTAGTCGCTTCACCAACGCGCGTTGATTTAGCGGGCAAGCGCTTTAGCCAATTTACAAAAACATCAGGAGCTAAGGAAACGCTGAATGCAATTAACCCGGAACTCCGGCTGGCATTCCTAGTTTCTCATTGCTCGCGATTGTTAGCTAAATGTTAGTCAAGGTTCGGAAGACAACCATCACGCCGCCATTGCGGTGATCAGCGCTGGTCTGGCATTAAGTCGGGCAACATAGGCGGCTAGGTGCGGCATACCGTCAGTGATTAGTCCTAGCCGTCCACTCATAACGCACGAGTGACCGAGCATAACGTCCGCAGCACTGAAATTTCCTATCAAATAGTCCTTGCTTTCCAAGGTGTCATTAATCGGAACCAGCGCTTTACTTAATAAGCGTTTCGCTTGCCCAAGGACAACTTCATCGCGTCGGTCTTCGGGAAGAATGAGCGTATGTACAACGATCGTGTTGATCGGCGGCATGACCATACCTTCACAATAGTGAAACCATTGTAGATAGTAAGGGAACTCTGGTGCATCCACTGCCGGTTTAAGACCGCCATCACCGTGACGGGCTAAAATGTATTCGACAATGGCGCCGGATTCGAAAATATTGACGTCACCGTCTTCCAATACCGGGATCCGACCCAGCGGATGTCGGGCACGGTGTTCGTCGGACTTGAGTGCGTCGGCGCTAAACGCCAAAGTGTTCAAATCGTAAGGCAATCCCAGTTCTTCGAGTAACCAGATGATGCGTCCTGAGCGGGTGTTTGACGTATGGTGTAGCTTTAGCATGGTCGATCCTTTGTAACGGTTTTACATCACGTGTAATTTTGATGCCGAGTTGCGTAATTTAACCTAATAGCATTCGGATTAGTTTATCCAACCTAGCCTAGCGCGCGGACTATTTATTGTGCGATACGGAATCTGCGAATAGTCGGTGTAATTTTGCGCCGTGGTCCAAGAGCCGCAAAATTAGCGAATGCTTAATTTAAACTACGACAGCAATGAATCTCAATAAAACGGAGTAAGAGACACGTGAACAAACCACACTGTATCGTCATTGGGGTTGGTCCTGGCACGGGCTTGGCTTGCGCAAAGCGCTTTGCCGCCGAAGGCTATGTCGTCAGCATGATCGCGCGTCATCAAGGGCGCATGGACGGTTTTGTCGAAACCGTCGAAGGCTCCACAGGGTATGTCGTCGATATAGCCGATATCAACGCATACCGAGCGTGCTTGGGAAAAATGGTTGCGGACCACGGTGTACCGAAAGCGGTCATTTATAACGCAACTATTGCTACCTTTGGACGTTACGACGAAATCGAAATTGATCAATTTGAGTTAAGTTATCGGGTAAATACATCGGGGTTATTAGTCACCGCTCAAGTGTTAGCGCCGCTAATGGCCGAATTAGACGATAGTTCGATCGTGGTGACGGGAAACACCGGTTCGCAACGGGGCAAGCCTAATTTTATCGGTTGGTCGCCGAGCAAGGCAGCCCAGCGGATATTGGCTGAAGCGCTTGCCCGCGAACTAGGTCCAAGCGGGATCCACGTCGCCTATGTTGTGATCGATGCCGTGATCGATATGCCGTTCGCGCGCAAGCGCATGGGCGAACATCCGGATGAATTTTTCGCCAAGCCAGATGATCTCGCTGGGGAAATTTTTCATGTGGCTCACCAGCCGAAATCGGCGCGCTCGTTTCTTGTCGAACTTCGTCCGTTCGCAGAAAAATGGTAGGTCGTGCGTCTATGCTCCAGCCGACTTTCCACCATCGACGGGCAGCGCAACACCAGTCATAAAACTCGCGCGGTCGGAGGCGAGAAACGCGAACGCTTCAACCACGTCGTCGTTGGTTGGTAAGCGCTTCATTTTACTGCCCGCAGCAAAAGCGTCGTAAGCGGCTTGCGGATCGGCGGCGCGGTTGAACCCTTGCCAGCCCATGTCGTTATCCACCGTGGTCGGGCAGACGCAATTCACTCTGACATCCGGCGCGAGTTCCATCGCCATTGAGCGGGTTAAATTTGCGACCGCGGCTTTGGAGGTGCAGTACACCGAGATATTCGCAAAGCCCATAAGACCGGCGATAGACGAATGATTAATGATTACGCCTTTGGATGCGCGTAGGGCTGGTAAGGCCGCTCGCGAACAGAAGAACGCGCTTTTAACGTTCGCGTTTAAGGTCGTATCCCACAAGGCCTCGTCCGTATCCTCGATTGAAGCAATGGGATAAGTCCCCGTGTTGTTTATCAATATGTCGAGTCCCCCGAGGCTTTCCAGCGCCATCTTAACGACTGATTCGCAGCCAGCGGCGGTGGACACGTCGCCACAAGCACTGTGCAACTGTGCGGATCCACCCAGCGCTTCGATTGATTGCGCGACGGCTGCCGCCGAGCGACCGTTGATCGCGACGTTCGCCCCATCGGTAATGAACCGGCGGGCGAGGGCTTGCCCGATGCCGCGGGATGAACCCGTAATGAGTACGCGCTTGCCGGCGAATTCCATAGTCATTCCTCGAACGATTAACTGTCTAAAGATGAGCGTAGCACTTGGCTAGGCGGAGTATCCGAATATAACAGCGATTGGACGGTCGCGGTTTGAACGTCTTGTCGGTGGAGGGCTGCCACGACTACATTGACCACCGTTCTTTACATCCGGGAGGTTTCTGTGACATGTTCCTATGCAATGGAATGTAACGAAGCATTAAAAGCACGGGTCGCCAAACACCTTAGCGGATTCAGCAGAACGAGCGCTGATACGGATCAAGGGCGCAGCGCTGCGGTAGCGGTCGCGATAACGGATGGTGGTACGGGTGCGAATTTGGACGGCATGCCGAGTTTCGACGACTGGCAATCGCATGCTGCGTTGATTTTAACGAAGCGCTCCTCGAAGTTGCGCAACCACCCAGGTCAATGGGCCTTGCCTGGCGGACGAGTGGATGAGGGCGAATCGGCTGAACAAGCCGCGTTGCGAGAAATGCATGAGGAGATTGGGCTGAAACTCGACGCCAACGCGATTATCGGACGGCTTGATGATTTCATTACCCGATCGGGATTTATCATGACGCCGGTCGTTTTTTGGGTCGGTCCTCATCGCGAATTTGTCGCCAATGAAGCAGAGGTCGATTCGATTCATCGAATTCCGATCAGCGAATTCATGCGCGAAGACGCGCCGATGTTGAATGAAGAAGAAGGCAACGGCACGCCGGTGCTGCGCATGCCGGTTGGTTCGAATTGGATAGCCGCACCGACAGCCGCAATTCTCTATCAGTTCCGAGAAGTTTGTATCAGCGGTAAAGACACGAGAGTCGCGCATTTCGAACAACCGGAATTCGCGCGGCGCTAGATTTTTCGCAGTATCGAGGGCTTAAGCACCTTGCCCGTGTGGACCGTAAACTTTTAGGTAGCCGTAGGGACAGTGTATGAATATCGACCCCTTAAGCCAGGCGCTCGGTGCCGAAATTTCCGGGGTGGATTGGTCGAAACCGCTCGATCAATCGGCTATCGAACAGACTAAGGCTGCGCTGCTGCGGTATCACCTCGTGTGCCTGCGTTCGGATCGCTTAAGCGCCACCCAGTACGGCAACCTTGCGACGCACTTCGGAGAACCTCAGCTGCAGCTCCTGCGGGATGCGCGCGACCCCGTAGTTCCGGTCGTCTCGGTTTTCGATAGCACGTATAAAAACGCCGAGGCGAAACCCGCGAACCTGCTACTCGATCGTCGTAGCGGTTGGCACACCGACGATAGTTATTTCGCGATACCTGCGAAGATAACGCTATTACAAGCGCTCACGATCCCAAGCACGGGAGGTGAGACGCGTTTCTGCAATGCCGTTGCCGCTTATGACGATCTGGACGAGGCAGACAAAGCGGCGTTTGCGCGTCTCCGAGCGGTGCACAGTTACGATACTGCGCGCGCACCCGCTCGCGCAGTGGCGCGTAAGCCCGAGGAAGATGCAGACACGACGGATGTCATTCATCCGCTAATTCGCACCCACGATGAATCCGACACAAAGGCGATCTACTTCAATTCAAATCGAACGGATCGTATCGTCGACCTGTCGCGAGATGACAGCGATGCCTTGCTGGATAGAATCCACGCGCATATGACGCAAGAAAAATATCAGTACCATCATTGTTGGCGTCCAAACGATATCTTGATGTGGGACAACCGCAGCGTGACCCATTCGGTGAATATGGATTTCCCGGTCGGCGAAACTCGAATCCATCAGCGCATTTTATTGCGGGGCGCCGTGCCCGCTTAGCTGTCGATGGCGCCTCGGTCGTGATGTGCGTGTCAAGTGATTCGGCCACGCTGATCCGAGCGACAACTCAGGAACGTTACCAAGTAATAAATCGCTCCTGATCATTCCGTTGTTTCTAGCCGGATGCGCATTCTATGAAAAACCTACATTTCGGAGATTGTTGTACACGACAAGATTTATGACGAAGGGGTGTTTTAAATCAACGCCGATCCAAGCAACCGCAAGCGGATCGGGTGATATAAACGTACCCAGCAAGGGGAGACACCGTCGATGCGTTGCGTTTTGTTCAGGCAGGAGCCCCAAAGTACTCGGGCAGAGTCGATTACGAGTTTACCAGCGCGCTGCGCTGTGCTGGTATTAAGCAAGGCGTTTTGAGGATCGTGCTCGAACCGACGAAGGTCCACGAATATCGGCTTCAGTTCGAAGCGGGCGCAAAACGAGACATCGTGTACCATTTAGGGTCACGTCACGTGACGACAGTTTTTGATGAGCGGCCTCGGCACATACGGTTATTGGCATAATGATTCCTGATGTAGTTCAAAAACTCGATCGCGATGGCTTCGTATTTCCATACGATGTGACGACCGAGGAAATTGCCGCGGAGCTGTTGACGGATCTCGAGGCAGCTGAGGCGGAACTCGCCAATCGTGAGCAGGACCTCGCGCTACTGCACAGTTATCCAGATCGACTTTTGCCTTCCTTCGACAAGCTAGTGCGCCACCCGAGATTAATTGCGGCGGCCGAGCAGATCCTTGGACCGGACTTAATGGTTTGGAGCTGCGGCTTGTTTATTAAAGACGCGAACTCATCGAGCTATGTGTCTTGGCACCAAGACCTTACCTACTGGGGTTTGAACGACGCGGACGAGATCACCGCGTGGTTCGCCTTGTCACATTCGAACACGGACAGTGGTTGTATGCGCTTTCTGCCCGGCAGCCACAAGCGGCAACTCGTTCCGCACGTTGACTCGTTTGCTGAAGGTAATCTCCTATCACGTGGCCAAGAAATAGCGGTTAAATTTGACGACTCAGAGGCTGTTGACGTCGTATTGAAAGCCGGTGAAGTATCGTTACATCACGGACATCTTTTCCACGCTTCCGGTCCTAACAGGACGCAAGCCAGACGGATCGGCGCCGCCATCCGCTATATTAAACCGTCTATGCGGCAAACCTCGGGTGACAAGTCATTGGTCGCTCTCGTTAACGGTAGCGACCGGTATGGCAACTTTACGATCGCGCAACCACCGCAAGGGCGTCTGTTAGATTCGGATTTGACGCGATGCCGCACCGATTTAGCGATCAAAAGTCGGGTTCTCTACGACGGCGCAAAAGAGGGTGCCGGAACGCGCTATCGCTAGCATTTCTGATATCTTTGATTAATTGAGGGAACAACGTCTGGCGCGTATGTTGTGCACGCTCGTCCGCCCAAATAGTAGTGGGTGCAAGTAGCCCCGCTGCCCACGTCGATCCGATCAATTGGGCGCGGTAAACCAACGCTCTATGAGTTTGTGGGGAGCAAGGTGGTTGGTTCACCTTGCCTGCGATGCAGGGATTTAGGTCCCGCAATTGGATGAAGATTCGATATCAGAAGCGGTTGCTGCGTCGCTTTGCGGTCCGCCCTTATCGCAGTATTGTTTATACCTGTTACCAACCTAGCTGCCAGGAGTTTTCTATGACGATTGAACTTGACGACTTCAAAATTAACTATATCCCGATACGCGAAGCCCGACAGATGTCCGGATTACGCATCGTGCTCGGGGCCTTCACGATTCCAGGTCCCTGGCACGAAGCCTGTAAGGGCATCTTCCATGTGAAAGGCTTGTCCTACACGCCGGTTCGCAGCGCTAACGAGAATGCGACAGATCTGGAAGTTGGCATGAACGGCTCGCAAAGCGAGCTTCAACAATGGACTGCTCAATCCAGTGCCCCCGTCGTCATTTGGAACGACGAACGTCCGCGCTCGTTGTGGAATGACCAGCTCATGTTAGCCGAGCGTCTCAATCCCAAGCCGCGTTTAATTCCAGAAGACACTGAACAACGCATCCGAATGTTCGGACTCGCTAACGAACTCATGGGCGAGAATGGGCTGGTGTTTAACAAACGCCATCTCATGGTTGCCGGACCGCTCAAGTCGTTACCAGTGGATAGCCCGGAACGGGCCTTCTGGACGTTTTTAGGGAGTAAATACAACTACGACGAAACAGTCGCGGCAGCCGCTGCATCACGCATGAAGGGAATCGTCGAATTGATGGCGGCGCAATTGACGAGTCAGCAGGCGGCGGGGAGCAAGTACCTGATCGGCGATTCGCTTTCGGCATTGGACATTTATTGGGCCACTTGCTGCGGCATCCTACAGCCGTTGCCTGAGGATCTTTGTCCTATGTGGACGGGGTTTCGTGGTCCCTATGGCAACGACGACCCGGGAATTGCGAGCGCGTTGGGCGACGCTTTGCTACGGCATCGCGATTTCATTTACCAGACGCATTTGCAATTGCCGATCGTATTTTGATAGCAAACCAAGGGCGCACGATTGTGTGACCAGCAGATGACGAGGTTCGAAAACCGTAAACTCGGTCACAAAAATCGCTATAGATTGTCAACCCGACAGGGCGCCGCTACGTTGTTAAACATCGAGCAGCAACCAGTTTGCTTTGCGACGACAGGGATGTTGTCGCTCCTACCTGCCTCTACCGTCACGTAATTGATTGAATATTCGAATATTTCCTCCTGGTCGCGTAAATCGACTGCAGCGCCAATTCACTATTTTCTTAACCGCCCGGATCGTTCTCTCAGTTCTTATAGGCGGCGCGGTGCCCGATGTCACGGTGCGCGCTCGTTTGCGGGTCCGGTCCGTGATGGAATCTTTTGAACAACTCGGATTCACGATCGGTGCAGTAGCCACTGATCGTCCGCTCAATGGCTTGCGCTAAACGCGAATGCGAGGCTACCATCCGCCACGACATAAATTAAAACTCGAATAGGGGACCACCATGGGCTGCACAGTCGTACTGGAAATTAAATTGAAATCGGACATGATTGATGTCGGTAAACAAACTTTCAAAGCCATTTTGCCGGACACCCGTGCTTACGACGGCTGTGCTGGGGTTGATGTTATCGAAAACCAAGACGAAGCAGGAAATCTCATCCTCGTTGAATCTTGGGAGTCGCGCGCAAAGTACGAAAAATACCTCGCTTGGCGGGCCGAAACCGGAGCACTCGAGCAGCTTGGCGCATTGTGTGAAGGCGCGCCGAGTATCCGTTACTTCGACTCCGTAGATGCATAGTTTGAGCATCCTAACTTTGTAGCGCTGGTTGAATTCTATGAGCTCATTTCCTTACGGCGAAGCCGTAGAGTTAACTTCGCGAGTCCGGCGAGTCACGGCTCCGAATTCGGGGCCGATGACCGGGCCGGGTACTAATTCCTATCTCATTGGCACGGAACAGATCGCGCTTGTCGATCCGGGACCCGCTATCGATTCACACATCGCGGCGTTGATCTCGATCGTGGGCGACCGATTAAAGTGGATATTTGTCACTCACACGCATCGCGATCACTCACCCGCGGCGAAAGCAGTGGCAACAGCGACGGGTGCCGAGTTAGTCGGCAACATTATTGAGAACGACGGCTTCCAAGATCCGACATTTACCCAAGCGCGATCGTTAGCGAATGACGAATGTTTGAAAACCGATGAGTTCACGTTGCGCGCCGTGCTTACGCCTGGGCACGTGTCCAATCACGTTTGTTATTTGGTCGAAGAAGATCGAATGCTAATCACCGGTGATCACATCATGGGTGGTTCGACGGTCGTGATTATCCCGCCTGCAGGGGATATGGCCGACTACATACATTCTCTCGAACGTATGCTTGATTACGATTTATCGCATCTCGCACCAGGCCACGGCGATCTGATCGATGCGCCTCACGCGGAAGTAAAGCATCTCATTGCGCATCGATTAAAGCGCGAACGTAAAGTCAGCGACGCGCTAGCCAAACTGGGTCCGTGTCCGCTATTAACACTATTGCCAATAGTCTACGACGACGTCGCACAATCTTTGCATCAGATGGCGGCTAAGTCATTGCTCGCACACTTGTTGAAACTTGATACGGATGGTCGCGCCAAGTTGGTCGGAGACAATTGGACGTTATTGGACTAAGGGGAACTACCGCTACCTTCGTGATCTAGGGGACTCTCGCGGGATCCACTCCGTAAGATCGATCAGCCGGTCTCGGCTGCGACCTCGCTATCAAAATCTCCGTTCAAATTATTATTGCCTAAATCGGGGTAATAGCGCTTCATATCGTCGATGATTTCTTGCAGAGGAACGTCGGCAAATTCACCTCGAAAATTCACGTACTCCATATGCTTTTGCCCATCGAGATCGTAGGGGTGGTAGATGGAGTCGTCGCGGCCATTGAATTCGAGGGGCTTGAGCCGAAATTTGTCACACAACTCGACGTTAAAGGCAGGCGTTGCTTTTACCCATTCGCCGTCTAGCAAAATGGCGGTGTAACCGTGCCACACGAACACGTCCGTGCCCATTTGTTTGCGCATGCGTTCAGTAGACAAATGGTTGCGCACATCTGCGTAGCCGAGCTGCGCCGGTATGCCAATTGCGCGGCAGCTAGCAGCCATGAGCACGGCTTTGTTAACGCACCACCCGCGTCCTGTCTCCAGAACGTGCGTTGCGCAAAGTCCTTCTACGGATAGATCGATCGAGTAGGGGTCGTAGCGAAACCCATCGCGTACGGCGTAGTACAGAGTCACCGCATTGCCGACATCTGAAGCCTGGGCGCTGCTATGAAGGGCGGCGAATTCGCGGACTGCTTCGTGGTCGCTATTGACCATGGCGGTTGGGTTTAATGCATCCATTTGGCGCGGCTCTCAATTGAATCTTGTGCATGACTATACCTTGCGCGACTGCGTCGTTGGAAACTCTTCGGGTCGCATTTCACTAGATTGGTTTACATTCGCGCTAGTAAAGGGTGTCATCCGGGCAGAACATTTCATATGCTAGCGATTCCTATCACGAGGTGATTATCGATGACTATTGAATTCCACGATCCGAGAGCCCGTGCGCTGAAAGCAACTGAGCCGTATGTGCCGCGCGCGACATTGTCTGGTTCGATTGTCGTCGGGCTGTTAGCCAATGGCTTTCCAGATTCTGACACCTTTCTAGAAGCTATGGAGGGCGCTTTAAAAGTGCGTCTGCCGAGCGCCAGTTTCAAACATTACAACAAAGGCAACGCCTCGGTCCGCGTGAGCGATGCGATGCTGAAAGACATTACGAGTGAATGTGAAGTCGCGATAGCGGCGTACGGACATTGAGGCAGTTGTACTTCCGGCACCGTGCGTGACGGTATTGCAGTTGCTCGAAATGGAATCCCCGCGGTTGCGTTTGTAACCTCTAAGTTCTGGCCACAAGGCGACTTTGTCGCCAAAGCCGAAGGCATGCCAGATGTCCCACGGGTGCAATTGCCGCATCCGGTTGCCGGGATCGGTCGTGAGGCGATGGCGTCGTTGGCCGATTCGATTAGTGAGGAGGTGCTGCAGCGCCTAACCGACGGATGAGTGATTTTCTAGACGCGCAAGACGAAGCTGAGGCGCTCGAAAAGCTACACGACGCACGATGTACGGATGGACTGCCGGTGATTATCCCGACACGCGAACGAGTCCAACGCATGGTGTTGGCGAGTGGGCTTGATGGTGACATCGTGCTCGGCGAAATGGGTCCGCAGTGGGGCGCGGCTACTGTTGAGAACGTGGCGATTGCTGCAGTTATGGCCGGTTGCCTAGCTGAATATATGCCCGTCGTTGTGGCCGCCATTCGAGCGATTTGCCAGCCGGAATTTGATCTCGCCGAGATGCAAGGAACGACGCACTGCATCGCGCCACTATTGATCGTTAACGGTCCGGCCCGCGCGGCGTGCGGCGGGATTGCGAGTGGCTTTGGTGCGCTTGGGCCAGGTCACCGGGCGAACGCGTCAATAGGTCGAGCAGTGCGTTTAGCGATGATGAATATTGGTGGCGCGCGCCCGGGTGAATCAGACATGGCGTTGCATGGTCATCCAGGAAAATTCACCTTTTGCTTAGGCGAAGATGAGGAACAGTCCCCCTTTGCACCGTTACACACGAGTCTCGGCTACGCAGTCGATCAAAGCGTTGTTACCGTAGTGGGTACCGAAGGGCCGCATTCAGTGTTGTTTACCGGTGACGCGGACGATCCGCTTTCGGCCGAGCGACTAATCAATACGATCGCGAAAGTGATCGCGAATCCAGGCAGCAACAATTCTCACCTGGGCGGTAAAGCCGCTATCTGCGTTGTGTTGAATCCGGATCACGCCAATGTGCTACACGCGGCGGGATACACTCGCGAAACCATCCAGCAAGCATTAAGCGCGCGGGCCGTCACGCCACGCGCGGAACTTGAAGCATTGAATCCTCGAATGTTAGTTGGCAGCGAAGAATTGATCCCGGCCGTGCGCGATCCCGCAAACATCCTGGTCATTACAGCGGGCGGGACCGGCTTGTATACGATGGTGATGCCGTCATGGTGTGCAGGCCCGCACCGTAACGTCGCGGTGCACGCAGAAATTGAACTCAACCAGTACTGCGAGTTACCAAGCGCTCGCGGATGAATCGCTTTATCTTCGATCGCTGAGGCGTCTCGCCGTGGTCTATTTAGTCCAATGAAAGTGCGCGAAAGTGGCATGCCGGATCAGCTGCTCTGGGAGAGCTTTTTCGATCCCGCGGTCATCTTGTCCAAATTAGAGCTGACGTCTACTTGTAGAGACGTCGTCGAATTGGGTTGTGGTTACGGGACGTTCACCACCCACGCGGCGAGGATCGCGCGCGGGACCGTTTATGCGCTGGATATCGATGGGTCGATCCTGCGACAAGCAAAAGATAGAACGGCGACCGAGGGATTGAGTAACGTCGAGATTCTCCAGCAAGATTTTCTGCAACACGGAACAGGCCTCAAAGATGGATCGGTCGACTACGTTATGTTGTTTAATATATTGCATACCGAGGATCCGGTCGCGTTGCTTCGCGAAGCGCATCGAAACTTAAGCGCAAATGGTAAAGCGGGGGTCATCCATTGGAATCACGATCCAAAAACACCTCGTGGGCCACCGATGGCAATCCGGCCGCGCCCAGCGGACTGTGAGGATTGGGCCAAGCGCGCCGGGTTCGACTGTAGTGCACGACACGATCTGCCACCGTACCACTACGGGTTTGTGCTCACCCGACCTAGCTAAGAACGCAAAATTGTTCCACCAGGGACAATCCAGCGAATGCTGATAATCTACCGTTTGATTATTAGGCAACGCTGGCTTTCAGCGTATTAACGGCGTGATGAATTATTCATGATGAATTATTCAGGACATTCGATTCGGGGTGACTGATAATTGCGCATTAACCAATCAATGAATCCTCGCGACAGCGAAAATGACCAGTAAACTTTAACAGTGAGCTCACCAAAAGAATTATTGCAGCGCGTGCCGAGTGTCGACCAACTTGCTCGATCTGATGGCGCTCGCGCATTGCTCGGGAAATACGGTCACGATCTGGTAATGGAGTCGTTGCGGGCCGTCACATCAGAGTTTCGTGAAGCCTTGTTGAAACACGGTGAGCCGGCGCTTGGCGGCGGATCAGAACCGGCAATGATCCGTTCGGCTGAAGCGTATTTGGACAAGCTTTTTGAGCCTAGTCTGAAATCTGTTTTCAATCTGACAGGGACGGTATTGCATACCAATCTGGGTCGCGCTCCGTTGCCGCCAGAAGCGATTGAAGCGATGACGGTGGTTGCGCGAGGCGCGAGTAATTTGGAATTCGACTTAAGCAAAGGTCGGCGTGGTGATCGCGATGTTCATTTGGAACAATGGCTATGCCGCTTAACCGGCGCGCAGGCAGCGACAACGGTTAACAACAACGCGGCGGCGGTGTTGATCGTACTCAACACCTTGGCGCAGCGTAAAGAAGTGATCGTTTCGCGCGGCGAACTCATTGAAATTGGCGGCTCGTTTCGGATCCCGGACGTGATGGCTCGAGCTGGGTCTAAGCTCTGCGAAGTCGGCACGACGAACCGCACACACGCGGCCGATTTCGAACAGCATATCAGTCCGAAAACTGCGATGTTGATGAAGGTGCACACGAGCAATTACGTTGTTGAAGGATTCACGGCTTCAGTGCCCGAATCCGAATTGGCGGAAATTGCACATCGACATGATCTTCCGTTCGTGGTCGATCTAGGTAGCGGCACCTTAGTGGACCTAAGCCGTTATGGATTACCACACGAACCTACGGTTGCAGAAACACTCGCCAACGGGGCCGATCTCGTGACCTTCAGCGGAGACAAGTTACTTGGGGGGCCGCAAGCAGGAATCATCGCGGGTCGCGCGGATCTGATCGATCGAATCAAGCGCAATCCGATGAAGCGTGCATTGCGCGTCGATAAAATGACGATCGCCGCGCTCGAGGCAGTGCTCAGGTTGTACGGCGATCCCGATCGGCTTGCCGAACGCTCCACGACCTTGCGATTACTCACCCGTGCCGTTACCGAAATCGAAGCGCAAGCCGGGCGGCTTCAGAAATCAGTTGCGCGCGTATTGCCGTCCAATGTCACCGTTAGTGCGATTCCATGCCAGAGTCAGATTGGTAGTGGCGCCCAGCCAGGAAAATTACTCGCGAGCGCCGGGTTGGGGATCCGTCCCCCGGAAGGCCGCGGAAGCGGCAAAAAGTTAGAGAAAATAGCAGTCGCATTTCGCCACTTACCGAAACCTGTGATTGGTCGCATCGAGGATGGCGCGTTTGTGCTCGACCTGCGTTGTCTTGAGGACGAAGCGGAATTCATCGCGCAATTGTCGAGCTTGGGACTAATGGACGCGCAGCTATGATCGTCGCAACCGCCGGCCACGTCGACCACGGGAAAACGCTACTTGTAAAGGCACTCACGGGAGTGGATACGGACCGATTGCCTGAAGAAAAAAAACGTGGACTAACAATCGATCTGGGCTTCGCCTATCGCGACCTCGGCAACGGTGAGCTCACCGGTTTTGTCGATGTGCCGGGCCACGAGAAATTCATTCGTACAATGCTCGCAGGGGTCAGCGGCATAGATTTTGTCGTATTTGTCGTTGCCGCTGATGACGGGACGATGCCGCAAACGGCCGAACATCTCGCGATAATGAATCAATTGGATATTCGTCATGGGGTGGTCGCACTAACGAAAATCGATCGCGTGGCCGCCTCGCGCGTCAGCGAGGTCAGGACTGAGATTGTAAGCTTGCTGAGTAACACATGCTTGCGCGATGCACCGATCGTACCAGTGTCTGCCATCACGGGCGAAGGCGTCGATACTTTGCGCGAGACGATCTGCGCCGCTGCGCGCGCGCTGCCGACGCGGTCGATTGAAGGTAATTTCCGGCTTGCGGTTGATCGGAGTTTCCTGCTTGCGGGCGCGGGCCGGGTCGTTACCGGCACGGTTTTTTCTGGTCAGGCAAAAGTAGGGGACCAGTTGCTATTGGCACCCAGCGGCGTGGAGCTGCGAGTGCGAGAGATACACGCACAGAACCAAACGTCCGAGACCGCCTCAGCCGGCCAGCGTTGTGCTCTGAACGTCGTTGGAAGTGATCTGCGACGCACCGAAATTCATCGCGGCGATTGGGTCTTGGCATCACCGGCTTGCTTTGGCGTGACTCGATTCGATGCGCGCATCAATGTACTAGCTGGTGAAGAGCGGCCGTTAAAAAACCGAACCCCCGTGCACGTACATGTCGGTGCGACGGATGTCACCGGACGTATCGTCACCTTGCAAGGGTCGGAGATCGCACCTGGCGAGCAGGGGATGGTGCAAATACAACTCGATCGAGTTATTTCAACTGTACGTGGCGACCGATTGATTCTGCGCGATCAATCCGCATTGCGCACCGTCGGCGGCGGGGTAGTGCTCGATCCGTTACCACTTACGCGCAGGCGACCCCGAGAAGTGCAATTAGACTATCTGCGTGCAATGGATTCGGATTCGGCGAATAGTTCGTTAGCTCAGGTATTGAAACATCTCGACTCAGTGCCGCTGGATCGGTTTAGCCAGTCGTGGAATCTGACTGCGGAAGAAGCGGAATCCTTGTGGCCTGAAGTCGACATGATGGTTGTAGATGATGGACGCAGTGCTACGGGGATTACGAATAGGCGCTGGGACGAACTCAAAACTATCGCGGGCGCCGGTTTAAAAACTTGGCACGAACGATTTCCTGATCGAGTTGGTGTGAACGAGGACGAGTTGAGAGTGAGTTTGTCCGAGCGCATCTCGCAAGCGACGTTCGATGCAGTCATTTCCGCGTTGCTCGAAGAACGCGAACTGGTTCGCGATGCCGGCGTTGTACGACTACCGGAGCACGGTGCCGTTCGATCGGACGCGGACCAGGCGCTGTGGGATAAAGTGTCGAAGGTGCTCGTTGAAGGCGGGATCCGCCCGCCAGTCGTTCACGACATGTTGGAATCTGTCGGCGCGCCATTTGCCGTGTTAAGCAAATTCTTGGCGAAATCGGCGAAGGATGGTCAGTTAGTTAAAGTGAGCGACAAACGCTACTTCATGCCGTCGGCAATGCGCGAATTAATTCAAATCGTTGAGAATCTAGTAGCAGCCGATCCGAACGGACAATTTTCAGTGAAGGATTATCGAGATCAAGCCGGAATTGGCAGAAACTCTGTTATCGAAATACTTGAATATTTCGATCGCGTTGGCTACACATTAAGGGTCGAGCAAGTGCGGCGTATTCGTAAACCGGCGAAAGATGCGTTCGGAAATTTGATGAGCTGAATGTTTGTCACCGACAAATGACGTCATTTTCCGTAAATGGCAATCAATCTGCTAAAATCGCTGGCGGAAGAGCGACGTCTCCCGGTGGGGCGCCCGGACTTCAAATCCGGTGGAATGCACGCAGGTGTGTTCGGTAGGTTCAACTCCTACCTCTTTCGCCAACTCCTTTCATTCCTCTTCGTATTCTCTCGTTTCAATTCGATAAAGCTTTGGTGCTCTAACCCGAGTTTAGAACGAAGGCATTCAAGTCTAGGCGGGAAGGATATTAGCTAGAAAAGTTGTGTGGAAAGCAAAGGCGACGTTCGCTCGAACGTAAGCGTTCAGCCCAGACCATTATTTCGAGTTGTCTTGTGATGAAGTAGGTTGCCAGGTTTTCCAACGAACAGGGGAACCAGCAATGGATCAGGAAAGAGGGATATCAGCGAGAGGAATATCAGTAAGCGCAAAGTAATCGACGCTCTGGCGATGTAGGACTTACGTGCGGTAAGAATACGCGTTTGAAATCAAACGGAGTATTCGAGCGATGAAGAGACGAACAAAAGCCGATTGGCAGGCATTAGTTGACGAGCACGCGGCGAGTGGGCAAACGGCAACAGCGTTCTGTCGTGCACACGGATTGAACTCGAAGTATTTCAGCACGCGTCGTCGGACGTTGGTCGGGGCACCGTAAGCGGCTAAAGCGGACCGTAATTGACATTTGGCCGATAGACATCAGCAGAGGAATATCAGGACACCCATAAAAAAAGCGCAGAGGGAATATCAGGACGCCCACAGAAAAACATTGAGAGAAGTGAGGAAATGGGCTAGCGTAACAGCTGCGTTTTAATTGGATCTTGTCAAGGAGGATGAGACGATGACGAAAGCTCGATCAAGCCTCGTGTCAGTATCAGACACGCCGTACTACCATTGTATTTCCCGTTGTGTTCGGCGCGCTTATTTGTGCGGTGAAGACGATTACACGGGTCAGTCTTTTGAACACCGCCGAGATTGGTTTATCGAGCGCTTAGCGAACTTATCTGAGGTGTTTTCCATCGAAGTGGCTGCCTATGCGGTGATGAGCAATCATTGTCATCTGGTGGTGCACATTGCCGAGGAAGCGGCCTGTGAACTGTCGCTGGATGAAGTGATCGAGCGGTGGTGTGCGCTTTACCGTGGTCCTGATGTGATCCGGCGATATCGGACCGGCGAGTCATTGTCTGCCACAGAGCGCGAGCTAGTATCGACGGTAGTGGCAACCTGGCGAGGTCGTTTGTCGAGTTTAAGTTGGTTCATGCGCTGTTTGAACGAGCATATCGCCCGGCGAGCGAATGCAGAAGACGGTTGTACGGGTCGATTCTGGGAAGGACGGTTTAAATCCCAGGCGTTGCTGGATGATACTGCGCTTATCACGGCAATGGCCTACGTGGACTTAAATCCGATCAGAGCAGGGATGGCGACAGACTTGGTGGGTAGTCAAAAAACGTCCGTACAACAACGGCTCAACACCGTCACCGGCCAGGAGGTTGAACCGCAGATGCCATTACAAGACTTCTCGGGCGTCGAGACGCAAGCCGGTGATGGGTTGCCGTTCAACCTTCACGACTATTTGGATTTAGTCGACTGGACGAGTCGCTGTATCCGTGACGATAAGCCGGGAGCGATTAATCCGCGTACGCCCAAACTGTTGGCCGTCTTAGGCATTGCTGAAGGCGAATGGCTACCGAATGTGACGATGATGCAGGCGCGGTACGAAGTCGTGATGGGTGCGCCCGAGAAGATGAAGGCGCATGCGCAATCGCGAGGGGGACGGTTCTATCGAGGTTACCGTCACGCATTACGTCTTTATCGGCGATTAGCGGCGTAATTATTTGGCGGCTAATCGCCGCTGTTCCTCGCCGCGATAATTTCGTGGGTGTCCTTGATTTCCGCTCCTCCTTGATTTCTGCTCCCGATCGGACCTAAAGAAATTCTTTTTTTAGATCGACGGTCGAGCGCTCGCCAAGATGATCGAAATTTTCCTCAAGCCATTCGGCGGCCAACTCGCGACCACGGTCGCGCAGCATCGTGAGGAATTCCCAATCGCTCGACGTCTTGCTCCCGAACGAGAGGTCGGACATCGAGACATCTGCACGCACAGAATGGATCAGAACGTTCTTCAGCTTGTTGCGGTATTCGTCTTTGATCCAGCCGTCATTGAGCAATTTCTGCACGAAGTAGACCGAGCGCAGTTCGTTGATCAGCGAAGAGTTGAAGGTGATTTCGTTAAGTCGATTGGCAATGCCAGATGCAGTTGTCGGCGGACCTGGTCGCTGCCGCTCGATCGGGTTGATGTGCAATATAACCACATCGCGCGATTGGGTGTAATAGAACAGCGGATATAAAACAGGGTTACCCATATAACCGCCATCCCAATAATGCTCACCGTCGATTTCGACGGCTTGGAAAACTTGTGGAAGGCAGGATGAGGCGAGGACTACATCGGCAGTGACATTAGGGGTATGAAAAACTTTGACTTTGCCGGAGCGCACGTTGGTGGCGCAGATGAACAACTTTGTAATTTGGTTGCGTTCGAGTTCCTCGAAATCGACGTGCCGCTCCAACACGTCACGTAACGGATTGCAATTCATCGGATTCATCTGGTACGGCGAGACGACACTCATCATCGCTTTCATCATGTCCTGGATCGGGTTGTGTGCCCTCATCGCGCTTTCCCAAGGCATTCTCGGCAGGGCGAATCTTTGCCCGGCGTCTGAGATTGCCTTCCAGAAGTTGTGTAGCGCCTGGCGCGCGCCGTCATCGCCCTTTAGCTTGCCATAGGCGTACACAACGGCGTTCATGGAACCGGCACTGGTACCAGAGATTCCTTCTATGTCGATGCGCCCGTCTTCGAGAAATTTGTCCATGACGCCCCAACCAAAAGCACCATGGGCGCCGCCGCCTTGCAGCGCAAGATTTACCCGCTTTGTCACCGTACCGGACGAGGTGTGCTCAAAGGCCTTTCCAGCGCTGGGTTTTTGCGCAGCTGGATCCGCCCTGTCTGTGGAGTTTTTACTCGCCACGGTTAGTTTAGTTTTGGATTTTGACGCCATTAATAGACCTTTCGTAATGCCGGACCTTGCCAATCTGAGAATATTGTTTGGCGGCGCGATGGGTCGCGCTATCGCCGTGCAACAATCAGCGTCGCAGACGGTATCTCGGACGCGGTATTTTACACCTAGAAAAACCTCCACGTGTTCTAGGGGCCGACTGGGCGCATCGCGCCATCGAGTCGCAGTGGAACACCGTCACTCGCGCTACGAGATGGCGATGCGCTCGCCGGTGACGCCGAAGCTGCATGCATATTTCAGACGCAGGCTTTTAATCGACGGTATTCCCATAGGCTACGGGCTCTCAAACCTTTGGTGATGTGACAGCCGAGCGATTGTTAGTAATTGCTGTTGTCAAATTATAGTGGGTGTCCTGAAAATCTCTCTCGCTCATAGTGACCTGCCACCAGTGCTTTCGCGCAGTTTAATGTGGCATGTCCCCTTTTTTCGCGAAATGCGCCGCTGAGCCGGCAGGTACTCGCCACTTCAGCGCAATTTTCCGGCGGTTTATCCGCTCAATTAGAAAACGGGTTAATCCGGCATCAGAGTGACGTGGCTAATTAGTTTTGGGCGCTGATTTAAAGGATCAAAACAGCATGAGCCGCTAAGATAAATTCGACCGGCGAGTCTACATCGACGGAAGTTACGCCTGAAATTCAATACGGCCTGCGGAAACCACATCTAACCCGGCTTCGTTACATAGCGAAAAACAGATTTGCGAGCCTTCACTTCGAGTTTTCATGTGTAGTGACGAGGGCATGAACACCATCGATGAAAAACGCCCGCTAATTCGTTTGACGCGCGCAGGCTTTCCACCAAGAATTTCGTTCACAATTGCGGATGTTGCGAGGGCCAGTGAAGCTGTTCCGTGTAGCAGTGGTTCTTGAAGACCGGCGGCGCGTGCTGTTGCTAAATCACTGTGAATGGGATTCCAAATACGTGCGCATTCGGTATAAGTTTGCCCGAGGTTGGCCTCGACTTTAATAGGCACATCCAGCGTGTTTAAAGCCCCTGCGTTTTCACCAAGGCTAGGCATTTCCTCTATCCAATAAGATGGTCCCTCGAGCGTTGCGCGAAGAAATAAGTTTCCTTGGTAGGTACGACTGACCAAGGTGCCATCCGCACCCGTCGTGTCGAACCGCCAACCTAGATAAATCCCTGGTTTACGCTGTTCAACGCCAATAATCATGGCAGAAGTAAATAATTCCATACCCGGATGAATCGCTTTAAGGAGATGCAAATCATGCGTAGCATGAACAGTGTTGCGCATATCAATATTATTGTCGCTAAGGCTTTCCACCAAAGCCGGCCACTCGACACACACAGGAAAAACCGGATGGGTTGCGACCTGCTTACCGTCTGCGTTATCAAAATAGCACTGGGACATATCGTTTAAGCTTGCCGCGTAAGCCATCGACCAACGTTCATCCAAATTGTGGCTGAAAGACCGGCTGGTATATCCAACTATTTCTTGTGTAATAGGCATGATGTGAACGAAACCAATTAGGAAGTATTTAGCTGAGCATTACTTTTTGCATAATCGCGCTAGGTTCGCAATGGCCTTAAGTAGCCTTTACCCTTGAGGCGAAGCTTGCAGAATATACCTTCGGGCGTCCACTCTGCCTTTGGGCACATTAGCGTCTATATCGATTGTCTCGTGTGGGCATCTCTTAATCTCATCGAGATCCGATTTTGAGCGTCAACTTTCTGCTAAGCAGACGTTTGCACTGCTTCAGGCTACGGCGGCGTTCGTTAAGGGTTGTTGGACACCTGCCGCCAGCAAAGTCTCTCCGTTTAGCACGGGATCATCGGGCAGGTGTCTAAAAAGCCTCGAGGTAGGAAACCGCGGGGGTGTGCTGATGAGCTATGGGGATAGTACGAACGAGTTGAGTGAGGTTCCGTTCACCGGTGGGCCGATATTCATTGCGATGTCTACGGCGCGTTGTGACGATTGGGTTTGAGGTGGATATTTTCATCGATAGTAGAGTGCTCGAACGCACAGAGAGTGCCGATCTAAACACGACAAACCATAGGGTGCCGTCATCGCCGTTTTGACGATGTCGCGCGTTGCCCAATTGAGAACTCAAGTGCCGGGTCATGGTGGCGCTCGAGGTCGATCAAAGCGTCGAAGCAGTTCGACGATACTCATTGGCGCGTGACAGGTAGGACACACGAAGGTGGGCGTGTCCTTCGCCTCAATCGTTTCTGTTATCGCGCCGCTCGGATCCGCGTTAGTGATCTGGGCACGGATGAGTCGAAGATTGTCTACGCGACAGGGGTTCGACAATATCCCAAAGTGCCGGATCCGGTGAAAGCCCAACGGTAAAATATGGATGAGGAAGCGACGGATAAATTCGCCGGTGGCGAGTTGCATGGTTTTATTGCGTTTGTTGGACTTGGCGCGGTAGTCGGTCCACTTGAAGATGACGCCGTGCTCATCGTAACGAACGAGCCGACGGTTGGAGATGGCCACGCGATGGGTATATCGGGAGAGATAAGCCAACACAGCTTCCGGTCCTCGGAAGGGCCGCTTGGCGTAGACGACCCATTCCACTCTTTTCAACGGGGCCAGATAAGCAGCGAAGGCCGCCGGGTCTGTCAGGTGTTCGAGTTTCCCGTAGAACTCAAGGCGCTCGTGTGCACTAACAAGGTGTTCAAGAAATAGTCGACGGAACAAACGCGACAACACCTTCACCGGCAAGAAGAATCCTTTTCTACAAGCTAACCATTGCCCATCCGGTGACAGACCGCCACCCGGCACGATGCAATGCAAGTGCGGGTGGTGGGTCATGGCAGAGCCCCAGGTATGGAGCACGGCGGTGAAGCCCAACTTGACGCCGAGACGCTTGGGATCTGCGGCGATAGTACTCAAGGTCTCAGCGGTCGCCTTAAACAAGAGGTCATAGACCACGGCCTTATTTTGAAAGGCGATGTCGGCGACTGCGGCCGGCAAGGTGAATACCACGTGGTAATACTCGACGGGTAAGAGATCCGCCTCACGATCGGCCAGCCACCGTTTAGCCGTCGCCCCCTGGCACTTCGGCAATTGCTCCTGCATTGCTCTATCTCCTGCATCCATGCAGTCGTCGGGCAATGCCGATTGCGACAGGAGTTGTAGGCGATCTGTTGCGTATCGCACTCACCACAGCGCAACACGTGACCGCCGAGCGCGGCCGAGCGACACCGCCCAATGGCCGACATGGCCTTGAGTTGCCCAAGGCTGAGGTGCCCGGTGTTTTGATGTCGCCACGCCGGCCCGTGGTCGCGGAAGATATCCGCAACCTCCAAGGCATCGTGAGACACCGACTAACCCGGCGGTCGGATATCCAGATACTCGAGTGGTCCTCGGACCTCACGTAATAAGTTTGTGGCGACTTGGGTATAGCGTGCGGTGTTCTCGATCTTCTGGTGTCCCAGCAATACTTGAATGACGCGAATATCTTCGTGTTGCTCCAGCAAGTGTGTGGCGAAGGCGTGACGTAAAGAATGCAGCGACACGCGCTTATCGATCCCGGCGGCTTTGCATGCAAAGTGAAACGCCCGGTTGAGTTGCCGAGTCGATAGCGGGTCTACCGGGTTTTGCCCGGGGAACAACCAGCCACCCGGCAGCAGCTTGTGTTGGGCTTGACCGTCGCGCCACCAAGCACGCAAAATCTCAAGGAGTCCGGGTGACAACATCGCGTTACGATCGCGTTTACCTTTGCCTTGCTCGACGCGAAGGATCATCCGTTCGCTATCGATATCGGTAACTTTCGACTGCAGGATGCAGGATGCAGGAGGTAGAGCGACGCAGGAAGCCAAAGCCGAAAGATGGACGACTTCGCTCGCGCGTAATCCAGCGCCGTAAGCCACACCGAGGGCGGCTTGATACTTAAGGCTACCCGCGGCTTGTAACAACCGCGTGACTTCTTCGGTACTCAGGATCTCGGGTATCCTGCGCGGCTCGTAGATGTGCCGCATTTTCCTCAGTGCTTCCGGTCTATCGAGGGTGACGTTGAAAAACATTTTGAGACCGGAGATGGTCGCGTTGATCGTTGTCGTCGAGACGCCTTGTTCGACGAGATGAAGTTGGAAACGTCGCAGGTCTTCGGCATCCGCCGTGTCTGGTGAACGCGTTAGGAATCGCGTGAAGTTAGCGACGGCTCGAACGTACTGTGATTGCGTCTTGGAACTGCGTTTGCGCATCGTCATGTCTTCGATCATCCGTTGACGCAACGGGCTGTTGGGCTTGGTAGACTGGGCCATGGGTTGTTCTCCTGTGTTGTTGTTTGATGTTTCCCGACACAACATCAACACGGGGAGAGCCCAGCTCCAAAATTTAACTCAAAAGAAAAAAGACAGCACGGCCTCAACAATACCGCGAGAGCGGTTTAGTAGTGCGCCCACGAGGGTGCTGTATCAGCACGGTGCAAGTCCGTGTCGGAGGAAACCACCACTCCGTAGTCGAAAGTAATTGCGTCGTCGTGAGACGGGGTGAGAAGCAACTGGAGACGAACTATCGGTCCGCAGGATGACGAACTCGATTCGGCAGACTGTCACGACGAGCCATTCTGCTAAATGGCGAAGTCTGAAACTCACTGGCCACGCTGCCGTGGTAGTTAAAGCGATGGTCAGGTACAGGCTGTGGTTGGAGGTGGAACGATGGGCAGGTATGGCGCAGTAAGTGGGGAGACCTGACCGTTGTGGTGACAACGCTCAGGAGTCAGAGCCCTCGTAGTAGTGCACGGCATTGAGGTGTCGGAAAAGTGTGGAGAGCAAACCCACGCCGAGCGAAGGGGGGCAGGGAAGTAGAAACGGGAAGTTTAAATCGATGCAAGAAAAGGAAGACACAGGTTCACGAGTGCGGGCAACCGCTAGACCAGAATCGAACTCGGATGATCCCACTCAGTGGTCATGGGTAAACGCATCGGTGTGGACGGAACGTATGTTGGCGGCCCTGGGTAACGGGGTCCAAGGAGGTAGATGGCATAGTTTGATCGATAAGGTGTCTGCGACGCGGACGTTGCGGTCGGCCTGGCGACGGGTCAAAGCAAACCGCGGCGCTGCGGGAATCGATCGGATGAGTGTTGAGCGCTTTGAAGCCAATGCCGAGTACTACCTGAAGGTACTGGAATGTGAGTTGCGGAACGGCGACTACAAACCGGTCCCGATCAGGCGCGTTCACATTCCGAAAGGTCCGGGTAAGACCCGGCCGTTAGGGATCGCGACGGTCAAAGACCGGATCGTACAGGGGGCTTTGAAGTTGGTGATGGAACCCATCTTTGAAAAGGAGTTTCTGCCGACTAGTTTTGGCTTTCGACCTGAGCGCAGTTGCAAGGATGCGCTGCGGATTGTTGATAGGCGTTTGAAGGACGGCTACACCTGGGTGGTGGATGCCGATCTTGAGAGCTACTTCGATACGATCCCGAAGCACAGGTTGATGAATTTGGTCAAAGCTAGCGTTAGTGATGGCAAGGTACTGAAACTGCTACAGCAGTTTCTCGACCAAGAGGTCGTTGAGGGGATGAAACGCTGGACGCCGATGGCAGGAACGCCGCAAGGTTCAGTGATCAGCCCGTTGATGGCCAATCTTTATCTGCACGGTTTGGATGAGTTGCTCAGCACGGACGAACATCAATACGTTCGCTTTGCAGACGACTTTGTGGTGATGTGCCGCACCCGGCAAGAGGCCGAAGCGGTGCTCGTCGAGATTCAAACTTGGGTGGGTGAGCAGGGTCTGACATTGCATCCGACGAAGACCCGTGTGAGTCATTGCGCGGTGAAAGGACAGGGGTTCGAATTTTTGGGTTACCGATTCGAAGCCGGCCGTCGCTGGGTTCGCTCGAAAAGTCTAAAGGCACTTCGGGATAAGATCCGGCAATTAACAGGCCGAACGCGAAGCGGCAATCTGGACAGCATCATCGCCGAACTCACGCCCATTCTCAGGGGCTGGTATGGATACTTCAAACACGCCAATCGGTCCACGTTCCGTGCTGTTGACGGTTTCGTGCGACGACGGTTGAGAGCGATCTTACGCAAGCGGGAAAAACGTCCCGGGTATGGTCGCACCTCGAGCGATCATCGACGCTGGCCGAATGCTTTCTTTGCTCAGCGAGGGCTTCTCACTTTACACGAAGCCCACGCTGCCGCAAGCCGATCCCGAAAGGGAAACTACTGACTGGAGAGCTGTGTGCGGGAGAACCGCATGCACAGTTCGGAGGGCGGGGAGGACGAAAGTCTTTCCCGACCCCTATCATCGCGATTTCCTCGATCGCGATTTCCTCGAAATTACGTCAAATTTTCCACTAAGCCGACATTCAATTAGTGGGATCCTCGGACGCGAAATCGGGCACACCCAGACATTCGACAGGAAAATAGAAATCCGCCAAAGCGGGTTCCTGGTGTCTAATTACTGTCAGCGTTCATGCCCGAACGTCTTGACCACCCGAGCACGCCCAACGCAGAGCCAAGCAGCCAAAGGGTCGCCGGTACCGGAACTGGGGCAGCGGTGGCATCCCCAAATAGCACGTGGAATGCCGTGGGGTCGCCTTGGTTGTTTACAGAGACATGGATCAAATTCAGACCGGTCACAAAACCGCTGCTGAAGGTGAATGCCTTTAGGACGCCAAATTCACCTGCGGTCGTGGAGGCGACCGGAACCTGGCCGTTAAGTGATATCGAGCCGCTATTATCGGTTCCGAACACACCCGAAATTACAGCACTACTGGGATCGAAGCCCGTCAGGTCGACGATTAAATCGTACACATAAACACCGAGAGATCCTGCGTTACCGCTGGCATTCGGGGATACCCACGCTGATTCCACGCTATCGTCAGCATACGCCGGGTGTTTGTATCGAAACGGTGCGCTATCTAATTGGAGGAGGCTCCCCGCTGGTTGGTCGGAGAGTGTCCAAAATGCAGTGGGCGCGCCGGCTGCGACTAGCTCATCGAGGTTATCGACGCCGGTGTTGTGCACGACCAACGTGGCCGCCTGAACCCAGCTCGCGGCGACAAGCAGGGCGAAGAATATTAACGTTCGTTTCATGCGAATGATTCCCTTATTTGTAAGCGCAAGATGCCGTACACGGTAATATCCCGTGACGTACGCGTGTTCCACGTTCGATGCCCGTGTTGTTGTCGACAACCGTACCAGCTTATGTCGAACTCAGACACTTGCAGTAGTCCTTATGTATTCGTTAATGAGAGCTTTTCCCGGTAATAGTTGTGCCTGTTGATAGATGAATTGGGCGTGTGCTCAAGAGTAGGCGCGCGGTCGGCCGCAAAACGAATGCAGGCAAAGCCAGTTTGCGCAGCTCATATCGCTCTGCGCATAAACGACCCGCCGTGTCGTTCGTTCCAGGCAGGGGACCGGACGTGTCTGTGGAGATAGTAATTCACAGTGAAGTTATGTTTGCCAGGCACGTTGACTTGGCCTGTCACGAGAGGTCATGCCACGGAGGCTCCCCCATCAAGACGGATGGCGGCTAAGCCGCTGAGAAAATCTGCTGCTGTGTGCAATCCCTAGTTGCGGACCTCTCGCGAACATTAGAGGTGAAGTTGCGGTTGTCGGTTAATTGAGAATGCGACCCACCAGCAACGATCGATCTTTCCTACGCGGCGTTCGTTATTGCTAGAAGCGGGTTTGCGAAAGGATGCGATTTTGCCGACCGAGTTGGGCAATTCGGCTTTCCAATCGATCTGCGTAGCTGATCTCTACGATCGTTTGATCGAAATGGAATCTTGTCGCGACGCGTCTCCAAGCTCCAGCCAATAGAGGCAAAGCACGCTGAGCCAATCGACGCGGCCGACTCAATGTGCGGCCATCGTAAACGCAGGTCGGGCATTGGATTCAACGCACACGCGGGTTACTCGAAAATTCAGCCACTATGCCTAATGATTAATTGATAATGATTCTCGTTCGTAATAACATTCGCACTAACACTACAGAAATACGAGCTGAGGCATCACGTAATGAGACAATATGTAATTCTGATCCCGCTGTGTACGTTATTGCTTAGCGTATTTCCGGTAGCGGCGGCAGAACCCACAACGGCGGATCTAATGCGCCTGATTGAGCAGCAACAAACGCAGATGAATGCCTTACAAGCGGAGCTGAAAAGTACGCGCACGGCGTTGGAGCAAATTAGCGGCAAGCTCGATTCAACCACATCAACAGCGCAGGCCGCCAGTGCGAAAGCCGAACAAGCAGACAAGAAAATCGAAGCGACAGCGGATCTGATCGAGCAAGTCAGCGGCGAGGCGTCGCAGGATGACACGATGTTAACGACAAACGTTCCACAAGGACCGAACGCCGTTGGATCAGCGGGTGGTCGTTGGGGACCCATTAGTAATCGGCGCCGCGGCGCTGCGGGGCGTTGGGCCGATCGCACAACCATCGGTGGCTATGGGGAAGTCCACTACAACAACCTCGAAGACAACGCCACCCGGTACGATGGCGCCGCGGATGATCTCGATCGGGTCGATGTTCACCGTTTCGTTTTATTTGCCAGCCACACATTCAATGATTGGATTCGAATGGCTTCGGAGTTGGAGTTCGAACATACCCGCACAGGCGATGGCCAAGCGGGTGAAGTAACCCTTGAGCTTGCTTGGTTAGAAATGGATTTGAACCCGCAACATCATCTCCGCGCGGGTATTGATATCCTGCCGGTTGGCTTGCTTAACCTTACCCACGAACCAAATACATTCTACGGTGTGGAGCGCAATCCCGTTGAAAGCGAGATCATTCCGTCGACCTGGACCGAGGCAACATTGGCCGCCTGGGGCGAGTTGATGCCGGGCTTCGCCTACAACGTCTATTTGCACTCAGGCTTAAAGATCCCAACTACCGGTAGCAGCGCGTTTCGTCCGCGTAGCGGTCGGCTAAAAGTTGCGAACGCTGACGATCAAGACGTCGCAGTGTTGGGGCGCATTATCTACTACGGCACACCGGGTTTAGAACTCGCCGCAACGGTTGATTATCAATCTGACTACACGGGCACTGCAGATGCCGCAGATGCAGATGCTTGGCTCTTTGAAACCCATGCGGATTGGCGCCATCGCTCGGGCTTCGGTTTACGCGCCCTATATGCGCGTTGGGAATTGGGCGATGACAAAGGTGCCGGTGTCGATCCGGGTTTAGTGAATGCAGACGTGTTGGACGGATGGTACGTCGAGCCGGCTTATCGCTTCATGACGGCGTGGGTGCCGGGAGAACTTGGCATTTTTACGCGCTACCAACAATGGGACGAGCGCAATGGACTAGGTAACTTGCGCTATGAATCTATGGATCAAGTGAATGTCGGTCTCAATTACTGGCCGCATGCGCAAGTCGTCTTCAAATTGGATATCCAATGGCAGGATGCCGATGGCCCGGTTGCTGTCGAGCGTGATGGATTTAACTTAGGTCTTGGGTTTCAGTTTTAATCGAGAACGAATATTGCGTCCCACAAAGTCACATTTAAAAATTATAATCACCAGCCTCTGCTTAATCGCGGCGCTGGCGGTTATGGCCGCAGACGTTTACCTATCACCGGCATCGTTCCTCGAGCAATCATTCGATGGTGAAGTACCTAGCGCTCAGCGGCTTTGGCTAACTAAAGACCTGAAAGCGCCAATCCACGACATCATGGGTCACGACTTCGGTGCGCTACGCGTGCGTTATTGGCGCATCGGTGTACGCACGGCATGGATTCTCGAAGAAATCGGCAAAGAGCAGCCGATCACGACGGGGTTCGTTATAGATGGCGGCGCGTTGCGCGATGTCCGTATCCTTGTTTACCGGGAGAGTAGAGGATGGGAGGTACGCTACCCGTCTTTCACCGATCAATTCAAAGGCGTGTCGCTGCAGCCTAGCCGGCTGCTCGACCGGCACATCGACGGAATTACCGGCGCGACGATGTCCGTGAACGCGCTTACACGCCTCGCACGCCTCGCCCTGTATTTCCACGAAAAGGCGGTCGCTCAAAGTCCGGATTGAAAATCGTCAGTTCGGCTTTCGGCATCGCACGACCGGTCTAAACGCTGCGGTGATTGTCATGACGGGGATGGTCGCGGGTTCGCCGTTTATGCAAACCAATCGCATGAATGTCGATAGCCGCATTACCGAACGGCGACGATGATTTGTTCGGTGCGGCGTGTGTTCGGGCTGTCTGCGCTGAGATGCAAAATCTGCGTGCGCATTGATACCGGCATGCTTCAGCGGTAGTGGCCAATCTTGGGAATGGTTTTTAATTTTCGCGGACAGGTAGTCAACACGGGAATTCGCAACCAAATCGATAAGCAAACTACACCGCCCGATATTGCCGAAATTGTCGTCCTCGCTGGAATGGCGGGGATCGATCAGTTAGACAGCTTCCAGTGGCTCTGCGTCCTCAAAAGGCTGTTATTGCCATTCGTCGGAGCCCACAACACCGTGTGAATAAATTCTTCTTCGCTACGATAGATTCCGATTCGTTGTAAGCGATATGGGCTGCCGATCGGGTCAATTGAGACTAATTGTGGCGTGAAGTAAGATTGTCGCGAATAAAGTCGCGGACTATCGGTAGTTTAGGTGCCGATGCGTCCGGACGTCGATTTGACGGGGCGTATGTCGCTTTTGTCGATCGGTGTTAAACCCACTTGTATTTCCGCTTTTTGATGCTTGCCCGTTGTCGTCAACGCCTTAGCCGGGACAATTCAACCAACTACATGGAGACAATGAACTGATGACTGAGTTACTGACGGTGGAGAATCTTGCGAGTCTTGGCGTACTCATTTTTCTTCAAGCAGTTCTTGGCTTCGATAATCTTTTGTATATCTCCATTGAGTCGAAACGAGCGCCTCTGGAAAGCCAAGCGGCCGTTCGCAAGTGGGGAATTTTAATAGCAGTGGGGCTGCGCGTTGTACTGCTATTCGTCATGATTAAGTTGATCGCTAACCTGACCGAACCATTTTTTCATATCGATTGGCACGGGGTGATTGAGGGTTCGTTCAACTTCGCGACATTGGTGTTTCTGTTTGGCGGCGGTTTTATCATGTACACAGCCGTCAGAGAGATATCGCACATGTTATCCGTGAATGACCTCGCCCATGAGGGTGACCATGCGGTGAAAACGTCGGCCACTCGAGTAATCGCGATGATTGTCTTCATGAACCTGATTTTCAGTTTCGATTCGATATTGTCCGCATTGGCGATTACGGATGTTTTCCTAGTCCTCGCCACGGCAATACTTGTTTCAGGGATCGCGATGCTGGTACTTGCGGATCACGTCTCAGAATTTCTTCGACGGAATAGAAAATACGAAATATTGGGCCTTTTTATATTATTGATCGTTGGGGTCGTCTTGCTCGGTGAAGGCGGCCATCTCGCCCATCTGAAACTATTCGGTTTCGCCGTTATTCCCATGTCTAAAGCAACATTCTACTTTTCGATTGCGGTGCTCGTGGCGGTCGATTTGGTTCAATCGGGGTATCAAAAAAAGTTAGATGCTGAGCGTAAGATTGGGACCGTAGAGGTTAGTTAGGCTTTAAGCTAGGCGCACAACTCGTTCTCGGTGCAACTACCTTCGCAGCGGTGTTGGGAATTCGTAGGTCGGACCCGGGCCCGGCTGGTGCTCAGTTCATGACGTCATCGGGCGGATTCGAACGCTTAGGAAGATCGACGATGGTGTGCCGAGCTAGATAAATCCGGGGCGTCGATACGCCCCGGCGTCTTGATAGTTAGGCTAGTTTATGAAGTCCGTCCAGTAACGTGCCGTAGAGTTCGTTAAGCATGGTAACCACTTCGGCATCCGGAATGCCTTTTGCGTCCCAATTGCTTCCCCAGCGCGCGATTGTTTTGTTACCGTCATCCGCTAATGTGACCACCGCGCAGTAATTTTCAAATGGCATCACGTCGTTGTAAGTAATGGTGTATGCAAATACCGTATTGTCATGAGCCACATCGAGACGCTCGATAACTTTGCCGCCGTCTTTCATTACAACCGTGCGCACCGCGCCAATGCCTTTACCTGTTACTTCAAAGGATCCGATCATCTCCGGCAGTAATTTGTCCAATCCACCAAAATCGACGAGTATGTCGAAGACTTTTTTCCGCGGCATGTCTAAGGTCCGTTCAACTAGTACTTGGTACATTTTTTATCTCCGTTTGTGTTTTGATGACAAGTGGCAGGGCGAATTCTAGACGTCCACCTAAATTCGCCACCTATTGGCTTCCTCGGAACTTCGCAAGCAATTATACCTGCTAGCTTATCTAGACGTTCGAACCGCATGCGCGCGGACCACGCGCTGGCATGTGATCCGGGTCGCTGCGAGGCTCCAAGCCTCGGACGGACGACACGTATCTTGCTTCACTTCGACGGCGACAATGTGTTCTCCTGCATGCGGTTGCCCTTTTGAGCCGCGAGTATCGGTACAATAATTGCCGGCGAGCACTGTCGAACCACGAGGGGTGTTTACGCCGCACTGTCATGCGCTGGACGTGAACTGGCAAAGTTATCAAGCAATTGTGTAGAAACCAGCCGCTCAAAAGTCGGATAAATGAGCCAAGAAAACCACCTCAGATCTGAAATCGAACGCTGCCAAGGGCGAGATCGGCATAAATTTCGACGCCGTGCTAAGCGGGCCATGGAGATCAGTGATCGTCAGAAACTGGAATCCGATATAGAGCGCTCGATTAGCACGCGAGAACTTCGGCAGCGCTCGGTGCCGGCGCTAATTTACCCTGAAGAGCTTCCCGTCTCGGCGCGTCGAAAGGAAATTTCTGAGGCGATTTCGAATCACCAAGTTGTGATTCTGGCAGGTGAAACGGGATCTGGGAAGACGACTCAATTGCCCAAGATTTGTCTTGAGATAGGCCGAGGGATCGACGGGCTAATCGGGCATACGCAGCCGCGTCGGCTTGCCGCTCGCACAGTCGCGAATCGTATTGCTGAAGAAATGCAAACTGAACTAGGCGATCTCGTCGGTTTCCAAACCCGATTTCAACAGAGCCTGAGCGCTCGTAATTTAGTCAAAGTGATGACTGATGGGATTCTACTCGCAGAGACGCAACATGACCGTTGGCTAAACAACTACGACACGATAATTTTAGACGAAGCGCACGAACGTAGCCTGAATGTGGATTTTCTGATGGGCTACCTAAAACAATTGCTTGTACGGCGGCGCGATCTGAAGCTGATTGTTACCTCTGCCACCTTAGATGTCGAGCGGATCGCTCGATACTTTGCCGACGCGCCTGTGATTACCGTAAAAGGTCGAACGTATCCCGTAGACGTCCGCTACCGCCCATTACTAAGTGAGGCGGATGACGCCGACGACATCAGTGTTAATAGTGGCATTCGCGACACGATCGAAGAGTTGCAGAAAATTGGGCGCGGTGATGTCTTGGTGTTCCTGCCTGGTGAGCGAGAAATTCGCGAGGCATCGAGTGCCTTACGCAATCTACGTGATCGATTCGACGTTCACGCCTTGTACGCGCGTTTGTCCCCTGCGGAGCAGCATAGAGTATTTCACCAAGGCGCAAAGCCGCGCATTATTCTTTCGACTAACGTCGCCGAAACGTCGCTTACTGTCCCGGGCATTCGTTACGTTATCGACACCGGAACAGCGCGAATCTCACGCTATTCCTGGCGCGCGCAAATTCAGCGCCTGCCGGTCGAGAAAGTATCGCGGGCGTCGGCCAATCAAAGAGCAGGTCGTTGTGGACGCACGTCACCGGGCATTTGTGTGCGCCTTTATTCGCTAGAAGATTATGAGTCGCGCGAGGAGTTTACGCAGCCGGAGATTCAACGCACCAATCTCGCCGCCGTTATATTGCAAATGGCGAGTTTGGGCTTGGGAGAGGTCGCACAATTCCCCTTCATCGATCCGCCCGATTTGCGCTTGATTAAAGATGGGTATCGCCTACTCACTGAGTTGCAAGCAGTCGATAACGCGAAGCGATTGACGCAAATTGGCAAACAGCTCTCCCGCTTACCGATCGATCCGCGTCTCGGCCGGATGTTGGTCGGTGCAGCTGAATTCGACTCGCTTAGCGAAGTGCTGATTATTGTTAGCGCAATCGCGGTGCAGGACCCACGCGACCGCCCGTTCGACAAGCGCCAAGCTGCAGATGAATGCCACGTGCGCTTTAACGACGCTCGATCGGACTTTATCGCTTTGCTCAATCTTTGGAATTACTTGGAAACACAGTCCGAAGTGCTTTCGCAATCTGCACTACGGCGGCAATGCGTTAAAGAATTCATCAATTTCAAGCGATGGCGCGAATGGCGCGACCTTTATCGTCAATTGAGATCATCGTTGCGCGAACTCGATCTGAAAGTAAGTTCCAACGCCGCAGACTACGATAAGATCCATCGTGCATTGCTGTCCGGCTTGCTCGACCACGTTGGATTCAAAAACGAGAAAGGGTCCTTTCTTGGTTCAAGGAGCCGTAATTTTTTTCCGTTTCCGGGATCGAGCTTGCGGAACAAACCACCGAAATGGGTGATTGCTGCAGAGATCACGGAGACGACACGCGTGTACGCAAGAACGCTTGCTGGCATCGATCCGCAATGGATTGAGAGCCAAGCAGCTCACCTGCTCAAGCAACAAGTGAGCGAACCGCATTGGCAGAAAAGTGCAGCACGAACTGGCGGCTTTGAAAAACTCACCTTAAACGGTCTCGTGATCGTTGCGCGTCGACTAGTGGATTACAGTCAGATCGACCGACGCACCGCGCGAGAAATATTTATCCGGCATGCTCTCGTCTATGGTGAATGGGACAGCCGGACCCCGGTGGTACGGCAGAACCAAGAATTGATTATGTCAGTCGAAGAGTTGGAAACGCGAACTCGGCGGCGGGATATTTTAATTCACGAAGACGAGCTATACGCGTTTTACGACAAACGTATCCCTGAGCATGTTTGCTCGGGTGCGAGTTTTACGAAATGGAGCCGTAAGCTCGACGATATCGAGGCGCTGCGCCTGAGCACGGAACATTTAGTGAGACAAGGCGCTGCGGCGGTAGCCGAAGAAGATTACCCGACCACCTGGCGCCAAGATGGATTCGAGTTACCTTTGAGCTATCGGTTCGAGCCGGGCGCCGCAGACGATGGGGTGACGTTGACGATCCCGATGTCCTTGCTTACTCGCGTGGATCGTTCGCGCGGTGATTGGCTCGTTCCGGGATTGATCGAGAACAAAATAATCGCGCTACTACGCGCTTTGCCGAAACGTTTGCGCAAGAATTTTATTCCGGTGCCTGAATTTGCGCGCGCTGCTGTCGAAGCGATGAGCTTATCCAATGGCCAGCTGTTCGAGCGGTTATCCGCCGTTCTGTTTCGAATGACAGCAGTGGATGTACCTCAATCGGAGTGGAATAACGATATCGAACCGCATTTGCTGATGCACTACGTCGTGAGTGGCGTGGATGGGCGAACCTTGGCTAGCGGACGCGATCTTGCACGTTTGAGGAAATCGCTCGCTGAGGAATTCGAAGCCCGCCCGGTTACGCCGACGCAACAAGCGTTTGAACGACAAGAAGTCCGCGGCTGGGATTTCGGGGTTCTACCGGCCTCGATGCAATGCCAAGAAGAAGACTTCAGTATTGAACGCTTTCCCGCATTAGCGGAAGAAGGCGAGCGGGTCGCGTTGCGCTTATTTGACGACGAGAGAGTGGCGGCGATAAACATGCGCCGCGGGTTACGTCGATTAATCATGCAGGAGTTGAAAAAAGAAGTCCGGTACCTCGAAAAAAACATGCCAGACATAACGGGTCTCAGAATGCTTTTCCTGCCCATTGGGAGCGCTGCTCAATTGAATGATGATCTGATTTTAACGGCGATAGAACGTTCCTTTATCGACGAGCAGGAAATACCCAACAGTGAGGAAGGTTTTGCCAAACTTATCTCGAACTACCGCGATGGTCTCGTTGGCGAGGCCAATAGTTTGGCGGAATTGGTTGGGCGGATACTGCAATCGCATGCGGACGTGCGAGGTCGTCTGAATCGTGATCTGCCGTTGTCATGGATAGAAGCAGCGAAAGATATAGAGGCACAGCTCGTCGGTTTGGTTTACCCAGGATTTGTGAGTGCGACGCCGTCAAAATGGCTTGAACGAATACCCCGGTATCTCAAGGCTATTGAAATTCGCATGTCTAAGTTAGATCTAACACCTGACCGTGATCGACAGCGCCGCTCCGAGGTTGAACCGTTGTTCGTGCGTATCAAACAACTGAAGTCCGAAGACTTGAAATTTCCCGACCAACTCCTCGACTACAAATGGAAGCTCGAGGAACTCCGCGTATCGTTATTTGCGCAGGAAATTGGCTCAATAGAAAAAGTCTCGGTTAAACGACTCGACAAGCTTTGGGATGAAATTCGCTGAGACGAAACTGCGCTCATCGTGAATAGATTCCGAAGACTCATTCGCCAGCTTCAACGGATCCGCGCTACCGATGGGATACTTATCATGGCGGCGGTTGTTCCGCTGATCTGTTGGTCGACCGTCTGCGGTCGTGGCGGCGCGCGAGACCATGCCATCGATCCGTTGGGTGAGGCGTTCGACTCGCGCCATGGTGTAGATACTACAGGCATTATTTCGCTGAGTGCGCTGTCTATCGCCGATCCCAACTGGGTATACGGTTTGGACTACCAGCCTGTTGAAGTATTTGATTTCGCCAGCCTGTTCGCGGAACTTGCGGTTGATCTTCCGAAAACCGTATTTCTAGATCTAGGTGCCGGCAAAGGACGGGCGGTGCTATTGGCAAGCCAACTGCCATTTAAACAGGTCGTGGGAGTGGAGATTTCTCCAGAGCTGGCATCAATCGCGCGAAGTAACGTAGAAAAATTCGCCCGATTTAAGATCTCCGACTTGCAAACCGAGATCGTGTGTAGCGACGTCGCCGACATTCAAGTTCCGTTGGAACCGCTAGTGGTTTATGTGTACAACCCGTTCACTGTTCCAATTATGGAGCAAGTAATCGACAATTTGATCAACTCTGTCACGCAACAGCCACGGCGCATATTGGTAATTTATTTTAGACCGGAACTCGCGGAGATGTGGGACTATGTTGCTCCGTTTTCGCTACTCAGGTCGACCCCCAGATACCGCGTATATGAGAGCCAATTCGCCAAAGGCTAGGTCGAATTCTCAAAACGAGAAAATCTCACGTCGACGATGGGTAGTGATACACTTTTTACCAGCTTACTAACAACGGCAGCATTTCGGTTGCGGCGCTTTATTTTGAGACATTCCTATGCCAGAGAACTTACCCGGTCCAACATCGCACACTTTCTTTTCCCAGCGTCTGCGTTTGCACTTCGTCGATTGGGGAAATCCCAGCGCACCCCCGTTACTGCTCGTTCATGGTGGTCGCGATCACTGTCGTAATTGGGATGCGGTGGCACAGGCGTTGCGGGAGAAATGGCATGTGATTGCCCCGGACTTGCGTGGCCACGGCGATAGCCAATGGTCGACGGAAGGTAATTACACGATGAATGGATATATTTACGATTTGGCCCAGCTTATCCATCAGCAGAATCTCGCACCGGTAACGCTTCTCGCGCACTCGCTTGGCGGCAATATCGCGTTGCGTTATACCGGGATTTATCCGGAGACGGTTCGCCGTCTGGTGGCGATCGAAGGCTTGGGGTTTTCACCTAAGTTGATGGCAGAACGGGCTGCGCGCCCGCTACATGCCCGCTTGAGTACGTGGATAGACGAGCAACGCGAACTGGCCGCGCGTAAACCGCGACGCTACGTGTCAATTGAAGAAGCGTTCGCGCGCATGCAGGAAGAGAACAAACACCTCTCTCCGGATCAAGCGCGTCACCTCACGGTCCACGGCGTAAACCAAAATGAGGATGGCACTTATTCGTGGAAATTTGATAACTACATGCGTTCGTGGGCGCCTTACGACGTGCCGGTTACGGATATTCACGAATTGTGGTCGAGAATCACGTGCCCAACATTACTGATTCATGGCACCGAGAGTTGGGCAACCGACCCGAGTACGGATGGGCGGGCCGCGCACTTTCAACACGCAAAAGTAGTCGAGGTGGAGAAGGCCGGGCACTGGGTGCACCACGATCAGTTAGAACTATTTCTGAAGCTCGTCGGCAACTTTATCGAATAACTTCATCGGGTGCCGTGTTGGCAACGACGTGGCGGCCGAGCGCGGTGTTCCTCTAACGGCGAAACGGGACCATTGAAGAACGCGTGAAGCCGGCTTGCTCGTAGAAACGGTGGGCGCGTTCGTTATCACTATCGGTTAGTAAGGTGATCCGTAGGCAGCCTGCCTTCTCGGCGCGGCCTAGCGCGAAATCGATTAACTGTTGACCGACTCCGGTGCCCCTCAGCGCGGGCACAACAATCATGTCTTCCAAGACACCAACGCGTCCGCCGAGTGCGGTTGAGATTGAATAAAGGATCATTACTGTGCCGATGCAGGATTGTTTGTAGTCTGCTACCGCGATGAACCCGAGATCCGCGTTTGAGAATACGGCCTCTAAGGCGGCAATGTGTTTGCGCTTATTCGGCGAAAATTCAGCCTCTTGCGCGAACAGCGTGCCGATCAGATCCGCGATTGTATCGAGATCGCTTTTTAACGCATCGCGTATGAGGATGTCCATGTGGCGAGTCCCTAGCTTGGTCGAAGGCTATTTCTCACGCCCAGGGGTCTAACAAGTACGTGTACTTATCAACCTGTGCGCAAGGCCAAGATCCGCTTAATATCGAACGCTTCGCCGTACGCGACAAATTCATACACTTGAGTGTCAATCGCCATGATCGACATGCGATCGGCGAGTTCGTTGCCCTCAACACCGACGTGACCATTGACATGGAATATGTCGATTTTGTCTTCAAGCGCCTGGTAGCGGGAAAACATTTCCTTGATTAGATCTAAATTCTTAATCTCGCCGGTGGCTTTCTTCCAGCCTCGTTTCTGCCAACCGACTGCCCATTGCGTAATGCACTGGATCGAGTATTTCGAATCGCAATAAATCGCGACCGTGTGTCCATTTTCGATTTCGTCCTTGCCCATAACTAGAGCCTGGTTCAAAGCGTTTAACTCAGCGGTATTGTTCGTTCCATTAGGGTCGTAGAGCCCGTACCACAATTGATCGATGACATTGTTTCGGTAGAGCGCGATGCCTGAACCGGCTTTGCCTGGATTCGGATCGCAGCCACCGTCCGTGAATATTTTCGTATCAATCGGCATTGCGGCAATTTCGTCGCCGGTATATGTTTTAACGTCGCTGGAGGAGGCTTTTCGCGCCGCGCTCGCGTTCGACGTCTTTTGGGTCGGCCCGCTTGCACCGCTAAACGCGGTGTTTGCTTCTTCACGACTCTCAAAAGATTGATATTTGGCACCTGGAAATCGATCGACTTGATCTTTGCACGAGGCCCAATCGGTGAAAATTCCCGTTTGCCGTCCTTGCCATACCACGTAATATTTTTTTGCCATACTTATTCGATGTTGTCTCATTGAGCATCGATCACGCTCACGATTGGTTTCGCAGATCGATGCGGTTTATTGATCTTAGCGGTTCACGCCGTGCGCATTATCGCAATCTCACCTGAAGCTTGCAGCTATCGAACACCGCACGAACAGTGTGGCGAGAATTCTGAAATTAGGGTCGAAATGGGTAGGCGTCTCCTTTGCAACGATGGATCACCGCGTTTGCAACGCAGTTCTTTCGACGAGCGAGCATTTCCGCAGCGCCGTCGGCTTTTGCGAGTTCTAAAAACGACTGATGACTCGGATACCAGATTGCCAATACCTCGTGAATCTTGTCGTGATCACACCCAATGGCTTGGCCTTCTACGCGCGTCCGCCACAATACTTTCCCGCCGACTTTTTCGACCGTGGAATGCAAGATCGCCATGTAGGCAACATACGCTTGTCCGTTCGGAAAATCGGCTTCATCGCTATACAAATTTTGATTCAGCATGAGCAACGGTATGTCGCTCGCGCTTTCTGCCACGCTTCGGATAATGTCCAACTCGTGGTCTTGAAGGTTCATCACATGGTTTTCAAGCATTATCGGCCTCGCTACAAATTCAGTGTGAACTTATGGTGTTGATAAAATTACGGTTTGCGAGCAATCGCCGGACCCGAAGCCCCTGACAAGTGCGATCGCGATAACAAACGCGATATAGGATAGGTCCTCCATCGCCCGAGGAACATAGCTCGCTGCCAATATCGCGAAAAGTATGTACGCGCCAGTCGTGCTCCTAACGCCGACCGAGCAATCGCTGAACTCGATCAGTCGACGTGCGTGCTATCACGTATATGAAGTAATAGGAGGCGCTGTTTATAATTTGCACCGCGGAAATTGGCTCGTTCAAAAAAGGTTGCGGCAAAACTGCGCCCAGCTTTTTTTAACAAACCCAAGTGGTCAGTATGCGAGACGGCAAACGATAGGCCGAGGTAACGGGGATTACCTATGACCCATTGGCTCACACGCGAAGCGACAAGCTTTGTAAGCTTGACGCACCGAATGCTGTTAAAAACAAGACGAACGATGAGCGTGCCGTCGCTCGATCCGGCGATCGCATACTTTCTTCTTCGGCGCCACTTAAAGCGTGCCAAATACCCAGATAGTGCACGATTCTGATTGCGGCGAGTATTGCCGGGCGCCAACGGTCGAAAAGCTTCATTGCAGAAGAGTTTTCGCAAACCGACGCTGCCACTACGCCGGGCCGTATTTCGAGAAAAGGTCGATAAGAAAAATATTGCCGCAGCGAACCTTAGCCCGATCAAAACGTACTGCGACGCGTTAGCGACAATCCCGAAGGTCCTGCCGAATGCCGCTCAAGAACAGGTTTCCCAAATTAATCGGCTGCGGTATTAACTAATCCAAATTTTTCACGGCACTCGCAAGTCTCGCGACCGTGCCGTCCACATCGTGAAGTTTGTCGAGACCGAATAGGCCGATTCTAAAACTCATATAGTCGGCGGGTTCGTCACATTGAAGTGGCACACCGGCGGCGATCTGAAATCCTTGCGCGAAGAATTTCTTACCATTTTGAATTTGCGGATCGTCCGTGTAGCTCACCACGACACCCGGTGCTTGAAACCCTGCGGCTGCGACGCTTTTGAATCCGCGGGTTTCGAGTAGCGCACGAACGAGATCGCCAAGCGCTTGCTGTTCTTCGCGCACCTTAGCGAAGCCGTAATTTTCAGTTTCCAACATCGTATCGCGCAGCTTACGCAAGGTATCGGTGGGCATCGTGGCGTGATAGGCATGACCGCCGCCCTCGTAGGCTTGCATGATCTGGTGCCATTTGCCGAGGTCGCAAGCGAAACTCGTGCTGGTGGTTTCGGCCAAGCGCGTCACGGCGCGGTCATTTAGCATCACCAGGCCGGCTCCCGGTGAGCCGCTCCAGCCTTTTTGCGGGGCACTGATTAAAATATCGACATTACAATCTTGCATATCGACCCATATGCAACCAGAAGCGATGCAATCTAAGACGAATAAGCCACCGTATTCGCGCACAGCTTGGCCGACGGCGCGAATGTAGTCATTCGGTAACATCAAGCCGGAAGCCGTCTCGACGTGCGGCGCAAAAACGACGGCTGGTTGTTGTTTCGCAATGGTCGCTACGACTTCATTAATGGGTGCTGGCGAAAACGGTGACTGCTTTTCTTGGCTTGCTGTTCGCGCTTTCATTACGATAGATTCCGACGGAATCGATCCCATTTCGAATATTTGGCTCCAGCGAAAACTGAACCAACCGTTTCGAATCACCAAACATTTCTGATTAGTCGCGAATTGTCGCGCGACAGCCTCCATCGCATAAGTCCCGCCGCCCGGCACGACCACGGCTGTGTCGCTGTGATAAACGTCTTTTAAGATCCGCAATATGTCCTTCATCACGCCTTGGAAAGAGCCGGACATGTGATTGAGCGAACGGTCGGTAAAAACGACTGAAAATTCTGCGAGGCCGTCTGGATCGACGTCATTAAGTAATGATGGCATGGGCTACGTTCCGAAATTGGTTATCAAGGCGAGAGATTCTGCGGAATCTTGTGGATAGACACAAGCCGGCGGGCTGAAAAACTGTCTGTTGTTCTAGCGTGACGTCTCAATCTAAGGGATAGCACAGCCGCACAGTAGGGTATTCACCCCAACGCTCTGAACAGAGTTACTGGTGCCGATCGGGCGGTGGAGGTGTGATAGTGTTGCCTCTCACCCCTCAGTGCCGAATAGACCCGGACCTTTAAACACCAATGAGCGACTCAATTTGTACGATGTCTGCGACTGCGCTGGCGAACGCGATTGCCAATCGTGGTCTCGGCGTCCGAGAGGTCATGGATGCTTTCTTGCAGCGCATTGAACAGATCAACCCGTCAGTAAACGCCATCGTTACCTTATGCGCTGATCAAGCGCTGGAACGCGCCGACGTGCTCGATTCGCTTGCACCTCATGAAATCCGCGGACCGCTCTTTGGCCTTCCGATTGCGGTCAAAGATCTGGTCCCAACGGCCGGAATTCGCACGACCTTTGGTTCGCCGATTTATGCGAATTTTGTTCCCGACTTCGACGAGCTATTCGTTACCCGTCTGAAGGCCGCTGGTGCGATCATAATTGGCAAAACAAATACCCCGGAGTTCGGCGCCGGTTCGCAAACGTTCAATCAAGTCTTCGGCACAACCCGCAACCCGTACAATCTGGAGCGTACGTGTGGGGGATCAAGCGGCGGCGCCGCGGTTGCGTTGCGTTGCGCGATGTTGCCCTTAGCGGACGGCAGCGATCTCGGCGGTTCACTGCGTAATCCCGCGTCCTTTTGCAACGTCGTCGGACTACGGCCATCGCCAGGCCGGGTGCCTAGTTGGCCTAAGCAATTTTCGAGCGATCAGTTCGCAGTTCATGGGCCAATGGCGCGTTCCGTCGAAGACGCGGCACTCCTGTTGTCGGTAATGGCCGGTCCCGATATGAGAGTACCGATTGCCCTACCAGAATCGGGTGAATTATTTAACCAAGCCTTCGCGAGGGAACTTCCCAGGGGACGCTTTGCGTGGAGTCCCGATCTTGGACACGGACCGATTGACCCTATTGTTACAGCCGTGCTCGAGGAGTTTTTGCCGGCAATAGACACAGCCGGTGGAACGGTCGAGCTTGATCAACCGGATCTGCATGATGCAGGTGAGATTTTTAATACCTTTCGTGCCTGGGCGTTTGCCGAACGGTTTCGCGACGATTACGAGCAGCACCGCGATCTGATGAAAGACACAGTACGTTGGAATGTCGAAGAGGGGTTGAAATTGTCGCTTGCGGATTTAACCGCGGCGACTATTAAACACAGTGCGCTCGTTGCTCGGATGGCGGGATTTTTCGATCGGTATGATTTTCTAGTGTGCCCGGCAGCGGCGGTGCCACCGTTCTCAATTGACCAACAGTGGGTGACTTCGATCAACGGCCAGGCATTGCCGACCTACTTGGATTGGATGGCTGTGTGTTGGGCGATTACGGTTACAGGTTGCCCGGCTATTTCGATTCCTGCGGGTTTTACCCCGGACGGTTTGCCGATTGGCATTCAAATTGTGGCGCCGCGTGGGCGCGATCGTGAATTGCTTGAGGTCGCTCACATCCTGGAACAAGCCACGCAACACGGCTTGAGGCAACCCGATCTGCTAGACTTACATAGCTCGGTCACTAGCTGAGAAAAGCAATGCGTATTCCGTCAGCCAGCATACCGCCAAGCGAACTTCGACTTCGATGAAGTCGCTTCCCGATCACGTTGTGCTTTATAAGCAGACGCCGATTTTCGACGCGCGAACCATCCCACCTGGCCTACAGCATGCACATGCAACTAAAGAGGGTATGTGGGGATTGATCGTGGTGTCCGAGGGTGAGTTGTTATACCGAATTGTCGAATCGGGTATGGAAGAATTGCGCCTATCGCCGCAGCTTGCCGGCGTTATCGAGCCTGCCATACGCCACGAGGTTTGCGCGCTAGGGGACGTGAAATTCCATATCGAGTTTTATCGGTAACCTACTATTAGGTGGGATAGCAGACAGTTAACTTCTGCACGTGCCGAGTTGTTGTAAGCCGACTTCTCTGATCACCTTGATTAGAATATCGATATCGGTGCGCCTAATTCGATGGTTAATAATGCAGGCGCGAATGACTTGTTTCCCGTGCAAAATCGTGCTGGTGAAAACTATCCGCCCATCTTGTTCAAGCGCTTCGAGCAATCGGGCATTCAACGCATTAATTTCGACATCTGTGGCGGGGCGATCGCCGAGAAAGCGAAAGCACACAATGCCAAGCGCGGCCGAAGCGACTAATTCGAAATCGCTTGCCGTGTCAGTGATTTCCGCGAGGTATTGCGCCATCGCGATATCCTTAGCGATCATGGCCCGGAAATTTGCCGCACCGTACGCCTTAAACGACATCCAAACGTTAAACGCTTTTGTATTGCGCGATAGATCGAAATGGTGGCGCGACACATCAAAGCGTTCTTCGCCGGTGCCGTAATCCAAGTACGCTGCGGATTCGTGATAGGTCCGCTTAAGTGTGTCCCAATCGCGTACTAAGGTACAGCCGACCTCGTAGGGCTGATATAGCCATTTGTGATAATCAAGCGCGATTGAATCAGCTAAGGCTATGCCGCGGTAGTGATCGTGCTTCGTAGCGAGTGATGCGGCGAGTCCGCCATAGGCACCGTCGACATGAAACCACAGACTATGTGCACGCGCGATTTCGCCGAGTGACGCTAGCGGATCGATCGCTGCTGTGTTCACTGTTCCCGCGTTGCCAACGATGCAAAACGGGATCAACCCGTCGCGTTTGTCTTTTGAAATTTCATCGTGCAGCGCGTCCAAATCGATGGTGTAATCGTCCAATACCGGAATCTTTCGATAATGGTCGCTGCCGATACCGAGTAATTGCACACTCTTATCGACGCTGTTGTGTGTCTGGTTCGAACCGTAGACGATGAGTGGTGCGAGACCGAACAAGCCTTTCTCGCGTACCGCGAATTTTTCGGCGAATAGGTTTCGTGCAACAGTGAGGCCGGTGAGATTAGCAGCCGATCCGCTACTGACGATGGCGCCGCCCGTATGTTCTTCAAGTCCGATAAACTCCGCGGCCCACGCGATAACTCGCCGCTCAATTTCTGTCATAGACGGCGCTAAATGCCATTTCGCGGCATTTTTATTTAACGCAGAAGCGATCAGATCCGCCGCCACTGAAGCTTGGTTGCCGCCTGACATGACGTAGGCGAACATTTTAGTGCCGATATTCATGGTTGGATGCGCGAGCACTTTGTCGTCCACCTCGCGCAACACCTCATCCATTTCAAGGCCCGCTTCAGGTAGCGCTTCGTTGAACCATTCGCGGACCGTTTCGGCTTCGATTCCTGGATGCGCGTTGGTGTCATACAAGGTTCGATAGCGTTCCACGATGAGATCGACGCATTGAGCGAGATCGCGCTGAAAGTCGTCGAGCGGACGATCCAGGTTGCTTGTTTTTGGCAAACGATTTGCTCCTGTTGCGATGGGTCTCATTAGCGCATTATTCGTTGCGTAATGTCCGTTGCGATCCGGCAGTCGCGTAAATTAACCCAAGGCCTATACTGGTCGGCATGCATATTAGAAAATACGATTTCGATTATAGCCGGCGGACGTTCCTTGAAAAAACGGCACTGGGCGCAGGCGGGGCAGGGGTACTGACGAGTTTGTGGCCGGAGATATGCCGATCGGGTGACATCACACGGGCCTACCCGGAAGAGCTTCTGAACATAGAGGCGTATACGAAAGGGGCGGTGAAAGTTGGCGATGTGATCAACGCGGACAATATTGATCTCGTCCAAGACCTCGTCGACCCTATTTTGTATCAGGAAGTGAAACAGGATCGCAGAGAGTTTTTTATCGAACAATCCGTGACAGACGCGGAGACGATGTTTCCACCGTATTTCCTCGATGCTACGGTACGCAATCAAGGCCAAGCGACGTTTGGTGAAGAAGGTAATGTATACACTAAGGAAGGCGCGCCTTGGATCGGCGGACTGCCGTTTCCTGATCCGCAGACCGGCAGCGAGGCGATTGCCAATATCACCTTAAGTTGGGGGCGGCACGATCAGGCCATCTACGCGATCCCTTCACAAGTCGTCAATCCGAATGGTGAAAACTCTTACGAATACGATTTTATCTGGGCGGAGATGCAAGCTACGGGTTTGGTCCACCCGAGAGCTAGCGGTCCCTACCTTCAAGGCCATGAGGATAAAGTTCGCTTCCAAACGATCTTATTCACGCACACCAATGACGTGCGCGGCTCTGCGTTCCTTAATATTTGGAAATACGACCAGCGAGAATTTCCTGATCTGTTTGGGTATTTACCGCAGTTCAAACGGGTGCGACGATTCCCGGCCAATCAACGTTTTGAACCCTATATGCCCGGGATGAATCTTTTCTTATCGGATGCTTGGGCGTCCGGCGATCCGATGCTCACCTGGGGCAACTTTAAGATTATTCATCGTGGGCCGTTTCTGGGTTCTACGCACAATCAGTGGCTACCGGACAACGATAATTGGCAACCTGGACTCGTTGGCGGCGCAAAAGACCAATCCTATTTTCGAGTCGGCAAATCGTTAATTCCGGAAGTGATTATCTTCGAAGGCGAACCCACTGGTTTTCAACGTGCGCCGGTGAGCAAGCGACGTATTTATGTTGATGCGCGCAACATGGGCATTCCCCAGGCTATTTCCTACGACCGCAAGGGCGAACCTTGGAAAGGCTTTGAAGCAGGTGCCGGCCAACGGAAGTCGGGTGAGCATGAAATTCGAACGAGCGACGGGCGTCTAGAATGGAGTTGGGATTGGGTGATTAGTCACGATGTGCAAGCGAACAATGTCACGCGTCTTTATCAAGGCGAGCAATGCCGTGGTAGCTGGCGAACAGAGCTCGATCCTGACGTTGATATGATGGCGGACTACATGACGGTGCAGGCGCTGCGTCGTCTCGGGATCTAATTAGACATCAACAATCTATTTCGCAGCTATGGACTATCCGTAAGCTTGCGCCGGCAACCAAGTCACAAGCGCCTGCCATTTAAAGATAATTAGCAGCCCCAGTATCTGCAAAATAATAAACGGCGTGACTCCCCGATAGATCGTCATAACGTCTATTTCCGGCGGCGCGACGCCTTTCAAGTAAAAGATCGCGAATCCGACGGGCGGCGTCAGGAAACTTGTTTGCAGGCAAACGGCAAACAAAACGGTGAACCACACGGGATCGAACCCCAAACTGACGACGACGGGCGAGACCAACGGTAGGATTATTAACGTTAGCTCGATCCAATCTAGAAAGAATCCGAGTAAAAAAGTCGCGGCCAAAATACAGATCAATATACCGTTCGGCTCGAACGGTAAGTTCAGCAGTACGCGCTCGATGAGTTCGTCACCGCCGAGCCCACGTAACACCAAAGAGAACGCAGTTGCTCCAATTAAGACAGCAAAAATAAATGCCGTCGTTCGCGTCGTTTCGCGCAACACGTCACGCATCACCGAGAAGCTTAATTGTCGTTTTATTAGCGCAAGCAGCATGGCACCCGCCGCACCGACACCAGCCGCTTCAGTGGGGGTCGCGATGCCGAAGAAGATACTCCCGAGCACCGCGAGTATGAGAAATGCCGGTGGCAAAATGGCCAAGAACAGTTGCACCACGGCTTCAAAGTCAAACGGTTCTACTTCCGCTGCAGGCGCTACACTCGGGCGTAGCCAGGCATAAGTTAGTATGTACAAGATATACAAAATGCCAAGCATGGCACCCGGAAAAACCGCACCAAGAAACAAATCGCCGACGCTCATCGACATGCGGTCAGCCATTAACACCAGCATGATGCTTGGTGGGATCAAGATACCCAAGGTTCCAACCGCACAAACGGTGCCAGCAGCAAGAGACTTGTCATAGCCATTGTCGAGCATGACTGGCAAGCCGAGGAGTGCGAGGAGTACGACAGACGCGCCGATGATGCCGGTACTTGCCGCGAGCAGCAGTCCGATTATTGCTACCGCCACGGCAAGTCCGCCGCGCAATTTTCCGAACAATCGCGCCATGCTCAACATTAATTGAGTCGCGATACCCGAACGGTCGAGCAGTAGACCCATAAGAATAAACATCGGTAGTGCGACCATCACCCAGTTTTCCATGACGTTCCAGGTGCGGTCGACGACTAACGACGTATAAGCCCAATCCATGCCAATGGGTATGCCGAAATCGACGCCGATGACGATAGCGATTGCAGTGAACAACACGGCCAAGCCGCCGAGGATCCAGGCGACAGGAAACCCAGTAAAAACGAGCACGATGAAACTAGCGAACATCGCCAGCGCCAATATTTCATTCGGCGCCACGAGATGCCTCCGGGGTTAAAAACAACAAGGACCAAACCCGCGATAAACGCGAGATCGTGGCTATCAGCAGCAGTGCAAATCCTGTTGGGAGCGCTGCTTTAATTAGCCAGCGCAGCGGCAATCCGCCCGGCGCCTGCGATACTTCGTGCATGTGAAAGCTCGCGCTTACGAACGGGACACCGAAAATTAGAATGACCGCAATAAATGGCAATACAAACAGCAACGTGCCATATAGCTCGATCCAGGCTTGGGTACGTTCGGTCAATCGTTCGTGCAGCACATCGACCCGAATATGCGAATCCGCTTGGTAAGCATAGGCCAGCCCGAGGAGGAAGCCGCAGGCATAGATGTGCCATTGAATTTCTTCGAACTCTACTCGACCTTGGTCAAAAGCGTATCGTAGAACCACGTTACCGACGATGGTGATCATTAGCATCAGCCACAGCCACGAGACCACTTCCCCAACCCTTATGATTAACGGATCGATTAAGCGCGACAGTCGAGTATCTGGTAATTCCACAGCCGATCAGAAATCGCGCGGTAAGTAAGCGCGGCGCTTCCAATGCGCATAGTCGTTGCGAAAACTTCGTTGCGACTCGAGAATTTCGCGAAATTCCACGCTAGCGTTTGCTTCCTCATCGAGAATTTCTTCCGTGACTTCTTGCATACGGCGAAGGAGTTCGATGGACAGGTTCTCTGCGCTAACACCGATAGCTGGAAAACCGGCAATGATGCTGCCTTGGCTCGCCTCAGTGTTCGCTAAATTCCGCGTCACTCCCGCAGTACAAGCGATCTCTATCAGTTTCTGACTCGCGTTCGGAAGTGCATTCCACACGTCGAGATTGACAACAAAGTGAGCGGCGGTGGCGGGTTGGTGCCAGCCAGGGTAGTAGTTATAAGGCGCGACCCGGTTAAACCCAAGCGCTTGATCAACGATCGGCAAAGAAAATTCAGTCGCATCGATGGCGCCTTTTTCGAGCGCCTGAAATATTTCGCCACCCGGCAACATCGTAACCGACGCACCAAGGCGCTCCATCACTTTGCCACCAATGCCCGCGAAGCGAATTTTCAAACCTTGTAGATCGGCCACAGAGGTAATTCGCTTACGAAACCATCCAGCAGTTTCCGGTCCAGTGAGCCCGCACAAGACCGGGTGAATGTTAAATCTGAGATAAAGTTTTTCACCGAGTTCGCGTCCGCCAGCGTTAAACCACCATGCAGTAAATTCTGCCGGCTCCATCCCGAACGGCACCGCGGCGAGTAGTGCTGAGGCGGCGTTCTTTCCCTGGTCGTATCCGAGCCAGCTAAATCCTGCGGGTACTTTTCCATCGCGTACGGCGTCCGTGATACTAAAGGCCGGAACAATTTCGCCGGGTTCAAACAAGGTCAAGTTTACGCTGCCGCTACTTACCTCGCGTAGCATCGAAGAGACATAAACTGGATTGTCGCCAATCCCGGGCATCGTGGTTTGGAACGATACGGGCACTCGCCAATCGATGGCTTGGAAACCGCCACTCGTGCTACCTGCTGGGTTATTTGCGGCAATGCCGGGTGGCCTCACGGCCAAACTACCAACCAGACCGAGGGCAAACGTCACAACGACGGCCAACAATGCGGCGCGATGAGAAATCATACGGTATTCGTCGTTCGAGAGCGGGCTTACCGTGAATATTGCAACGTCACGACTGTAGAGTCGAGAAGAACTAGTTAAATTTTCTCAACGGCGCCTAATTTAGGTCTTTCTAAGATGAGCTGCTCGGAATAATTCGGATCCTTCAGGCGACGGTGATCACTCGGCGATAATTTTGTGTTGAACGTTCGCGAAGATGCGCGAGGAGCGGTTATTAAGCCGCGTTGCCAAGCACAGGACGCTTCGTGCTCTGAGCATTTGTGTGCAGCGGACCTAAGCTTGTGACTTCCAGATTTTGTGTGCTAGCCTGTTCTTCCGACGAGCTTGTGCTAATTTCTATGACATGCGGCTCGTTCACTAAAATAACAATTCGAAATTGCTAGTGCTGTCGCAGCACCTACGCGGAATTCGATCGTAAAAACGGAAATTATGGCGAGTGATTATATCGCTCGGGGATCCCGGCTGCGCACGCTTTCGGCAGTAACTTAGGGATCGAAATTCCGCGGTTAAGGATGCTCGCATAGTCAGTTGAATGCGCATTTCGACAACGTCACGTCGCAATTTTTACGATTGAGTCGGATCGACCACGCTACTGTTTCTGCTTTTCGTCGGCTCCGCCGTGGCGCGCGACGTCGTCACCATATCGAGCGATGAATTCGACCGAATAGATCTCGGACATCATTTGGAGATTCTGGATGATCCGATCCAGACGTTTAGAATCTCTGACGTGGGTGGGTCCCTTCTGGACAACGCTTTCGCGCCCGTAACCCGGCAAAACGCGAATAAAGGATATTCGGCTTCTACAATTTGGCTGCGAATTAGTGTCGCATTGACTGAAGAGCCAACGCCGCCCACTGTCCTGCTGCTCGATGCTCCTCTAATCCACCACGTTGACTCTTTCCCCACGTCCCGACGGAAGCAGACACGTTCAAGCGACAGGAGCTGACCTACCTTTCAAGGATCGGCAATTCGGCAGTCGCAATTTCAATTTCAAGATCGATAACGACGTTGGCGGGGAGAGGACGTTTTACATTCGCCTATCTAGTCAAACTAGCCCGATTGCACTGCCCACTACCTATATTCAGAAGCCTGGTTTGACAGCACATCCCTCCGTAGCAATTTTATGTTCGGCATCTATTTTGGAATTATTTTATTGCTAATAGGCGCGAGTCTTACGACCTATTCCTCCTTCAAATCGACGAACGGCTTGCGGTATTTCGCCTATCTGGTTTCCTATGTTCTATTTCAAATGAGCTTTAATGGATTCGGGTTTCAATTGTTGTGGTCCGAATCCACCTTCCTCCAAGCCAAGTTGCCGACTCTGTTTTGCGGCGCGACTTTGATTTTTGGCATCAATTTCTGCGGGCGCTTATTCAACCGAGGTAGGCGCAGTGTGCATGTCGATCGTGCATTGTTGCTGCTCGCCTGTATCACTGGTGTAGCAGTGCTCTACCATCTATTAGGGACGGCCAGCTATGGTCCGCGTGTGATCATTTGCTGCGCAGTGGCGACGCGCTTCTTAGTGTTTATTGTAGCCCTGCACGCGAATTATTTAGGCGACCGCACCGTGCGCTTGTTCTTGTTCGGGTGGTCGTTTTTTCTAATTGGAGCGATAATGACCGGCGGATATATCCTTGGCTTTGGGCCGAATTTTTCAGGCCCGCGTATGCCATTCAAATAGGGTCATTATTTCAAACTATATTTGTCTCGCTCGCACTCGCATATCAAATTTCCGAGGAAAGACAGCACAAAGACACGCAGATTACGGCGGCACAACAGAAGTTGCGTACGTTTATCGAAAGTCTCGAGAGCCAAGTAGCGGATCGCACTGAAGAGCTGGAAATCCGTAACCGGGAATTAACGGAACTAGCAGTAAGGGACGGCCTAACCGGGCTTGACAATCACAGCACGACCATAGAACTGCTTAAACAGGGAACCGAGCACAGCAAGCGATACGAATTTCCGACCTCAGTGGTTATGTTGGACATTGACGAGTTTAAATTGATAAACGATCCCTTCGGACACCCGACGGGCGACAAAGTAATCTTGGCGGTGTCGCAAATGCTCATTGACGAAATACGCAGCGCCGATGTCGTTGGTCGGTATGGAGGTGATGAATTTCTGATCGTGCTTTCGCACGCGAACGTCTCATCGGCTAGAGAATACGGTGAGCGCCTGCTCGATAGAATTCGGAGTATCAGGATGGAAGAACTTGGAGATCGGACGGTCACTGCGAGTATTGGCATCGCGATTTTAAATTCACTCGATCGACAAACAAATGCATCTGAGCTGATTCAACGCGCGGATCGGGCGATGTATAAATCGAAGCTGGACGGACGTGACTGTCTGACGATATCGATTCTCGCATTAGTAGCGACAAGTCGGATCTGATTGCCCAATCGAGGCTAGAAATAGTGAGGGCGGGTCAAGGTCATTCAATCTAAACGACTGTCTAGTAGTTCCCAGAGTGCGCAGGTGTAGCGGTAGAGCAAGTCGGCCGATTCGAGCGCCGGCCTTGACGTGCGCGCCGAGTTTAAAAGCACCTCAATAGCGAGACCCCATTCGTTGCTGATTGCCGCGTAATCGAACGCGGGATCGCCGCGGGCGGCATATTCCCAATCCAGTAGATATAGCTGCCCATCGTAATCAATCACATTTGCAGGTGTTATGTCACGGTGGCAGAGCGTGACCCGCGCAGCGAGCGAGGGTGAAGATTGCTGTTGTTCGAGTACCCGGTCTCGCATGGTTGCGATGTTATCTGGAACCGCGCAATTCATCTCGACAAGTCGTCGCCAGTAATTCTCTGCGTGTTGGAAATAGTCGGTGATCGGAAGATCAACCGGAAGATCGTGAACGCGCTGGATCAAGCGAGTGAATCTCTCGAGATTACGAGCGTCGTGCAATGCCGACGGTTGCCAGTGAACGCCTGCGAGATACTCCGTTATCAGTACATCATGTTCGATTGAGCAATAGGCAATTTGCGGGGCGAGACGGGCCGCCCCTGCGCAACGCAAGATTTGCTCCTCGTGGACTCGGTTAATGCCGAATTGCTGAGCCTTTAGAGACCCGATCCGAATTACCCATAATTGTCCGTCGGCTCGGATCAAGGTGCTTTCGTTTGTACGCCCGTGTGACAGTCGACGAACTTCCACTATCGGGCCGAGAAACGGTAGGTCCAGTTGTTGCAGGTCGACACCGTTGAGCATTGACATAACTTAAGTCGCTGCTAGAAAGTGTCGGCGCCATGTCACGTAGCCCATGACGACGATTGCGAGATAGGCCAGGAACAGCAGCGCCGTGAGATGTAACCCTCGTTCGATGTACAACGGAACGGATACCGCATCGATGACGAACCAATAGAGCCAGTTTTCGAGAATTTTTTTCGCAACCATGATGGTCGTGACAACGCTGGCCCAGGTTGTAAAGGAGTCTACGTACGGCCAGGCAGCTTCAGTATGCCGACTGAGTAAGTAGCCGGACAGCAACGTTAGTATCCCAATCAATCCGAAAATAAGGAGGTGTCGTTGTAAGGGGATTGCGCTGATCGCGATACCGGTGTGTTCTTGTCCGCCGTGGCGCCATTGCTGCCAACCATAGATTGCCATGCCCATGTAGTAGACATTGAGCGCCGAATCCATGATTAGGCTAACGTTCCAGAAGAGCGCTGTATAAATTGCCGTACTAACAAAAGCACAATACCAGCACAGCGGATGCTCCCGCGTTGCAAGCAGCAGGTAGCCGATCGCGAGCACAACCGCGCCTGCCTCCCATGCAGACATCTCGATCAAGACGCTCTGCAGTTCTTGCACGCTACTGAACATGCTAGGTCGCCGGCACGTACCCCGGAATTATCTTCGCAGAAAATACTGCGGTACCGTAGTTCGAATAACTCCATGCGATAGTTTCTTTGATCGCGTTCATTACCGCTTCGTAATCGCCAATTAGCGTTGTGGCTGTCGCGAACGTTTGTACTTTGATATTAGCGTAACTATTGAGTTTCTCGATCACGGCGTCGATTGCCGGAATAAAATCTTCACGTAACGGGTACATACTCAGTTCGGCTGTCACATTCATCGGCTTATTTCCGTTCATAGCATTCGTCCGGTGTTAATACACGTAGTTGAGATTGACGCCGAATACACGCGGTTCGCCGCGTTGGTAATACGAGCGATTGATGGTAAATGCGTCGCGCGGATCGTTGGCAAAAAACAAACCATGGATCTGATTGTTGGTATTAAACATGTTGCGGATCCACGCTTGTACGGTGACAGGACCTAAGTCGTAACTCATGCTTGCATGAGCTAGTGCGTAGGCATCAATTTTACCGTCGTGATAATAGCCGAAGAAATTTTCATCACGACCTTCCACTTCTATCCGACCGCGCAATCGATCATTGAACGACAGATTCGCGCCCACGTTGTACGTCCAGTTCGGTGATTTCGCTTGATCACGATTGTTCGACTCGCGAAAAGCAAATGTTCCCAAATCGAACACCGTCAAGCGATCGACACTCGTCTCCAGGTAACCGACGTTAGCGAAGAGATCGACGAATCGGTTTGCCGCGTAATTTAATTCTAGTTCGGCACCGTAGTTTTCGGCGTCACTTGTGCTGTCAAGAAAACTCGTGAATATAAAACCGTCAACGACAAAGCTCTCGAGCTGCGCGTCGTAGCGATCCATATGAAATCCACTCAATCGCAAACGCAACCGACGATCGAGAAAACTTGCCTTAAGACCAATTTCCTTATTAAACAAAGTCTCAGATGAGAAACGCTGGCGACTTGTCAGAAATGACTGAAATCCGGCGCTGACGATCGGCAGGTTGGAACTCGTATCCGTGTTCACGCCACCGGGTTTGACGCCCCGCGACAAGGTGCCGTAGAACAAAACATCGTCAGAAAATAAGTGCTCTAAGGTAAGTTCGCCAGTCCAATAATCGTCACTTGAGTCGGTGACGAGTGCGTTCGTATCAGTGTATTCGTCTTTAAAGTGCTCAACGCGTATGCCGCCGGTTAATATCCACTGCGGCGCGATCTGAAAAATAAGTTGTCCGTAAGCAGCGTATCGCTCAGTTTTATATTGGCTAGAAAACGAACCGAAGTGTTGACGATCGAGATCTTCATCACGGTGTTGCGTGTAGAAGCCGAGGACCCAGCTGAGACGCGCCGGGTCTGATTTTAGGCGTATGTCGGCTGCGATGACGTCGCGTTCGCGTTCGAGGATGTCCTCGCTGGAGTATTCAAACAGCGGATTGCAACGTACGCCGTCACAAAATCCGGCGAAGACCCAGTCTTCATCAAACCCATAGGTTTCATCCGTCTCGTACCAGCTGACTAAGGTCTCGAGTTGGATGCCCTCGGTAAACGCCCAGTTCGATGACAAGCCGAGTGATAGTGATTCCTGTGCGTCCTCACCTGGCTGATCGGTCCGCGTTCTACGCGTATTTTCGAGCGAAAAAGCATCGTATCCGTTATCGATATCTGTGTAGGCAGCGGTGAAGCGAATGTCGGCCGTTTCGCCGAGTGACCAATGCAATTTGCTGCGCGTAGAGAATTCATCTCGGTCATTGGTGTCATCTCGACGCAGAAAAACATTATCGATAAACCCGTCTGAACTATATTGCTGAAGCGCAATACGACCAGCCACGTTTTCCGACAACGGGCCGCTAACCGCACCACCCACATGCCAGGTGTCGAAGTTTGCGTAACCCGCGTCAACGTAGCCAGATAACACGTCACTAGGGTCGTGAGTCCGAATGTTGATCATGCCGGCTAGGGCATTCGCGCCGAATCGTGTGCCTTGAGGACCACGCAAGACGTCGATTTGATTTACGTCAATCAATGACGCGCCGGTCGCCGTTGTGCCAACTTCTATGCCGTCTATGGTGATACCAACAGAGGGGAAGTGTTTGGGGTCCACGAACTGCTCGAGATCGCCGACGCCGCGTATCTGGACAAACCGAGCCCGGCCGCCGCCTGCCGTAAAACTAACGTTAGGTAGGACGCCGAGGACTTCATCGAGATGGCGCGCTGCGCGATCTTGGATCACGATGTCGTCTATTACGCTGATACCGCCTGCGCTTTGCATAAACTCGGTGTCGTAGAAGCCGGCCCTAACAATGACTTCTTCGTCTGCTCGCGTGCCTGTATCAGCGGCGAATAATCCTGGCGCTGCGGCAATCAAGCAAGCGGTGGTCACACGTAAAAACATTAACAGTCTCCTCAGAGCGTTGCTCAAAGAGACCCGGATGAAGTAGAGAGAACTGCGGTGAAGCTCTGTCCTATCCCTACGCCGGCATTATCCGGATCAGGTTCACAGGGTTCATTGCTGCACAATGTCTCAGGCCAGTTGGCCACCCCTTAGGAATATCCCCGACGGGCGGGGATGATCTGCGCTGATGGTAACAACTATCCACCGTCAAGCATATAGGCCATGCGTCAATTTTTTCCGTGCGAGTCCGTGGCATCAGTGTAAAACGGGGGAAGTCACCCAACGGGTCGACGCGGTACCATTAGAACTGCGATCGTGCGCTTTGAGTCGGAGGTGTAATTTAAGATCGGTATTGCGATTACCGCGTGGGTTATGCCAGGCAGCCTGGGTGAATTGCTACTTCTTGTTCGCAATTCGTGCGGTCGCACTTGGCGCCATCGGCCATCTTGAGATCTACGTGACAGCGCCGATTGCAGCGCAGCCGAGCTAGCCCAACTCGCGTGCTTAAGTTAGCGTTGACGGTAGAAGCAATCAATTTCTTCGTCACTCAGCGCCAAAATTATTTGATTCGGCTGCGCCATCGTGTACTCGGCGCACCGCATCCAAAGCTAATGACGAGAGACGAACTCAAGAACAAGGCGCAGCACACGGATAACCAACGGCTGGCTAAGCTTCGGTCTTTCAACACAAGCGAATTTTTCAGGTGATGCGTGAGTTCGACTGATCCGTCGAATGCGCCTTTCATCGTCCATTGCTCGCGAGATGGGTTGCTGGTCGCGTTTTCGATTGCCGCGTGTATTTCGTCGCTACAACCGGGTCCTGGACGGTAACGAACACTGTTGAGAATAGAGCACTCGTTAGCGCGGCGACGAGATAGAGCTTCATCAACAGGTGGCCTGATTATGACCCGTGTCGAGGCTGCGATCGCAAACGCAGACCGCCATTGCCTCAGCGCGTCGTGATACTCGCGCCCATTTCCTTTTGCTTGGCCGCAACACCTGCCGGCGGCGGTAACTCGATGCCGCGTTGCACGGCCGGGCGCGCGGCAACTGAATCGATCCAGCGTTCTAGATGGTCCAATCCGTCAATGGGGATCCGCGCCCATCGATGAGTTTTAACCCATGACCAATTTGCAATGTCGGCGATGCCATAGGACCCAGCCAGATATTCGTTGTTCTCGAGGCGCGCGTTCAACACTTCGTAGAGGCGGCGCGTCTCGTTTTTATAACGTTCGCGTGCGGCAGGAACGTCTTCGCTGAAGTACCGCTCAAATACAACGGCTTGGCCTTGCATCGGGCCGATGCCGCCCATCTGGAACATTAACCACTGAATCGTGAGGTAGCGACCTGCGAGATCTGAGGGCATTAATTGACCGGTTTTCTCGGCGAGATACAACAAGATCGCCCCGGATTCGAAAATCGTCATTGACGTTTCCGTGTCGACGATAACCGGTATTCGTCCATTCAGGTTTAAGGCGCGAAACTCGGGAGTACGTTGTTCGCCGGCCGTTAAATCGACGGCGTGAAGCTCGTAGGGGATCCCTAGTTCTTCGAGCGTTATGGTTGCTTTCCAGCCATTTGGCGTCGCAGATGTGTATAAATCGATCAATGGATTACTCTCTCGGGCTCGGTCCCACCCAGTTTTGTTTCAGTTAAGTCGATGCGGCGATTATGCCACGGGATACCTAGTTCAATTCGAATTACGACCGTTGTGTGCGGGTCACCCGTTCAACTGGCGGGCTAAAGCGTGCCACAATAGCGCCCATTAATTCTGCTGATGCAATATGGGGTGTTCATGATTGAACTTTACACTTGGCCCACGCCAAACGGATGGAAAGCCTCCATTGCGCTTGAAGAGATGGGAATTCCCTACAACACGCATGCCATAGACATTATGAGTGGTGTGCAAAAAGAGTCTGATTTTTTGAAACTCAATCCGAATGGACGGATCCCGGTAATCGTCGACACCGACGAGGACGTGACGTTATTCGAGTCCGGTGCGATCATGATCTATCTGGCCGAGAAGTCCGGTCTTTTTCTACCGAAAGACGTCCGCGGTAGGGCTGAAGTTATTCAGTGGGTCATGTTCCAGATGAGCGGTATTGGTCCCATGATGGGTCAAGCGAATATCTTTTCGAGATATTTCCCGGAGAAAATTCCCGCCGCCATTGAACGCTTTCAAAGCGAAGTACGGCGCTTATTTTCCGTGCTCGAGAGTCAACTCAGCGACAATGAATTTCTGGCGGGTGACTATTCCATCGCCGATATGGCGAATTGGTCGTGGGTGCGGATCTACTTTTGGACAGGTGTGCCTGTTGACGACTTTCCTAATTTGCAGCGTTGGTTAGACGTGATCGAAAAACGCCCGGGTGTGCAAGCCGGTGTGAATTTAGTCGATCGCGCAAACTACGATCTTTTAACGGGTCAAGCTGGGGATCCAGATGAAGTCGCGAAGGAAGCCTTTAACCTGGTCCAAACAGGAAAGGATTAGTTAGAACTAAGCGCTAGCATTACTCGGGTCTAAGGCTCGGCAAAGGGAACATTAATGACCGTGAGTCGCGCATTCGGATACATCAATCTGTTGGCTATAGTGCTGCTGGTCCAAGGTTTCGTCGCGCGTCCATGCCAGGCATTTGACGAAAGTGCTAGGCATGCGATCGTCGGCACTTGGGTATTGAACGAAGATCTTTCCGATTCCGCACAGAAAAAATTCGAAGCGTTTGATGAACCGGTGCGAGGCGGCTTTCGTGAAGGCGGAATTGGTGCCGGGACGCGTGGCAAATTGGGTCCTAAGACCGGTGGGCGTACGCCGACTGAAATAGAGTATGAGTCGAATGATCCCGATCGAATCGCTCGCAACGTGTCAATGCGAAAAATATTGCTCGCGCCGTTGATTAGCATTACCGGCGACAAGGAGTTATTCGTCACCTATGACGAAAAGTACCAGCGTAAATTAGTTCCGAATCCCTACGGCCGAGTTTTTTCAGCGAGCGGCGAAGAACTGATCGCTGATGACTATGGTCACACTCTGTCGTTCTGGCGGAAAAACGAACTTGTCGTCGAAACCAACAGTGACGGCGTCAGTATCGTTGAACGCTATCGATTCGAACCTGAAAATTCAAAGCTAAAAGCAACAATTTCTGTAACGCCATCGGGCCGGGTCGGGATTAAATTTGTACGGATTTTTGATGCTGCTGATAGCTAGGCGCCCAAGCCAGCCGACAGAGCAAGTTATTGTTTACGGACCTGCGCGATAATTTCTGCGATGCGCGGCCAGGCTTCGGTTCCGGCTTGGTCCATTAACGCTAAATATTTCGGGTTAAACCATTTTGTCAGACCCGCTTGGTAGCCTGGAGTCGCCTGAAGGGTGTCGAACCAGCGAGCGAAATTAGGCTTGTCGTCCCATAAGCATTCGAGATGCAAGTGTTTTAGACGGGTGCCATAGGGCGCGTATGCGATGTCGGCTAAAGTCAGTTTGTCACCGACGATCCACTTGTGCGTTGCGAGTTCCGTGTCCAAGTCGCGGAGTAAATGTTCGAATGCACGAATCGATCGTTCAAAGCGTGGCGCCTCGACGCCGAGCAACGCCACTTGGCGCTGGACGTCTTGAATGTATGGATCCGGGATCTTTTCGAAATGCTTTTCTAGCGCTGCCTCGCTGCCAGTCGCTGCGATGAGTTGATGGCGAAATGCCACGCCGAAACTGAGTGAGACGACCTCTAAATGAATCCCATCGTCGAGTCGCTTCATCCATGTCCGCGCCCGCGCCCGGCCGAGTGCATCTTGCGGGAGCAAAGCAGGCTCTGGGAAAGCCTCGTTGAGATACTCGATGATGATGTTCGATTCAGCAAAGATATGCCCGTCGTGAATTAAAGTCGGGACGAGTCCTTTTGGATTGATGCGCAAAAATTCCGGCTTCAACTGATCCCCGGCGCGTAGATCGAGCTCTTCGCCATCCCACTCCAAGCCTTTCTCGTGTAATACGAAGCGGACCTTTTGGGCGCACGTGGACATGTCATTGTGATACAGCTTGATCATCTACTGTTTCCTTTTTCCGAGTTGCTCCGGCACGATGATCGAACGAATACACACTTGTTTCAACACACGCCGCGTGTTTAGACGGCTAGAAGAATTAGCGTCGCCGACATTTGCGCTGTGATAGATTGTGCCTTGCTGAGCCTGAACCGGTGATTTTTGGTAATCGGTATAGCAAATATTTGCGCGGAGAACTACGACTTTCGAACTCGGTGATTGGCCGATTCGATAACCCGCACGGGTGCAGTGCGGCTGGCTTACTCCAGGCGCATCACGTCAACATTGAGGTAATTCGATTATGAGTGATGGCCTTTGTCCGCAAGTTCTCATCGTTGGCGCTGGACCAACAGGGCTCGTTGCCGGTATCGAGCTCCGGCGCCGAGGCATTGATTGCCGGATTGTGGAGCGACGTAGCGGCCCATCGGATACTTCGCGCGCCATCACGGTACACGCGCGGACAATGGAAATCCTCGACGATATCGGTATAGCCGAACGTTTTTTACATAGTGGTGTACTGAACGAAGGTTATCGATTCAATTTTCGCGGTAGCGATTTAAAACCTAATTTGGATTACACCCGTTTGCCGACTCGCTATCCCTTCGTGTGCATGTTTAATCAAAACGAAACTGAGAAAATTCTGCGCGACCATCTAGAGCATGATCTCGGTTTGGCTATTGAGTGGGAAACGGAACTTACCGAAATATCCGAATCCGGCGATGGGAAATTGCACGTAACGCTCGCGCATAAAGATGCGCATCACGAGCATCTCTCGCCCTTATGGGTACTCGCCTGCGACGGCCTGCATAGTCCGACGCGCGAATGCCTTGGCATTGAATACAAAGGTGTGGAATTCGAAGGTTTGGTGATGCAAATGATCGACGCCAAGTTAACAAACTTCGACGGCGCCGATAATTTGCTGCATTACTACATGTCTAAGGACACATTCCTGATGATTGGTAAGCTCGCCGGGCCTAACCATCGAGTCCTCGTGAGCTGCCAAGGAGACGTTGACGAACTTGCGAAACAAGACTTCATCACCTCTATTGTGGCAGCTGATTTGCCGGATGTCGGCATCGGCGAGCCGGATTGGAAAACGACTTGGGAGATATGGATCCGAAAAGCGGAACAATACCGCAAGGGTCATGTGTTCTTGTGCGGTGAGGCGGGACATATTCACTCCGTCGCCGGCGGCCAGGGATGGAATGTATCGATGCAGGATTCCTATAACTTGGCATGGAAGCTCGCACTCGTGATCGAGAATCGCGCGCGTGACGGCTTGCTTGATACTTATGAACGCGAGCGCGAGCCAGTGTCGGAACAGGTGATCGAAGGGAGCTCTTCTATTCACGAAATCATAATGTCTCACGGCAGCGGTCTTGAAGATCGAATGGCGCTTACGCAAACGGATGGTTGGAACGACGACGCGGTCGCGAGAATCTCTGGGCTGAGTTACAACTACTGCGCTGCAATGGACATTCCTGACGGATGTAACGTTGGCGTAAAACCGTTCATCGGTGAGCGTCTGCCAGACGTGCAAATATCGCCGCATGTTCGTCTCCACCAATTGACGTCGCACACCCGATTTACATTGCTCATCATCTTAGACAACGGAGACGATGCGCAACTCGCCTCGGCGACTGAATTCTATCGCTTACTCGAACGTGATTATCCGACACTCGTTCGAGTGGAGTTGATCGCGCCGATCACGCCGCATCCGTGGCCTGGACTGATACCGACGTGCGATGAGCATGGAGCCGTCGCCCAAACGCTGAACGCCGCGTCCGGCGGTGAGCTGATCCTAGTTCGGCCTGATGGGTATATAGGATGCCGCGCACTACTCGGTAGTGCGAGCGGTTTGGGAGCCTATTTAGGCACGATATTTCTGCCTCGTTAAACAGTGTTGACCATTGAATATGGTCTCGAATCCAGAAGCGGTCACAATATTTTCTGGGGCCGCGAATAATAATCAGACCGCTCGCACGGTCTAACTCTGTCGGAGACCTCAATGAAAGTGTTTGCCAGTATTGTGATCGACAAACCCGCTCAGATGGTTTGGAACGTCATGCGCGATTTCGTCGGCTTAACGGCTTGGAGTAACGCGGTTACCTCCGCTCAGATATCAAACGCAAAAGCATCTGATCAGATAGGCGCGATTCGGCGGTTGGAAATCGTCGATGGGAGCGTTTTTACTGAAACCTTACTTGCGCTGTCAGACGTGCAGATGATTCTGAAGTACGACATCGTCGAGGGGCCCATTCCTGTCGAGGAGTATATTGCGACGATGCAGGTCTACCCTGTCACGGCAACAGATGCGAGCTACCTCACCTGGTCAGCGGAATTCTTAACCCCGGATGACCAAACTGACGCAATGCGTGAGGTCGTTGGCGAGCAAATCTGCGCTGGGGGGCTGTTGGCGCTAAAATCGTATATGGAGCGGTCTAACTAAGATTTTTTCGGCCGAAGGACCATGACGTGCAAGATCGTCGCCATGCAAGGCAATAGATTGACCGACGGCCCGGCCTAGCGCGAGAAAGCGTAGGACAATGTGGAGACAATTATGGAACATTTCGACGTACTGATTATTGGCGCAGGCCTTTCTGGGATCGGTGCTGCACGTCAGCTGCAAGAGAAATCACCTGAGAAGACCTTTGCCATCCTTGAAGCCCGCGATGTGATCGGTGGGACTTGGGATCTTTTCCGTTATCCTGGAATTCGCTCCGACAGCGACATGTATACGATGGGCTACGACAGTAAACCGTGGCTTGATGCGAAAGCCATTGCCGATGGCCCGTCAATTCTTGCTTACGTAAAAGAAGCAGCGACAGAGCGGGGACTGGACGAGCGCATTCGCTTTGGGAATCGGATGAAACGAGCGCGTTGGTCTAGCGCTGACAGTACTTGGACCGTGGAGTCGCAAACGGCGAACGGTGAAATCGTGGAATTTTCTTGTAACGTGCTATTCGTGTGCAGTGGTTATTACAACTATGAGCAAGGATACATTCCGAAGTTAGAAGGAATAGAAAATTTTTCCGGCCAAGTTGTACATCCGCAAAAATGGCCGGAAGATCTCGACCTCTCAGGGAAGCGCGTCGTCATCATAGGTAGCGGTGCGACGGCCATGACCCTAGTTCCGGCGCTGGCGAAAACGGCGGCGAAAGTTACCATGTTGCAGCGGTCCCCGACCTACGTTGTATCGATGCCGGCTGAAGATCCCATCGCTAGGATGCTGAATAAATTACTGCCCGAAAAACTCGCCTACCGGCTGATTCGCTGGAAGAACGTTCAATTTCAACGGTTCTTCTATTGCCAATCGCGCATCAGACCAGAGAAAGTGAAACAAAAATTGTTGAGCCTGGTGCGCAAGGAGCTCGGCGAGGATTTCGACGTCGAGACGCATTTCACGCCGAGTTACAACCCGTGGGACCAGCGCTTATGTCTAGTGCCGGACTCCGATCTATTCAAGGTTTTGAGAACCGAAAAAGCCACAGTGGTAACTGATGAAATCGAAAGAATCACGGCGGACGGTATTCTGCTGAGATCAGGTGAAACGCTCGAGGTCGACACCATCGTTACGGCAACAGGATTGGTACTTGAAGTATTAGGTGGGGCGCATTTTGAAGTTGACGGAGAGCCCGTACATTTTCCAGACACCTATTCGTATAAAGGAATGATGTTCTCGGGAGTGCCAAATTTAATCTACACAATTGGCTACATAAACGCATCGTGGACATTACGATCCGAGCTCGTGGCGGAATATGTTTGTCGGTTGGTAAATCACATGGACGAGCATCATGTAACTCAGTGCACGCCTCGCCTAAGAGCGAGTGATCTAGGCATGCCGACCTATCAAATGATCAAAGATTTCTCGCCAGGATACATGGAACGCGGAATGCATTTGTTTCCGAAGCAAGGCGAAAACGATCCATGGCGCAATACCCAAAATTACACCGCGGATAAGCAGACGATCCGCAAAGGACCGATTAGCGATGACGTATTAGACTTTGCAAATGCACGAGCGCTACCCGCCGGACAAGCCGCAAAGGGAGCGGAATCGTCACCAGTTAAGTCTGCGGCTTAGCCGCCTTGTTGGACTTAGGGAATCGTCATGAGGCGAGTGGGGAGGAGGCCAAAGCGACGTTGTTCAATATTACGACAATGATCGAAGATTTGAATCGCTATCCGAGCGCCGCAGTAGACGCCTCCTAAGTTCGACAGTTTGCTAGTGCTAACCCAAGGCCGATTCCGATTAATCGGCCGGTCAGCTTAGATGAACGACAACAGGCCGTCCTTGGCCTGCTATCGTTCCGATACGGAACGGCGATCGTGCCGCCGCGCAGCTCGCTTGACTTAGTAGGAAGCGACAACCGGGAAACGGATCCGGCTACGGTTGCGCCCATGAACAACGCTGGCGGGTGCATCGCTAAATCCGACGCCAACGACGAACGATGAAGGGATCACTTTTGGACGCGTTACACACTTAGCGCTACCCAAGAAATCGGTGCCGTCAGCAAGATCTGATGCCCGGATGAAACGTAGGCCGTTTGCCGGAATTACCGTAAAAGCTCGTCCCAAGACATTTCCGTTGGCGTCGTAGCCGACGCAAACGGCGATATTCCGGTGGCTCCGGGTATTACTGAAAATGAGCACGGTGTCGATAACATCGCTATCGCGATCGGTCGCGATCACTTCTTTGAGTTCATAAGCGTCTCGCGTAATTTCGATTCCGATTTCCTCACCCTGAGCTATCTTGGTCGCTTGCTCAGCAACCCCTGCATCTGCGGCGTGGCTAATAGACGAAGAGAATAGGCAAGCAAGCGCGATCGCGACCAAACCCGACTGTGTACTTTTGTTCATATTGAAGCTCCTCATTGGGTCCGGATGGCTCACTAAGAGAGCGAGTTCTGCGGACATAAACTAATGAATTTATATAATTGAGGGAATATTTCCCACGCAAATATAGTATAGTGGGAAATAATCCCACGCAATAGTTTTTAGATGAAAATGGGCGATCAGTATAAAAATGGGATAAATTCCCGCAAAATACGACTATGCAGACAAGCGGAAAATCACCTGGAGAGCCTTCGGCCACATTGATTGTGGCATTGCGTAAGATTTTGCGCCCACTCGTTACGTTACTGTTGCGTAATGGAATAACGTTGGCCTATTTGTCTAATTTGCTAAAAGAAATTTTCGTCGAAGTCGCCACGCAAGAATTCACCCTGGAGGGTAGGGTTCAAACGGATAGCCGGATCAGCTTACTAACCGGAGTTCATCGCAAAGACGTGCGACGTTTGCGTTCGCAACCAAACGCCGCACCCCGCGCACCGCGTGCCGTGTCGATTGGAGCGCAGGTAATTGCGACTTGGGTGAGCGACAAAAAATACCTCGATAAGCACGGGGTCCCTAAACGACTGTCGGTGCGCGAGCAGTGCGGCGGAAAAAGATCATTCGAACAACTTGTCGCGAGCGTCGCGCGACAAGATTTGCGCCCGCGAGTCGTGTTGGATGAACTGCTCCGCTTGGGTATCGTGACGATCAGTGATGACAACTTCGTTGTTCTAGAAGTTGATGCGTTTGTACCTGCAACAGGATTCGACGAGAAGGCATATTACTTCGGACAAAACGTGCGCGATCACATCGCAGCCGCGGTACACAATTTAGACAATGCGGAGCGTCGATTTCTCGAACGGGCCGTTAGCTACCATGGGTTGACGCCCAATGACGTCGCGAAGGTTGAGAAAATAGCGAACCAAATGGCGATGGATGGACTCAAGGAGGTTAACCGTCTTGCTCGTGAAATGAGTCGCCGTAATAAAAATTCGGACGAAGCAAACCGAAGAATCAATTTTGGTGCGTATTTCTTCTCAAGCGACGCGGCGCAGGATTCCAGCACGAGTGACCCCTCTAATCGAGGCACTGATGGCGCGCATGACGCTTAAGTTTCCGCGCAACGTTTGCATGTGTTGCATCGCGCTATTGCTGGTCGCGTGCGCCCCCAATGAAACGGTCTACCATGGCGATGAAGACGGGATTGGTGGAACCGGCGTGGTAGCTAGTACCGACGGCATCGGCAGGACAGGATTGGGGCCTGATCAAGATTCGGATGGCATTGGGGGGACAGGATTGGGAGTTGATGAAGATCCAGATGGCATTGGGGGGACGGGTCTGTGGTCTAGTACGATCTTGGCCAGTGATGTCGGAATTTATGGAGTGATTACGGCGCTCGAACCCTTGACGGTGAATGGACATAGCTTGAATCTGTGGGGTCACGCGGAAATGCATTTGAATGGTGAACCCACCAACAGCGGCGCGTTGGAATTAGGCCGCGTCGTATCGGTCCTAGCTGGGCTTGTTGATGGGGTGGCTACTGCAAAGGCCATCCATATCCATGACGCCGTTATCGGTCCGGTCGAACAAATTGATGACAATGGCCGCTGGGTGACGATACTCGACCAGCGGATTGCGATCAGTGACTCAACTCGGTTTGATTTCGCGTCTGACCCAAAACTAAATGGTTTGAAAACGAACCAAGTATTGAGGGTCAGCGGACTGCGGCATGTTGACGGTTCAATTGATGCTAGCTTGATCCAATTGGCCGCATCGCAAACCCAATATCGCATCGAAGGTTGGGCTAGGAGAATCGCAAACGGCCAACTACAGGTCGGTCAACTCAAGTTTTCGTACCCGATAGCGGACAATGCAACGGAGCCCAATGTCCACGTGCAACTCAACGGTGCTGTTGGTGAGGAAGGTTTCGTGGTGAATCACGCGTCCACGTTCCCGGCGCTCGCATTTCGGAATGAACTAGATGTCTGGATCGTCGAAGGTTACGCGATAACTAACTCAACGAACGATACGTTTGAGTTCAGTAGCGTGCCACGGATAGCCAGCACGGCACTGACGAATAAAATCGACTTGGCTATCGAACAACGCGTGATCGCTACCATTCGCTTCGGCGCTTCCACAGATCCCGTGATGGAACGGGTCATTCCCGCGCCGCCGCCGATTGAAGGAAGTAGATTTATCGTGCCGCATTATTCTTCCGACGGTATCCCGACCAACCTTGATTCCGGAATGAACGGCGCCCACCCTTCGAATGCGCGGGACACGGTAATCGACGTGCGCGAACCGCCTGCTGCGCGAGAACGCGCTGGGAAGCTGCCGCGTTCAGATCAGCAAATCGGTATACCGCGAGGTGCGAAGCCGATAGGTAGGAGAGTCGCTACTCCGAGAGCTTCTGGCATGCGTCCTGATGTCCGGCCGACGATACCAGTACGGCCTGCGCAACCACCGGGCCCGCGTGTAGACGTCCGATCGCCGACCCGACCGGCACTCGATCTTTCTAGCGGCGGTGCGGTCGCCGTTCCCCGCTGAGCTTGAGCACTTCGGAGTGTAGCGCCGCGCCGCGAAAAACGATGTGACGGCGCAGAATTCACAGCGAACCAGCCCGCGTTCCGACGGCTTAGGTTGACGGTTCGTTCTCTGCAGTGATTTGGTTGCGTATCATTCGGCGCCCCAACATGGGGGTCGTATCACCCATGAAGGATACTTTTGCGAGCGACTCGGCATGTCGTCCCGCATCAGGCACCCGTTTCATTTGTTCCGTAATCAACGCTTTGTCCTGATTGAAGGCAAATAGCAGTGCGTCGGCGCAGGTTTCGGTGAACGCCTTGCGGCGCAGTAGTGAGTCGTCGAGATTGTGGGCGGTATGGAAGAAGTAATGTGACGTCGAATCCGTTTCTGGCGTTACGGCATGTAAGCTCGCGATCTGAATTGCACATTCAGGCGCTTCGCCGACTGCCTTGGTGCGGTGATTAAAC
>JBLFWX010000020.1:0-70577 GCA_047611805.1 Gammaproteobacteria bacterium
AGCGCGCTCGGTCGCGGAGCAGTTGTCGTGTCTGGTCGCGCCTGATCTAGTGTCGAGCCCACTCATGCGCGCGCTGGAAACCGCAGCACCCCTAACTAAGTTGTGTCGTAGTCCGATCGCGATCGACGAACGATTTATAGAAGTTCCGCTCGCTCCTGATCTCGCGATCCGCAAGGCGTGGCTAACAGGGGTGGCAACTCTATGCTGGCCGAAAGTGTCTGAGGAGATCGGGCAATGGCGCGAAGCGGCTTGGACGGCGCTTCTAGCGGTGCCGCGCGAAAGTGTGATTTTTACGCACTTTATGTTGATCAATGCGCTCGTATCGCGCGCCACTGCTGACGATCGGTTGGTCTGTTTCGAACCCGATTACGGTTCAGTGACGCGCCTACGGGTTTCGCCACGCAAGGGCTGCGACGTTCTAGATTTAGGTCGCAGCCTTGGTAGCAGATCCTGACGATTGATCGGCGGATCAGGATTTATATTGTGGTTTCAGATCCCAATCAGGCAGACCGTCGTCTGGTTGCACGCCTAAGGTATTGAGGGCCATCGACACGAGCGTGTACTGGCCGACTGTAAAAACGAGATCCATTAACTGTTTCTTATCTAAATTTTGTGCTTCTAAACCGGCCCAGGTTACGTCACTAATATGACTGTCGGCATGGAGTTCGTCGGTCGCCTGCATAAGGAGTTTGTCGAGCTCGGAAATGCCGGGAGTACCAGGTCCTGTCTTGGTGGTTAAAATTTCCTCATCACTCATGCCGGCCTTACGTGCAACTTGGGCATGCTGGCCCCATTCGTAGCCGGCCTGACATAAATAGCCGATGCGTAAGATAACAAGTTCTCGTTCGCGCAGCGGCAGGGTCGATTTGAACAGTACGTGGTTTGCGAACACCATCCAGCGACGCATTAACTCGGGATGGTGGGTGAGCGTTTTAAATATGTTGTACTCTGATCCCGCTGCTACAAACGGCTGCATAATTTCCTGGACTTCCGGGCTCCAACTATCGGCTTCCTGGGGCTCAAGACGCGCTTTTTTTAGTCGCATTCATTTTCTCCTATGAAGATTCTGTATCATGTGTCGTAGGAAAATTCTAATCGACTTCCGATTCTTTTACTTCCAGCTCGATTTTTGTCCACTTGAGTTCGATCGCATCAGCCGTGCCAGCAACGCCTAGTTTGTAATTACCAAGATCGAGCGTGTCGGCATCACGTCCTAGAAGTTGCGTCACCCCATGCGCGGCCTCGAAGGGCTCGAGCATTCTCGGTTGCCAGCGGCCGAAAACCTTCTCATTGTCGGCGTATTCTTCGGTCATACCGGTGCGCACAAACGGCAGCATCACGCAATACGAATTGACCATGTCGGCTGAGCGTCCGAGGTTGACCCTCAGCACTTCCGGCAAGCGTAATACTGCCCAGTTCGCGACTGCGTACCCTGGTACTGATGCGCCAGGTTCGATCGCTTGCATCGATGAAATGTAGATAAATTGGACCGGCTGTTTGTGATAGACGGCTTCGCCGGCCCATAGATGGGTCATGGCGACAAAACCATCGATCTTTGTGTTTAGCACGAGACTGGATTCGCCCAAATTGTCGATAAAGTCTCGGCGTACGCGCGCACGCCGTTCGCCACGGCTCTCGGTCTCAATCTCTGGTAACGCCCGGCCGAATCGATAGCCTTGCTCGGTTAGGCCGGAATTGCACACGACGATATCTGGTCCTCGACCCCCCATCTGTTCAATTACGTAGCTACGCGACGCCCATAAATCGCGCGTATTTGTGACGTCCGCTTGTAGTGCGAACGCTTTGACGCCCTTCGCGCGAATTGCCTCGACGAGATCGAAACCATCTCGGTAGCTACTATGGAAATGCACGCCAACTACTTCTGCACCGTTAGCCGCCGCCGCTATTGCAAGCGCTTGGCCAATACCACCGTCCTTACCGGAGCCGGTAATTAATACTCTTTTACCCTCAAACGTTCCGCCATTTTTTTCAGGGAACTTAAATTGTTCGAAATTTGCCGTATAGGCCATCTTGTGTGCTCCTGTGTGCAAGTTGCCGGTCTAGTCATTGCGACTGAGCCGGTTGGGCAGGTCCATTGTCGAGTCGCCGATCTGATTAAGCAATCGCTTCTTTGAGATGACGATGCACTAACCGTACTAAAATTGCATGAGAGAACTAACAACAGGAGCGACTGTAACCGCGCCCTCCGATCGATTAGCTAAGGCCTTGCGTTGCAGTCTTAAAGCCAGAATACTTTGGTTGGTCGACTGCCAGGCGATTGACCGTGACATTACGTAGTTGGGTTGCGAGTTCCACATCGTTTAGGTCGAGCTGGCCATCGCGCAAAGCGTTGACGAGGCGCCAACGTAGGGCGCCGAGCGAGTCCTCGCACTGGAATAGCGCTTGCAAGCCACGTAGCTCGTTGATCTGCAGCACCGGTTCGCTCGTTAATTCCCGCCTAACAATTTGCAGAGAATTACTGGCCACGCGGCTAAGAAACTGAATGCGGCCGTCAGTCGCGGCGACGACATCATTGATAAGGAATGCTGAGACGCTTTCGATTAACTCTTCAGTTTTCGGGAGATTCTGGTCATTCGCTGAATCAGCGCTAGCGACCATTTCGACGGGCCCGGGAATGAGCAAGTTAACGCAATCGACTTGGCATTCGGAAGAGCGTCGACCGATCGCGGGTCGCTCAACTGTTCGATCCGGACCGTCGCGGTACTGTTGTGCCATGCGTAAGCAGCCGACAGCCCACCAAAACGATCCAAACACCTCCCAAAAGCGTAGATGCTCTAGATCGACTTTAACCCCGGACTCCACCTCATACGCACTAATTAGGTCTGCGTAGTCTCCGAACCCCCCGACGGGCAGATCGCTACGGCCGAAGCGCCAGGAGTTCGTGCACAGCCAGCCGAGGTCTCGCATCGGGTCGCCGAGATGCGCGATCTCCCAATCCAACACGCCGATAACTCCGCTCGTATCAACCATCAGATTGCCGTTGCGAAAATCATTATGAACTAAACAAATTCGTGGATTGTCAGGTAAGTGGTCGAGCAACCAACGGGCGGTGTAGTCGATCATTGGCTGAGGCGTGTCGAGCTCGCGGTAACGCGCCCAGGTATCTTCAACGTTCTTAGCAGGCGACACGGTATTGAGCATCTCGGTAAGATTATTCGTCGAGGTATCGATCGCATGAATGCGCGCCAGAATCCGGCCACACTGCTCGGCGAGCCGCGGTCGAATATCGTTGAGTTCCGGTGCTTTGACGATGCGGCTGCCTATAGTTTCGCCGTCCAACCAATCCATGATGAACCCATCGCCGAGGCCGTCATCGGGGTTGAGCACCCGAAGAACTTCGGGGGAGGGTACGTTCGCCTCGCGTGCTATTTGGAACAGACGCGCCTCGGTCGGTAGACCGACATTAATGGCTTCCTGGCTAGTTTGCGATCCACCTGCGGCTCGGCGCAGTGCCAGTTTAGTTTGTCGCCCCTGGCGATCGGAAAATAGTATGCGATAAGTTTCTTGATTCGCACCGCCCGTTAATCGTTCGCACGACACCAACTCGGCATAGTTATCCAGGCATGAGGCTAGAACCTTTTGCAAATTGACAGTGAAGTGCGCGCTTGATTCGCGATCATCCGCATCCGCATCCGCATCCGCATCCGCATCCGCATCCGCATCCGCATCCGCATCCGCATCCGCATCCGCATCGGCTTCGGCTTCGGCTTCGGCTTCGGCTTCGGCTTCGGCTTCGGCTTCGGCTTCGGGCTTCAATCCTCGACAACTCCCTTCGGTGCTTGCTGCTTCATAAAGCCAAACATGTAGCCTGCAATACGGCGCATTTGAATTTCTTCTGCACCTTCCGTAATGCGATAACGGCGATGATGACGATAGATATGTTCGAACGGTTTATGGCGTGAATAGCCTAGTCCGCCATGAACCTGCATCGCTCGATCGGCCGCTTCGCAGCACAATCTGTTCGACCAGTAGTTACACATCGACACTTTGTCAGAGACCGAAAACGCGCCCAGAGTGTCCATCTGCCACGCCGTTTTGTGGATCAAAGCACGGATCATCTCGCACTGGGTTTGGAGCTCGACCAGTGGAAACTGGATCGCTTGGTTCGTCGCCAGTGGTTTGCCAAACGGGGACCGATGTTGCGCATACTCGACTGATTCATTGATACAAAACTGCGCGGCACCCAAACTCGCGGCAGCTTGGCGAATTCGATTCTCATTAAAGAAATGCTGCACGACTTGTAGACCACGACCTTCCTGTCCAAGAATCTCGTCGGCAGTTACTCGCACATCTTTGAGCGATACGCGGCCATGGTCGGTCGGCATGTTAAATGTCCACAGCATTTCTTCAACTTTGAAACCGTCCGACTTAGACGGAACAAGAAATGCAGTGATGCCTGCGCCATCGCCTGCGTTGCCACTAGTTCGGGCAAAGATTAAATCGTGTGTGGCTTTATGGATCCCCGTGTTCCAAGTTTTCTCGCCATTAATCACCCATTCGTCGCCATCACGGACGGCGCTAGTTTCCATATGTGTGGCGTCCGAACCATGATCAGGTTCGGTGATCCCGAATGCAAAGCTTTGCGTGCCGTTGGCGAGGCTGTCTACCCACTCGGCTTTCTGCGCCTCGCTACCGTAATGGAGCATCAACAGTAGACTGATGTTATTGCCGACGATGGAATGCTCGTTTTGCAGATCGTTATGCAGACCGAGCCCACGCGCGGCGAAGTGTTCACGAATCACCGCCATCCCTAAATTGGTGCCGTTCTTACCGCCGTATTCTGTAGGTGCGGGGTATCGGTAATGTCCGGCTTTGTCCGCACGACGCACGGCTTCGGCTAGCAATGCTTCCCACTCTTCGCTCGGCAAACCGCCGCGGTCCCAATCAGTGCGCGCATCTTCGCGGCGGTGGTCGAAAAATCGAATATTGTCGTCTTGCTCTTCGAGGGGTTTGATTTCACGTTCGATGAAATCGTCGAGTTCAACTAAATATTCCGTCAATTCGCTAGGCAGATCGAAATTCATAGGGGTCTCGTGGGGTTGATGGTGAGAATCGATACTTTACCTCAATCTGTAGCCCTAGATCGCGCGAGATGCGACAAAGAGCAAAGTGAAAATTCGGAGCGAAGATGGCCTGGTTCGGGACTTACGTTGACAGCCGAGTATTCACGGTCGCGGCTTGGTTTTCGCAATCAGCCGTCGACCTAACTGATGGAACTGCAGCTTGGATCAAGCTGCGGGCGCGGGAGGCTTAGTGCCTATTGTGGCTGTTTGCTAGGCGCGGCACGATTGAGAGATCGTGTCGCGCCGGATCCTGCGATGGCCTAGTGAATCGCGTCGGAGGCGCCTGGATCGTCGTAGCGGTCGTGATGCCGAATCCATTGCATGGAGTAGGGGAGTTCAGCTTCGTCGCGACCCTTAGGCATGATATCTAGTAAGTGATAAGTGCTAATAAACATATCAAGGCCGCGTCCGTAGGCGGAATAGGTGTGGTAGATCTGTCCGTCGTCACCTTTAATGAATGCGCTGATACCAGGCGCTTCTTCCATCGGAAAGCTCGATTTCCGGAAGTTGTAAAATCCCGAACTGTCAGCTCGTTCACGTTCCGTAAACGACACGTTGTAATCACGATTAAATTCCGAGCCACCCGATGAAACCCATTTAAACCCCCAACCCATGCGTCGCCTGAACGCTTCTAGTTTGGCCAGTGGCGCAATCGAGGCAGTCACCATCGTCACGTCGCGATGAGCTAGATGTGCGACCGCGCCGTTGTAGCTATCGGCGAGCAACGAGCAGCTCTTACAGCCTTGCTCCCAATCCACCCCGAACATGAAATGATAGACAAGAAGTTGCGATCGACCATTGAATAGATCGCGTAAGGATTCTTCGCCATCAGGTCCCGTGAAGCGATAGTCCTTATCGACTAAGGTGCAAGGTAGTTCGCGGCGCGAGCGGCTCAACTCGTCACGCGCGCGCGTGAATTCCTTTTCTTTCGCGAGATGTTCTAGGCGGGCAGTCAACCACTGTTCTTTCGACACGATTTTGCGATCTGCCATTACGGTCCCCTTCGTTAATGTGACGCTCACCGTTGCGTGCTGGGGCGTCTGGGCTGAGTTCATATCACTAGTGACCTTGAGCCTAGCTAGCTGTGGAGGAAAAAACAATGCCGCAATATTCGCCTTGCCACTGGTACCGTGCAGTCTCTCTAGCGCAGCAAGATCAACGCTAGGTGACTCGCACAATTGGGTGAGTCATTCACACATCCCGCGCATGATTCGTCGCCACTCGTTTGTCGCATTACGGCCGGCGCCATCGAATGCTTTCTTAAGCTGCGTCATCTGTGTGCCAGTCAGGCGTCGTTCCAATTTGCGACCTTCAGTCGTTAAACACAATTCCTTGCGGCGCCGGTCGCCTGCGGCCGACGCATTGGAAACGAGTTCCATACCAACGAGTTGTCTAAGAGGAGCGTTTAACGCTTGCTTCGATACGGCCAATAACTCTAACAACGCATTGACTGAAATTCGGTCATTGCGGCCCACAAAATAGAGGATCCGGTGGTGCGCGCGATTCAGACCGCGTTGCGCAAGTATCCGATCAGGGCCCGCTGTGAACTCGCGGTAAGCAAAGTAGAGCAGTTCAATTGCCTCGCGCAGCTCACCCTCATTATTTATGTCAGCCATATTGACATAATAGGTTGGCGAAAATAGTATGTCGATAAGTCAATATTATTGACTAAAATGGATCTTCCAATGCAAACACGGTTCTCGACACGGGTAGCAGACCTCACAGCATCGCCCATTCGCGATATTCTCGAAGTGATTGATAGACCTGGCAGGGTGTCATTTTCTGGCGGCTTGCCATCAGCAGAGTCCTTTGCCGATTTTAGCAACATGGTAATTCCACGTAACGGGCTGCAATACGGCGCAACGGAAGGAGAGTTTGCCTTACGCGAAGAGATCGCTTCCCAGCTAAGAGGTCGCGGATTGAAGTGTACGACTGAGCAAGTCTTGGTTCTGAGCGGCCCCCAACAAGGGATTGACCTGGTCTCGAAGTTATTTATCGACGGGGGTAGCCGGGTTGCGGGCGAGTCGCCAACCTACCTCGCCGCGCTTCAGGTCTTTAGGTTTTTCGGTGCGAAATTTGAGCCGTTCAACCCAGGCGCGGATGATGAACTCGCGGCAAGGCTTCAGCGCTGCGCGTTGGCTTATGTGATTCCGAATTTTAAGAATCCAACCGGAAATTGTTTTAGTTCGCAAACACGTGAACGTCTCGCCGGCGCCTGTGACTCGAGTTCTACACCTTTATTCGAAGACGACCCGTATCGCGATTTGGTCTATGAAGCTTGCGACCGAAGTCCCGTGTGCGCGACTCGAACGCGCATCGTGGATCTATCAAGGCTCTTTCTCGAAATCTTTTGCGCCTGGCCTACGATTAGGTTATCTCGCTTGCTCTCCCGATCTCGTTCAGTATTTGGCGCGTCTTAAACAAGCCGCCGATCTACACAGTAATCGGATCAGCCAATGGTTGATTTTGCAGCAACTAAGAGATCCGAACCGCGAGCTGCGTTTAGACAAATTGCGCGACGACTACCGCGCGAAACGCGATCACTTTAACGACTGTCTCAAGCGCACATTCGCCCGATTAGCGACTTGGGAGGTGCCGCCAGGTGGTTTGTTTTTCTGGCTGCGCTTAAACCCGGATCAACCAATTGATACACGGGCGTTGCTGGCTCCTGCGATTGAACGCTCCGTCGCGTTCATGCCCGGTGAATCGTTTTTCGCAGAGGAAAATAGCGGTGTTGGAACAATGCGCTTGAACTTCAGTCACGCGAGCCACAACGATGTTGAGCGTGGTCTAGGCGTGCTCGCGGAGCTTGTTCGAGAGCAAATGTAAGCAAGGATCAGCTGGCGACCACCACCGCGTCCGTGATCAAGCCTTCGATACGTTGCTGGTCGTAACCCATCTCGGCAAGGATTTCGCGAGAATGCTCGCCAATTCGTGGAGCGGTTCGGGTTAGACCGCGGTCATGATCGGTGAGACTGAATGGCAAACCCATGATCTCAAAGTCACCGTAATCTGGGTCACTACCTTGCTCGAGTAAACCTAAGGCTTGGACTTGGCCGTCTTCCCATAAGGTTTCGTAATTGTTCACGCGCGAGTAGGGCACACCGTGTTGATCCAATTTAGTCATCAGCGGTTCGGTTTCTTCTTGCGCGAGTGCGTCGAATATCAGTTTTAAAACAGCCTCACGATGCTTAACTCGTGAAGCATTATCTTTAAAGCGCGGGTCGGCGATGATCGCTTCAAGACCGAGCGCGCGACACAGGCGTTCAAACAAATTCTGATTGCCGCTGGCGATAAAAATGAAGCTGTCTTTGGTCGGATACGCTTGGTAAGGCACAACTTGCGGATGGGCCGTGCCGAGGCGTTCTGGCATAGACCCGTGCTGCAGGAAGTTCGAAATCGAATTACTCATCAAGCCAAGTGACGTGCCTAGCAGGGAGGCTTCTACCTTACCGCCGGAACCCGTGAATTCACGTCGAAACAGAGCGGTGACTGTGGCGAGTGCCGACATTACACCGGTACCCATATCGAGAAAGGAGACCCCACAGCGCACCGGCATACCGCCCGGTTCGCCGGTCCCGTTCATCACGCCACTATAGGCTTGGAGTAAGGCTTCGTAGCCAAGTCCCATGCCTTTCGGTCCACGACGGCCGAACGCCGATACCGAGGTGTAGACGAGCTTCTCGTTAAGGACTTTGAGGTCGTCGTAGCCTAGCCCAAAGCGCTCCATATCGCCGGTTTTGAAATTCTCCACCAGAACGTCCGCCTCGAGCGCGAGATCTTTGACGATATCAACACCAGCAGACGTTTTCAGATCGACGGCGATACTGCGTTTGTTGGCGTTCAATCCAAGAAAAGAGCTGCCCATGGTGCCTTTATGAGGCGGCCACATGCGCCCTTCGTCGCCGCTATGATTCTCAACTTTGATGATCTCGGCACCCAATAAGGAGAGTAATTCGCAGCAATACGGACCCGCGAGTACTCGTGAGCAATCAACTACTTTGATCCCAGCCAAAGGGGCTTTATTGTCAGACATAGGACTTCCACTTTAATTATTTTTTACGCAACACCCACGACTTTCGTGGGCGCGTTTGATTCGAGGCCTTGAATTATGCGTTATCGAACCTGCGTTATTCTCGGTCGCGCATTATAGTCTGCAAATCGCAGATGAGGTCGACTCGGTATGTCAGAAATTCTGAGAATGAGTGCGCTAACTTTAGCGACGCACGATATGGCGCGCGCCGTCAAATTCTATGCGGCGCTCGGTTTCAATATTAAATACGGCGGCCCTGATGCCGCATTTACTTCATTCAGTTTCGGTGGGCAGTTCCTCAACCTCACCGCGCAGCCAGCCGAACGGCAGTGGTCGTGGTGGGGGAGGATGATTTTCACGGTTGCCGATGTTGACGTTTTCTATGCGAACGCCATCAACCATGGATATTCGCCAGAAGCGCCACCGCGTAATGCCGAATGGGGTGAGCGCTATTTCCACATTACGGACCCAGACGGTCACGAATTGAGCTTTTCAGTGTTTTTGAGCCCGGAGAATTGAGTCCAGATTTGCTGTTGTTTTGCGCGGCTGCCGTGGCGACCGGCGCTTGCGTCGGGATACTTGCTGGGATACTGGGTATCGGTGGTGGCCTCGTGTTGGTACCCGTGCTCTTCGAACTCATGCAACGCCTAGGCGCCGATGAGGGCACCGCCGTGCTCACCGCGGTCGGTACTTCGCTCTCAAGCGTTGTTGTGACGGGTTTACGCTCCGCGCTTAGCCATCATCGGCGCGGATCCCTGGATCGTTCTTTGGTGTTGGCGTGGGCGCCAGCCGTCATCGCTGGGTCACTCGTTGGAGCGGAGTTTGCGACCCGAATGGATCCCGCGAGCTTGCTCCGGGCATTCGCCGTTGTGACGGTATTTCTTGCGCTGAATATGGCCTTCGGGCGTTCGTCTTGGCGTCTCGGCGAGCAGCCGCCGTCGAGTCCGTGGCGCTATGCTGGGGGTGGCACAGTTGGTTTCATCGCCGCACTCCTAGGTTTGGGCGTGGCCGGACTGGGGGTGCCGCTGATGACCTTATTCAATGCGCCAATGCGCAACGCCGTCGCAGCAGCAGCGCTACTCGGCGCACTCGCGGCGTTCCCTGCTAGCATTCGCTTTGTGATCGCGGGTTGGGACCTGCCCGGCCTCGCACCGTGGTCATTCGGGTATATCAATCTGCTCGGATTCGTTCTGATTGTGCCAGTCGCGATGCTGCTAACACCGCTCGGCGTGGCGTGGTCACACAAAGTAGGCCAGACGGTCTTAAAACGAATCTTTGCTGGGTTTCTGACCATCAATGCGATGCGCATGCTGTTAATGTAATATTTCGCGAACGCCGCGGTCGCACGCCATGGATTAAACTTGAACCTAGCGACCGTACGGCACAGCGCAACGCGGATCCAAGTCGGAGGAACATAAGATAATGCGTAGACTAATTTTCACTGTCGCTTTTTCCGTCTGCTGGGTTGATTTCGGTACCTTATTAGCTGCAGATGAGAAGGAACAACCGCGTCTCGATTGCAGCAATCCGCTAAAAACTGGGCCAAGCGCAGTAAAAAAAGCGCTCGGACACTTATATCACCAGGAGCAGCCGGCCGAGAAACTAGTTGAGGCACATGCCGCGCTGACCAATATCGTTTCCGATGCGACGAATTGTCGGCTCAATTCGCAATCTGCGGCCAAGGGTACGGATGGTGATCTCGTTCGCGAGTGGATCTCGTTGCATGACTGGGCCAGTCGACTGGCGGATTTCGTCTATCTTAAATCTATCGGCCGAGCTCGGAAGGACTGGGAAGTCGAGTACGCGGATTTCGCGAAGTTATACAAATTCGACGCCTAACTGTGATGGATAAAATGAGTGATCGCATCGCGTCCGAGAAGCACGCGCAAGAATGAATTACTCATCCGTAAAACGATTCTCTGTCATCCTCGAATACCTTGTGGTTGGTTATGCGTTAATTGCGCTGATCTACAGAGCGACGTTTTACTGGTTGTGGCCGCCTGCCGCGGGCGAAACCTATGGACTCGGCGATATCGTCGACTTTGGATTGGGTCTTGGATTGTTTTTTCTTAGCCTGTTGTGCGCTGCTTCTGCGGTTGTCATGAGTTTGAAAGGACAAGGCCAGGAACAACATCTTGCCTTCAGGCCTGCAGTTGTCGGGATCACGACGTTCGTTGTATATTATTTTTTGCACCCATACGTGCCGCAATTTATGTGAAGAACTGTTGTTCAATTCGCCGAACGCCACCTCATCGGCAGCCTTCTGCGCTGCGGCGTCGCGCATCTCTAGATTAGTCTTGCAAAGTCCCCGGGTCCGGCGCCGAGATCTCGATAATCCCATGCGCCGCTTCAAACCCACATCGAGTCACGCGTTAGGCAATCGCCCCAATATCTCGCAGCGACGCGATTGTGGCTTCAGACCGACCGAGTTCGGCAAGCACTTCGTTCGTATGCTGACCAAAGGTTGGCGCGAGGAACCGAATGGCGGAAGGCGTAGCGGAGAACTGGGCAGTCGGTCGTGGTAGGCGCATACGTCCAACCGTCGGGTGCTCCATTTCTACGATCGTGCCGCGATGCACTATCTGCGGATCAAGGTGTACTTCATCGAGTCGGTTGATCTTAGCGAACGGAACATCTTCAGCATCGAGCTTTGCGCACAATTCTTCTGTCTGCCATGTCGCGACCTCAGCGTCCACCAACTTCGTGAGCTCATCGATATTTTTGATTCGATTAGGGAGCGTGTCGAATCTCGGATCGCTCGCGAGCCGCTCATTGCCGATGGCACGGCACATCGATTGCCACTCTGCATCGGAAACAATTATCGACACGATATAACCGTCGGCAGTTTCTTGAACGCGATAGATCTCGCTTAGGCTCGGCATAGGTCGAACATCGTCACCTATGTAGGTGTTATTCCACATCCCATCTGGCCATAGGAACGATAGTCCCACGTCAATCATCGCGACCTCCAGAAATTGCCCGCCATGGCCGCGTTCTCGCGCATACAAAGCGGCCGTGATCGCTTGTGCCGCACTTAAGGCGGTGGCCTTATCGCAAATGATATTTTTGATGAGTTGCGGGCTCGTTTCTTTCTTGCTTGTTTGACAATCAACAAATCCGGCCACGCTTTGGATGACCGGATCGTAGACCCTACGATTCGAGTACGGTCCGTCCTGCCCGAAACCGCTGATCGACGCATAAATTAGCTTATCGTTAATTGCCTTCAAGGCCGGGTAATCGAGACCCATACGCTGCATCGCACCAGGGCGGAAGTTTTGTACGATGACGTCGGCAGATATCACGAGGTCGCGCATGATCTCGCGGCCTTCATTTTTCTGCATATCGATTACCACCGAGCGCTTATTGCGGTTCAATACGGCAAAAAGTGCCCCCATGCCGGCGCGTACTGCTCCCATGCCGCGCGCCGTATCGCCGGATCCGGGTTGCTCGACTTTGATCACGTCGGCGCCTTGGTCGGCAAGAATTTGCACTGCCATTGGGCCAGATACTACGTTGGACAAGTCGATAATGCGTACGCCAGATAGCGGACCACTCATTTTTGTAACTCCTGGAGTTTGAGATGAATATCTTAAGCATTGGCGAGGCGACCGTAGATTCCCTACGCCGCCTCAGGTAATTGAAAATTTTCAAGCAACCAGTGATGAACATCGGCGAGTTCATCGAGACGCGAGCTACATAGCGCCACGAATTTCGGCGAGGAAATTTCCTTCGGTAGCGCTTCGGCCCAGCGGATCTGAAACATTTTATGGCGCAATAATTCGCCGCGCGGATGGTCTTCGGGGTAAGGCGCGGGTACTTTTTTCAGCTCTTGCTCCGCGATATCGACCGGCCGACGTTGCTGAACACGCGTGATCATTTTCGCTAACGCACTACCGCTCGTGTCGTTGTCAATCGCTCGGCGCCACTGATCCACTTGCGCAAAAGCGACGCCGCTCGCACTGATGCGCACGAACAAGGTAGGCGCGGTTTTCTTATCCGCGCCTTCCCAAAAACGAAACAGCAGGTGATCTTTATACGCTGACTTGTCTTTGCTGAAGCGCACATCGTTATTAATCGGTGCGATCGAACCGATCGCTTTTGCGACCGCAATAATGGACGAAGAGATGGATTCTCGGAGTTTTTCACCCACTATCTCGACAAAAGCCTTCGACGATCCAACGATGCATTCGTCGTAGGTTTTGCGGTTTGCTTGGAACCAACTTTTATCTCGTGTGAGGAGTTGTTGTAGAAATTTTAAACCGGCGACTGGAAACCCTGAGAATTCGCTCATTTGCGATCGGCCGCGACGAAATTCATGGATTCTTCGATCAATGTGATCCAAGATTTCTTGTTGCGACGCCCCACCAGTACCCATTCCTTAAACACGCGCCCTGCTGGAGCAAACGCTTCGCCGCGGCCAAGATCAATTAACTCAGTAACGCGCGCCTTGGGCGGTTTGACGATTAAGTCACCTGAGCGATGCTCGCAGCCGCCAAAAAAATCGCCGCGAACCCGCAGGCACGGAAATCCCATTAAGCTTCCTCGGTCGACTGACTCGCGAGATAGGAAATCCTTAGCGATGGCCCAATAAAACTGCGTTTCTTTTGCGGCTGTTTTATCTGGCATCGTCACCTACTGATCCGTTTCACCTAGTCGAGTCCGGCAACCACGTTCCGAATCGTCGCTCCGCGCAAGGTTGCTTTGGATGCTGCAAAAGCAGGACCGTCAAGTGTCGCCATTTTGTTTGCGCGCGCAATGACCGCGTCACGAATAGAATTAGGCGTACTCACTTCGTCGAGATAGCCTATGTCACAAGCTTGCACGGGATCGTACAAGGTCGCGCCGATTGTCGCTTGCGTGAGGTGTCGTCGGGACATCCGTTCCGTCGCGAGCGCGATGCCGAACTCAGGCAAGCTCAAGCCGATAGCCGTCTCGTTCAGGCCGATCTTAAACTCGCCCTCAGTTCCGATCCGATAATCGGCAGCCAACAACAAAAACGCGCCAAGTGCTACCGCGTGCCCTGTCGCCCCGACGACGACAGGTTGCGGGTGACCGTAGATCCGCATCATCAAGCGCGCGCCTGCGTTGACCATGCGGCTAATCTCTTCGGGATCACCGCCGTTGATTACTTTTAAGTCAAAGCCCCCGGACAACAGCCCTGGGCGCCCTAGAATGGCGACAGCTTTCGCTTCTTTTTCCGCGCGATCGAGTTGTGCGTTAAACGATGCGATAAAAGCGTGGCCAAACGCGTTGGCCTTGCCGTCATCTAAGGCGATAACTGCTGTGTCGCCGTGAGTTTGATAAGTAATTGCTTCTGACATGCGTGACTAGTGAGCCTTATACGCTAGACATCAAACCGATAGGTCTTGCCGTCACGAACGATGCGACCGCCAACTGGGTTCGCAAAATGTGTGCCTAGCACGAGCACTGGCTTATCTGCATAGCGCTCAAGGAACTGCTTGCGCGTTGCACAAGCTGCAGGACTATCTGCGTCGAAGGGTGTCACCCAATCGGGCCGTGCGATTTGGCAAGGATGGTGCATCATGTCGCCGCTGATAATCGCTTCTTCACCTTGCGACTTAATGTGCACGCTGACATGTCCTGGTGTGTGGCCAGGGGTTGATTCGAAACTCACACCGTCTGCAACTTGATGGTCGGAGGAGACCATATCTGCGAGGCCTGCATCGACGACTGGTTTTACAGATTCGCCAAATACGTCGCCGAACGGATCTTCGGCCAGGTTTTGCCAGAAATCGAATTCCTCTTCGACCATCACATAGCGGGCATTCGGGAAAGTCGGCACCCATTTTCCGGCGACTTTACGCGTGTTCCAACCGACATGGTCGACGTGTAAGTGGGTACAGATGACTTTATCGACCGAATCGGGATCGTGGCCGAGTTTCTTTAAGTCATCTAAAAACGGTAACTGTAAGTTAGCCCAGCCTTCCATGTTGAGCGCTTTATCGTTGCCAATGCACGTATCGACAACCATTTTTTGATCCGGTGTTTCGATGATCATCATTTGGATGTTCATGATCAAATTGCCTTCCGGCGAGACGAAATTCGGCTTCAGCCACGGGATCGTATCGAGGTTTTCCGGCGTTGCGTCGGGCAAAACTTGCAGTGCACCGCTTGCGTCCGTGAGTTCAATGAGTTGAGTGATTTTAATGTCGCCGATCTTCCACTGCAGCATGCGTCAATCTCCAGGTTTGTGGGATGAATAAGTTTGGTCCGAAACTTACCATGGGCACAAGACCAAAGGATAGAGCGAATGCTGAACCGTCAAGCCATTGGGATGCCACTGATGACGCCTTGTCGAGTCGATCGGCCGGCACGTGCAAAGCGCAGTATTGCCGCACGAAGCCGCAATATTGCAGCGTGGAATTCTGCTCTGATACTCGCTAGAGTGACGCGAGCACAGGCGAGAACGCCGATGCATCTATCGAATCACCACAGCTAAGGGAGTTTGGAATATGGGTACGCCAATAAGAGCGGCTGAGACGCCGTACGCAATCGAGGTCGAGAGTGGAAAATCCTATTATTGGTGCGCGTGTGGGAAGAGCGCAAAACAGCCATTTTGCGATGGTTCACATGCTGGAACGGACTTTACCCCGTTGAAATACGATGCGCCAGACTCGAAGAAAGTGTTTTTCTGCGGTTGCAAGGCCACGAATAAATCGCCCATGTGCGATGGCACGCATAGCAAATAGAGTCTTTATAAGGCTGTTTCATTCGGGCATTGTGAATCGACACGGTGTCCGGTGAAACGTTCGTGAGTACCTTACCCAGCCTTTACATTCCGCACGGAGGCGGACCATGCTTCTTTATGGATTGGACGATGGGGCCGGCCAGTACTTGGGATGCGATGAGCAATTGGCTAAGCCAGGTCGCGAATACATTACCGAACGAGCCACAAGCTATCCTCGTGGTATCAGCTCATTGGGAGACGCCGATCATTTCGGTGACGAGCGCGGCCACTCCTGAGTTAATTTACGATTATCACGGATTTCCTGAGCACACCTATCAGCTGCGTTACGACGCGCCAGGATCTCCAGCTCTCGCCAAGGAAGTCTGCGAATTGCTAGCTGCGAGCGGGATTGAGGCTGCTCTCGATCCGGAACGTGGATTCGACCACGGTGTGTTTGTCCCTTTAAAGATGATGTTTCCCGAAGCAAGCATCCCGGTCGTGCAGGTATCCCTACATCATTCGCTAGACCCAATGTTACATATCGATATCGGCGCGGCCCTAGAGCCATTGCGCGAGCGTGGTGTCTTAATCGTCGGCAGCGGTATGAGCTTTCACAACATGGCGAAATTAATGAGCGGCGAGCGCGAAATCGAAGATTCCGACGAGTTTGACGAATGGTTATCCAAGAGTTGTCAAATGGAGGCGGCTGCGCGCACGGTGCGTTTATGTGATTGGTCAAATGCCCCGGCTGGACGCAGCGCGCATCCACGCGAAGAACATCTCTTACCGCTGATGGTGGCAGCAGGTGCTGGTAGTCATAACGGTGGTCGGCGCATCTTCCGCGATCGGGTAATGGGCAGTACGGTTGCGGCTTTTCAATTCGACTAAATTTCAATCGGCGCAAGCTGTTTCTTATCGTCGACTGATTCTTAGTTAGACTTAACACTGACGCATTCGGATAATTCAGCATAGTGCCCATTGCGATGCAGTTCGAATGAACCCATTAATGGTTTGGTGGCAGGTTCTAGATTGTTGCGGAGCATCAAACTAATCCTTGATTGCATTCCACCGTCGTTCGCCTATGCTTGGACGCAACGTCGGCCATAGCTAGCGTTAATATCCTGGGGAGGAGCTAAATATGAGTGCAAGTCTCATGTGTTTACTGGGCTTAATTGTCTGGACCGTTGTATTGTTGTTTGTATTGCTCGGCGCGCGTAGCAAATACTTTTTCGGCGGACAAATGGTATTTGATCAGCAGGGTGCAGATATAGGCGGCACGACGCAGCGCATTACCCGTGCTCATGCGAATAGCCTCGAGTGGCTGACGATACCGGCCGCACTGTTGGTATACGGATTCGCCACGGGGCAAAGCGAAGTCACCGAAGGGCTCGCAATGGTCGTACTCGGCGCGCGTATAGTGCAATCAGTCGTCCACATGATGTCTGTATCGCTCCCCGCGGTTGGCATTCGCGCAACTTTGTTCACCGTTCAAGTGGTGATTTGGATGATGTGGGCGTACGGCTTTTCCACGGCTGTTGGCGCCGCGTAGTTATCGACCGTAAGACGGCGTCTCTAGGGACGCCGTTTTCGACGGCGCTAAATATCTGACCAACGTTTGAATGTAGCGGCTTGCCCGTGCAGGCCGCCGCTGCGATCGGTCACGTTCCATACGACTGCTTGTTCGATCATGAAGCGGCGCCCGGTCGCCGAAATTCTGACCCCTGAATAGTTATCAATAAATCCATTTTCGATCACTCGCTGCATCAGTTTTGCGCGAGTGTCCTGATGCCCTGGTTCCGCAGATTTGCGCGCCGGCAAGGCCGTCAAGGCAGCCCAGTCCAATTCGAAAAGATCGAGCGCGCAACGATTTGCATAGTTGAACAAGGGATCAGTTTCTAATCCCGAAGAAAGCACGACGAATTCGGCCGCGAAGATTGCCTTAGCCGTCGATTCCGGGGACGCAGCGGTTGCGATTAAGTGACGGCCAACCAAGCGCGCGAAACTATCTACGAGTAGGCAAACATGGTCTGCGAGGTAAGCGTTACCCGGCGATGGTTCGTTATTCATTGTAACTTTTGCTTAGGCGTAGGTATTTGGATGAGCGGATACTATTTGTTCGTCGTGGAGTTAAGATTTTCAATCAGGCGAACATTCGTGCGACTTAGGTCTCACTCTTCTGGTTGCGCTCAAGCTCGCGCCGCTCGCGCGATCGCTCGTTTAATCGAAAGCGCGATCGTCTCAGGCGATTGAGCGCCCGAAAAAAGAAATTGCCCATTGAGGACAAACGCTGGCACGCCGTGAATTCCGGCATCACGCGCCGCGCTCATTTCTGCCGTGACACTCGCTACTGCCTCACTGCTGTCTAGAAAGTTTGTGACGTCGTTACGTTCGAGTTTGCAGCGCTCCGCGATATCAATGAGTACGTCACGATCCCCGACATCATGACCCTCGACAAAGTAGGCCTCGAACAGCGCATCAACAATTGCGTTTTGAGCATCGAAGCGCTCAGCGAACCAAATTAATCGATGGGCTGTTAGTGTGTTTGGGACCCGTTTAATTTTCTCGTAGTCCATTGCGAGTCCGTCGTTGTGTGCATTCGAGGTGATATTCGCAATGAGATTGGCGGCGTCTTCCAAGGACCCAAATTTCCGCGCGTAGTGGGCACCTCGTTCGCGTCCTTCAAGCGGCATCGCCGGATTCAACTCATATGGCCGCCAATGCACGGTTAATGGAATCTCCCCGCCAAGTAGATCGAGTGCGTGGCTGAGCCGTCGTTTGCCGATGTAACACCAAGGACAAACAACATCTGAAATGATCTCAAGCGCGTTCGTGGGTTGCAGCGTTGCCATTCGAAATTCCTAGCCAAAGTGCGATCTTAACTGGACCCCATGATACCGCCATCGAGCGGAATCACAGTACCCGTCATATAAGCTGACGCACGTGCCGCAAGAAAAATAGCGAGCCCCGCAACGTCTTCAGCCTCTCCGAGCCGACCGAGCGGAATTGAGCCGCGAATACGTTCGCCCATTTTCTCGATCATGGGGGCCATCATGGGGGTCGCGAACGGCCCGGGCGCGATCGCATTAACAGTGATGTTGCGCGTTGCCAAATGTGTCGCGCTCATTTTCGTCAGCTGGTGCAAAGCCGCTTTCGAGGCGGTGTAGGAGAAGTTGTCGAAAAGCGAAAAACGCATGCCGTCGACTGATCCGATATTGATGACTCTGGCCGGGTCTTCGGCACTTGCTGCCGCATCGAGTAGCGGTAGTAATTTTTGGGTGAGGAAAAATATCGACTTAAGGTTCAAGTCCATGACTTTGTCCCAGCCGTTTTCGGGGAACTCGTCGATCGTTGATCCCCAGGTCGCGCCGGCATTGTTCACTAAGATATCAAGTTGCGTCTCACGTTCCGCGAGAACCTTCGCGACTCGTTCAACTTCCGCCATTTGAGACAAATCCGCCGGTAGCGCGACGCAGTCACCCTGTTCCGATAACTCGGCGGCGACCGCTTCACATATAGCTGCTTTACGTGAAGATACATAAACCTTGGCACCGTTTTCGACGTAGCCGCGAGCAATCATCAGTCCAATGCCACGCGACCCGCCGGTAATTAGAGCGATTTTGCCGCGAATAGAAAAAAGATCTCGCATCAATAGGATTCCTTGTAGAGGGATCAGTTTCGTTGGTGACTAGCCTGTCGAACTTAGGGTGTTGTACTTCCTTCGTCCTTGCCCTCGAACTAAGAAGCCGGGCTTGGCCATTTTCAGTATACTTTCGTGCCAAATAGAATGACTATTCTGCTCGAAAGTACACTAAAGAAATTCAAACCCGATTTTCCTTCGTGACGAACGCCTATGTCCAGTACGCTCCTTGGCCAGCCAGGGCAGTGCGGCATCGATGGCCCTACACTAGAATATGAAGCCTAGCCGATTAAATCTCATACCTTCATCGACTTCCAATGCCCGCGCCGAAAGACAACATAGCCGAATACGACCATCACAGATTCGGCGATGAGGATAGCGACAAAGATTCCGTCTGAACTATGCAAAAATTCTGTCGTCAGCCAATAAGCTAGCGGCAATTGAACGACCCAGTATGCAACGAAATTAATCTTCGTTGGTGTCATTGTATCGCCGGCTCCATTGAACGCTTGGTTCAACACAAGACCCACTGCGAGCAAGCCCAGTCCGTAGCTTAACCAGCGCAACGAGTTCGCCGCATGTAAAACGATTTCAGGATCCCCGGTAAGCAGTTCGACGATCGGCCGTGGGAACAAGATAAAGACCATCCCGACGGACATCAAAAAAGCGAAATTGTAGATCGCGACTCGCCAGACAAACCGTTCCGCTCTATCGGGCTTTTGTGCGCCGAGGTTCTGGCCAACCAAGGTTGCTGCGGCGTTACTCAGACCCCACGCGGGTAAGATCAAAAAATCGATGATTCGAATGGCAATAGTGTAACCGGCGACGGCCACGCTACCGTAGCCTGCCATGATCTTCATGAGAAATATCCAGCTCGATGTGGCGATAAGAAACTGCGTGATCCCGCCGATCGAGACTCTGAACAGATTTATCATTTCCGGAAGCTTTGGCACAAGGTGGCGGGCGGACAATCGTACCCGCGAATCGGTGGCAAATAGATAGTAGAGCTGCAAAAGTACGCCACAACTCCGGCCTATGGTGGTGGCAATGGCGGCACCCGCTAGTCCCATTTCGGGGAAAGGACCAAGGCCAAAAATAAGACAAGGATCAAGAACAATATTGATGCCATTTGCGAACCATAAAGAGCGCATGGCGATGCTCGCGTCGCCCGCGCCGCGGAAGACGCCATTCAAGAGAAACAAGAACAAAATGCTGCCGCATCCGCCGAACATCACCGAGGTGTAGCCGGCATGTTCTTTAATCGCATTCTCATTCGAGCCCATCGCCCGCAGGATATCGTCCGCGTATACAACGCCGGTGATACTGATTGCTATCGACAAAACCGCGCCGATCCACAATGCCTGTCCAGCGACGATAGCCGCGCCTTCGAGATCGCGTTCGCCAATGCGTCGGGCGACAACGGCGGCTACGGCCATGCTTAAGCCGATCGCCACGGCATACAACAAAGTGATGACGGCCTCGGTTATTCCAAGCGTTGCTATCGCATCCGCACCGAGGCGCGAAACGAAGAAGATGTCGACGATTGCAAACACCGATTCCATCAGCATTTCCAACATCATTGGGATCGCGAGCAACACGATCGCGCGATTTACTGGGCCATTGGTGAAGTCTTCATTGGTCCCAACCATGGCCTCGCGAAAAATTCGCGCACTAGATCGCACGGTCTGATTCACCCGGTTGGCTAGTTCGCGCATGATCAGGTGTTCGATTTTAGGATTCTAGTTGCCGTGGCGGCGGCGTATTATTCTCGCGACTAGAGTTTGGTTTTTGATAGTGCCGAATATCGATGGACCAAATTCATAGATGAGCAAGCCGCATATGATGCATCCCGCGCCAAGAATGATTGCAGCGCTTAACGGTTCGTCATTCAGGAAATTCCCTAAACCAAGCGACATGATCGGTGTGATCAACGCGATCAAGGACACTCTCGAAACCGTCATACGTTTCAGGATGTAGTAGTACAAGGCGAAACCGATTGCTGAAGAGACGATCCCTAAGTACAAGATTGACAACCCCGCGCGCACCGGAATCTCCTCGGGTAAGCTCCACCCGCCCACGAGTACGAAGTGCACAAGCAATAAGGGTACAGCGAAACTTAGTCCGCCGGCCGTTAACGAAAAGCCGCCTACATTGGCGTTAATGCGTTTGATCGTCACGGCGCTGAGCGCGTGACATGAAGTGCCAAAGACGCACGCGAGGACACCGCGGATGAAATCTGGACCTAGGTTTGCGCCGTGTCCAAATACGACGACAAGTCCAGCAAAGCCGAAGCCTATCCCGACAATTTTGTGCGTGGAGAACGCATCTTCTTTCAAGCTGATTGCAGCCATCGCGCCAGTAAATATGGGCGATAATCCGAAAACCACGGAGACCCATCCGGACGGAATGAATTGCGCACCCCAGTAGATACTGCCCATCGTGGCGTAAATACCCAGTCCCGAGGCAATGTAGGTGTAGATCGCTTGTCGGTGCCATGGCATGCGCTGACGCACAATGATGATGATCACATAAGCCACAACCATACCCAGAACCATGCGTGCCGTGATCCCGAAAAGATAGCCAACGCTTTCACTGCTCCACTTAATGGCGAGTGGCGTGGTTGCCCAAATAAGGATGACACTGAGATATGCAATTTTTGTTAGCACGTCGTTCTATCCGGTTATCTTTAAAGCAAAAAAAAGGCCGCAGCGTCGATTGCAACTGCGGCCTTTCGGAGTTCTCTATCTGAACGAGGTTTTGTTCAGCTAATTGGTAGGTTCCAGGCAGCGCGCAGACGTTTGCGTAGCGCGAGGCGCGCACGCCGTAGGGCGAGTGGGCTAGAAAAATTTATCAGGCGAGTCATGGCGGCGGATTCTCAAGGGCTCGCACGGTGAAGTCAAGCGCGACAACAACCCTCTTTCATTTGCGTGCGAGCAACCACCATCTAGAGTTCGACATTCAGATCGTCTACTTCGCTCTATTGTCTACGACTAAATCGTATGCCGCGCGAATTTCTTGGGTTTTCTCGGTGGCAAGTTTGAGCATCTCTTCAGGCAACCCTTTTGCTATCAACTTGTCGGGATGGTGCTGACTCATTAGTCGTCGATACGCTTTTTTGACCGTCGCATCAGTATCGGTTGGCTTCACACCCAGCACGGAGTACGCCTGTTTAAGGAGTTCCGCCGGCGGTGGTCGATCGGATTGTCCCGCGTCTCCCGTGAAGAAACGTTGTGCTCGAACCATTGCTTCGAGTTGTTGATAGTGTGCGTCTGAGAATCCGAGTTCGCGGCTTATTTTCTGGATCAGTGCGGCTTCATCTGGATGAAAGACGCCGTCTGCGTAGGCCGCGTGTAATTGGATTTCGAGGAACATCTGCAGCAGTGTCGTACGACGATGGCATTCCGCTTTGAATTGTTTCATCACCGCGTCGAGGTCGAAAGAGGATTCCTTGCCCTGATTAAACAGATCCATGGCGATCTTCGTCTGCGCGTCATTTAAAGACATTTGCGCCATAACAGAACGCGCAATTGCAATCTCGTCCTCGCTGACTCGACCGTCAGCTTTCGCGACATGACCCATCACCGAAAACGCTGCGGCAAAAAAGGCACTTTGAATGCGTTCTTGGTTCGGTCCGGCTCCGAACGGCGATGCTTCGGCCGTGATCTGAACACCCTTATCGAAATTATGTCCGACCGCAGCACCCAACATGGCACCTAGCGGGCCACCCAGCATGAAGCCGAAAGTACCGCCGATCAGTTTTCCCCACCAACTCATTTAATTGTTACTCCAAAGTCGAATGTAATGATCTAGATGACTGCGCAAAGTTGTGGATATGCGATCAGTAATAGCGTGAGGGCCAACATGATAAGCGTAAAAGGCAGTGCTCCGATGAATATGTCGTTCAAACTAATTGACGGATCCTCGAGCGAGGCTTTTATCGCATACGCGCTGAGGCCAAGTGGTGGTGTGAGGAGCCCGATTTCTACTCCAATGACAGTGACCACGCCAAACCAGACTAAATCTCCGCCGAAGGCTTGGATCGTTGGCAATGCGAGCGGTACCATGATCAATATGATGGAGGTTGAGTCCAACACCATGCCGAGCACGACAAGTACGGCCAAATAGGCCATGACGTAATGGTTCAGATTCAGGTCGGCGTTTGTGATTTGTTCGCTTAGCAACGCGGGGATGCCGGACAAGGTGAGCATTAGTGCGAAGACGCTTGCACAGACGATTAGAAATAAAATAGATGCGGAACTGGCGGCGGCTTCGACCGCGAGACTCACGAGCGAACCTAGAGTGATGCGTCTCATCGCGAGTGCAATCGCGCTTGCCGCCACCGATCCAATCGCGCCTGCTTCCGTCGGCGTGAAGATGCCGCCGTAGATGCCGCCTAGGACGATCACGATTAAGGCTGCGATAGGTAGGGTTTTTCTGAGCGCGAGGCGGCCATTAATCTGTTGCCGAAGGCCTACGCTCGGAATGCCGGACATCGCGAACCGTGGTTTGAAAGTGGCAACGAGGATCACCCCAATCGAAAAAGCACTCGCGAGCAGTAAGCCAGGAACGATGGCGGCAAGGAATAATTTATTGATCGATACTTCCGCGACTAAGCCGTAGACGATGAGTAGCAAACTTGGCGGAATGAGCATGCCGAGAACGGATGAACCTGCGACTAAGCCGACAGAGAACCTGGGGGTAAAACCCGATTCGATAAGTGACGGTACGGCGATGCGGCTGAAAATCGTGGCGGATGCGATTGAAATTCCCGTGATGGCAGCAAAGATTGCATTCGCGGACACCGTCGCCACGCCAAGACCGCCTTTGATGCGTCGTAAGAGCCAATGCGCGGCTTGCAGAGAATCGCGACCAATATCTGCCGCACCGACAATTAGACCCATCAACACGAACAGCGGTACGGCCGCGAAAACGTAATTGGCGACTGCGCCCTCGGCGACCAGCGCGAGCGCTTCAACAGCGACGACCGCGCTTCCTTTGATAAGGGCAATGCCGATGGTCGCGGCCAAGGCTAATGCGAACGCGACGGGCATGCCTAGATAAATTAGCGCGAAAATTAATAGGCACGATCCAATACCTGCGTAAGTTCGATCATCGATGCCAAATTGAAAAAGCACCGCCAGGCTAGCCAAGATCGCACCGAATATTATTACCACGGAGGCGAGCGTGTGAGGCGTGTCGTTGTTAGCACCTAGCAGCGAGCGACCAATTGTGGCTGCGGCAGTCGCGCTAAGCACCGCCACTAAACTGGAGCCCACAACCACAGCAAGCTTCGCCGGCCACACAGGCACCGTAAAATCACCCTCGACACCCAGAAATTCTCCGGTATTGATCGCGAAGATGAAGCCTCTGGTCGCAGGGATCGCGATCATCAGAGCGACGGCAGCACCGCCTAAGTGAAAGACGCAGGAGAGAGTCGCACCGCCAGTTGGCCAGCGCTTCGTGATGAATCCCGAAAGCATGTCGGCGCGGATCAGTTTGTTAGTGACGAAAAGTTGGCCAAGCGCGAGAAAAACAGCAGCCGGGATAACGACGGCGACGAGTTCCGGTACGCCGCGAATAGGAAAATTGAAAATGCTGCGCGCAAGGACGTCCGCCGTAATCAGCGTCACGATCGTTGCAGTTAAGATCGCAGAGCACCTAAGTAATGAAAGACTGAGCGTGGCTAATATGCCGGCTATCCGATTGTCGCATAGTGGTAACGCTTTGATCGTGCGCATCGTCATCATCGGTTACTCATTCGTAACGATCCCATTCGCGTTGCGGTTGTACTCCCGCGTCGCGAACTCCGTTCATCAATAGCTGCAACATCAGTCCCGCCGGCAAACCTTTGCTCTCGTGTCGATTCACCCACTGCTTGCCGTACTCGGGTAGCCCGTCGATCCATTTTTGTTTTTCGTGTGCAGGGAGACGGCTCAGTATCGCCCCGTCGGCGAGCATCGCGGCGAGCGCGATTTCGTAGCGGCGGGTCGTTTCCCCAGCCGCATGTTCACTGTAGTCGTCGCCGAGTTCCGCGAGGATTTTCTGGTCAGCGGGCGGGAGTCGTCGCCATGCGTCTAAGTTGATGCTAATCGCGCCTGTGATCTGTGCGCCAATGCCTACTAAGGTAATGTAAGGCGCCACCTCGTGAATGCGGTACGGATGCGCGCCCGTCAAAATCGACACGGTGCCGTCGGCAACCCCAGTTTTCAGTTGTGTGTAGTACGTACTCAACGCGCCGTTTACCGGAACGGCACCCGTGCCACGTAACCACACGGCGGACGGACCAGGGGCAAGCAGTTTGCGCCCTTCTAGATCGGCCAGAGAATTGACCGGAAATTTCGTCAGCAAATGATAAGTATCGATACCGGTTGCACCAAGATACATTTGATTGTGATCAAGCCAGGCTTGGCGTGCGGCTGGTAACACGCGATGAATGTGGTTGTAGACGCGGACCAGCACACCCAGATCATCAGTAATGAACGGTAAATGATAGGTGATGTTCTGCAAGGGCATTTTTGCCGGTTCCCACAACGTTCCGACCCATCCGATGTCGGTCAGGCCAATTTCCGTTACCTCTAGGCTGTTATGCCATTTCGATAGCGCGCCGCCATAGATTTCAGTCCATCGATACGTCGGCGAGTTTGCAAGGAGTTTCGTTCGACGATTGAATTCCGGAACGAAGTAGTGTTTGAGTGTGTGCACCCAAGGCGTTGCAATCGAGTGGGTTGCGGAGATCGTCAATTCGATAGGCGGTGACGCCTGCACTGTTGTCGAGGATGCCACTGCGCAGACGAATGCTGAGATCAACACAAGATAGTTGAATGCCACGCGATCTCCGGAAATGAGTTGTGAGAATATCTGGAATTGTGATTACAAGGCCATAAGACTAGCAGGTTCAGAAGTTCGCTTTATATTCAATTAGACCGTGCCTACTAACGACGCATTAGTCGAAGTCTTTTCGCCCCTGAGCCGCATTAGTTAATTCGCGCTAAAATAATAGGATGTGGCAAAGACGACAATTTTTGCGATCACTTTGTGTCTTCAGCGTACCGTTGTGGCGACCCGCATTGGCCCTAGAGACTAGTGATGTGCTAATCGAGCGCACCATTGTGTCAACCGGACAACGAATTCCCGTTATAGGAATGGGTTCTTGGTTGACATTCGATTGCGCCAACGATCCGCATGCGTTGCGGATCCGGGTCGAAGTACTGCGACAGTTTTTCGCCCACGGTGGCGCGGTCATCGACTCCTCGCCAATGTACGGAAGCTCGGAGCAAGCGCTAGGGTATTGTCTGAGTGAGTTAGAGGATCCTAAATTGTTCTCCGCAACCAAGGTTTGGACTTACGGGAGAGGATTCGGTGAACGTCAGATGGCAAAATCGGCGCGGCTGTGGGGTTTGGAATCCTTCGATCTCATGCAAGTCCACAATCTGCTCGATGTCGAAAAGCACCTCGAAACACTGACAGCTTGGAAGGAATCCGGGCGGGTGGGGTACATCGGCGCCACGACCTCACACGGTCGGCGCCACGACGATTTGCTAAGTTTAATGGAACGTGGTGTGTTGGATTTCGTGCAATTCACGTACAACATGATGGATCGCGAGGCCGAACAGCGGCTGTTGCCAATGGCGTCTGAGCGAGGGATCGCGGTGATTGTGAATCGCCCGTTTCGTCGTAGTCGCGTGTTCGATAGAGTCCGCGGCACGGTATTACCCAACTGGGCCGCGGAATTCGATTGCAAAAATTGGGCGCAGTTCTTTTTGAAGTTCGTGGTTTCGCACCCCGCGGTCGCGTGCGCGATTCCAGCGACATCAAGGGTGGATCACATGGTCGAAAATATGGGTGCGTTGCGCGGACGCTTACCTGATCCCGCGATGCGTAGGCGCATGGCTGCGTACTTCGATCAACTTTAAATACGTTTGACTCTTAGCCGCGAATTTTAACTAGCGAAGAATTCGCGTAAACGTTCGGCGAGAACTTCGGGTTGTTCTTCTGGGATCCAATGCCCGGCGTTTTCAATGATCCCGCCGCGCACATCTGTCGCTACCCGCTTACAGGATTCTAGTACCTCACCACGACGGCCCCAACTTTGCGCGCCGCCCAGTGCAAGAACGGGCATAGGCAATTTGAATTTCGCGACAATAGCTTCGTTTTGTGCGATGTCGATCGGGATATTCCGGTAGTAATGGAATCCAGCGGCAAGTGCGCCAGGTTGTGTGTAAGTGCGTAAGTATTCAGTGATCGCCTCAGCGCTAATCGCATCAGGTCGCGCGCCGTAGTTGCGATAAAACCAGCTCAAATATATGTCTTCGCGCCCTTGGATCAGCGCTTCGGGTAGTTCTAGAGTCTGGTGGAAGGCATGGTGCCAGCGTTTGCCTCCTTGCGAGATATTGACCGCACCATCACCCGGGATCGCAACATCAATGATTGCGAGCTTACGCACCGACGATGGGTGTGCGGCGGCCAGTGCGTAACTGACCGGGCCGCCCCAGTCGTGTCCCACAAGATGAAACTCTGTGATATTTAGTTCGTCGTGAAGCAGTTCCCAAACGTCAGCAGCAAGGGTTTGCGTATCGTAGCCGTCTGCGGGTCTCGAGCTGTCGCCAAGACCGCGTAAATCTGGAGCAATGATTGAATAATAAGGCGCAAGGTAGTCGATAACATGGCGCCATTCGTACCACGTTTGCGGCCAACCATGGACTAACACTACTGGATCCCCGCGACCCGCGAGAACATAGTGCATGTCGAGTGCTTTGAGCTTCGCAACGTGGTGTTCGACTTCGACGGAATGGCTCATAGGCGTTTGCCGGGTGCTTCCGGCTCTTAGATTATTAGGCGACTTCGAGTGGAATTAAATCACCCTTTAAGTCCGAAGTCGCGCCTATTTTCGTAGACTTAGTCCGCAGCGTTTAGGCTGCAAAAACACGATGCCTTGATCGGCAGATCCGCTCTCGCTAAGGCGAAGTTCAAGCGTGGTTTGATCATTTGAGCTTCGTCGCTTTTCCCCAGACGGGTGTAGCACTCATGCAAACCCATCAATGCCCAGACATTGTCCGGATGCTGATTCGATCGGAGTACTGTGTCATCAACACCTAGATCGGCGCGGTAGGCCGCTGCTGCTTCTTCGACATGGTTTTGTTCCAGCAGCAAGGCACCTAAAGCATGGCGGCTAGGCTGCATCCACCCCCACGGTTCGTCGTAAGGAAGCTGGTCTTCGTTGATAACGGCTTGGCGCAGATGCGCGAAAGCAGTCGAATAGTTCTCACGACGATATTCCAATTCGCCGGCGAGCATTTCGCGCGCCACACCAAGAATCGCTTCGCAACTGACGACATGGATGTGTCGTTCTCTAGGCACGCGATTGGCTGCGGCTTCGAATTGCTTCTGTGCTGCAAGTGCCGCATCTACGTTGCCGAGTACGGAATGGGCGACTCCTTTCCCGTAATAATTCATCGCACTCGACATGCAGTAGAGCGATTGGTCATCGGGCAAGGCCTGGTCGAGTAGTTCTTGCCACCGTCCAAACCGGACGTAGGCGTGTGTTTTCATCGACGCGTAACCTTCCAGCCAGTTGGCCATTGGCGGGGATTCCAAACGCATGAGTTCATCTGGCAGCGTTTTCATCATGGCTTCGACTGCATCGATCGCAGGTGCATATTGCCCGAGAAACATCGCACCGTAGAGTTTGAAATGGTAGTTGTGAGCACGGTAGAGCGAGTAAAAATTCATTGCTCCGTTACGTTCGAAATATTTGTAATCAGCGAGAATAGCCACTGAATTGCTTGCCACGACGGCCTGGTAATTGCCGCACAAAACGTCGATATGAGTGGCCATGTGGTTCAGGTGGCCGGCGTCTGGGACGAGATCGCGCAAGTCGTCTGCAGTTCGCAAGGCCTTTTCTGGGAACGGAGACATTTCCATTAGATGAACATATAAGTGAAGTACGCCAGGGTGGCGCGTTGCGCCGGCAAGGTTTAACTGCGCAATCGATTTTTCTAAGACCTCTCGGCACTCCAAGGTATCAGCACCCGCAACAGGTTCGCCAGAACGCGGGTCCCACATCTGCCAGGGTGTGCGGTTCATCATGGCTTCAACGAACAAAGTCACGACGTCATAATCGTTTGGGAATTTATCGTAGACTTCGCGCATCGCGTTGGCGTAATCCAAACTCCAAATGTAAAGATCATCGATCGCCGCATCAGACTGGTAACGTTTGTCTATTGCCGCGATTAAGGCTCGCTCGGTTGCATTAGTATTCGAACTCGCTTGTGCGGCGGCGATAGCTTCTCGCGTAACCCGCAAGGTTGCCGCCAAGTCGTTTGCGTCAAATAATTCCCATGGTTTGTTGTAGTTCGGACCCATCACGTAAGCGACACCCCAATGGGCCATCGCGCAATCGGGATCGCTTTCAAGCGCTTTCTTAAAACACTGCGCCGCTTCTTCATGGTTATAACCAAAACACCAATTTAGCCCGCGATCGAACCATATTTGAGCGTCAGCTGAAGTTGTCGAAATTGTCCGACGGTGGGTTCCCAATTCGTAAGGGTAGTCATTCATTACCTAAATCCTCTTTTTCGTCTGCACGGTAGCAGTCGTTTGCGTCACATAATGGTTTCTTTCAGATCAGACGTTCCGGTAGCATCCGAAACAGCTTTTGTTGTTGCGACACTCCCTTGAACGTTCTCAACTTTCTTGGTCGAGACGTCGAGCTTGAAAATTAGTCTGTGAATTGAGCAATCAATATATAATAATATTCTAATATAATGCCAGGGAATTCTACGGAATATTTCTGTTGGCCAGTCCGATGGGCGGCTCGCGTGTGGGATTGTGCTCTGCGGCAGCCAACCTGTCAGCCACTGACGGTTCGTCGAATCCTCAGCACCGGGTCGCAAGACAAGTGACCCACCGCAACTTCGAATCAGCGGACATTGGCATGGTATAGGTCCGTATCACGGGGAAGTCGTTTGCTACGGACGTGCAGTGCCTTTTTCAAACGGAATGTCTGCTACCCAAACATTGGCGCGAACTCGTTTGGCCATCATTTCTTCGAAAATATTTTTTCCATCCAATGATTCAATCGCCGTGATGAACATTTGTCGGCCATTGTGACCACCGATCGTGCAGGCGATCGGTTCACCGCCAGGGATTACGACAGCGTGACTGTGAGATTGATCCGGTGCAACCCGAACGATTCGGTCAGTATCGAGCAAGCAGGCCCAACACGCTTCTTCGCTGTCCATTGTCATGCCATCGATGCGGCTAGTGCCGGTGAAATCGGCCCAAATTTTCCCTTCGCCGAGGCTGCCGTCCTGTTCGATGTCGTAGACTTTGATGGTACATATCATCGTCTCGGCCAAATATAACCGCTTGCCGTCCGGTGAGATCACGACGCCATTCGCGAATGCGAGCTGATCTTTTACTACCTTGGCACTGCGATCTGGTGCCACGTAAATGAGTCGACCAGGGGCCGGCTTCTCACCGTGGAGCACCCGCGCGCCGACGTCGTCAACGTAATACCCACCGCGCGAATCGCCGACGATGTCACCTAGGTAGCCGGTCGCGATCCCGGACAGATCGCAGTACTCGCTAACTTGCCCGTCTGCGAATTCGAGCAGTTTGCAGTCAAACATCGAGTTGATAATCAGATGGCCGTCTTCGCGCACGACTAACCCGTTCGGCTGATTCTCCAATTCGAGTAAGGTCGTCGTTTCGCCGGATAGCGGATCGACCTTAATGACTTTCCCACTCAGCATGTCGGACAGCACGATTGCGTCACCGGTCCAGCGAATGCCTTCTCCGAAGAGAATTCCGCCGGCCAGTTTTCGGGCAACTATATCTTTCATCGTTCCATCCTTTTGCTACTGTTGGTTCGCACCTGTCACGGTGGAAATAATTTTCTCTACGTCGCTTGGATCTTGTCTCGCCCGCCACGCGATGTGTTGGTCGGGACGGATCAGTACTAACGAATAATTTTCGTATTTCTGGGCTGCGATTGGCTCGTGGATACTTAGTACTTTAAGTGGCACTTTGTGTGCTGCGAATCCGGCGACAAGCGCATGCGCGTCCGGAGGATTTGAACCGATGCGCAATAGCGTAAATTCTGGTCCAAGATCGTCATAGAGCGCTACTCCGGAACTACGCCAAAAATGAGGTGCGCGAACTCCGGGTCGCGAAGATTCAACATACTTATTAATCACGAATTCTGGTGTTATCGCGCCGTCGTAAACAATCGCGGGCGAATTATCGTACGCCACCCCAAGTTGCATACCGATACTGTCGAATTCCGCGACATTATGCTTTGTAATGGATTGGCCGACTTCGGCACGGTGCTCTACGGCATGCTCCCCTTCTGCTTCGTGCAAGGCATGTTGGACGGGTATTTGATACAGATCCTCGAAAATCTTCGCTGCCGAACCCGCGACTAATTGTCCAATTAAACGTCGTTCCACTTCGTAGGTGTCGAGCAAATTCGAGTTCGCCCAGCCGGACAGATTGGCACTCAGTTTCCACGACAAGTTGATCGCGTCCTCAACACCTGCGTTCATGCCGAAGCCGCCCATCGGGATCCAAATATGTGCCGCGTCCCCACATAAAAATACGCGCTGTTTGCGATAGCGGTCCGCCACCATCGCACGTGCAATCCAGCGTTCTTGACCGAGTACTTCGTAATCGATATCGACACCGAAAGCATTTCGAATAGCACTACGGTGATCATGGGCATCAAGATCGCTGTCGGGACTTAAAATCGAATGATGCAACCAACGATCCTCGCCATCGATTGCAACGACATGGCTCTCGCCGTCGGCGTTGTAGATGCGATGCATCCAGGCGGGCGCATGCGGCCACAGTTCTTTTAACGCCGCAGACTTGAGATAAGTGGTACAGAATTTAGCGACGCAATCTCGACCTTCCAACTCTACGTCCATCGCACGACGGATGACACTGCGTGCGCCTTCACAGGAAACCAGATAGCGGCACCTGATTTCGTGTTCGGCGCCGCTCGCGATTTCTTGCACGATGCAATCGACAAATTCGTCTGCTTGTTCGAACGAAAGAAACCGCCAACCTTCTCGGTAATCGCATCCAGAAAACGTTTTCAGATGATCTCTAATCGCGGGTTCCATCGCGAGTTGCGAAACCCGGTGCTGCGGCTCTGGGGTTGGCCAGTAGTCGTCGATCGCGCCAGTATTCGTGGCTTTATCTATCACCTCAGCGGACGAACGGAGCTTGTAGCGCGTTAATTCGTGACCGGTCCAGCGAGTGACATAAACTACATCCGTTGATCGATCGAGTGGTAGGCCGGCGCGTCGGATCGCATCGGCGCAGCCGAGTCGACGATAGTGCTCCATGGAGCGCGCGTTGGTGGTGTTGCACTTTGGATTCGGCGGCATCGCCAGGCGCTCTTCGACAACTATCGAAGCAACGCCGCGCACTGCAAGATCAAGAGCCAATGTGGTGCCGACCGGTCCGCCACCGGCGATCAAAACTGGGATTTCGGTTTTCATAGAACGCCCCAACTTGGTTAAAAACCCGAAGCGGGACTATACCGGCATTTACGCGGCTATGGCGGGCAGAGAATTGGCCGCTGGGCACCGCCGTCAATCCATTGCTTCGGAATTTGCCCATGCGCACGAGCTTGCCAAATCGTCGGCTAAGGGCACGAAACAAACTTGATACAGATCAATATTCCATTGGAATGCTCAAGTAGGGTCGTGCCAGACAGGCCGTAATAACCGCGGCCCCCGGGTAGAAATATTATGTAAGAAGCGGATCTTAGAGGTAGACAAAATACCAATATGCCAACCGCTTAAGGAGATTCAGCGATGTCGCAGGACATACAAAATTCACCAACATCTAATGGTACGACGAACTCACATTACGATGTCATCATCATTGGCGCCGGCATTTCGGGCATGTATCAATTGCATCTGTTGCGCGGGCTTGGATTGTCTGTACGCGTTTTCGAAGCAGGGACGAATGTGGGTGGCACCTGGTACTGGAATCGTTACCCAGGCGCGCGCTTCGATTCCGAGAGCTATAGCTACGGATACTCATTTTCACAAGAGCTACTTCAGGAATGGGACTGGAGCGAACACTTTGCTGCACAGCCGGAAACGCTTCGTTACCTCAATCACGTCGCGGACAAATTCGATTTACGTCGCGACATCCAATTTAAGGTGCGGGTCACCTCCGCAATTTACGACGAGGACGAGAATTGTTGGCAAGTAGGGACTGATGATGGCGAAACGGCCAAGGCCAAATTTCTCATCACCGCTGTGGGGCCGTTATCAGCGCCGCAGATGCCCAATATTGAAGGAATCGACGACTTCAAAGGCCAGTGGTATCACACAGGACTGTGGCCACATGAAGACGTGAAATTCGAGGGTAAGCGGGTCGGTGTCATCGGAACCGGTGCAACTGGTGTGCAAGTTATTCAAACAATTGCGGATCAAGTCAAACATCTCACGGTTTTCCAGCGGCGCCCGAATTATTGCGCGCCGTTGCGCAATGCGCCGATTGATTCAGCGACGATGCGCGAAATCAAAGGAAATTATGCAGACATATTTAGGAAATGTAGTGAATCTTTCGGTAGCTTTATTCACAAAATGGATCCGCGTTCGGCGCTCGAATTGTCCCCGCAAGAACGGGAAGCGTTTTTCGAAAAGCTCTATGCCGAACCAGGCTTCTCAATCTGGTTAGGAAATTTCGGCGACACCTTAACGAATCAAAAAGCGAACGATACGATCACAGAGTTCATGCGTCGGAAGATCCGCGAACGGGTGAACGACCCACGGATCGCAGATAAACTGATCCCGAAAGATCACGGTTTCGGATTACGCCGAGTACCGCTCGAAACGGGCTATTACGAAGTGTACAACCGCGACAATGTGAGTCTGGTCGATATCCTTAACTCTCCCATCGAACGTATTACCGCTACTGGCGTTAAAACGTCAGACGCCGAATACGAGTTGGACATGATCATCTACGCGACAGGTTTCAACGCCGTTCTGGGCGGTTTCGAACGGATCGATATTCGCGGCGTTGGCGGTCAGACTTTGAAAAATAAATGGGCCGACGGTCCAAGGACCTACCTGGGTATCCAGAGCGCTGGTTTCCCGAACATGTTCACCTTGGTCGGGCCACACAATAGTTCGACTTTTTGCAATATTCCGCGCTGCATCGAGCAGAACGTGGAATGGGTGACGGAAGCGATCCGATACATGCAAGACCATAATTACGAGCGCATTGCCGCGACCGACGCTGCTGAAGATGCATGGACGCAGCATGTTTACGAAGCCGCCAACAGCACGCTCTTCCCAACCGTTGATTCGTGGTTCATGAACGTGAATCGAAACTTGCCGGAAAAGAAACGTACGTTCTTGCTGTATTCGGGTGGTGGGCCCTTGTACAGAGAAAAATGTGACGCGGTTGTTGCGAATAATTACGAAGGATTCTCAATGCGATAGTTGCAGCTGATCGTGACTCTCATTGTGCAAATCGGTGGCCGATCAGTGCGTGCCGATTTCCTCCGCCGACGATCGTGAATCTACATCCTGGAATCGCAGCCAAAGCATTCGATCTTCGTGTAGCGATCGAAAGACGAAATGAAAATACCCTAGGGCGCTTAAAATAACCAAGGCCCGCATAATTATAGCAATGCACTCGTACTGAGATGTTCCATAAGTGTATCGTGACTGGCAACCGAGATAAGCTAATCCTTACCAATTCATGTCGCACGCCTGATCGGATCTTCTTACCACTTAGTGACACTTATTTGTCGCTTGGAGAAAACATAGTGACTCAATCCAAACCCGCAGATTTCAACTACCCTTCGAAGTATCAGGATGTCTTAGGATCAAAGATGCACTATGTAGAGTCTGGTGACGGCGATCCCATTTTGTTTTTGCACGGCCAGCCCACTTGGTCTTACCTGTGGCGCAACGTGATGCCTGAACTCGAAGGTCAAGGTCGGCTCATCGCAGTCGATTTGATTGGTTACGGTTTATCTGAGAAGCCGGATATCGGTTACGAAATGACTGACCACATTAAATATCTTGACGAATTTATCGTGCAACTCGGATTAAAGAATATCACCTTGGTGATTCACGACTGGGGATCGTTTTTCGGATTTCACTATGCGATGCGCAATGCCGCCAACGTTCGAGGTATCGCGTTTATGGAAGCGGTACTTTTTCCCGTGCCGAGCTACGAGACGTTCGATGATCAAACGCGCGAGTTTTTCCAAGCCCTAAGATCGTCACAGGAAGCCGCCGAGAAAATGATGGTCGAGGAAAATTTGTTTATCGAAGGCGTGCTGCCCATGATGACTTTGCGCAAATTGTCGGAAGATGAACACAATGCTTACCGGCAGCCGTGGCTCGATCCGGCCACGCGTAAGATTCTCTGCAAGTTCCCTCAGAATCTTTGTATTGGGGGCGAGCCGGCCGCAATCGATGCGATGCAACAGTCGTATATGAAATGGCTGCAAACAACAGAGATCCCAAAATTGTTGTTACATACGGATCCCGGGTTACTCATCCCTCAGGCGATGGCAGATTGGTGCGCCGAAAACATGCCTAATTGCGAGGTCGTTAACGTGGGCGCAGGTCTGCACTACATACAGGAAGATTGCCCCCAGGCTATCGGACGGGCTACATCGAAGTGGTTGGCCTCGATCTGAATAGACTTCCGGGACCGTCATCAATAATCGGCCGCGCCGCAGTCATGCTATCTGCGGCAGCGACCTACACGATCGATGAACTAAGCGCGCATTGAATCCTCATTCGAAGCCGGCGCTGCCGACGACAGATCGATACCGTCATAGTCCTGCTCGGCTATTTGCTTAATACGTTTAACGTATTTCGGCGAACCACCGTTATAGACGAAGTAGCGAATGCGGCCTTCTTCGTGCCCTTCCACGTTTGAGTTGTAGCCCGTGAACCAAGATTTTGCGTTGCGCATGAGCATCGTCGAATACATCTTGGTGACGTGATCGGTCCACTGTTCTTCGGCTTCGCGGGAGGGCTCGGCGCGGTCGTAACCGTTTTTGTGCATGTACTCCAGAAAATCCGTACACCAATTCACCCCGGTTTCGATCCCACGAGGATAGTTTGTTGAGGCCGAGCCACTTTGCGGGCCTGCAGGCATCAGCATGTTCGGGAATTTGTGGATGAACATACCAAGGAATGTCGACGGGCCATCGCGCCATTTGTCTCTTAGCTTTTCGCCACCAACGCCTTGGATGTCGATGTGATCGTAGGCGCCGGTAATGGCGTCGAATCCCGTGGCGTACACGATGATGTCGAAGTCGAAATGTTCGTCCGACGTTTGAATGCCGTTTTCTGTGATATTCGCGATGGGTGTTTCGCTAATATCGACGAGTCGCACGTTATCTCGGTTGTATACCTCGAAATAACGGGTCTCCAACGGCACTCTTTGGACGCCGAAGCCGTGATCTTTCGGGATTAATTTTTCCGCAATGGCGGGGTCGTTCACTCTTCTGCGGATGCGCTCGGCGATGTATTCCGAGATTTCTGCATTCGCTTGTTCGTCGGTGAAGATCTCAGCGAAATTCTGCAGCCAGATACCGAAGCCGGGCTCGTCGTACAAGCGATCCCATAGCGCGATACGTTCTTCTTTGGGTACTTGATAAAATCCGCGCCGATCAGGTTCGTGCTCGAACCCCCCTGGGGTGCGGGCGCAAGTTGCGAATATTTCGTCGTAACGTGCGCGCAGGTCGGCCATCTCTTCGTCGGAGATCGGGCCGTTGTTCAACGGGGCACTCCAATTCGGGCGTCGTTGAAAGACGGTCAGTTCGCCAACTTTGTCCGCTATTTCGGCAATCACTTGGATAGCGGTGGCGCCGGTGCCAATGACGGCAACTTTCTTGCCAGACAGATCGAGTTTTTCGTGTGGCCAGTGAAAGGTGTGAAACGAGCGTCCCTTGAAATTTTCGACGCCGTCGATTTTCGGCATGGTCGGTGCGGACAACAAGCCAACACCCATGATCACGTAACGGCAAGTTAGCTCTCGTCCGTCAGAGATCTTCAGCCGCCAGATGCATTGCTGCTCGTCGAAATGTGCCGCTTCAAGCTTGCAGTTGAATTGCATGTATTGGCGTAGCTCGAACTTGTCTGCTACGTAGTTTAAATAACGCAGGTTCTCGGGTTGGCCGGAAAAGCGTTCTTTCCAATGCCATTCTTCGAGTAACTCTTTCGAAAATGAATAGCCGTAGGTATAGCTCTCGGAATCAAACCGCGCGCCGGGATATCGATTCGAATACCACGTACCGCCTAGGTCAGCCGCGGCCTCCAGAACGATGGCGTTGATTCCAAGGTCGGCGAGACGCTTGATCTGATAGATACCGCAAACTCCGGCACCAATGACGATGACTTCATGGTCCAATTCGATCCGACTGGTCATGCCAATCTCCTGTTTGATTTAAGTTGTTGCTAATCCCCACGGGCGGCGTCGCTTGAGTTCCGCGCAATGGTGGTGCGGAAATCGACACTAAACGTTAGAGTAGTTCTTTCGCGAGCGCATCGAGTTCGCGACAAATATTGTCGGTGTCGGGCGCATCAATCCAAATACTGTAATCCGTGACGCCGGCCTCGGCTAATGCATCACGTTTCGCGCGCGTACGCCATTGGTTCTGACCACCGAAGACCCGAATTTCAATTGAACTGGGATCGCGGCCGGCTTCTTCGGCAATGATTCGTATTTGTTCACGTCCATCTATGATCTGATCGACTGACGCGACAACCGGGCACCAGCCGTCACCCCATTTTACAATCCGGTGAAATACTCTCTTGGCCCATTGGCCATCAAACATGATGCCGCCAAGAAAAATCGGTGGATGGGGTTTTTGTGTGGGTTTCGGATAACACAGGACTGGCGGGAAATCGTAGTACTTGCCGTGATGCTCGGATTCATGCTCCGTCCAACACACTTTCATCGCCTCAATAGCCTCGCGGACCTGAGTCCAACGATGTTCGAAGTCTCCACCGAGCATTTCGGATTCTTCTTTGTTCCATCCCGCGCCGATGCCAAACTTGAAGCGGCCGCCGCTGTAGTGATCCAGAGAGGCGATTTCCTTCGCCAAATGTAGCGGGTGGCGTTCCGGTACCAATAGCACTCCCGTGCCCACTTCAATTGTTTTCGTGGCCGTTGCTGCGCGCATCAACGCGATCATCGGATCGGGCATTTGCCACAAATAATCGGGGTCTGGGCCGCCACCAGGATTACCAGGATAGCTCGTGGTCGTGGTCACCGGCAGAACGATGTGATCGGGTACCCAATAGGACGCGAAGCCTAAATCTTCGGCGTGTTTCGCCACGATCGCGGGATCCGCGTTGGCGTCTGGTTGGATACAGAAAATTCCGATGCGCATAAATTCGACTCCTGTGATTAAATTCGCCGCAGCGCTCTTCGAAGCTCAAGCGCGGGCTGGGGCGGGAATCTTACACGCGAAGCAGGGTCTTTAGAAATGAGTAGGTCGTCGGACGCTGACGGGGTTCGCCCGAAGAATCGAGCAGTGAGGACGAAAATTTAGATGAGAATATTGGAGCTCAATACTATGTTGAAGACGATGCTAGTGGTGTGGCTCGCATTGACGGCTCAAGTCGTGACGGCCGAGGAATGTGCGCAAACCGTCATCGGTAGCTTGTACTCGGAACTCGAAGCGATCGACGTTGCCGGGGAGCAGCGGCTAGGGGCCGCTTTGGATGAACTCGCAAAGCGCGAAATCTGGACCGACGCACAGAAAAATGACTACACCGCAAGCGTTGCTGACCGCCCCGAGGTCGACGTCGCGGAATCTGAGAGAACTGCATTGCTCGGTGAATTGTTCACCGTCGCGCAGCGGGACTCGGGCAATTGCGCGAAAATACAGGCGTTGCGCGGATCGATTCTCAGCTTAGAAGAACAACAATGGGAGAATGCGCTTAAGCAAGTTGAGCAGCGCTTGGCGCAATGACGGGGTGTGCCTGGGTTTGGCCCGTAGGATAAGATTATCGGCTCCGAATGAAGCTGTAAGATCTGATTGTCGATGAGGTGAATAGACCGAGTTGCGCTTAGGTTCCCGGGCTCAATTGGCTAATGGTTCTCCGGACTGCTCTTTTGTTGCGCTGCGATGCCTTGGTGTGAACAAACGGATCACGTAGACTTTTCCAAACTTGCATCGACGCGCTCTGGCCGTCGGGTCCTAAACGTCCACTATCGGAGAACAACACCATGCAAATAGGAACACTTGCGCTTTTCCAGCGCCAAAGTTATGACGAGAGCGTTACTGACAGTCAGGTTTACCGCGAAGAACTCAAACTCGCCTCCCAACTTGAAGCCCAGGGCTATGATTCGCATTGGTGTGTCGAACACCATTTCGAGGATTACTCATTCTGTCCCGACAACGTCGTCTATCTCGCGCACCTCGCGGCGATAACCAAGACCTTGAAGCTTGCCACAGGCGCTGTAATCGTCCCTTGGAATACACCGCTGCGCGTCGCCGAGCGGATTGCCTTGCTCGATGAACTGTCCGATGGCCGAGTGATATTTGGCATGGGCCGGGGTTTGTCGCGCCGCGAATATGATCAGTTCGGCATCGACATGGATACCTCACGCGATCGCTTCGACGAAGCGGCGCCGATGATCCTTAAAGCGCTCGAGTCTGGCGTGATCGAAGGAGACGGCAAATATTACAAACAACCGCTCGCGAAAATTCGCCCAGCCCCGACGCGCTCGTTCAAAGGCCGAGTCACACAAGTCGCGATGTCGCCTGAGTCGGCAATCGAATGCGCGACGAATCGCGCGCAAATGATGGTCTTCACGCAAAAAACCATGGCCGAACACAATGCGGATTTCGAACCGTATCGAGCGCTGTACCAAAAGTTGCACAACTCACCACCACCGCCGCCGTTGATGGCCGGGATCACCGTTTGTCACCAAGATGCGGGCCGAGCCGAGGAGTTAGCGCGCAAACACGTCGCGGGTTACTTGCTCACGGTGATGCATCACTACGAATTAATGGGTGATCATTTCAAGAAGGCCAAGGGCTATGAAAGCTACGGCGAAGCGGTCGATCTGTTGCGCGACATTGGTCTCGAAGGTATGGCGAATGCCTACGTTGATGCGCAAATCTGGGGCACGCCGGATCAAATGCTGGAGAAACTCGCGGAAATGCGTAAGGTGATCGGCGACTGCGATGTGCTCTTTGGTTTTCGAGCAGCCGGTATGCCTTTTGAGGATGCGGAAAATTCGCAACGCTTGATCGCAGAGAAAGTAATTCCAGAAATTCGCAGTTGGGATAAAGCGGCCGCGGCATAAGTCGACAACGGAAACTACCGCGGCAGTCGCGACGTTCGATTGCTGCTCGGTGAAAAACCGGATCCACAGACGCAGGTCTCCACCTGCGTTTGTGCATTAATCATTTAATATGAGTTCCAAACTCGCAATGAGTGAATCGATCTCAGCGTCCGTTCCAACCGTAATGCGCACGTAGTCCGCCGTGCGGGGATGATCAAGATGACGCACGATGATTGAACGCTGACGTAGGGCTTGCAATAGTTCCAGCGCACCGATGTTAGGACTCGACGCAAAGACGAAATTCGTCTGGGACGGCAATACCATAAAACCCAATCGACGCATTGCGAGACTCAAGCGCTCGCGCGTTGCAATAATTTTCTGTCGGCTGGATTCGAAATATTGTTGGTCGTTAATCGCGGCCACGGCACCAGCGATAGCCAGGCGATCGAGCGGGTAAGAATTGAAGCTGTTCTTGATTCGGTCCAGTGCTTCGATAAGATTTGGATCGCCAAACGCGAAGCCCACTCGCAACCCAGCCAAGGCATGCGATTTCGATAAGGTTTGTACGACCAAAAGATTAGGGAATTCTTTAATCAGTTGGACAATCGAATCTGCACCAAACGCGACGTAGGCTTCGTCGATCACGACTACAGAGTTGGAACTCTGTCGCAAAAAAGATTCGATACTCTTAGGCGCTAAGGCGATTCCTGTGGGCGCGTTGGGGTTCGCGAATATGACGCCGCCGTTATCCTGTTCGTAGTCGCGCAAATCAATCTCGAAGTTTTCGTTGAGCGCGACGGTCTGGTATTGGATGTCGTAGAGGCCGCAATAAACTGGGTAGAAACTGTAACCAATGTCTGGGAGTAGGATTGGCTTGTCGTGTTTCAGAAGTCCGAGAAAAACATGTGCCAGCACCTCATCGGAGCCGTTGCCGACAAATATCTGGGCGACGTCGATCGCGTGGTGGCGCGCTAAGCTCACCTTCAAGGCAAGCGCCTCGGGGTCGGGATATAGCTTCAGTGAATCGGTCGTCTCGGCACGAATCGCGGCGAGTGCCGCTGGTGATGGGGCGTAAGGGTTCTCGTTGGTGTTGAGTTTAATCAGTTTGCTGTCGCGCGGTTGTTCGCCGGGCACGTACGGGGTGAGCGTTCCAACGATAGGACTCCAATATTTACTCATGATTTTTCTAAGGTCGCGGGGGAATAAGCATCCCGCGCTGTACGGCGGGGCGTTGTTCGATTAATTGGTACCAACGGTGCACGTTCTCAAACCATTGCAATTCGACTTCCTGCCATTCGAATCGTGCTACCCAAGGAAAGATTGCCATGTCTGCGATCGTATAGCGCTGTGCGGCGATGTACTCGTTAGTTGCGAGGCGTTTATCCAACACTTCGTAGAGACGCAAGCATTCTTTGCCGTAGCGTTCTAGGGCGTACGGGACGGCTTCTTTGGCCGCGCGTTTAAAATGGTGAACCTGGCCGAATATGGGGCCGATACCGCCCATCTGGAACATCAACCATTGCAAGGTCTCCAGTTCGTCGCGCGTATCGCTCGGTAGGAATTTTCCGGCTTTTCTTGCCAGGTAAATCAGAATGGCGCCGGACTCAAAGATGCTAATCGGTGTACCGCCAGGGCCGTCTGAGTCAACGATCGCGGGGATTTTTTGATTCGGATTAATTGCACTGAACTCAGCAGAGAATTGATCGTCCGCACCGATATTGATTGGATGAACCGTATAATCCAGGTCCATTTCCTCCAAGGCGATTGAGACTTTACGTCCATTGGACGTCTGCCACGAGTAGAGATCGATCATGAATTGTTCTCACGAGGTGCCGCGGAAATAGGCAGATCGGGTTCTGATTTAACTTCAAGGTATTGGGTGTCTCGTTCTTGAACTGGACGTGTGGCGGTCCGGTTAAGTAACAGTTGTGTCACGTCTGGTCGCGCGTAATGTCCGACGGGATCCGCGAAACATTTGGCAATTGAAATCTGTCCAAGATCGATGTCCGCGTAGAGTATGCCTTCTTCGTCTTCGGCAAGTGGTTCACACAAGGCGCTGCCGTCCGGTCCAAAAATACGCGAGTGACCGCCGCCAGCGGCAATAAGCTCGTGATGCTCGGTTGTTTCGGCGAGAAGCGCCACCATCTCGGGTGAAATGACTGCACAGGCAGCTAACACGAAACATTGTCCCTCTGCGGCGTAAACTCGCGACGCTGAGGTATTGAGCTCAGCGCCCAAACTATAGGCCTGCGGGTAACAGCTGAACGACGGCCAGGCCCCAACGTGCACTTGCTCGTGCAGACTGAATAACGCGTATTTCGTCAGAGGTTGTAAGTGTTCCCAACAGTTCAACTGGCCAATACGGCCGAGGCTTGTCTGCGAGACTTCGAGATCGCTGCCATCTCCTTCACCGAACACGGTGCGCTCAACAAACGTCGGTTTCAATTTCCGTCGGGCCTTGATTAACACGCCGCTGTCATCAATGAGGAATTGCGCCATGTAGAGCGAGCCATGATCGCGCTCACTCGCACCCATCGAGACGAAGATTCGATTCGCTTTGGCGGCTGAACAAAGTCGCTCGAAAGCTGGACTATCAACACTGAGGGAATTTTCGTGATACGCGCCGAAGTATTTTAAATTATGCGCAGGCGCCGACAACCACGCCCACCACGGATAACCGGGTACCCAGCATTCAGGGAAGGCAATTAGGCGCGCACCTTGCTTCGATGCTTGTTCGATCATCGCAATGCCTTTATCGATGGTCGCCTCGAGATTCATAAAGACTGGGGCTGCTTGGACTACCGCGACTTTGTAACTTTGTTCCGACATTTAATATCAACCTTGAATGAAATTCACTGCCCGTCAGACCAATCATTCTACTCCTATGATTCGCGAGGTGTTGCTAGCTCGTCCTTAATTTGCTGACGACCGAATCTCAATAGATAGTCCTGCGTTGGGAATAAGAGGGTCGCCTATAAGGCCAGCTGTCGGTAAGCTTGTCTCAAGAACTGCTGTATGCAATTGGAGTAAATTTATGCCCAGGGTAGAAGAAATCACTGAAGATGGGGGCGATCCAACCCTCATTTCCGAACTCGCTTCGGAACGTAGAATGTTTGGCGATGTATTGAATCCAACTCGAGCGATGGCACATTGCCCGCCAATACTACGCGCCGCGAAGAAGCTGTATGCCTCAATCGATGAATCAGGATTGTTGCCGGCGAATTTGTTGGCCCTTGTGTACGCACGAGTTGCGGCGCTCAACGGTTGCCCCTTTTGAGTCGACATCAATTCGTTCCGTGCGATCGAACTTGAAAATGGCGAGGCCAAAGTCCTTGAGCTGGAGAATTGGCGATCGAGTTCTGTGTATAACGATGTTGAACGACTCGTACTCGATTATGGTGAGAAAATGACCATCACGGGTGAAACTGTCGATGACTCTTTGTTCGCGAAACTTCGAGAGCATTTTAGTGAAGCGCAAATTGTGGAATTAACAGCCGGTATCGCGATGGAGAATTTCCGGAGCAAATTTAACGCCCCACTGAAGATCCAGTCGCAGGGTTTTTGTCCGCTGCCGGCTCGCTAGGAATCTGCTATGGGTCGTTGGCGAGCAGCTCAAAAACCGTCGTCTCCGTATGTGACGGCGAGCGGCTATCGAGCCCTAGAAGAAGAAACCGTCAGTATCTGGAAGCGACGTCGGGAGGTCGTAAAACACCTTGCGGCAGCCGCGGCCGAAGGCGATCGTTCGGAGAACGCTGAGTACATTTATCGCAAGAAAGAGCTAGGTGAAATCGACCGGCGGATCCGATATCTGCAACGGCGTATGCCAGAACTTAACGTCGTAACTTCAGCACCATCAGATCCGGAACGCATATTTTTCGGAGCGACCGTTGAGCTGGAAAACGAAACGGGTGAAATGGCGACCTATCGCATCGTCGGTAGCGATGAGATCGACGGCGCTCGCGGTTGGATCAGTATCGATTCCCCGATGGCGCGGGCTCTAATAAAGCACGGCGTCGACGAAGAGATCCTGTTGCGCACTGCTAACGGTGATCAGCATTACGTGGTCGTTTCAGTCGTCTACGCGGATAGTTAATGGTTATTTTAGACGCGCGAGAATAAGTTCTAGCCGGTCGTTGCCGAAGTACATATCTTCACCATCCAAGAACATTGTTGGCGAGCCGAAGCCGCCACGCGTCATTAGCTCGTCGGTCGTATCGCGAAGTCGATTTTTATATCTTTGATCCGCAATAGCACTGAAAAAGCTGCTCGATTCCAATCCGGATTCCGTTGCTATCGCGCGTAATTCTTCGTCTTGCGAGATATCTGCCAGATCCGACCAGTAGTGTTTGAATACGCTTCTCGCATAGGGCACAAGTAAATTGTTATCCAATGCATAGAAGGCACCGCGCATGGCTTTGACGCTATTGACGGGGAAGACCGGCGGTTGGCCAATGTGGATTCCGACAAACTGAGCCCAGTCTTGCAGGTCTTTTTGCGCGTAGTTCGCTTTGGCAGGAACTGGATTGGCACGATTGTCGTAGATTGCCGGGTTAACCGCGTTGAATACGCCACCGACGAGGATCGGTTTCCAAACAATGTCGAGGTCCGTCTTTTCGAATAATTTCAATGCCCGTTCAAACGCTAGATAGGTCCACGGACTCGAGCAGTCAAAGTAAAATTCTAGTTTGTGCATTAAATCGGCTCCAAAGCTTTAAGCCACAGTTTGCTGGCGCAACGGTCAGGTTTCAACCCGATGGGGCGGGCCGAGTGGTTCACATTTCTGCGTGATGCGTCGCTCATCGATACTCGATCAACCGCGCTTCTCGTGTTTCGAACTGCTAAAACGGTCTCCGCGCGGCCGCAACTAGTTGTTGAGACCGCGTCAAGAATTAAATAGAGCGCCGATTCATTTCGAGCGCGATCCACTCCGCTTGCCGGATCGCCAAGGCCACGATCGTCAATGTCGGATTGCCCGCGCCGCTGGTCGTGAATTGACTCCCGTCGGAAATGAATAAGTTCGGTATGTCGTGAGATTGTCCCCATTTGTTCACCACCCCAAACAAAGGACGCTCGCTCATGCGGCAAGTTCCCATATTGTGCGAGGAAGGGAATGGCGGCGCTTCAAAGACATTTTTGGCCCCAATCGCCTCATACATCGCTCGGCCTTGGCGATAACCGTGCGCCCGCATCGCGATGTCATTGGGATGATCGTCATAGTGGACGTTCGCAACAGGTAAGCCCCACTGGTCCTTCTCGTTGGTATTTAAAGTCACTCGATTATTCACTTGTGGTAGATCTTCGCCGACGATCCACAGGCCAGCCATGTTCACATAATCGTCGATTGCTCGAGTCGTGCTGCGTCCCCAACCACCCGGATTGATGAATCCTGCGGTTAACGCCAAACCGAAGCCAACCGACTGAAGCTGATAGCCGCCGGCAAATCCTCGACGCGGAAGATGATCCGATTCTTCGGTCACGATCCCGGCCATGCTCGTGCCGCGATACATATGAATCGGATCATCGAACGTAGCGAAAACACTCCCGGATGTATGTCTCTGGTAGTTCTGCCCGACTTCGCCAGAAGAGTTTGCAAGGCCGTCTGGGTACTTACTGGATTCCGATAACAGCAACAAGCGCGGCGTTTCGATGGCATTGCCGGCCACGCAAATGATTCGCGCAAGCTGGCGTTGTTCGGTGCCGTTCGCGTCGATGTAAATGACGCCGGTCACCTTGCCGGAGTCGTCGTGTTCGATTCTCATCGCATGGCAAGAAGCACGAAGGTCTAGGCAGCCGGTGGCTAGCGCGGCTGGGATCTCGGTATACAAGGTCGACCACTTAGCGCCCATTTTGCAACCTTGCATGCAGAACCCGAGTTGCTGGCACGCTGCCCGACCTGACCGCGGACGGCTGTTGATAGCCATCCGACCTGTGTTGGCGCCGCGGTATCCGACCTGCTTCGCGGCATTATAAAAAACTTTGAAATTATTGTTTCCCGGCAAGCCCGGTATGTCGTGGGTGCGTGTGACCCCCATCTTATCTTCCGCGCGATCGTAAAATGCGGCCATCTCGCCCATTGATAGCGGCCAATCAAGCATATTCGCGCCGTCTATGTTGCCGTAGACAGATTGCGCACTGAACTCATGCTCGCGGAGCCGCAACGAGACACCCGCCCAATGAGTGGTACTACCACCGACGGTCTTACAGATCATTGCCGGCAGGTTTGGAAAATCTTGGGCGATTCGCCAGGATCCCGTTGTCGTACGGTGATCGAGCCACCCGAGCTGCTTGAACGCGGCGACTTCGTCATTGACAAAGGCAGCGAGCGATTCATGACCACCTGCTTCAAGGACGACCACGTGCACGCCGCGTTGGCATAACTCGTTCGCTAAAGTGCCCCCGCCCGCACCTGACCCGATAACGACAACGACAGAATCGTCATCGTGAGCGAATGTCGCCACTAGTCGTGGTCGGGGCTCGGACTCGCGGTTGGTGGTGGATTAGGTAGCCAGGTGAGGTCGTTGAAGCCACGATTCAGATACCCGCCTTTCTCAAACGAACTGCCTTCATAGCCGAAATGGGCAAACGCGAGTTCGTTGTTGTACAAAGACACGACTGCAGTCGAACGGATTTTCTCGAAGAACGCTTTACCAGCAATTTTTTCAACGCTCGTGAACTGCTGTGCTGTGGTCAGTGCGAGCCAATCACCCTCACTATGGAGATCAGCCACCCCGTCGCTCAATAATTTGGCGACTGCCTGATCGCCAGTGCTCGCAGCGTCGAGATCTTTTACGACTAATGCATAGACCGCGTCGTCTAAGGTGTCGTGCGGAAATATATGTCGTGTGAGTTGGAGTAAAGTCCGGCTTTGCAGGTCGTTAAAATGAGCGAGCTCGAGTGCCCAGCTGCGGGTCGGCGCGAGGCTTGATATCGCGCTTGAGCTAAGCCACAAAACGCCACTAAGCGTGCCACTGGTGCGCAAGAAATCTCTTCGAGTTGCCATTGTTTCGTCCTATCTACTCGTGTTCTAGTTAGTGCGGCTGCCAGGAGCCTGCCGGATTTAGGGCAGTTCTACTCGGCAACGGCTCCTGCGTTGCTCTATCTCCTGCATCCCTGCAGTCGTCGGCAACGGCTCCTGCGTTGCTCTCGGCTCGGGCATCCTGATCCGCCCTATCTCCTCCGTCCATGGGGTCGTACTTCTTGCATCTCTGCAGAAAAGCCGAATTTGACCACCTCAAGTGTACGTTCTCGTTAATTATAGAATGGTTATTCGCCTCAAAAGCACACTTAAAAATAACTCAAATCGGACTTCACTCCTGTGCTGAACACCTAAGTCCGGCGTGTTTCTAAGATCCGACGCTCGGTAATCCAGCTAAAGCCATAGCCATATCAGCTTCATTGTAGGCTTGGTCGTGAAGCTTGCCAGCCGAATAATCCATATAGGCAGGCATATCGAAATGCCCGTGACCACATAGATTGAATAATATAGCGCGGCTTTCACCCGTTTTTTTACACTCCCGCGCGGCATCCATTGCCGCGACGACCGCGTGGTTCGCTTCGGGTGCCGGCAGGATGCCTTCGGCGCGCGCAAATTCCAGCCCTGCTTCGAAGCACTCTTTTTGATGATAAGCGCGCGCTTGAACGTAACCTAAATCGACGCATTGGCTTACCAGCGGCGCCATGCCGTGGTAACGCAGGCCGCCGGCATGGAATCCGGGCGGAACAAAATTGGACCCCAAAGTATGCATTTTCACGAGCGGGGTGAGATGCGCCGTATCACCAAAGTCGTAAGCGTATTTACCTTGGGTTAAGGTCGGGCAATTCGCTGGTTCGACGGCTACGATGTCGACCGTCTCCCCACCACGAAGTTGGCGTCCAAGAAACGGGAATACAATGCCTCCGAAATTACTGCCTCCGCCAGTGCAAGCGATGATGGTATCTGGGTAGTCGTCGGCGAGTTCAAATTGTCGAATAGCCTCGAGACCCACGACAGTTTGATGGAGCAGAACGTGGTTCAGGACACTGCCGAGCACATATTTCGTGTCGTCGCGCTCCATCGCGCGTTCGACCGCTTCACTAATAGCAATGCCGAGGCTGCCGCGACTGTCAGGTGTGTCCGCCAAAATAGCCCGGCCTGAGGCCGTCTCAGCACTCGGACTCGCGATACATTTCGCGCCGAAACTTTCCATAAAGGCGCGCCGGTAAGGTTTCTGATCGAAACTCACGCGCACCATAAACACTTCGATCTCCAGGCCAAACATCGAGCCGGCCAGCGCTAAAGAAGAGCCCCACTGTCCGGCACCTGTTTCCGTCGTCAGGCGTTTAGTGCCTTCTTCATGAGCATAGAATGCTTGAGCGATGGCAGTGTTTGGCTTGTGACTGCCGGCTGGACTCACTCCCTCATATTTATAGTAGATACGTGCAGGGGTATCGAGTGCCTGCTCTAGGCGTCGTGCTCGATACAAGGGGCTAGGGCGCCATTGGCGATAGATATCGCGCACGGGTTGCGGGATATCAATGTAGCGTTCTGTACTAATTTCTTGTTCGATGACGCCGCGCGAGAACAAGGGTTCTAGCTCGGACGGGCTCAACGGTTGTCCGGTGCCGGGATGCAATGGCGGCGTGGGCGGTTCCGGCAGATCCGCCGCGATGTTGTACCACTGCTTGGGGATATCGTTTTCGTCGAGCACATATTTAACGGAGTCGGACACGGGAGTGAATTCTCATTAGCTGTCGGGGTCGCCATTATTGATCATCTTGCGTATGGATTTCAGAAGCCATCTCTTAGTCGCACGTTGCTGGGTATTTTGGGATTGCCGCTTATCTTTGAGATGCGGGTGAAACGGTCGATGCTTGGCCGAGGCTGCGGGAAAACACCGACTGGTTTATAGAAAGTGGCGCGGGTGAACTCGACTAACTGCTGAATAAAATGTTCGATTACTAATCCGAATTCGATCCGACGTGGGCGTTAAATTTGACGACGAAACCCTTTTCGGCGTTTTTACCCCACCTCGGCGACGGGTGACTAGTAGGACAATGTTTGAGCAGCTGCTCGAACAATCGCCGAGCGTGATAGCTTGGCTAGCGGGATCAATCCAAGGTTTAAATTGGCGGTTCGCGAACCCGTCGACAGAAAACAGGAACGACCGGCTGCCGTCGGCGCGAATGGCCGTAGAACTTACACACTCGGATAGCGAATTGGTTTGTGCGATGAGATCAGTGATCACGGTGAAATATTTTTGCGCGCTTGTGGTGTTATGCAACGTCTTGATATCGGCGTGTTCGAGAGAACCCGTCGAACTCGGCACGGCGACCTATCACACGGACGGCGTGGCAAGCTGCACGACATTGGATCATCGCGGTATTGCAGGTGCACACGATAGCGAATGGTCGCCCGCCGGGATCCGATACAGTGTTCGGACACCGGCAAACTATGATGGTGCAGTCGCTCACCCGCTACTATTGGTCTATCCCGGTGCAGGCCAGAGCCGTCTCGCGATCGAACGTTTCACTGGGTTAACAAAAGCGGCCACGGCTGCGGGACTTGTCGTGGCTTATACGGACCACCGCAGATTGTCGCTCAAGACGCTCGATGAACTCGCGATGATCCCAACGCACATTGCGACCAAATGGTGCGTCGACACGCAGCGGATCTTTCTGACAGGACATTCAGATGGAGGAACTGCCGCAAGCGCCATCGCGTTTCGCGAGGCCAATGCGCCACGCCCGCGCGCCATCGCCCCTAGTGCGGCCGGACTACGTGCCACGGACCTTAATGCCTATTCGTGTCCGCCTGCGCTTTCAGTGATGGTGCTACACAATAGTAATGACGAACTTTTCCCAGGGTTTGGTGTGCAAGCGGCTCAATGGTGGGCGACTTGTAATGGATGTGATCTCACGAAGCCGGATCGCGGCTTTGATGGATGTATCGAATACTCGCGATGTTCCAAACACGTAGAAGTGCGCTACTGCGAACATGCTGGCGGGCATCGCCTCTGGCCGGACGCGAATGATCGAATCATTGATTTTTTCTTAAACGAGCCCAAACAAAATTAAGCACCAATGAAAATGACGGAACGTCGAGCATTAAATATCTGATTGACGCAGCGCAACATAACAATCGGATCTGAACCATAATCGATTTTCGCGTTCGAAGCATTAAGTGTAAGTGATTAACAAATAACGTGTTGCGGTGCAGCACGAAATTAAATTGAACTTGATCATAGTTAGCCAGGAACATACTATCCGAATCGATTTACAATACTTTCATTGGCGCAACGACTAAGAGCCAGTTGCGAGGGGCGCATCTTATGCATATTAAAAAATACGATTTTGACTACAGCCGCAGACATTTCATGGAAAAAACTGCGCTCGGACTCGGCGGAGCTGGCGTATTAACGTCACTATGGCCAGAGATTTGCAAATCCGGAGATATCACAAAAGCCTATCCGGAAGAGCTTTACAACATTGAGGCCTACACGAAAGGTAAGATTAAAGTTGGCGATGTAATCAACGCCGACAACATCGATATCGTGCAGGATCTTGTCGACCCGATTCTTTACCAAGAAGTAAAACAAGACGGTCGCACATTCTTCATTCAAGAAACTGATACCGACGTAACGCGGATGTATCCTCCCTACTATTTGGACGCGACCCTGTCGAACCAAGGTATGGCAGGCTTTGACGCCAACGGCAACGTTGTAGTGAAAGACACCGGCGCCAATTGGATCGGCGGACACCCGTTCCCTATTCCAGACAACGGTAACGAAGCAATCGCCAACTTGACGCTTAGCTGGGGTCGACATGACCAAACCATCTACGCGATCCCGACGGTTTCTTTGAATCCAGAAGGCGATGTCAGTTACGAATACGACTTCGTTTGGGCAGAACAGCAATGTGCTGGTTTGACTAACCCAAACATTAGCCCCGTTCGTCCGTATCTGCCAGGTCATGAAGACAAAGTTCGCTTCCAGTCAGTTTGGTTCACGAAACCAAACGACGTGAAGGGCACCGCGTTCATGAACGTTTGGCAATACGACCAACGCGAATTCCCGGATCTCTTCGGTTACCTCCCAGCCTTTAAGCGTGTACGTCGCTTCCCGACTAACCAACGCTTTGAACCATTAGTCGCAGGCATGAACTTGTTCTTGTCCGACGCATGGGCTGCTGGTGATCCAATGTTGACATGGGGCAACTACAAGATCATTGCACGTCAACCCATGTTGGCTTCAATGCATCACCAATGGTTGCCAGAAAATGACAACTGGTCGCATCCGACAGTTGGTGGACCGAAGGGCAACACCTACTATCACGTTGGCAAGCAGTTGATTCCAGAAATCATCATCATGGAAGGTGAACCGACAGGATTCCCGCGTGCGCCATTGAGCAAACGTCGTGTGTATCTCGATGCTCGTAATACCATGTTCCCACAAGCGATCTCTTATGACCGTCGTGGCGATGTATGGAAATCATTCGAGCCTGGATTCAGTTATCAAGAAGGCAAAAACGGTGAAAAACGTATTGCCGCTGATGGCCGTACTGAGTGGACTTGGTCTTGGGTTATTAGTAACGACATCCAATCGGGTCGTGTTACTCGTTTCCACCATGCTGAAGAAATTGCAGGTGGTTGGAAGTCAGAAATCGACCCAGGTCGCGACTTCTTGGCCGATTACATGACGGTCCAAGCTATGCGTCGCCTCGGAACCTAACACCCGAATCGACTCGTAAAGAAATCGCCCCGGCAAGGTTTCCTTGCCGGGGCTTTTTTTTGCCTGAGTATTTTCTATTGAGAACGACAGATTCAACAGATTCGCAAGAACGCGGTTCGACTGTTCCAATTAAGCGCTCGGGCTACGGGCCATCGACAGCCTTGAGCAAGGTAAGTCGGAGACCAGGGACTTTGAGATAACCAATCGAGACGATTTACGCCGCGATCGTTTTAGCGCCCGGGCATCGTAGAAACGGAATCGCGATGATCAGGGAAATCGCGAGCGATTGATTCGCAGTAACGTCTAATGTCGTCAGGATCATTGAAAGGAATCTTTGGTTTGAGCTTTTTAGGCTTACGTGGAAAACGGCCCATGCCAGCCAAGATACAAAACCACGAGGTGGGACTGTAGGCCAGGCGCGGCCCTTGGCGCTTTAATTCTTCAAGTAAATCGCCGCCTCTATCCCAAACATCAAGGATCTGGATGACTGAATCGGACAAGTTTTTGTTCTCTCTGTTTTCGATCCAATAGCTCGTATCATTGCGGGAGTTGAGCTTGTAGTGCATGAAGATGTAGTCCTTGATGCTGTCAAAGATTAAATTTACCTTCGTGTTGAAATCGTCACGGTATTTTGGCGTGAACTCGCCGCCGGAAAATTGCGTGATGAAATTCTCCACCGTGTCTTGAACAATCATTAAAGCGGTAGCCTCCAACGGTTCGATGAAGCCTTGCGACAGGCCAACCGCTAGCGAATTCTTGTTCCAAGATGAAGCAGCTCTTCCAACCCGCATTTTTAAGTGCCGAGCTTCCACTGATTCGTCCGTGAGCCCGATATGTTGGCGCAGTTCACGCTCAGCCGACTCTTCATCCGTGTGGTCGGAGGAATAAACGTAGCCATTCCCAAACCGATTGGTTAGCGGAATTTTCCACGCCCAGCCAAACTTCAGCGCAGAGGAAATCGTTTGGGACGCAAGCGCGTCGCCATCTAATGGAGTCGGTAGCGCAACGGCACGATCGTTAAACAAGACGTCTTTGTACGACAAAAACGGCACACCCAGAGTCTTCGACGTAATGACGCTCGCGAACCCCGTACAGTCGATGAAAAAATCTGCTGCAATAAATCCTAGCTGCTCGGTTTGTACGCCGGAGATGTCGCCATTTCCATGTTGCTGAACTTCGATGACCGTGTCGACGAGATGCTTAATTCCGCGTCCGATCGCTTTGTCTTTTAAGAATTTTCCAATTAGTCCTGCATCAAAATGATAGGCATACTCCGATTGGTAGATTGCATCGGGTTTGGCTTTAGGGGCAAGTTTCTGTTTGGCTAAATAATTGGATACGAAGAAAGCATCCGGGTGCGCATGGACATCGAAATTCGCTCTGCGTAGCGCGACATTGTCCGCGAAGGCCCGTACTGTTTGATTGTCGCTGATCGAGAAAAACGGGTGGTAGTAACTCTTGTAACCTTTACGAGTCGCCCAGTTTGGAAAGCGGATCCCGCACTTGTACGTTCCATTACATGCAGGCATCCATTCGGATTCGGGAATTGTGAGCTTATCGAAAAATCGACGCATCTTCGGCGTCGACCCCTCGCCAACGCCGATTATTCCAATGTCGCTAGATTCGAGTAGGACAATCTCACAGCCATCCTGCGCCCACGCATCTGCAAGCAACATCGCGGTCATCCAACCGGCCGTACCACCGCCGACGATAAGGATCTTCTTCGGGCATCGTGTTTGTGTATCCATGGCTATTGGTGATCCAGTCGGCGTAAAAAATAGAATATTCGAACTTCTGTTCTCGGTTTATATTTTAGCGCGAAAATCGCTAGGCCGTGCGGCTAACTCCGCTTTCGAAAGCGCTAATTGTCCGTCTTCGATCGCAACACCTGTAGCGAGAAGGTAATTAACTAGCGTCTAGTCTAAATGCAGATTCTGTTTTAGAAGACGTACGATATTTCCGCCCATGATGGCAGCAATTTCCTCGCGCGAAAAACCTTCCTGTTCCAAAGCTTCAACCAGCAAGGGCAGTCCAGTAATGTCGATTGGTGTGCTGACGGCGCCGTCGAAATCACTACCGAGCGCGGTATATCGCACACCTATGACGTTTGCGGTATATCGAATCGCGGCGGCGATCCCGTTAATTTTTGTGCTGCATATTGCTTCGGGGAAATAGGCGATGCCCACGAGTCCCCCCGTGTCAGCGATCATTTTAAGTTGTTCGTCGCTTAGATTGCGTGTCCGATCGCAGGTCCCTTTGACGCCAGTGTGGGATATGACGAGTGGGCGTTTTGCAACCGCGGCGACGTCGCTAATTAATGCTTCGGAACCGTGTGCGAGATCGATAATGATGCCAAGGCGCTCCATTTTCTCTACCACCTGGTAGCCAAGTTCCGTCAACCCTGTCTTGTTTACGCCGTGTGCGGAGCCCCCAATCTCATTATCGAAAAAATGCGTCAGTCCCATCATTCGATAGCCAGCGGCATGCAGCCGATCGAGATTGTTGATATCTCCGTCTAGTGCGTGCAAGCCTTCGATAGCTAACATTGCCGCAGTGATTTTTGCGCCGTTCGAGCGCCGCATTAGGTAATCCGAGAGATCGCGGCCGCTCCGGATCACGACCAGTTGGCCGTTAGAATGCTGACTTACTCCGTGCAAGCGCTCGGCTTGGTACAGCGCTCGCTCTATTCGACTATCCCACGTACGAATCGGCCAACGCTGCATGATAGCCAACAATGTAATGTTGTCGGTTTTAGCGTCATTGCGTTCGAAATTCAAATGTCGTGGTGTCTTAGTGACGGCGCTGAAAATTTGTAACCCGACGTTAGCCTTGAGCATACGCGGTAAATCAATGTGCCCATGCTTATTGCTATTCGCTAATTCACGGTTCCAGAGTAAGGTATCGGCATGCATATCTGCGGTAAAAACTTTGCGCTCGACTTCGTCCGTCTTACGTTTGAGCGGCACCGTACTCGCCAAGTGAACGGTATTAAGAAATCGATCGACTATCTTTGGCAGGGCAAAGAAAAGAAACGTCGATAGTAAAAGCAAGACGACGGCAACGGATTTTAAACGGGTCCACTTCATTAGGGGTTTCGTCGCTGTAAGCCTCCCGGAGGCGAGAACGGACAATTGAGGATGCGGCTGTCACCGCTGGTTTGGCAAGTTTAACAGCGTTACGCTAGGGCGTTAGCGATTTAAAGCCGCGCGTAACGAACATCGAGTTGAGGGGTTTTCATGTCTAGGATGAACAATCGAGTCCTGTTGGTTGGGAGCATTCCTGGCGTAAACGCGCTTGATGCAATGGCGGTTTGTGGCCGGGATCTAAGTGAATACCTCGATTGCGTCCCGGACGGCGAAACGGGTACGCGAAGAATATGGATTAATTTTCTGGCCGCATCAACCTACCACGGCCACCCTTTGCTCGAGACGATAAACCGTCCAAATCCGATTGATTTAAAGCATCCTGATGAATGGCGCACGTCATCCGAGACCTGGGCGCCACGTGGCTATTCGGACCATTGGCAATTCCGTGTAAAACCTGGGACGGATTCCGTTCGGTTCGAAAACTTGGGTTATTCAAACGCAGCCAAGCAATCGTACCCTGATTTTTGCGATCTGCGAGACGCTGGTGTGCTCGCTAAAGACACGCGGTTTATGGTGGCTATTCCCTTGATCGAAAGCGCGATCCGACCGTTTGTTACTAACGAAGACGATTTCGAAATCATGTGGCGGGCCTATGCCGAGGCGCTAAAAAGAGAGGTCATGGACCTGTCCGATTGCATTCCTTCAAATGATCTCGTTGTTCAATGGGACATCTGTATGGAGGTCGTCGCAATCGACGGCCAAGCTCAAGGCACAGCCATTTTCCCGTGGGAGCCGTCCGGGGACCCATACGAACGTTACGTCGAGTCGCTCACGCTTGCGGCGGCATGCGTGCCGAGGAACGCGCTAATGGGATTACACTTGTGCTATGGCGACTTGGGACATCGACATATTATTGAACCACGAAATCTAGCTATCGTGACGGGAATGGCGAATTGTGCGTCGAGCTCTGTCCAGCGTGATATCGATTATATCCACATGCCGGTGCCGCGGGATCGTAATGACGATGCGTATTTCGAACCGCTTAGCGATTTGAACGTCGGGGAAACAAAATTGTATCTAGGTCTCATTCATACTACGGGCGGGGAGGGGACTTCGCTCGGCTTACTCGAAACGGCGAAACGGCACGTTGCTGGATTCGGCGTCGCAACCGAATGCGGGTTCGGCCGCCGACCCGTGGAGAGCATGCCTGAGCTACTGCGCATCCATCGACTCATCGCGGACGCTCTGTAAAATTCTGAATAGACTTGACCAGGTAATTATTCGTTTTCGAATAAATTGCGAATTTGCAAAAGCTCTAACGGAGGGCATCACAATGAGAAGAAAACTGCGGATTACGTTGTTATTGTTGCTCAGCTCAATTTGTTCCGACGTGTATGCCGAATCCTGTACGCACAACGATGCGATGACGCCGGTCGCGCACTACACAGCGGCGATGAAAGAATATCGATTCAGCGACGCGTACAGCACCTTGGCCGACACCATGACAGATGGTCTGCCGGTGGAAGAATGGGTCGAAGGACAGAAGCGGTTATTCGACATCGGGCAAGTTGTAATCGGCAAGCTCGACGTGCGTTGGCCTCAACACATCAATCCCTCATCATGTGAGACTGAAGCGATAGTGCCAAATGTGCTCAGCGCAAAGGATCGGTTTAACAACCAGGGCAGTGTGGAGTTCGAACTTTATCGGGTTTCTAAAGTTGCGGGGGGGTGGCGAATCGATTCTCAAGAAACACTATTCGACGAACCGGCGATTCATCGTTGGTTCCCAGGACATGTAATACCGGATTTCCAAGGTCAACTATTAGATGATGAACCGCTCCCGGGCGAGTAAATCAAACATTGAGAGCAAGTTAATAGAATAAAACAATTGGGTACTCGGCGAAGCCGGTCGGCCTCCTCGAGAAGAAAACGAACTATTTGGTAAGCAACGATTAAATATTCATTTTTCTACGATGATGACTCAACAGAATTTCGGGTGAAAATTGCTGGTGAGATGTCACTCGAGGCGGCGAAAGGACTGCTTGAGGCGGCGTGAGAAAACGAAAATTACCAAGCCTCTACATCCGTGATCTACGAAATGGGAGAGCTGGAGGCATTTCCAAATCTGAACGATATGTTGGCACTCAGTCATTTCGTCGTAAAGCACAGGGAAAATCGTGGACCTCAGGTGGTCGCGTTCGTACCGCCTGAATTCGAAGCGGCAGTGGTTAAGAATATGCTGGCTGGGTTTGCGCGAATAATCGGACTCAAGATGAGTTACTTCGCCGATATTTCTGCGGCCAGGCAATGGGCCGCGAACCAAGTCTAAGTTAGCCTAATCGGAAAAAATGGATTGCGCGAAGCGACTAACACCGATCGTCTGGCCGGCAGGCGTTGTGTCCGACGGTCAGCTCGGTCACGTGAAGATTTCAGTAATAAACGAAGGATATTAATTATGGCGATTGCCGCTGTGCTTTGGGATTTTGGTGGCGTGATCACGACATCTCCATTTGACGCATTTAACCGATTTGAGCAAGAACGTGGAATTCCCATCGATTTTATTCGAGGCGTCAACACGATAAATCCGACAACTAATGCTTGGGCCCAGTTCGAATCTAACCAAATTAGTTTGACGGAATTCGACCGCGCTTTCGAGCGTGAAACTTGTGCTGCCGGACACAGCATTGCGGGTGGCGACATCGTCCCCCTACTCGGGGGGGAGGTCAGGCCGAGAATGGTTGAGGTATTGAAGCGCTGCAAAACCTCGTTCAAAGTCGGCTGTATCACCAACAACGTGAAAGCCGGCCAAGGACCAACGATGGCGGACTCGACAAGCCGAGCCGCTGCGATTGCCGAAGTGATGGCATTATTCGAATTTGTTATTGAATCGAGCAAACTAGGGATCCGAAAACCTAACCCTAAGATTTACGAGTTAGCTTGTGAGCAGATAGGCGTTGCGCCAAGCGAGGCCGTCTATTTGGACGATTTAGGAATCAACTTGAAGCCGGCTAGGGCACTAGGAATGCAAACAATTAAGGTTGTAACGGAAGCCCAAGCGATCGATGAGTTAGCGCAGATACTGGGAATCGATTTCTGAATTTCAGCGCTCAAGCTGTTGGATCGGACGTCGGTCTTATGGCGATATAACGAAGGATAAAGCAGCTATAAAATACCAGTGGTGAGAAGGAGAACAACGATGGAACATGCCGAATTGATACCAAGAAAACCTGTATCTCGAGAAGAGATGATGAAACGGGTTGCGCGTTTTTCCAAGCTAAAGGGGTCGGACGGTGGCCTCCCTGACAGTTATATGCCTGGATCCGAACGAATCTTGTACAACGTAATCGGGTTCCAGCCGCCCCCAACGGAAGATGAAGGCGTCGTTTCCCCAGTTGGCGAAGCCGCGGCCAGGATGGCCGCTGTTAAAATCTCTGAAGGCTTCAATCTCGGGTACTGCCGCGCGCTGCCAGGCAAGGGCCCGATGATGCACAACCACGACACGAATGAAACATTCATTGGTATTACGGGACTGTGGCGGGCGAGTTGGGAGAATGAGCAAGGGAAGGTGGAGCACATCGATCTAAAACCACTAGACGTCATCTCGTTCCCGCCCGGTGCAATCCGACGTTTTCACAATATAACGAAAGGTCCGGCGGATGAATATTCGATATTAATGTTTGTCATCGCGGGCGATGCGCCTGGCGCCGAGTTTACGACCGAAGCACTGCAGGAATTAGAGGCGGCAGGCTTGCTAGGCAATCAAAATCCGGCACCTAAAATTAAGTCGACGGGAACAAGAACGCGAACCGGATAGTGAGCCAAGGTCTTCCCTAAGAGAAGGCCGCTCTGGTGATCCTGAAAAACTATTAGACGCACGGCATCCTGCGCTCGCCTGCTAAATTAGCTGCGCGGAACTATCGGGACGATTTGCCCGCCGGCGCGCCGGTTGCTGCTCTGTATCGACTTGCGTCGCTCCAGAGCTGGTTGAGGGCTGCGAACATACTTGGGGAGTTCGTCTCGCGGTACGACGATTCGGCAGGTAGGTTCTCCATCAAGCGACGATGCGCTTGTCCGAGCGCGTGATATGGAAGTGACGGAAGCAGATGATGTAGTGCGTGATACCGGAGACCGACCGGAAACAAGAAGGCCGTGAGAATCGGGTTGCCGGTGATGTTAATCGAATCGAGTACTTGACCGGCATGGCTTAGTTCATCCCCGCGACTGCGATAGCGATGTGCAGCCAAGGTTCTGAACCAATTTAGCGTTATCGAAAACGTTATTAATAAATAAAGTTTACCGATGACGGTCGCATCGATTACTCCTCGTGCTACGAGGACGCTGACGGCCAGCGCATAGCCAAAGCACGCAAGATCGCAAATAAGCCAAATTGGCTCCCACCTTGACGGTACGTGACGCCGTTTGTAGCTCGGACTGATCACGGCAGCGGAGGCATTTTCTAGCAACCAAACGCGCAAGCGAGGTAGGCCAAACGATAACGGCACGAGTACCAGTGCCCTGAATACAGCAAGCACTGGCACGAACGGGATGGTGCAGAGAAATTGAACAATTACCATAGGCGGGGTCGCACCGAACGGTAAATACTCGCCGTCGTCTGCTGTACCGTAGTGTCGATTGCTGTGATGATCGGCGTGACTTGTGTAAAACAACGACGGGGTGAGCAATGGGATGCCGACCAGAATATTCCACCCAAATTTGAAGAGCCGCATTCGATCTCTGCGCATGTGAGCGATTTCATGCATGAACGTTGCGATACGAAAAAACGCAACGCCGGAAATGAATAACCCCAGTAATTGCACTAGGGACAACGTCGGAGCACGCAGATAGACAGCCGCCGCAGCGTACGCGACCGTAGAACTTAAAATTAAATCAAGCCAATAGAATGCCGGCTTCAGCTCGAACAAGTCGCCTACAAGCGCTTTCGCGACCCGCGCCGATAAATTTGCTTGGCCCGGCTCCGGCCCTACCCTCGCCGCGGCCTCCCGATTCATTGTCATTTGAACGCGCCCGCACGGTAAAGCCGCCACACGGTTGGCCAGCACGTTAATAGCGGATGGCGTCTCAATAACGGCGTAGCCTCTACCTTTATTCCAGAATGGCGCTCAATTTTCCATAAAACGTAGTCGACGCCACCGTCAAAGGTGAAGGCAGCCTTCATTATTCGGAGCAAATTTATCAGTTTGCCTTGCACGCGACGCAGCCGCCACGCTAGCCGGCCGAAGCAACGTCGCGACACCGAAATGCTCGCGAGGTATTGACTCGGTTCCTGCTTGCCAAATAATTTAAAAAAACCTTGCTCATCGTCGAGTAACCGATCGGTGACAGTGCGATAGCGCTCTAGATTCTTCTGCACCAAGCTGGCAGCGGCCCCGCCCGCTTCGGGTCGCAGTTCGGTCCCGTAGCTGGCCGATAAACCTGTCGTCCATAATACTTGTGCGTCGAAGCGTGGGGGTAGCAGTGGCAGCACGGAATTGACGAACGTTCCAATCGCTCCTGCCAAGGCGTTCACGATTTCACCCCGGGTTGACGGATCACGCACGTACGTCACTGCACACGGTTGAGCGAACCGCGCCCAGAAGAATGTGTGGAAGCAGCGATTAGATGTCCTGTGAACAAATTGTTTGAGGGTCATCACTGCGTACTTCGTGCGCAGCGTACTTCCTTCAAATTCCATCTCGTAGTAGAAGACATTAGGTGGCAGCACCTGATTCGCTGCGCGAAGAATTCGGTTCGAGTACACGGTGCTGTACTGATCGACTAAGACGAAGATATCGAGGATGCCGTCGCGTTCTGTCCCCGTTCGGAAGCACGACCCGTAGTAGACAATACCGAGCACTGAGTCGCCGTATTGGGCTCTCAATGCGTCGCTTATGGCCGTCGACGCTATCGATATTGGCGTGTCTAGCTCTGTGTCGATTATCTCTGCCAAACGCTGGTTGATCGCCGCCGGGTAGGTATTCATAAATAATCGTAGGGGATGCTCAAGCGCTTTCTTTTGATTTATAGGGGCAACGGCTTTTCGTAGATTCGGTAACGCTTAGCCAGTACGCCGCCGATGGCTTCAATAATGCTGCGCATGGATTTGTTTTCTTCAAGAATCCAACCCATTTCGACTTCTGTCGCACCGCGTTCTAGGAGAGCCTGCTTAATGCTTGCGATCATCGCGAGCGAAATGCCACTTCCGGTCAAGCCCGCCTGGAATGGCTTACGCACGCCCATGAGTGCGACTCTCGCAGATTTAGGCCTCGCGACTTTAATTCGCCAAAGCAGTTTAATCCATCCGAGCGGGAACAGCCCGCCATTGAGATCGTGAATCGCTTCGTTAATGTTCGGCAACGCAACGATGAAAGCGATGGCGACCCCGTCTATCTCGCCGATTTTAATGTATTCGTCGTCGACCAAGGACTTCAGAATCATTCCGATGTCTCGAAATTCTGCCGCTGTGAACGGGACGAATTTCCAGTTGTCCTGCCACGCGTCGTTAAAGATGTCGCGAAGCAACTCAATTTCCTCGTGGAAATTTTTCCTGTTTAGCGATCGCAACGTGAATTGGCCGCTTCGCGCACGTGTCGAGCGTTCAACAATTTTGGTCATCGTTGGAGTCATTGCGTAATTCGGGTGCATTCGGTAGGCAACGAGATCATTGGCTTTGCGATACCCGCACAGGTCCAAATTTTGCGCGTAATACGGCCTGCTGTGGCCCATCATCACGGAAGGCGGTGTTTCGAATCCCTCAACGAGCAATCCGAGTTCGTCGTTAATCGATAAATTATAAGGGCCCTCAATGCGCCGCATGCCTCGTTCGGAGAGCCAGTTTTCTGCCACCTCGAGGAGTGCTTTGAAAACAGCTGGATCATCTATCGCTTCGAGTAAACCGAAAGAGCCGGTTGCGTCGCCAATGTGCTCGATTCGCAGATGATCGATTTGTGCGGAAATGCGGCCTACCGGGGTCCGACCTTGGTAGGCAATCCAGGCACACCAGTCGGCGTGCTGGAAAAAGGGATTATGGCGACTGAAATGTAATCGTCGTTCGAGCATTAGGGGAGGAACCCAATTGGAATCGTGGCGGTAAATCGACCACGGGAGCTTGATAAACCGACCCCAATCGCGAAATCCGTTGACAGGAATGATTCTCAACAAGTGTTTCTCTCAGTGCCCTCGGCAGGATTGTTGTATTTATGCATACGAATAGTCGGATTTATGTCGCTTGTGTGACATCAGATTCTCCACTAAAATCCGCAGGTTGAGCGAGTTCGTTAATTGCTAAATAACGTCCTTGACGCAAAACTAACGCAATATTAACTCAAAGTTACGATAATCCGGGGATAACTTCGGCGTAACATGATCACATCCGGAACACGTCAGTCGGCACTTTGAAACTTGTCGAACAGAATCGTGTCTTGAATGGGAGAGTTTGGCGTGGCGGGATTTCGATGGATCGAGCCTTGTCACCCCACATTTGAAGAATTAAACGTGAGCGGCGAATTTATGCTGTTCAGATAAAAACAGGTTAATTATGGACTCGATTTTGTGCCTCTGGTGTAAATCGGCCGATGTGCCGAACGCGGTTACAGGCCGATCACCATCAAATCGGGGGGAGTTGAAGTAGTGAGCGTAAATCCGACGCCGACTAAACATAACCTAATGCGACGATACGCGGACTTTTCGACCTTGTCCGAAGCGCTCGACTATGCGGCAAAAGGCGACACGGGCTGCAATTTCTACTCTGGGACTGGCGAGCTGACGGCCGTATTACCTTACCGAGCATTGCGCGAAGAGGCTCTGCAGGTCGCATACAGGCTGAATGGGTTGGGATTGAAACGTGGGGACCGAGTCGCGCTAGTTGCTGAAACGCATCCGAATTTCCAACGATTCTTCTTTGGCTGCCAATACGCAGGCCTAGTCCCGGTCCCCGTTCCGCCGCCCTTACAACTAGGTGGTGGTCACGAATATGTCGGTCATTTGCGCCGCTTATTGTCGGATTCACAAGCGCGCGTGTTGGTTGGACCACCGGAATATGGGGCACTTCTAGCCGGCGCCGCTGAAGGCCTACATCTACAGTTTATTGGTTCCGTCGAGGCGTTCTCACAATTCCCCGTCGAGGAGACTGCCGACCTACGGGCGCTAGAGGCCGACGAATTAGCGCACCTGCAATATACCTCCGGCAGCACCCGATTCCCGCGTGGTGTGATGATTACTCAACGTGCGGTGATGAGTAATTTGTTTTGTACCATCGAACATTTGCAAATGACCCCGGAAGATCGCGCCGTATCTTGGTTACCCTACTACCACGACATGGGCTTGGTCGGACTCGTTCTCGCCCCGGTCGTCTCGCAAATGTCAGTCGACTATCTGGGCACCCGCGAATTTGCGATGCGTCCTCGCCAGTGGCTCGTGCGAATGTCCGAAAGCAAGGCCACTATTTCATTCGGCCCTCCATTCGGTTACGAACTCTGCGCAAGGCGCCTGCGTAAAGACGATGCCGCCATGCTCGATTTAAGCGCATGGCGAGTGGCTGGTGTTGGCGCGGAAACAATTCGTCCCGAACCGCTATTGAAATTCGCAGAGGAACTGGCGCCCAGTGGCTTCAATCCCCGGGCATTTTTACCGTGCTATGGTCTCGCGGAATCGTCATTGGCAGTTAGTTTCGCGCCGTTAAATCAGGGACTGCGTGCTGAATGGGTCGATGGTAAGCACCTTAGCGAGTCGCAGCGCGCGGTTCCAATTGAACATAATCAGGCCGAAGCGCAAATCGCCCGTGGTAACCAGTTCGTCAATTGCGGCAAGCCGTTACCGGGGCATCAGGTTGTGATTCGCGATCAAGCTGGCGTAGAACTTCCAGAGCGTTCGTGTGGCAGCGTTTTCGTGCAGGGTCCCAGTGTGATGTCGGGATACTTCGGTGACGGACTTGGCCACCCAGATGTCCTATCAGAAGACGGTTGGCTCGATACAGGTGACATTGGCTATCGAGCCGACGGTGACATAATGATTACGGGTCGTAAAAAAGATCTCATCATTATTAATGGACGCAATGTCTGGCCACAGGATGTGGAGTATTTGGCGGAACAGCAACCAGAGGTTCGGCCAGGAGATGCGTCGGCGTTTTCAGTACCGCACGCCGATGGACGTGAGCAAGCCGTCGTGGTTGTGCAATGCCGCGAAGCTGATCTAGATAAACGACGCAACTTGATCGATCGGATCGATCGTTCGATCAGGGCAGACTTGGGCGTAGACTGCATCATCGATTTGGTCCCGTTACATACGCTGATTCGGACCTCTTCGGGCAAGTTATCGCGTTTCAGAACTCGCGAAGACTTCATGGAAAGAACCAACTGGGATGTAAATGCAGCGCAGGTTGCGGCAGTCTAACTAGACGCCTTCGCATTCTTTAACGAGGCGAACGTCCTGTTCGCCTCTAGCAAGCTAATCCCTGGAAAATTGAACCCGCCTAAGGGTGGCCGCACCCGAGCGCCGATCAACCAGGATACCCGGTATCTTTTTAGCATCATCGATTCGGTCAATAATGGAAGCAGATAGCATTAGACCGATCCTATGAATGCAGCCCACTATCCTCTTCGAATGTTAACCGAGCGTCGTCGCCACAGAGCATTATTGCCTTCGAGCGAGCGTAGACGATTTTCGCGGGCCTCGTGTCGTTGAACCGAACGGTCGCAGTCACGGGTGCGACAGGATTCATCGGCGCGGCGATCGTTCGCCAGTTAGTCCTCGAGGGCTATACGGTTCGGATCCTTGTACGGCCGGAATCAATGAGCAAAGCCGCGTTCTCAGAGCACGTGGAGATCATCCCAGGCGACCTGGAGAACCCTTCTAGCCTGAATGAATTGCTCACTGGTGCGAATGCACTCGTCCACTGCGCTGGGGTGGTTAGAGGCGCGGCCAAAGCAACGTTCGAGAGAATAAATACTGAGGCCGTACGACAATTGGTAAATATGGCGTCTCAGCAACATGATTTGGAGCGCTTTCTACTGATTTCTTCATTAGCGGCCTCGCAGCCGCACGTCTCACCTTACGCGGCGAGTAAACGGGCAGGAGAACTGGCAATGGCTCTCGCGCCACCGCATCTTGCCTGTCTCGCGCTGCGGCCTCCAGCCGTATACGGACCAGGTGATAAGGAATTGTTGCCGCTGTTCAAGGCAATGGCGCATGGTTTTGCACCACGATGGGCCCCAGCAGAGAATCGCTTTTCGCTTATATTCGTGAGCGATCTGGTATCGGCCGCAATTCGCTGGTTGGCGTGCCCCGTGCCGGCCGCTGGGATCTATGAGTTGCACGACGGGCGTGAAGGCGGCTATTCAATGGATGAAATTAATGTCATTGCAGAATCTGTATTGAGGCGGCGGATCCGTCCGGTTCGAGTGCCCGCATACCTGCTAGACGCGATCGCCATGGCGAACATCGCACTAGCGCGCGTTTTCCCGTTTCAGCCGATGCTGACCCCTTGGAAGTTGGGCGAGCTAAGGTATCCTCGCTGGGTATGTGATAATAACGCCTTCGCTAGCGCCACAGCATGGGAACCGCAGATAAGTTTCAGCACGGGGCTTTCTTTGGCGCTCGCCGACGATGCCTAAAAGCACTTAACACGATGAGGAGTTGGGGAAGACCTTAATGCAGACGTTCGAAGAAAGGCTCGCAGTGTTGTGTAATTTACTGCAGGGGCACGCAAGTGAAAAAATTGTTGTCAGTGCGCAAACGATGCTTGCCAGCGATTTGGGGATAGATTCCGCCCAGTTGATGGAAGTGCTACTGGAAGTGGAAGATGAATTCGACGTATCGATCCCTCTGAATGTATTGCCGAGTGTCGTTACCGTGAACGACCTCATGGTTGAACTAGAAAAATTACTTGGAGCGTCCGAGTGAGCCTGTTTAGTAAATTTGACGAACTAGAGGGTCGCCGCCAGGCACTACTCGATACCGGCTCAGAACCGTTCAATGTTGTGGTTGAACGGATCATTTCCCCGACTGAAGCGATTGTTAACGGCCGGCAAACGATTATGGCTGGGACGAACAATTATTTAGGACTGACATTTGATCCGCAATGCGTCGCTGCGGCGCGTGAGGCGGTAACTCTGGAAGGCACAGGAACGACCGGTTCGCGCATGGCGAATGGAACCTTTGCCAGTCACCTTGCTTTGGAACACGACATCGCGAAGTTTTATGGTCGCCAGTTCGCGATTATTTTTTCAACAGGCTACCTCGCCAACCTTGGAATATTATCTGCACTGACCGACCGCAACGACGTCATCGTAATTGACGGTGATTGTCATGCCAGTATTTATGATGGCTGCAAAATGGGTGGCGCCGAAGTGATTCGGTTTAGACACAACGATGCCGATGATCTAGCGAAGCGCCTGCGTCGTCTTGGGGATCGCGCGGCCAACGCCCTGATCGTGATTGAAGGGATCTACAGCATGCTGGGCGACCAGGCCCCCATGTCAGAGATTGCCGCAGTTAAACGCGAGTACGGCGGCTACCTGCTGGTCGACGAAGCGCACTCCTTGGGTGTCTTGGGCGAACGCGGTTTGGTTGAGATGGCCGGTGAGCACGAGAGCGTGGACTTCATTACCGGGACGTTCAGTAAAAGTTTGGGCGCGACAGGTGGCTTTTGTGTGAGCGACTTGCCGCAGTTGGATCTGATCCGACTGTCGAGTAGGCCCTATGTCTTCACGGCTTCGATGTGCCCTTCCGTTATCGCCTCAACCCGAACGGCGTTGAAGGTCCTACAGCAACGGCCGGAATTGCGCGACACTTTGTGGCGCAACGCGAATCGACTTTATGACCAGCTGAGTAGCTTAGGCTACGAGTTGGGGCCGCATCCGAGTCCAGTAGTTGCTGCAGTGGTAGGCGATATAGATGAAGCGCTAGCTTTGTGGAATGGCTTGCTCGCGCGCGGCGTCTACGTCAATTTGGTGTTTCCTCCTGCTACACCCAAAGGTGGTTTCTTGCTTAGATGTAGCGTGAGCGCGGCGCATACGATCGAGCAAATCGATAAAATTTGCGCTGCGTTTGCGGATGCGCAAAAAGATTTTCTTGCCTCAACGGCTGCATAATGGTCTCGCTGGCGCGCACAAGGATTCCATGCGAGCACGTCAGAGGTAACTGCCCTGAGATTCCTCTAGAGTTGTCGCCGAGATGCTAACGGTCGATCAAATCCGCACGAAATTAGCGGATCGTTCGCACGCACCAGCTGTGTTCGAGGCAAATTACCGGCAGGCGGCAGTCGCTATGATCCTCGCTGAAGGTGATAAGGAACTGGACGTCTGCTTTATCCGACGGGCGGAACGCGAAGGCGATCCGTGGTCTGGCCAAGTTGCCTTCCCAGGGGGGCGAGCAGACCCGGCGGATCAAAACGCTACTGCCGTCGCGGAACGCGAAACGCTCGAAGAAATCGGCTTGCCGTTGCAATCTGTCGACTTAATAGGCGCCTTACCGATACGTCAAATAGAGAGGGAACACCTCAAGATTCTCTCGCCGTTCGTCTATTACGTCGGTGAGGGCGCTCAAAGTACCGCGCGAGTTCGCGAACGCCACGAAGTAGCCAGTGTTTTCTGGGTCCCGCTCAGCCATTTGTTCGATCGAAGCGCGGCCACCGAATTGGAGTATCCTATGGGGGGAACTGCGACGAGTTTTCCTGGCATCCGCTACGGTGAACATGTCATTTGGGGCCTCACGCTGCGGATCCTAGAGAGCTTCGCGGAGATCGTGCAACTCGACCTCGCGGCGCGTAATTGAATGTGCGGCCTACGAGGAACGAGTTGGGTTGGGACTTCTATTAGCGCCTAGCTGCATAGATATTCGTCAAATGTCGCGCACTGCTCGTGTTGGCTAAGCCGATATCGAGTTAGCCAACAATCGGATTTTTGCTAATCAATTCGCAACCCTTCTGATCAACGCATATGCCGAAAGCACGTGCGTAGTTCTTGGACGAAGGATTCAGGTTGCTCAAACGCTGCGAAGTGCCCCCCCTTTTCGAGGACGTTGTAGTGAACAAGATTTTTATAGCGTTCTTCAATCCAGCGTTTCGAAGAACGAAATATCTCGTGCGGAAAGATACTTGCTCCAGTCGGTAAGGTAATTTCGACTTGTTGTTGGCCGAGGATATTGAAACTTTCCCAATACAATCGCGCCGAAGACGCCCCGGCACCGGGTAGCCAGTAAAGCATGACGTTGTCGAGCAATTCGTCGCGGGTGAGGACATTTTCTGGATGGCCGTCGCTATCGGTCCAGTCCCAGAATTTTTCAATTATCCACGCCGCTTGAGCGACTGGGGAATCAACCAACCCATAACCGATCGTTTGAGGACGCGTGCTTTGCTGTTTGGAATAACCGGAACCCGAGTCCCAGTAATATTGCCCGCCCGCGAGGCATGACTTCTCAAACTCCGTTAGGTTTTGTAACATCGCATCGCTCGGACTAACAATCGGCATATTGATATGAATTCCAGCGCAATGTGCGGTTTCTGACACGCCGATGCATGACGTCACGACCGCCCCCCAATCTCCACCTTGTGCGACATAGCGGTCGTAGCCAAGCCGCGCCATCAGTTGTCCCCAAGCTCGGCCAATTCTTTCTACGCCCCAACCAGGTTTACTGGGTTTCCCTGAAAATCCAAAGCCCGGCAACGTTGGACACACGACGTGGAACGCATCGGCCGGATCACCGCCATAGGCGCTTGGGTCGCTTAGCGGGCCTATTACTTTCGCAAATTCAAGAATCGAGCCAGGCCAACCATGAGTGAGCACGAGCGGCTGTGCATCGGCATGTGGCGAACGGATGTGCAAGAAGTGGAAATCTAGACCATCGATTTCAGTCGTAAACTGTGGGAGGCTATTGAGCGCGCGCTCGCAACGCCGCCAATCGTATTCTTCAAGCCAATATTTAGCGACTTCTTGGACGTAGCTGAGCGGGATCCCTTGGCTCCAATCGTCAGTTGTCGCGCGCTCTGGCCAGCGGGTCATCTTGAGACGTTGGCGTAAATCGTCCAATTGTGAATCGGCAATTTCGATACGGAACGGTTTAATATCGCTCATCGACTGGTCCTTTTTGCAGAATTATTTACGGCGATTATAGGTGACTAATCCGGGGTGGGCGCTATTTTTAATGTGCGTGCTCGGCGTTGGAAACTGTCTTATGCGGATCTACCCGGTGATAGTGACTTAGCGCCGCCGTCAACCAATGGACTCGACACGGAGTTCACCCGAGCACACTAGTTTGTATTACTAACAATGAAAGAAACCTATCAATTTGTGTTGGTCCGCCACGGACAAAGCTTGTGGAATACGCAGCACCGCTTAACTGGTTGGGCTGATGTTGGTTTGACGAAACATGGTGAGCAGCAGTCGGCTGCGGCCGGGCAGTTACTTGCAAAGTGCGGGTTCGGATTCGACGACGCTTTCACTTCGCAGCTGAGACGTGCGAGCGATTCTTTAGCCATTGTCCTAGAGAATATGGGTCACTCGGAAGTAGCAGTCCAACAACATTGGCGCCTGAACGAAAGGCACTATGGCGCCTTAGAAGGATTAGGACCGCTGTCAGGTGTGTTTAAGTTCGGCCTGCGGCGCTTTGTTCAGTGTCAGCGGCAATTCGATGTTATGCCACCACTGCTCGATTTATCTGATCCGCGTTATCCAGGAAATCAAAAGCGCTTCGCAGAGATTCCGAGCGCAGCGCTGCCGCGCGCTGAGAGCATGCATCAAGCCTGGCAGAGGGTGATTCCAGTTTGGGACGATGAGATGAAGCCCGCAATACGTTCTGGTCGTCGACTGTTAGTTGTCGCGCACAAGAATATTTTGCGTGCCCTGATAAAGCAGATCACCGGAGTCGATGGCTCGGCAGTAGAACGGATGTCGATTAAGACAGGCCGGCCGCTAGTCTACGAAATGAACAAGGAGTTCCGTGTGCAAGCTCACTACTTTCTAGATGATCTTAAATCGTGAAGTCAGCAGCGACTCGTTGGCCGATGAGCGTGAGCTTCGAGTCGATGAGGAACGCCGCGGATGTTCGGCGTTCAA
>JBLFWX010000021.1:0-69169 GCA_047611805.1 Gammaproteobacteria bacterium
GCGGTTCGTCGTTTTCGACGCACGGGTTTGTTCTTATTCATTGCTGGTTCCCCTGTTCGTTGGAAAACCTGGCAACCTACTTCATCACAAGACAACCTGGAATAACGGTCTGGACTGAACGCTTACGTTTCAATGTGGGTAACTGATTGGGAGAAACAACGATCGCAGCCGCGAGGCTGGGAGGACATAAATGAATAAACCTATCCACACGGTCGCGATCTTGGGGCGTAAATCTGGTATGAGCTTCGCTGAGTTCGATCGGTATTGGCTAGACGTGCACGCACCGGTGCCTGCACAGCTCCCCGGCGTGCTGCGTTACGTACAACGCCACCTCGAAGAGCCAAGCGCGGAGTTCGGCATCGACGGCTTCGCCTTTATCGATTATGCAAACGCGCAAGCTATGGAAACCGCCTGGGCGAGTGAAGCTGGTCAGCGTGCGCTGGAGGACGTACCTAATTTCCTCGGGCGCCACAAGGTCGTGGTCATTACCGATCACGTGATTGTTGACAACCAGAAAAAGTAAAATCAGCGGCCATCGCGCACCGACTTCGATGCCCAACTAAGCAGCAAGCTGTCCAATCTGTGTGCCAACAGGAAGCATAGGGACAGGGTCCCCAAATTATTATGTTGTTACTGGTAACGGAAATTCCAGCGTAAGCGCGATCCAGGAATTTCCCGCGTCCAAGGCCGGTTTCGACTGTCCGAAGGTGGCCGTTTTCCAACGAAATAGCACATGCATCCTCGAACGTCCGTTACGGAGTGCTAGCGCCGACTGACGGTGGTCAGCTATGACCTAAGCTTACCATCGGCGTCGGTAAGGAAAATCTAAGTTTTTACGATTTAAGCAATTCGACTAAGAGACATCTCTTGGACGAAACGGAACAGCCACGTTCGTCGTTTTACGTACGATGGGGGCGAGTTCGCTCAGCGCTTGCTCGTATACGTCTCGCTTGAATGAAACTACCGCGCGCAACGCTTCCCAATAATCGATCCAACACCATTCGTCGAATTCCGGCTGTGCGGCTTGATTGAGATCAACGTGGTGTTCAGATGCGACTAGATTCAATACGAACCATCGCTGCTTTTGCCCAATGCACAGCGGTTTTTGATGGTAGCGAATATACTTTTTCGGTAGCCGGTAGCGCAGCCAACCTTGCGTACAGCCAATCACTGCGACGTGCTTCGCGCTTAGACCAACCTCCTCCTCGAGCTCACGAAACATGGCAACTTGCGGCGTCTCGTTTTGCTTAATCCCGCCTTGCGGAAACTGCCAACCGGACATGCCAATCCGCCGGCCCCAAAACGCCCGTCCGTGATCGTTCAGCAACACTATGCCGACGTTGGCTCTAAACCCTTCGCTATCAATCATTTTTGCGAGGTTCTCGTGAATGGTTCCAGTAGTTTGCCATCTTGCTTATCGCGACACGGCCGGCTCACCCGATCGTGCCGCATTTTATACTACACAAGCAGTTCTTTAATCGCGTCGCGCTCTTCCTTTAATTCCGTCTCCGTAGCCGTCATACGCGCGCGGCTAAAGTCGTCGATTGGTAAACCTTGGACGATTTCGAATTCGCCTTTCGATGTGCGAACCGGAAAAGAATAAATTAACCCTGCCTCGATACCGTAACTGCCGTCGCTAACGACACCCATGCTAGTCCAGTCATTTGCGGCCGTACCTGCGACCCAATCGCGCATATGTTCTAAGGCCGCGTTGGCTGCGGATGCCGCACTCGAGGCACCGCGCGCATCAATAATCGCAGCACCACGTTTCGCAACGTTCGGAATATAAGTGTTCTCATACCATCCGCGATCAACCAGGTCGAACGCGGCTTTGCCTTTCACCGTGGTTTGGCTTAAATCCGGATATTGCGTCGTTGAATGGTTGCCCCAAATCATCAATTTCTGGATATCAGAAACCGTGCTATTTGTTTGCTGAGCTAGTTGAGCCATGGCTCGATTATGGTCGAGCCGAGTCATCGCCGTGAATTGCCTGGGATTGATGTCCGGTGCACAACTCATGCACGTCCATGCGTTCGTGTTCGCAGGGTTGCCAACCACCAGCACTTTAATATTGCGGCTTGCGTGATCGTTGATGGCCTTACCTTGAATCTTAAAGATCCCACCGTTGGCCGCCAAAAGGTCTGCACGTTCCATGCCAGGTCCGCGTGGACGCGCGCCAACTAACATGCCGTAGTCCGAGTCTTTGAAAGCGACGTTCGCATCGTCGCTAGTTTCAATACCGGCGACAAGTGGAAAGGCGCAGTCATCAATCTCCATCACGACGCCTTCAAGTGCCTTCATTGCCGGCGTTATTTCGAGCAACTGCAAGATGACCGGTTGATCCGGGCCGAGCATTTGCCCAGCACCGATGCGAAATAGAAGTGAGTAGGAGATTTGGCCGGCTGCACCGGTGATTGTTACGCGTACGGGTGATTTCATTGGTTGCTTATTCCGATTTTTGATTAATGATCTGATGTAAATTTAGCGGTGTCACTTAGACTGAATCCATGGACGACTATCTATTAGCTAGAGTGTAGACCGGGCAATCGACAGATTTGCCTGTCTCGTTGTCAGTGATCGTTACTATACATTTGCTCGTGAACCTCTCACTCGTTCGCGGACGCCTCTGCCTACCGCGGTGGCCACGCCGAACTGCGCTGTAGAATACCGTCCGACCTATTAGCGGAGCAAGTTACCGTGCCCATTCACACAGCTTTGCCTGCCCAACCTTGGTGCGCGCAGGCTCACGATTCTGGCTCGTCGACACATACCAATAAAAATTTGACCTCTTACTCTTAGATCTGTGAATTTATTGAATTTATCCGTGACTTTGCCTAGTGGTTGATCCAAGATTGTGAAGTGCTGGCCGATTAAGAAACGATTGTCGCCCGATAAGCCGACGACGGCCAGAACGGATTAATTTTTCAGGTTTAGATTCAGGTGGATAAGATGCAACCCTCGTCGTGTCTGTTTAGTGGAAACGCGGCCTTCATTGAAGGTTTATATGAATCGTATCTCGACGATCCGCAGTCGGTCTCGGCTGAATGGCAGGATTACTTCGATCGTTTGCAAACAGAACAATCAACGGTCGGGCGCGATACATCCCACGTTGGTGCTCGGCAACGGATGCTGGACTACGCGAAGGCAGCTAATGCCGGGTTCGTGGTTTCCGTCCCTCAGTCGAATGATGGCAGTTCATCCAAACAAGTTTCGGTTCTTCAGCTGATCAACGCGTTTAGATTCACGGGTCATCGGCAGGCAAATTTAGATCCCCTGAATCAATACGATCGGCCGCACGTTCAGGAGCTCGATCCGGCGCATCACGGTCTCAACGAAAGCGATATGGGCCAAAATTTCAATACCGGATCGCTGCATGGCCCCGAAGAAGCGTCGCTCGGAGAGATATTGAATATCGTGCGTTCCACTTATTGCGGAACAATCGGCGCTGAGTACATGCACATAGTCGAGACGGCGCAAAAACGATGGATTCAGCAGCGCTTGGAATCATCCCTCGGCAAACCGAACTACGATGATGCGAAAAAATGCCACCTGTTGGGTCGCGTTATTGCGGCCGGTGGGCTGGAAGAGTATCTACACACGAAGTATGTGGGCCAGAAGCGATTTTCGCTTGAAGGGGGAGAATCACTGATCCCGCTGCTAGACCAAATCCTGGAGGATTGCGGTCACAAGGGCGTCAAAGAGATCGTGCTCGGCATGGCACATAGGGGACGCCTCAATGTACTCGTCAATATCGTCGGTAAGCACCCCTCAAAACTGTTTGACGAGTTTGAAGGGCGCAGCCGTGAGGCTCGCTCCGGCGACGTGAAATACCACATGGGTTTCTCTTCCGACATAGAAACCCCCGGCGGCTCGGTGCATTTAACCCTTGGGTTTAACCCCTCGCATCTCGAGATTATCGATCCCGTGATCGAGGGATCAGTGCGAGCACGCCAGGATCGGCGCGGCGACGTTGAACGAAACTCCGTGTTGCCCTTGCTCATCCATGGTGATGCGGCTTTTGCCGGCCAGGGTGTGGTCATGGAGACGTTTAACTTATCGCAGACCCGTGGCTACTCCACGGGCGGTACCGTGCACATCATTTTTAATAATCAGATCGGTTTCACGACTAGCGACCCGCTCGATTCACGCTCAACCTTATATTGCACCGATGTCGCGAAGATAGTCCAAGCGCCCATTTTTCACGTGAACGCCGACGATCCAGAAGCGGTAGCGTTCGTCGCACAAATTGCTCTGGATTTCCGCATGGAATTCAACAAAGACGTTGTGGTCGACATGATCTGTTACCGCAAACATGGGCATAGCGAGGCCGACGAGCCCGCAGCGACACAACCCATCATGTACCAACACGTCCGCAATCACCCCGGGGTGTGTAAGATTTATACCGACAAGCTCGTCGCGGAAGGCGTCATTGGACCCGGGGACGCGCAAGAAATGACGCAGCAATACCATGACTCTCTGGACAACAATATTGTTATGTCCAGACCCTACGCGAAGGTTAACGACACGCGTTTCCTGATCAACTACGAACCGTATCGTTATGCCACGTGGCGCGATGACGTGGATACCTCAATAAGTGCGGAGCTCACTGCAGAGCTAACGCACAAACTCGTCACAGTGCCGGATTCCTTTGAGTTACACCGTGCGGTGAAGCGAATCAACGCTGACCGCCAGGCAATGGGCGCTGGAGAAAAACCACTCGATTGGGGCTATGCCGAGAATCTCGCCTACGGGACGTTACTCAACGCGGGTTGCGGTGTTCGGCTCTCAGGGCAAGACAGCGCCCGGGGCACTTTTTTCCATCGTCACGCGGTGATTCATGATCAGAAAACTGGTGACACTTTTCTTCCTTTGCAAAACCTGTCAACCGACCAGGCGAGCTTTTTGGTTATTAATTCAACCCTCTCAGAAGAAGCCGTCCTCGCGTTCGAGTATGGCTATGCCAGCGCAGAACCCAAAGTTCTAACGATCTGGGAAGCTCAATTCGGGGACTTCGCCAATGGCGCACAAGTAGTAATCGATCAATTTATTGCATCTTGCGAAGAAAAATGGGGCCGGTTTTGCGGACTCGTGATGTTCTTACCCCATGGTTATGACGGCCAGGGTCCGGAACATTCATCTGCGCGCTTGGAGCGTTACTTGCAACTTTGTTCGGATGACAACATGCAAGTGGTCTACCCGACAACACCAGCGCAAATGTTTCACCTGATTCGTCGACAAATGTTGCGCCTTTTCCGCAAGCCGTTGATCGTGATGAGTCCGAAAAGTTTGTTGCGCCATAAATTGTCAACTTCAACGCTTGACGATATCCAGAACGGCCGTTTCCAAAACGTGATCGACGAAATCGACGAAATCAATAAAGAAGCAGTCACTCGGATAGTCATATGCAGTGGCAAGGTTTTCTTCGACTTGCTCGAAAGCAGGCGCGAACACGGCATTGAGAATGTGGCGATACTCCGCCTCGAGCAGCTGTATCCATTCCCGCGCGAAGAAATTATTGAAAAGATTAGCGGTTACCCGAACGCCGAGGAATTGATTTGGGTTCAAGAAGAACCCCGTAATCAAGGCGCGTGGTCTACGTTGCTGTCGAAGCGTCATCTAGGCGGTTGCTTCCCAGACGGCAAGCCGCTGCGGTGCATCGCGCGCCCCTACTCCGCCTCACCCGCTGTTGGTTATCTATCTTTGCACCTCGAGCAGCAACAAAAACTTGTCACCGAAGCACTCGATATAAAGCAAATCGATGACAGCGAACGGCAGAAATCTGCCTAGTTGTATTGAAAACAAAAGGAGCCCCGTTGTGCTAATTGAAGTAAAAGTCCCCGCGCTCGCGGAATCGGTGCCCGACGCGACATTGTTGGATTGGTATAAGCAACCAGGGGACGAAGTGGCTCGCGGCGAAAATCTTATCGATCTCGAAACAGACAAGGTCACATTAGAGGTTAGTGCTCCACAAGCGGGCATCCTGAAGGAAATCTTGCAGCAACCAGGTGACGTGGTGCTTGCTGACGCGATTCTATGCATCATCGATACTGAAGGTACAGCCAGCATTGCCCCGGCCGCGACAGATAGTGGGGTCGCGGACAGTGCGGAGAAGGCCCTTCACCTAAGCCCGGCGGTGCGCAAACTCGTCGATGAACACGACATCAATCCGGAACTGGTTCCCGCGAGTGGCAAGGACGGACGAATAACTAAAGCAGACGTTATTAGTTTTCTCGAAAATACCGTGGTTGGGCAAGACGTTCCTGATGCTGCAGCAATCGTTCGAGCGCGTCCTGCTTCCCCACCATCCGCACGGCCCGAAGAACGAGTCCCGATGACTCGAATCCGCAAACGAACAGCTGAACGTTTACTCCAAGCCCAACAACAAAATGCACTGTTGACGACCTTCAACGAAGTCAACATGCAACCGTTCATGGCGCTTCGTAGTCGACACAAAGACGAATTCGAAAAACAGTACGGCGTGAAATTAGGTTTCATGTCCGTTTTCGTTAAGGCGGCAGTAGAAGCGCTAAAGAAATTTCCGATTGTTAATGCCTGCGTTGACGACGAGGATATTATTTATCACGGTTATTACGATGTTGGCGTCGCTGTTGGTTCTGAGCGCGGCCTCGTTGTGCCCATTTTGCGCGATGTCGATCGCATGCCTTTTGCGGACGTGGAACGCAAAATACGCGACTATGGTGAGCGCGCGCGCGATGGCAAGCTGACGATCGAGGAGCTCACGGGTGGGACATTCACGATAAGCAACGGCGGCGTATTTGGTTCCCTGCTTTCAACACCGATCATCAATCCCCCGCAAAGCGCTATTTTAGGGATGCACAAAATCCAAGACCGCGCGGTGGTCGTAGACGGCGAAATCGTTGTTCGACCCATGATGTATCTCGCCTTGTCTTACGACCATCGAATTATTGATGGTCGCGAAGCCGTTCAGTTCTTGGAATCGCTTTGCAAGACCGTCGAAGATCCGACTCGGTTTCTGTTGCAGCTCTAACGACAGCCGAGACAAAGCCGCCAGACGCAAGATCGAAGACCTCGGGGTCTTGTGCCCGTGTGGCTAGTTGTCGCGCCGCGCACATCCAATGGCACTGAATTGCCGCTCCGATCGTTACGAAATTTTTAAGGAATACCATTATGGACAACTACGATGTCGTCGTTATCGGCGCGGGACCCGGAGGTTATGTCGCCGCGATCCGATGCGCCCAACTCGGATTGAAAACAGCGTGCATTGAGCGCGGCCTAGCGGCGACGGACAAAGTAACGCTTGGCGGCACGTGCCTGAATGTCGGTTGCATCCCATCGAAAGCGCTACTCGACTCTTCCCACCACTACGAGCACCTTGCATTGCATGCGAAATCGCACGGCATCATCGCCAATGATCTATCGATCGATGTCGGCACGATGCAAAAGCGCAAAGCAAAAATCGTCAAGACCTTAACCACAGGAATTGCCGGCTTATTTAAGAAAAACGGTGTCACGTCGATCGAAGGCAGCGGTACACTGAAGCCGGATATGAAGGTCGACGTTTGCGATAGAGCAGGCAACGTCGTGACGACCATCAGGGCTGCGAATATTATTGTTGCGACCGGCTCGGTTCCTGCAGCCATTCCCCCGGCCATGGTCGATCAACAGTACATTGTTGACTCCACTGGTGCGCTGGACTTCGATGCGGTTCCAGAATCATTAGGTGTTATCGGTGCGGGCGTGATTGGGCTCGAACTCGGCAGCGTGTGGCGCAGACTTGGATCTAAGGTTGTCATTGTTGAAGCCCTGCCGGACTTTCTGGGTAGCGCCGACAAAGATGTCGCTAAAGAAGCAAAAAAATTGCTCGGGCGCCAGGGATTAGACATCCGTTTGGGATCCCGGGTGACGCAGTCCCAAGTCGCAGATAAAAAAGTCGAGATAAGCTATGAATCTGCCGACGGTGAGCAGACTCTCACGGTCGATAAACTCATTGTCGCCGTCGGTCGCGTGCCTAATACGGTTGGTTTGGGCGCGAACGAGGTGGGTCTGGATGTCGACAAGCGCGGATTTATCACGGTCGATGAAAATTGCCGAACTAATCTCGAAGGGATCTTCGCCGTAGGCGATGTCGTACGTGGTCCGATGCTCGCTCACAAAGCTTCCGAAGAAGGCATTGCTGTTGCAGAGCGGATTGCGGGGCAGTCGCCGCACGTTAATCTTGCGATCGTGCCGTGGGTGATCTACACATGGCCAGAGATCGCGTGGGTTGGCGAAATTGAACAAGACCTCGCTGCACAGGGTCGCGATATCTCGGTAGGCTCCTTTCCTTTCATGGCAAGTGGTCGGGCTCGAGCGATGGGCGAAACCGATGGTTTCATTAAGATCATTGCGGACAAGCAATCAGACACGATTCTAGGAGTCCACATTATTGGACCTGGTGCGTCCGAACTGATTGCTGAGGCAGTTCTCGCCATGGAGTATGGCGCCAGCGCGGAAGATATCGCGCGCACCATGCACGCCCATCCAACGTTATCTGAAGGCATGCACGAAGCCGCATTAGCCGTTGATTCGAGGCCCATTCATATTTAATAAGGCCCTCAAGAAGCGTAGCAAGATCCGTAACATGCTTTCATCCCGTAAGACTTGCAAATTTGTGCAGTGCAACTTAGATTAACCAGTCAATCGGCGCCTATTTAGGGCTTACAACGGCAGGTTAGTGTATGGAAGATGCAGTTATCGTAGCCGCGCGCAGAAGCGCGGTCGGCGCGTTTGGCGGGGCGCTTAGCCAAGTTCCCGCGCCTACGATCGGCGCTCGCGTGATCGAGGCGTTGATTGCACAAACAGGTATTGATCCCGCCTCGATAGACGAAGTCATTCTGGGTCAGGTACTCACAGCTGGAAGCGGGCAAAACCCGGCACGCCAAGCAGCGCTTGAAGCAGGGATCCCAGAATCAGTGCCGTCGCTTACCATCAACAAAGTGTGCGGCAGCGGACTTAAGGCTGTACAGCTCGCGGCCCAAGCGATTCGCTGCGGCGATGCGCACATCATCATTGCTGGCGGGCAAGAAAATATGAGCGCTGCTCCGCACATCCTTCCAAACTCCCGTCTGGGGAGCAAAATGGGCGACTGGAAACTCGTCGATTCGATGATCGTGGATGGCCTGACCGACGCTTTCAACCATTATCACATGGGCATCACGGCGGAGAACGTCGCTGCGAAATACGCTATTAGTCGAGACGAGCAAGATGCATTCGCCGCCGCGAGTCAGCAAAAAGCGGAAGTCGCGATGGCCAACGGTTCATTTGGCGCCGAAATCGTACCCATCGATATCAAGCAACGCCGCGGCGATCCGATACGCTTCGAGCGCGACGAATTTCCGCGCGCTGGAGTAACCGCTGACGGCCTCGGAAAACTCCGTGCAGCATTTAAACCAGAAGGCTCAGTCACGGCCGGTAACGCCTCGGGCATTAACGACGGAGCTGCGGCTGTTGTCGTCATGAGCGCCACAAAAGCGGCGGCGCTAAATCTCAAGCCGATCGCGACGATCAAAGCGTACGCGAGTGCGGGTGTCGATCCAGCGATAATGGGCACGGGTCCGATTCCGGCGACGCGGCAGTGTTTATTAAAAGCCGACTGGAATATCGATGATCTTGACCTAATTGAAGCAAACGAAGCCTTTGCCGCCCAAGCTATTTCGGTAAACCGCGAGCTTGGATGGGACCCGGATAAAGTTAACGTTAACGGTGGCGCCATCGCGATTGGCCATCCGATCGGCGCATCCGGCGCGAGGATTCTTGTAACCTTACTGCACGAAATGACGAGACGCGATGCAAAAAAAGGCCTTGCTACCTTGTGCATAGGCGGTGGCCAAGGCGTTGCGCTCGCAATAGAACGAAAATAATAGCCCGTTTTCGCTTGAGGAGAATTAAATGACTGAATCTTCCGACAAACGCATTATTAAGAAGTATCCAAACCGACGTCTTTACGATACCGCCGAAAGCAAATACGTTACCCTGAGTGACGTACGGCATCTCGTACTCGAGGGTGTCAGTTTCTGCGTCATTGATAAAAAATCGGGCGAGGACATTACGCGCAGCATCCTGCTGCAAATTATCATCGAGCAGGAAGACGACGGTGACCCGATGTTCAGTACCGAAGTTCTTGAACAGATGATTGGTTTCTACGGAAAGTCGGTGCAGGGCGAGGCTGGCGACTTTATCCAAAGCAGCCTTAAGTTATTTCAGGAGCAGCAGCAGCGGTTTCAAGAACAAATTACTGGTGCGATTGAAAGTAATCCGCTGGCATCAGGATTCGCGGAAATCGCACAACGCAACATGGATATGTGGCAGCAAATGCAAGGCACCTTTTTTGGTGCCGTTGGCAGTAAAAACCCACTTGCTCCGAAAAAACCTGACGACGAACCGGAGTAGGGTTGCGAGCTTGTGGCGGCCGCCTCACGACGTGTCGCCACAGGTCAATTGATAAGTACTTAAGCGGCCTTCTGGGATTCGGTTATTTCGCGTTTTATCCGTTCTATCTGCGTGCGAATAGCACTCGGCAAACGATCGCCAAAGCTTCCAAAATACTCCTCAATCGCCTCCATCTCAGTACGCCAGATGACGGGATCGATTGCCAGTAACGCATCAACAACACTTTGGTCGAGATCCAACCCTGTTAGATCGAGATCCGCGCCGTTCGGGATCAGCCCGATTGGGGTTTTCGCAGCATTCGAATTGCTCTGGCAGCGCTCTGTGATCCATTTCAACACGCGCATGTTGTCGCCAAATCCAGGCCACATGAATTTGCCTTCGGCATTTTTTCGAAACCAATTCACATGAAATATCTTGGGGAGTTTGTCCGACTTATCTTTAAAACTGAGCCAGTGCGTCCAATAGTCGGCAAAGTTGTACCCACAAAATGGCTTCATCGCCATTGGGTCTCGACGTACCTTGCCAACTGCACCAGTGGCCGCTGCCGTCGTTTCAGACGCGACTGCGGCAGCGGCAAAAACGCCGTGTTCCCAGTCTAATGCCTCGAACACTAGCGGTGCGACGGCGGAACGTCTGCCGCCGAATATTAGCGCAGAAATCGGCACCCCTTGCGGAACATTGGCTTGATCGGAATAACTCGGACACTGGGAAGCCGCAACCGTAAAACGCGAATTAGGATGGGCTGCCGGTCCGTTTGCGACGTCGTGGGGGCGGCCTTGCCAATCGATAAGTTCGCTAGGCTTGTCACCGTCAATTCCTTCCCACCACGGCTGGCCATCAGGTGTCACTGCAACATTCGTGTAAATCGCATTCCGGCCCAAAGTATTCATGCAGTTCGGATTTGTACTCAGACTGGTGCCGGGAGCCACACCGAAGAATCCGGCTTCCGGATTGATCGCCCACAAACGGCCATCTTCGCCAAGATGCATCCAGGCAATGTCGTCGCCGACGGTCCAAACTTTCCAGCCTTCAAGCGCTGCCGGCGGAACCAACATCGCGAGATTCGTTTTACCACACGCCGACGGAAACGCCGCCGCCACGTAGGTTGTATTTCCCTGCGGATCCTCAATGCCGAGGATGAGCATGTGCTCCGCCAACCAACCTTCGGTTCGAGCCTGCCAGCTGGCGATCCGCAAGGCATGGCATTTTTTGCCGAGCAAGGCATTGCCGCCATAGCCTGAACCGAAGCTCTTGATCATCAGCTCTTCGGGGAAATGCATGATATAGCGCCGCTCGGGATCGAGCTGCCCTATCGAGTGCAAGCCTTTTACAAACGAACCCCCGGCTTCGATATGGTCGAGCGCTCGGCGGCCGATGCGCGCCATGATGCGCATATTGGCGACCACGTATGGGCTATCAGTAATCTCGACACCGGCGCGCGAAAAAGGCGATCCGTATGGCCCCATAAGGTACGGGATCACGTACATCGTACGGCCTTTCATGCAGCCCTTGAATAACGGCTCAACCTTCGCGTGTCCGTCCGCTGGCGCCATCCAGTTATTATTAGGACCCGCGTCATCGGCGTCTTCGGTACACACAAAGGTGAGGTGTTCCACCCGGGCAACGTCACTCGGATCAGATCGGTGTAAAAAGCAATTCGGGTGAGTCTTCTCGTTCAGCTTCTCCAACGTCCCATCGGCCAACATCTGGTTGATCAGGTTTTCGTGTTCATCATCCGAACCATCCACCAGGTGGATTTGATCAGGAGTTGTCAGGGCCGCAACCGCGTCGATCCATGCGGCCAATTCGGGATTATTCGTCATAAAAAAACTGTCTCCTCGATCTGGACGAACAAGCAGGTCCATTTCAACAATGTAAATTCGCTAAGGTGCCGCACTGCGGCCAAAATTTGAGATTCGGCATGCTAACGAACCCAGTCCCAAATTTGAAGGACACGTAGACACTTTTCGGAAAATAATTCGATATTTAGCAATTCGTTACCGTTTCGCATTGGGTTCCCGATCCAGCCGGCGTCTCCGGTTTCATAATCGCAGTGGTGCCTCTGCTTCGTAACCTCATATCTGATGTTTCGTCCCACGCGCCGATTTCTGAAATAAATCTGTTGACATGCCCTTCAGCTAGGCTTATTGTGCGTTGCAGCAATATTGCACTGCAACATACTTTGAGCGCTCAATCAGCCAGGAGAAATTCGAATGGACTACACCTCATTTGGGAATTTTGAAACCATCAGTAAGACGGCCGCGGAATCTGCCAAGAAACTCGAATCTATTAATACCTCAGTGTTCGAGCAATTGACTAAGAAAAACATGGATTTATTTAATTCGACGATGGAATTAAATAATAAATTCGTCTCCATGTTAGGTGAGACAAAAGGTGTTCAGGAACTTTTTAACGAGCAACTGCAACTGACCACGGAATACAACGGTAAGTTCTTCTCAACGATAAAAGAAGCCACAGAAATTGTTGTGAACTCGAAAGACGATTACCAATCCTGGCTCGAAGCAGGTATCAAAACGGCTACACCAGCCCCTGCCAAAACCACGAAGAAAGCGGCCTAAGTCTAGCCGTTAGTTCGGACGCGTCGCCGTTTCGTAACGTCGCTCGCACGTCTCTTACAGCCGAATGCCTAACCGCGCTGTGCTGTAGGAGACGACTCTCCGCTGCAAGCCCAGCACAAGCTTATTGGGTCTTGACTATCGCCTTTTGTGCAGCGGGCTTTCTCCACAGCCAAAACACCATCATTAATATTCCAAGTAATATTTCGTCAATCAACGCAATGAAGTCCGGAATGACAATGTCGATGACCAGGATTGCCAGCAGAATCAAAAACAGACTCTTAAAGCGGAGCTGACCAAATCGTCCCCCTAACTGTTCTGCGAATCCGCGACTAGCGGGCATCTAGTTGCGCTCCAATGCTTGTTTCAACGTTCGGACAACCAAGCCTGGATCGCATCGGGAAGAACGATGTGAGCGCGCGAACTAACGTATATCCCGATATGGCCACCTGGAAATTCGATCGCTTCGTAATCGCTCGTGCCGACATACTTGGCCAACGCAAGTGATGCGTCCGGGGGTACAAGATGATCATCGCGAGCGTAAATATTGAGCACCGGCATATCTATATTATTGAGATTTACGCTCACTCCGCCCAGACGAACTCGGCCTTTAATTAGGTTGTTCTTTTGGTAGAAGTCTCCGGCGAATTCGCGAAATCCCGCTCCTGCTAACGCAGGGCTGTCGAAAATCCACTTTTCCATCCGCATAAACATTTTCATCGATTCTTCGTCGTCGGCATTGTCCAACATATGTACGTATTTTTGCTGGCTTAAGCGAAACGGCTTTAGCGACAGAAACATTGCGTTCAATAAATCACCGGAAATGTTGCCGCTACTATCGACCATCAAATCGACATCGACGTGGCGAAACAAATGCGACAGCATGTCCTTTGGCGTGTGGAAGTCGATGGGTGTGACGGTGGTAATGAGGTTGCGAATTTTTTCTGGGTTCAGCGCGCTATAGCAAGCGCTAAAGGTCCCGCCCTGGCAGATGCCAAGTAAATTGATGCGCTTTTGTTCGCTGGCAGTGCGGATAAAGTCCACGCAGCTATCAATATATCGGCAAATATAATCGCTTAGTGTGGTCGAACGATCAGCCCCGGTGGGGGTACCCCAATCGATCAGGTATAGGTCGATCCCTCGCTCCAACAACGCGCGGACTAAGGAGCGATCGTGCTGCAAATCGATCATGTCTGGACGGTTAACCAACGCATACACGATCAACACCGGAACTGGATTGCCAACATTCGTTAGTGCTTTATAGTGATATAAAGTCGCATCACCAATGCGAAAAACTTCATCGCGTTGGCACGAGCCAAGTGTCGCGTCTTTCGCTCGCGCCAAAGTTTTTGTAGCGCGGCCCAACTTATGTTGTAGCTCGGCGACCTCGGCCTCGATCTGTTGCGGACTAATTCGAACCCGAGGCACGGTCTCAGTGATTCCGGGGTTCGGTTACATTGTCGAATACACCGATGTCGAATTCCGTGTCCCGTGGCTTGGTTTTCTTGCGGGAGATTTTTTTCGTCACCGCCGGGCGTTTTGTCGCCTCCACTGAGCGTGTGCTTTGCTCAGATCCCGGTCGAGGCCTCGCGGGACGTTCTATTTTTCCACCTTGACGTGGTGGTCGCTCTATTTTCTCGACCCGTTCGGTTAGAGATTCCACTTGGCTCTGCCACACAGGACTAGGAGTAACGCTGTGCGTTGTCTGTAGGAGTCCGCGGACTTGCGCCTCGAGCGTATGCTGTCGCTCGATTATTGCATTCAATTCCCGACGATTCGGCAGGTTCATAGCCTCGGCAGCGTCGTCGACCAAGGTCTGTGTTGCTAGACGTAAGCGCGCATTAGCATTGATATACTTTCCGAAGACTTCCGCATACTGAGCCGTCATGACTTTCTCTGAGTACGCTTGTTCGGCTATCGATACCCAAAGACCGTAAAGTCCACGCAAACTCGTTATGTCGTCTTCCCCATCATCTTTAGTGTTAATCGCTTTGATGAATCGCTTTAGTGCCGTTTGGTAGACAGGCGCTAATTGTCTTGCGAGCGCCTGGCCGGCCTTGTTCGTCGCAAGCTGCGCCTCGACTAACGTTCGATGCGACGTCTGCCACTCGCGAAAAAGTCCTAGTGGCGGTAAATCTTGTAAATCGGCGAATGAGTGAGGGGTGTTTGGCTGCCAACCGTTAAACGACGGGCCACTGCTGTTAATGTTGGGGATGCCAAACGGCGACGGCGACGAGAGGCCACCAAAGAGTTCTGAAAACTGCGCGAACGGCGACTTTGATTGAGCGCCCGATTGTTCGTAGAAGGCCTGGAACGAACGATTTAAATGTTCCAGAGATTTGCCGATCGTCGTGTCTGCCGGCAAGCCCAAACTCTTTAAAATTTCGCTCCAAAAGTCGTCGGCAGTCGCTTTTGGAGCATTGTGTTCAACGAGCGCGTTACGCCAGATCTGCCAGAGCTCTTGTTGCACTGAGAGCCAATCGTTTGAGGTATTCACCGGATCACAATTTCCTAGCGACTATTTAAGCGCGCGATTATCGACCAAGTGTTCAACGACGGTTGGATCCGCCAAGGTACTCGTGTCGCCTAAGGTATCGAGTTCATTGGCGGCAATCTTGCGCAATATCCGCCGCATAATTTTTCCTGAACGTGTTTTTGGTAAGCCTGGCGCCCACTGAATCACATCGGGCGTCGCGATCGGGCCGATTTCCGTTCGCACGTGCTTGGCGAGTTCACCGCGCAATTCATCCGTCGGCTCAACGCCATTCATTAATGTGACGTAGGCATAAATGCCTTGGCCTTTAATGTCATGCGGATAGCCGACAACCGCGGCTTCAGCGACGCTATCGTGAAGCACGAGTGCGCTTTCAACTTCGGCGGTCCCCATTCGATGACCTGAAACGTTGATCACATCATCGACCCTGCCAGTGATCCAGTAGTAGCCGTCTGCATCTCGCCGCGCACCGTCGCCGGTAAAATAACGGCCCGGATACATTTTGAAATACGTCTCAATGAAGCGGTCGTGATCACCAAATACGGTGCGCATTTGGCCTGGCCAACTATGCTTTATGACAAGCGATCCGGAAGCAGCACCGGCTAATTCATTACCTTGATCATCAAGTAGAGCGGGTTCTACGCCAAAAAAAGGTCGCGTGGCGGAACCTGGTTTGAGCGCCGTTGCGCCAGGTAACGGCGTAATCAAAATTCCGCCGGTTTCGGTTTGCCACCAAGTGTCGACGATTGGACATCGCGCCTCACCAACGACGTGGTAGTACCATTCCCAGGCTTCGGGATTTATCGGTTCGCCAACGGAACCGAGTAGGCGTAACGATGTACGCTTCGAGCGTGTCACAAAATCGTCGCCCTGCGCCATCAACGCCCGGAGCGCCGTGGGTGCGGTGTAGAAAATGTTCACTGCGTGCTTATCGACAACCTCCCACATCCGACCGGCGTCGGGGAAATTAGGTACCCCTTCAAACATAAGCGTCGTCGCGCCGTTAGCAAGCGGACCATAGACGATATATGAATGCCCGGTTACCCAACCGACGTCGGCCGTGCACCAATAGATATCGCCATCGTGATAGTCAAAGACGTATTTATGCGTCATCGCGACGTGCAGTAGATAGCCACCCGTGGTGTGGAGTACGCCTTTTGGTTTACCGGTCGAACCAGACGTATATAGGATAAACAACGGGTCTTCAGCGCCCATTGGTTCGGCCTCACACTGTGGCGAGGCGCTCGCAACAACGTCGTGGTACCAGACGTCGCGGCCCTCATGCCAAGCGATTGCTCCACCGGTACGTTTCACCACAAACACCGTATGGACGCCGGGACATTTTTCTAACGCCTTGTCTGTATTTTCCTTGAGCGGAATTGGACGCCCGCCGCGCACGCCTTCATCTGCAGTGATGACCACGCTGCAATCCGAATCCAATATCCGATCTTTCAACGCTTCTGGCGAGAATCCTCCGAAAACGATCGAATGAACCGCACCAATACGCGCACAGGCCAACATCGCGATTGCAGCTTCCGTGACCATCGGCATATAGATGGAAACCCTATCGCCTTTTTTGACATCCTTTTCTTTTAACGCGTTGGCGAAGCGACAAACTGCCTCATGCAATTCACGATAGGTGAGTTTTTTGTCATCGCCCGGGTCGTCCCCTTCCCAAATGATTGCCGTCTGATCACCTCGCGTATCTAGGTGCCTATCGATGCAGTTATAACTGACGTTTAAGGTCGCGCCGTCGAACCAACGAATCTTTCCGGTCGTAAAATCGCAATCTGATACTGTTTCCCAACGACTAAACCATGAGACAAATTCGTCCGCTTGTGCCGCCCAAAATTCATCTGGTCGGTCGATCGATTGCTGATACATCGACTGATATTTCGCATCGTCGAGATGCGCGGAAGCGGCAACTGCGGCAGGTACTGGATAAACCTTAGCATCAGACATCGTACTTTTCCTCGGGCGTATCGCATCAAAATTTCGTGACTAAGTGGCGGTGTTGGGCTCGACGGTACGGCTAACAATCGCGAGCGCAATTGTAGCATAGGGCCGGATTTCTCAAGCCACCATGGCGTGATTTGCGCCGGCCTGACAATCGCTTCGCGTCGATTGATCGGGACTATCTGAACAGCTAAGGTGGGGTTCTTCTACCCACGTTTAAAGGTCATCACAAGTTGAATCAACCACGTGCTTCAGAGTTAGACATTGCTATCCGTGCAGTCGCAGACGCCTGTGCCCTCACCCGGTCCGTTCAGGCCCAACTCGATCAGATCAGACAGCTGACAAAGGATGATCGCAGTCCAGTAACAGTTGCAGATTTCGCGGCTCAAGCGATTGTCGCAATGGCCTTAAGAGACAAATATCCCGACGTCTCTCTAGTGGGTGAGGAGAGCGCAGCCGATCTGCGTACTAGCGCCCACAGCGGTATCGTGGCGGCAATTACGCACGCGGTTCGCCGTATACGACCGCAGGTTAGCGACGACGAAGTACTCGATGCAATCGACGTCGGCAACCATGACGCGTCGAATAATCGATATTGGACACTCGATCCGGTTGACGGAACAAAAGGTTTTTTGCGCAACGGCCAATACGCGGTATCGCTCGCCTTGATCGATCACGGCGAAGTGATTGTTGGTGTTTTGGGCTGCGCGAATTTGTCGACCGATTATTCGCGCGCATTCGACGATCCGGATCCTACCGGAGGCATTTACTACGCGAGTCGCGGAGCGGGTTCCTGGTGTCTCCCGGCAGACAAGGTCGATGCCCCGCCTACTCGGATCCAGGCCGCCGCTGAGATATCACTCAATGGACTTCGCGTCTGCGAGTCCGTCGAAGCAGCACATTCGAAACGAGACGATACGCAGCGAATTCTCGAACATCTTGGAGCGGCCAGCGTTCCGGCCCGTCTCGATAGCCAATGCAAGTATGCGGTCGTTGGACGTGGCCAAGCGGATGCCTACCTGCGCCTTCCGACTGGCGTCGGTTACGTTGAGAAGATCTGGGATCACGCGGCTGGAATGATCGTCGCCCAAGAAGCAGGCGCGATCGTGACCGACATGTATGGCAGCGCACTCGATTTTTCGAAAGGCGCCACGTTAAGCGCGAACCAAGGAATCGTCTGCACCGCGCCCATGATCCACTCACAAATTATCGGAGCGATTGCGACGCTCGGTATCGGTCGCTAGGAGACATCGCGTGCGAACGGCCGATCTTATTATTAAGGAACATTTTATTAAGGAACATTCGAATGAGTAAAATTCACGACCGTCTCGCCATCAAACTCCCGATCTGGAACGCCGGTATGGGCATGGGGATGGCCGGTGCCGAATTATGCAGTGTCGTATCCAATGCCCGTGGCCTGGGAGTCCTTGGGCTCGGCGGCATGCCACCTGCCGCTATGCATGCCGTTATCGCGCGCACACGCGAACTGACCTTGCGCGCATTCGGCGTCAACATCATTATGCCGATGATGGTCGAAGGACAAATCGAATGTTGCTTCGACGAAGTCGTACCGTTGATGGTTCTATTCTGGGGCGATCCGACGCCGTACATTAACGACGCCCATCGGCGCGGAATTATCGTGGTTTCGCAATGCGGCGACGTTGAAGAGGCGGTCCGCGCCGCCGACGCTGGCGTGGATGGAGTCATTGTTCAAGGCACTGAAGCCGGCGGACATGTGAAGGCCACCCGACCTTTAGCCGATGTGCTCAGTGAAACGGTGCGTGAGTTAGGTTCACTACCGGTTATTGCAGCCGGCGGCATTGCGACTGGCGAGGACATCATGCGCGCGCTTAAAGCGGGTGCGAGCGCAGTATCCATGGGCACGCGCTTCGTCGCGACCCATGAAGCGCTGGCGCTAGAGAGCTATAAAAACCGCATCGTGGATGTAAACTCAAGCGAGACCGTGCTTACCAAGCTATTCGATATCGGATGGCCAGATGCAGCCCACCGAGTCATCCGCAATCGTGCCTTCAACGAGTGGGAGCAAGCTGGAAGTCCGCCAAGCGGCGAGCGGCCGGACGAAAATGTGGTTATTGGCGAGCTCGGCGACGGCAGCGATGCGATGGAACTACCCCGCTACTCCGTTGCACCGCCCATGAATAATTATCACGGCGATCTCGAAGAAGCCGCGCTCTACTGCGGCGAATCGTGCGATCGAATCGACGCGATCACCTCGACCGAGGCCGTTATGCAACAACTGGTCGCAGAACTAAACGCTGCGTCATAGCCTGATGATTCCGACTGGACAGGCAGTCCGTCGGTTCCAAATTGCCTTGTCGTGCAACGGTCGGTAAGGCGCGCGTCAACAGACTGCTCGTCTCAGCGCCCGCCAGATACTTCGATGAAAGTAGCGGTCGTATATGAGGAATCATCCGACAACAGCCACAATATAGAACGCGCGACCTCCTCGGCGCTGCCTTCGCGCTGCATTGGTATCGCGCTCCTTAAACGCTCAATACGTCCTGGCTCACCGGAGCTTGCGTGTATCTCGGTATCGATAAGGCCTGGGCGCACCGCATTTACCCGGATCCCTTCAGCCGCAACTTCCTTCGCGAGGCCTAAAGTAAATGAGTCTATTGCGCCTTTCGAGGCTGCATAGTCGACGAATTCGTGCGGCGAACCAATGCGTGCAGCCGCTGAAGACAAATTTACAATCGACCCACCGCGACCGCCGTTGTTCGTCGACATGCATTTGACTGCCTCACGGGCACAAAGCATTGAACCCATGATATTGACTGCAAACATCCGTTGTAAGCGCTCAGCGCTCATGTCTTCGACTCGAGATTGAACCGCAACGATTCCCGCATTGTTCACAAGCCCGACAGGTGTTCCTAACTCACGGGTGCACGAGTCAAACAATCGAACGACGTCGGCTTCACTAGCCACGTCGCCCTTGATCGCGATTGCCCGCCGACCGGCCTTCTCAATCGCACTGATCACGCGCTGAGCTGCGGATTCATCGCGGTGATAGCTGAGACAAACGTCGTACCCTCGGTGGGCGGCCAATTCGGCTGTAGCCGCCCCTATTCCACGGCTGCCGCCAGTGATAATTACGACTTCACTCATAATTTCGTTCTCGCTTTGATGTGATTTTAATCGAGCGCTCGTTGATTGCGCACTTAGCGTAGCAACTTGTCCAAGCTACAGGAAACCTAACTCCCAATGAACGCACCAGCAGATGAATTGCCTTCGATCACCGAAGTACGCAAACTATAACTCGGTATTCCTATAAGCAATCGAGTCCAGCGTATGAACGTCTTTACTACGATACTTCTGGCAACACTATGCCTGTCATGGCAATCATTGAGCGCGAACGAGGGCCTTAACGCCGAATCGATGGCCGAGCAATATTTCGTCGCACGATCGTCACTGCAAACCTTCCCGGATCTGGTCGGCGCCGGTGAAGATGATAGTGACGAATTCCTCTACAGCGTTCAGCAGGAACTGGTCTCATTGCAGGTTCGCCACGGCGCAAGCATCGGCGGGTATAAAGGCGGCTTGATTCCTAAACTGTCAGTGGGTGGCGTGTTATTCGCAGACGGAATATTGCGAGGTAGTTCGGTGATCGAACGTCAGGATTACCGCAACCTCATGGTTGAAGCCGAGATAGCGTTTCGCATGTGCAAACCCGTTAGGGAGCCGATCGCGAACGTAGTGGCGCTTAAGTCAGCGACTTGCATGGTGTACCCGGCAATTGAGCTTCCCGATGCAGCTATCGGAAATTTAGACGAATTACTTAAAGATATCCCGCAGTTACGCAAAGCCTTGATCCCGACGAATATGCTCTCCGCTAGCGTACTGCTCGGCGCTGGCAAGGATCCTGCAGAAATGGACATCAACAGCTTACCCGTACGGGTTTCGATTGACGGCACGGAGATAGCGCACCGCGACGCCGAGCCACCGAATGGGGATATCTGGGCTAGGACATTATGGGTTATCAACGAATTTATTTTGGCACAGGGTTATGAGCTAACCGCAGAGCACATCATCATTCCTGGTGCGCTAACCGGAATACACCCCGGGAACGCTGGAAGCTACAACATCGATTTCGGTGCACTTGGCGAAGTGACATTTCGCATCGTCGAGTGAAACTAGGCTCGGGATTTTAAGAACTCGCTCTAGAGCGACTCTCGCCATCACACGGAGTTATTTCTGTACCGAGTGTGCCGATCGGCGCCGCATCGGTTGCTGCATCGCGTTTGCCGAGTTCGAAACGATGATTGCGTCTGGCACCACACATCCGTGATGCCTGAATCGCGTAAAGTGTCGCACCTCAATCGAGGAGCCACAACGATCGGGGTTCTCGTTGTGGCCGGGTTAGCCATGCGCATGCACTTCACGGCTACGCGAAACGCACTGCAAGATGCACAACAACGCGTTCGAAAACCCAACTTGTGGCAATAAAAATCATCACCATGGCGGCTGCGGATGCTATCGCTTCACTGTATGAATGGAACATAATTTTTCCCCTGCTACTTTACATAGTTTTCAGTTGAACGGCCGAATCTCGGCCTGCTCGCATCAGGGGCGCACTAAATACGCGTGTCATAATCGAGCCGCAACAAATCATCGAAGGATAACGATCCATGAGTAAGAACAACGACCAAGAAGAATTCTGGAACGCCGACGGAGGCAAACGCTGGGTAGAAGATATCGACCGCCTCGAATCGATGCTGTCGGGCCTGAGCGATAAGTTAATCTCAAGTGTGGCGGCCAAAGAAGGTGAATCTGCTCTGGATGTCGGCTGTGGTGGAGGCATTACGAGTGCGGCGATCGCCAGCGCAGTCGGCGCAAAGGGCTCGGTTTTAGGGGTCGATATCTCGGAAGTCATTCTGAATGTGGCGAGAACCCGCTTTGGGAAAGTCGGAAACCTCACATTCGCCACCGCCGATGCAGCCGAATTTCCATTCGAAGCTAATCAATACGATGTCATTACTTCGCGCTTTGGCGTGATGTTCTTTCCACAACCCGACGTTGCATTCAGCAATTTGCGACGTGCTGGAAAATCCGACGCCCGAATGGTGTTTATCTGTTGGCGAGCGCTTGCGGAAAACCCGTGGATGGGCGCGCCTGCGGCAGCGGCGTTCACAACCCTTACGCCGCCGGAAAAGCCTGCTCCAGGGACACCCGGCCCGTTCTCACTTGCCGATCCACAACACGTTAAGCAGCTCATGGGTGCTGCAGGTTTCATTGACATCAAGCTGTCGCCGATTGACGAAAAGCTGAATTTAGGCAAGGTAGACGACGCGCTCGGATTTATGACCAAGCTGGGTCCGGCAGCGCAACCGTTGCGCGAGGCGACAGAGGATCAGCGCCAGGTTGCCATTGCCGCTATGCGTGGCGTGTTGGAATCAAATAGTACGGACGAAGGTGTCTTGATGTCGGGTGCCGTCTGGTTGGTCGAAGCCAAGATCCCGTAATTCGCCGACTACCGCCTCCTTGGCCCAAGTCTCCGCACACCATCGAGGTGTCGCTCGTCGATTTCGGCGAACGCGCTACAAACGAACTTTAAGTTGATGAAAGCGGGCACCAAGACCCGTCATGAATACCCACCGACAATATTTAGCTACCAGGCGCAGTCGCCAGGGGGTAGCTGCACGTGTAACTCCGTGCCTTGTTGGTTGGTTTTCCGTTCGAAACAGTTGCCATTAATATCGCGTAATAGGCGTCTTCCAACTGGCGGGCTAATTGCCGTCGAGCGCGACGGCGCATAAGCCGCTGTTTGTGGCGGTGCATAAGCCGCTACTGTTTGTTGAGGACGCTGCACGTAGACAACTTGGGGTGGCCGTGTGTAACGTTGTACGGTCGGATAGCGCGGTTGCGATAGCAATGTACCTAATAGCAACCCACCGACTAAGAATCCTGCGTTGCTGCCATTATGGTGCCCGCCGTAGCCATAACCATGGTGGCCATAGCCGCCCCGGCCGTAACCTCCGGCGCTTGCCGAATTCGCCACGACTAAAAGCCCAATAACTAGACATATGCTTGAAAAATGTTTCATCTCGCACTCCTAAGCCCACTTGAAAAACCACCGACCCGATTATCGTAGTAGACAACAGCGATAACCGCTCACTCTCCCACGTAAAAGTCGGTGGAGCCGGATTTTTGACCTTCCGGAACACGGCCGTATTGCACACTGATTTGCTCGGCAATAAGGACGTAGGCCGTCGAATTCCGACGCCAAACGCCAACTCGGGAGCCGGATTCTTGGCCGATTCATAGGATAGACCGAACTCCCGCCTCGAAAGTTCATTTCGCGGGGCGACGAAGCTGCACTGGCGTCATTGACATGGGCCGACGCATCCGCCCGAGCTGTGGGCGTGAATCGGCGGCGAAATTCGCCACGCAGGGCTATATTCGCGCGGACCGTGGCGCAAATGTCTCCGGATCTCCGGTACTTAGGCATCTACTGCTTACCGGATATTGACTCTACAGCCGTGCTGCAACACTATTCGTTTTGCTGCGACGCAGAATCCAATAATTAACTGCGCGCGCTTCCCTAACATTAAGGGCTTTGCCCTAGAGTCGATCTCGCCCCGACGATGAGGAGTCATGCATGAGTACAACAGGTGATAATCAGCCAGAGAGTCCCGCAACGCTGACGACAAACGGTAAGTCCTATGAGTTTCCGACGATAACCGGGACGGTAGGCCCTAGCGTCATTGACGTATCGAAATTATATGCCCAGACCGGCCAATTCACGTACGACCCTGGATTCACCTCAACGGCTAGTTGCCAATCAAAAATCACCTACATCGATGGGGACGAGGGGATATTACTTTATCGGGGCTACCCTATCGGCGAACTTGCTGAACGCAGTAATTTTCTAGAGACGGCTTATCTGCTACTCAATGGCGAACTTCCGGACGATGCGCAATTCGCAGAATTTAGTCACGCCATTACGCACCACACGATGGTCCACGAACAACTCCTCAAGTTCTTTTCTGGATTTCGTCGCGACGCTCACCCGATGGCAATTATGTGCGGAGTCGTGGGTGCTTTATCGGCTTTCTATCATGATTCGACGGACGTGAACGACGCCTATCAGCGCTTGGTCGCGAGTCGACGCCTGATCGCGAAAATGCCAACCATCGCTGCGATGGCGTACAAGTATTCGTGCGGTCAACCATTCGTCTATCCACGCAACGATCTCGACTACACATCAGATTTTTTACACATGTGTTTCGCGGTTCCAGCCGAACAATACAAAGTGAACCCCATCATTTCGCGCGCCATGGATCGCATATTTATCCTGCATGCGGACCACGAACAAAATGCCTCAACCTCAACCGTTCGGCTGGCAAGTTCCTCAGGCGCGAATCCATTTGCGTGCGTCGCTGCCGGCATAGCCTGCCTATGGGGCCCTGCTCATGGCGGAGCAAACGAGGCCGCGTTGATGATGCTGAAAGAAATCGGCACCGTAGACCGGATCCCGGAATACGTCCGCAAAGCAAAAGATAAGGACGACCCATTCCGACTAATGGGTTTCGGCCACCGCGTGTACAAGAACTACGATCCACGCGCGACGGTGATGCAACAAACCTGCCATGAAGTATTGAAAGAGCTCGGGATTAAAGATGATCCGATGCTCGATGTGGCGATGGAGCTGGAACGAATCGCGCTATCGGATGAATACTTCATTGAGAAGAAACTGTATCCGAATATTGATTTCTATTCGGGTATTACCTTAAAGGCGATTGGCTTCCCAACAACAATGTTTACTGTTCTGTTTGCCCTCGCGAGGACAACCGGTTGGGTCGCACAATGGATCGAGATGATCGAAGACCCGAGCCAACGTATTGGACGTCCTCGACAGGTCTATTCCGGCTACACCGAACGTGAATATGTAGACATCGCTAAGCGCTAGAGTAGCGCCGTTAGGCCCGCCGCGATCCGCGCCAGCGCGGGCCAAACGTGACTCAACGCAAGGAAAAGCGTTAAATCGGCCGCCCCATAGCCCCTTGATGGCCGACCACTAAAATGGAAACCAGCAACAAAACCTCCGAGAAACTAGGCGAATGTTGTAGATGACGCGTATCCTCGTCCAGGGAATCGGTGGCGTCGGTGGTCTCGTCGCCGGAGAACTACTACGCGCCGGCGCGGACGTGACCTTAGTCACCGGCAATCCAGTCATCGCCGAGACGATCAATCAGCACGGGATTTGCGTTAAGACTCCGAGCAACGAATTCAAGGTCGCCGCGACGGCCTATAGCTCCATTGCGGACATTGCATCGTCCGAAATATTCGACTGTGCCTATCTCACTATGATGGCGACAAGCGTCGTCGAAGGGGCGCGAGCCGCCGCACCACGGTTAGAAAAGAACGGCTACTTCGTGGCTTTTCAAAACGGTTTCGTCGAAGACGCAATCGGCGCTGCTGTTGGCAAGCATCGCGTGATTAGTGCGACGGTCGCGCTGGGCTCTACCATGGTATCGCCCGGTGTCTACCAAAGGACCACCGAAGGTCGGCTTATCATCGGCGAACTTGACGGCCGCAGCCCCGAGCGTCTCCACGATCTGCAAAGCACCTTGAGCGCGATCATTGACACGGAAATCAGTCGCAATATCGTTGGTGTCTTGTGGGGCAAGTTGGTTTGGAACGGAGCCGTTTCTTGCCTATGCGCTATCTCGGGTAAGACACTGGGAGAACTGTTCGATTGCGCAATAGGGCGTGAATTATTTTTACTCGCGTTTCGTGAATCAGTGGATACGGCGCGCGCGCAAAATATAGAAATAGAAACGGTGATCGTCAAGCCCGACAAATACTATTTTGGTCAAACTGATTCGAACGAACGACGCGCAACACTTCTCGAAAAACTCACGGCATTCGCGACACTTTATGCGGGTGTTACCCCCTCGACGTTAGAAAGCCTACGGCGCGGACGCAAGAGCGAAGTCGATTTTCTCAATGGTTATATTATTGAAAAGGCGCTTGAGAAAAATATAGCTGTGCCCCTAAATGAAATTGTCGTCGAGATGGTCCGCGACATAGAAGCGAAAAACAGGACAATCACGCCATCGAATCTCGATGAACTTGCCACGCGCTACGCATCCGCTACGAGATAGGCGAGTTACGAAATCTCAGACCGTACGACATCGGCTGCGGCCACCATGGCGCTGAGTTTTCCGAATGCAGCCTCGCGGGTCAGATACTTCATGCCACAATCCGGTGCCGCGATCAGTTGATTCGGTGAAATAAATGGCAACGCGCGTCGAATTCGCTGCGCGAGCGTATCGACCGATTCGATTTCGTTAGTCGACAAATCGACAATCCCAAGCACAATCGCTTTTTTTGATAGATTGCTGAACACTCCCAGATCGAGGTGTGGCTGGGCCGCTTCGATCGAAATTTGATCAACGCAACAATCGGCCAATTGCTCTAGAAAAGCGTACGCCTTTGGCTTCTCGGCGGACACAACGAATCCGTAGCCAAAGCACAGATGAATTGCAGTCGTGGTGGTAATTCCTTCGAGCGCACGGTTGATTACTTTGATCCCGTAACGATTCGCCCCATCGGGATCCTCGCGTAACCAAGGCTCATCCAACTGGATCACGTCGGCACCGGCAGCCTGAAGATCCAAAGCTTCTGCGTTAACGGCTTCGGCATAAGCCATCGCGACCGCTTCAGGGTCGCCGTAATAATCGTCGCTCGCCTGCTTGCTTAGGGTGAATGGTCCTGGCAGGGTTATTTTGGTCTCGCAATGGGTATTGTTCTTAAGAAATTCCAGATCCGCGATTTCAACCGGCCCCGTTCGCGCTATTGGGCCAACGACTCTCGGCATTGGGATCTCGAAGCCTTGCGTTTTGCGGATAAACGGATTGGTCGTGTCGATGCCTTGGAGCGACGTTCCGAATCGGTTGGAATAGCTTTCGCGTCGCATCTCCCCATCCGTAATGCAGTGGACGCCGGCACGTTCTTGGTCCCGAATAGCAAGCAGGGTTGCGTCGTTCTGTGCTTCTTCAAGGAAGGGATCGGAAATACGCCAGATGTCTTTCGCCCGGATCCTCGGCACCACTTTGGCTCTCAAGAGTTCTTGATCGACCAACCATTGCGGTTGCGGATAGCTCCCAATCACAGTGGTACGTAGCATTCGACTGGCTTCACTAGACATAAGGCGTTACCTGCAGCAGGGTTAATTTAACGGGCGTCATTTTGTGGCGGTACACGCTAAGGGCTCGGACCGCCCAAAATCTCAATTCGATGGGTCTCACGATGGGTCGTCATCCACAGAGCCTGTGCTTCGACTGATCCTGATATTTGACTCCGTAGCATAGCCGAATCTTGGCAGATCGGTACCTAAACCGAATTGAATTTTTCACGATTGTGAAGGATCGCTTGGAGCCAAACGGAGCCACAGCACGCGAACCCAATCCGCCGAAACACCTGGTATTGCGCGCGCCCGAGTGTGGCCACTCAATAGCTAATCGCTATTCGGGGCCCAAAATTGCGCTGCGAGTCGAGCACTACCTTGAAACGACAGCTTGTTCTTTCAGTTCAACCAGATAAATTGGAGGTCCCAATCGCAACTAATACGACTCCAACTATGCCGCAATCCGAACGTGGACCAGAGCGCCGCCATGGTTCATCGACTCTCGAATCTTCTACTATGCAATCGCCAGCGCCGGAAACGGAACGACGAGTCATTCCTGATCGACGCCGCAACGCTTATGTCTCGCGAATTGAACTTTGCCGCGGACTCTCCTACGCGCAAGTCGAAGACATCTTAGAGCGATGCCCGGTACAACACTTAGCAGTTGGCGAAGCCTTACTCGAACCTGGAGTTGCCAATCATCATTTATATTTCCTACTAAGTGGGCAACTCGAGGTTCGCTTACAGTTGATTGACTCGCCATCCGTCGACACCATTGCAGTTGGAGAGTGTATCGGAGAAATGTCGATAATCGACGGACTACCTACCTCAGCCTTTGTCGTTGCAACCGAACCGAGCAGTGTTATTTCCATACACGGAAATATTTTCTGGTCGAAGATCGCAATCTTCCCGACGGTGGTCCGCAATTTATCGCGGGTACTCGCCGAACGCATGCGAAAACGCAACGACGCCACTTTGCGCGCGGTTGAAAAAGAATTGCGGCTGGAGCAATTGCAAAAAGAACTTAGTGCCGCCTACGAAATTCAAACCGGGATGCTCCCGCCAGGTCCACGTTTACTCGAAGATTTACCGGACCTGGATGTTTTCGTTCGCATGGATGTGGTTAAGTCGGTGGGAGGTGATTTTTATGATTCGTTCATGCTAGATGAGCGCCGTGTCTGTATTGCGATTGGCGACGTGTCTGGAAAAGGGATGCCGGCGGCACTGTTTATGGTCCGAACGCTAACCTTGTTGAGATCTGAGCTCGTCAAACCATCTTCATTGGCAAGTTGTCTAAATCGTTTCAATCGCGTGTTGTGCGACACCAACATCTCGCACATGTTCGTCACCTTATTGGTTGTCTGGATCGATTTAGTTGATGGAACGATAGAGTACGTTAATGCCGGACATCCGCCGATGTTGGTTTCCAGAGGCGGTAGTTCCTTCGTCGCAATTGATGAGTCCAAAGGCTTGATCGCAGGCGTCCTTGCGGATAGCGAGTACAGCTCGGAAACCTTGTTAATAAAGCAATCGGATCGCGTTGTGCTATACACAGATGGCGTCACTGAAGCCCGTGATACGCACGGCAAGTTCTACGGTCAACAAAGACTCGTTAATAATTTATCTCGTGAGTCACAGGAATCGTCAACTAATTTGGTCGCTGAGGTTTTTAACGACTTGGTCGAATTCTTGGGGCCCGCGGGACACCAAGATGACATCACGGTGCTCGCAATCTCGATGGGTCGTGGCGAGCGCTGAATTTAGCGTGGCGCGGCGAAAGTGCGCGCTCCGCTGGCCTCGGTGACTACTCGCGAGGTTCTTACGCCATCCGCAGATTAAGGACGGATTACGCGACAGTAATCCGTGCAGTCGCCGCGAAGAACGCGGTTACTCAACTTTCTTGTATGGATCCTTCCCGCAGGTGCAACCAAGACCTGAGCATTGCAGCGTACCGTCTGCGTTCACATCGTAAGAGACCCCGCCCATCTTAAAGAAGAGTTTACCGTCAGGTTCCAGATCAGCTTTCGTGGTGGAATGAATGTCAGGTCCCGAATCAATCAACATGAATTGAGTTTCGTGAGGTCTGATTTCGAGGAAAATTTCCGCGCCTTCAGCTCCCGTACATTGCCAGTTGCCAACATACTGGTCCCCGGGGGACCCTACTTTTTCAGTACCGCACGCAGCTAGAAGAGAAATGAAGAGAACTACAGCCGTCACGAATTTCATATTTGGTAACCCTTTTATGGCGTCGGTACGATTTTAACGGCCGTGGAGTATAGCAGTGAGCGCGTGAATGCGGGCCCAGTTGCTACGTGGAAATACATATTTTAGCGTCTGCCGCGCAACGCGGTGCTCGTCCCATCTTCCTCTGAAAGATGCTCGAACCAGAGGGCTCTCATCAACCTTCGTATTCAACAAATTAAAAAGCCCGCAAACCGGGCTATGTAATTTGGCGGAGAGGGAGGGATTCGAACCCCCGGAACGCATAAACGCTCAACTGATTTCGAGTCAGCCCCATTCGGCCTCTCTGGCACCTCTCCAATGGTTCATCTAATTCACTTTCAACTGATTGGACTCAATCACGCTTAGGCGCGATTTCACCCCTACGGGGCGCACTGCGTGCGTCCATCTTTCCTCGCGGAAAGCTGTCGAGTCAGCCCCATTCGGCCTCTTAAGGCACCTCTCCCGTGTTACCTCCCAATGCCTTCAGCTCATCTCACCTTTCAAAACGACATCTAGACATACGTTCTTAAGTTCCTAACCTGGCGGTTTCAGAGTTGCGCATCATACATGAGGCGTTCCAGACTTAGAAATCAAAAGTCCCCTTGGCCGGCCTAGTGAAAGAGCACCTCGGCGTATTTGCCTGCGCACAACGTCAAGCTAGTTGGTAGGACGGCTCCGCGTTCGAATTAATTCCGTCGATAATCTCGACAACATCCCAAGCTTTCTAGTCGAAGATGCCTGCGCCGCCTTTGGTAAGGTAGCGGGCGTAAAAATGTCTTATCTGTGCTTGTACCCGCATTCGTGTTGATGCCATCTGCACTGGTGGCTCAATACATCTCAAACGCTTCATAGTTATTCGCTGCCACCTCATCACACTCCGCCTACCGGCGTGCCACCCACATATAAAGGGACCGTCCGCTTCTTCTCCGGCAGATTCTAGTTCACGTTCGTAAACCAGGAATCGGCGGTCTGGAACAAGATTCACATGGCGACGTCGTAGACGTGTTGCGTCTGTTTCTTCTTAAGTAAGGTACAGAAGGCGCTACGTATTTCCGCATCCTATTCGGCGGTGTGTTGCTCAAGGTGCATCTACATCGAGGAGGAACCGCGGGCATCTTGTGTTTTGGTGTTCAATCGTTGTTCATCGTGCGCTACCCGATTAGAAACCTCTCATCATCTCTGGCACATCCATCGGCTGATGAAGAACACGAAGAATAAGTATCCCGCCGTCGTCGATTACATAAACAATCAGATGTTTTCTAAAAGGAATAATCCTCACTGGGGGTTCAAAATCAGGCCGCTCAGCGGCTGTCCTTGGGGGCAGTAACAGTGCTTTGAATTTCTCTTGAAGCCCGTCGAGATAACGCTGTCGTCGCGCTGCCCCATTCATTTTGGGTGTAGCGCGCAATACCCCGCACGTCCGCCTGAGTGGCGTTAGTGAGGCGAAATCCCGCCACTACTCATTGTCCATTTCTCGCTGAAGTGCGTCCATATCGAAGTTGTCAGCGATGCCGCTACTAAAGCCTTCGGTGATCGCTTTCTGCAGTGCCTCATGCTTGGTTTCGTGCTCCTCGAGCATCCGCAACCCTGCCCGCGCGGCTTCGCTGGCGTTGCCATATCGCCCTTTTGCGACCAGCCCTTCGACAAAGCCTAGAAAGTGGTCGCCCAAGGAGATGCTTGTAGTTTTTGCCATTGATTTCCCCTTTCAGCAGGAATTTTCAGTACCAAAATATACTACATTATAGTAAATCATCGAACTAACCGACAGCCGGCCAACAACAACAACAACAACAACAACAACAACAACAACAACAACAACAACAACAACAACAACAACAACAACAACAACATACTTTATCGATTCCCGGATCCGCCATCCCATTTAGTTAGCACCGTGGGATAGTTTCTAAAGACTATTTTCGGAGCCGCGGTTTGGCAGATTGCGGGTAATTTAGCTAGGTTCTGACGTAAAGTGTTTGCCCTTGTGGTCGTGCCTGCGCCCTTTACGTCACGGTTTTAGGTTTGTTACTAGAGACCGCCCCAAAGGATAGGTCTGAAAAAAAGATGTTGATTTGCATGTGCGTTTGCTCCGTTTGCATCGGATATCGGTCCAAGACGTGTCGCGGTTTTCCGCGGCTAACAGTGCAAATACGGGCTCAATAGTCGATACAATTGGAGGATCCGTCGAAGATACTAATCAACACGCATTGAGTATCGTTAGAACCTCAAACCACCATCATCCGACGATTCGCCATGCTGCGCGCAGCACACTCAGGTAGTCGAAGCCGGCGTCTTATCGGCTGTAATCGTTTCATCGTAGATATATCATCGCGATGTGGGCGGCTTCGATGAGCTGCTGTCGCGGGTAACCTGATCTAATGTTGTCGTTCGGAGTTCCCTATTGAAACCTCGCCCGACGCTTTGAAGTAGCCGGAGCTTAGTAAAATAAAGAGGGACCGTAGGACGGACTTTCGAACAACTGCGTGGCGAAAAATTCGCACGCCCGATTTACTTTGCATAGGAGTTGACATGAAAGTTGGATTTATTGGAACGGGTAACATGGGCGGACCGATGGCAGCGAACGTCCTGGCGGCAGGAAACGAGCTGTGCGTCTACGATGCGAATCGCTCGGCAACCGCGACTCTGGAGGAGGCAGGAGCTGTTCGGTGCGAGGATATCGCAAGCCTGGTGCGTGCCTGTGAAGTCGTCCTATTGTCATTGCCGGGTCCTACGGAGGTTGACGCGGTCGCCGCTGAAGTTCTTGAATCGATGTCTGCAGGGCAAACCTTGGTGGACATGAGCACGAATTCGCCGGCAGTCGTGAAGCGCATCGCTGCGCTCGCGCAAACCAAAGGGGTAGGTTTCCTGGATGCTCCGGTAAGCGGCGGTGTTCGTGGCGCGAAAAAAGCGACCCTCGCGATCATGGTGGGCGGTGACAAGTCACTCTATGACCGCCTCGCCCCACTTTTCGGATCGATGGGAGCAAACATTTTTCACGTCGGCGATGTAGGCGCCGGTAACGTCGCGAAGCTCGTCAACAACATGCTCGCGTTCTCCACGATGATGTCCAATGCGGAGGCACTAATCCTTGGTGCAAAAGCAGGCGTCGATCTGAATGTGCTGTGGAACATCGTGCGAACCAGTAGCGGCGGTAGCATGACCTGGGAGGGTGGTGGAAAAGCGATCCTACGGGACCGGCTAGCCCCCTCGTTTACCGTCGATCTGGCCTGTAAGGATATCGGCTTGGCCACGGATCTGGCGCGCGAAGTCGGTGTCGATCTCACGATGATACCAACCGCAGAGCGGTTGCTGAAGAACTTCCAGGCCAACGGTTTCGCTAAAGAAGACGTTCTCGCGACGGTGAAAGCTCTCGAGGAAGCTGCTGGCGTAACTGTTCGCGGAACTTGGGATCAGTGAAACTCACGTTTTAATGAGACGAAATAATCATCATCGAGCCGTGCACAAGTCGCGGCCGGCGTGGTCTACTTCTTGGCTGTGATCACTTCACTACGAATGCCCTCGATGGAGTTTGCGTCACCAGCTCTACGAAGTTCCGAGCAGTCGCCGCGAGTAACAACTCATCTGCGCCGCCCTTCAGGCGTCCAAGACGAAAACTCTCGCGACGCATAATTTCGCTAACAACATCTTAACTTTCGTTCCTCGAAAGAACGGGAGCCCGCCCGGTTCGACCGCTTGAACGTTTCAGCGAATCCTCCCTATTTATGGCCCGTCTGAATGCTTATGCCGAAGCCGATATTTAATTGCCACAAATCGGAAGTTCGCGACATAGCAGTCCGCAATTTCCCCAGACGCTGCCCGAGATTGAACGAATTGAAGCGCGTACACTCAAACCATTAGGAAAGTGGCCGCCGGTCGATGTAGTTCGTAGAATAAACAGCGGACGTCGGCTTTCAGAGTAGTCGTGCGAAAGGAGGCTTAACCGTGGTCGAGAAATCTATTCAGTATCTAGGCGTCAAATTCGCGCTTCTAGTCGTTTGTTTTGCTTCGCCGATAGGAGGGCTGCAGGCAGCCCCCGTCCTCGAAGAGTACGTCGGACAACCTAGCGAGCAGTTACTTCAAGCGCTTGGTGAACCGCGGTTACGTTCGCCAAACCAACTGTTGTACACGCGAAAATCAGAGCTGCACGGTGGTCGACTGGGCGCGCCTCAGGTCGTCATTCCGGGAGCGTCTAGCCGCTTTATCGTGGGCAGCGAATACCAGCAATTTTCCGTTCCAGACTTACCGTGCGATTTAATCGCGAACGTTGATGCGGCTGGTTTAGTCAATTCGATTGAACGTAAGGGACCGGGGTGCACGGAATTCATTTACCTACTTCAGCAGCAACAAGCCGCAAAACAATCTGCACCAGGCTAACGCTGATTGTGTGACCAGGACCTCAAAAACCGGAATCGAGTCCCGGCACCGTCCGAAATTCCCCTCAAGCTTCGCCGATTGACGCCGATCAGTTAGGTATTCGGCTCGGCTCGGTTCGCGTGCACTGCCCGCATGCCCGGATTTAATATTCAAGGATGCCCATGAATGGATACGATTGCAGATTTAGTCGCTGGAATTAGGGACCTCGTCCCGCTCCCAAAATCCTACTTGCGAATCCAAGAACTGGTCAATGATCCAGAATCGTCCTTAGACGATGTCACTAAGGTCATTGTGAACGATACGGCGTTAACGAGCCGGATCCTTCGCATCGCCAATAGCGCCTCTATGGGACTCGCTTCAAAGGTCGATACAGTGGGGCGCGCTGTTCAAGTGCTCGGTCTCAATCAAGTACATGATCTAGCCCTCGCTGGTGCCGCTGTAGGCTCACTGACGAAAATGGAAACCGGCTCTCTCGATATCGGCGACTTCTGGCGACGCAGCGTCTATTGTGCCGTGGTTGCACGAATTATCGCTAAGCAAAAAAAAATAGGTTCCCCCGAGCGTCTGTTCGTCTCCGGTCTCCTTCACGATAGCGGGCATCTCCTTCTAGCTCATCGCATGCCCGATCGCTACGCGGCGGTGCGCGCTAAATCAATCGAGACGGCGACGCCGATACATATTGTTGAGCAAGAAGAATTCGGTTTCAACTATGCCGAACTCGGCGCCGCACTACTAAGAAGTTGGCAATTGCCTGAATCGATAATTGAACCTGTTCAGACACACACCGACGATCTCTCGACCATCGATAGCAAGCTCGCACCACAAGCCTGTGTATTGCACGTCGGCGCGGTAATTTGTCGAGCCGCGGTGTGGCGCTCGGAAGCCGATGAGCCAGTACCGGAATTCGATCCGATGGCACTTCAGTCGATGAGTATCGATGGCGACAGCACGGAATCCATCATGCATGAGGCAGACGAATCGGTAATAGAGGCAATGACGCTGTTGTTGCCGAGCACGAACAAGAACGGCGTCCAGGCGAGCGCCGCTTAAAGCGAAATTCGCAAGGCGCTTGGCGCTGTTCCTACGGGTTAGGTGATCCGAAGCTTCGCAAAACTTCCAGGCGCAGGCTCAATCACGGTTAGCTCTCCGTCACCCGGGACGCGCGCGCTGACCATCTCCCCGGCGTATTTTTCTATCCACGTGGACCACTCAGTCCACCAACTTTCATCGTGTGTTTCGGATGCCGCAAACCACTCATCTGCACTGATGTCAGTCACCTCAGGACCCGTGAAATGGCCATATTGGCGGGTCCCTGGAGGATTAATAATGCCCGCAATGTGTCCGGACTTTGACAGTACGAAAGTCACTGGACCCGAGAATAATTGCGCACCAAGAAACGTCGTTTTCCACGGCGCAATGTGATCTTCGGCAGAAGAAACAAAATACGCGGGTATCTCGATACAAGACAGGTCGATCGGCACGTCGCCAATGACGACCCCGCCAGGTTCACGAAAGGCATTCTCGAGATACATTTTTCGTAAATAAGTGCTGTGCATTTTCGCCGGCATGCGCGTCGCATCGCTATTCCAGTAGAGCAAATCGAATGGGACGGGTTCTTTACCCAACAGATAATTGTTAATCACGAACGACCATATGAGATCGCTAGAGCGCAACATGTTGAACGTACTTGCCATTTCAGCGCCGTCTAAATAGCCACGCTCGCTCATCGTTTTCTCAATGCTTTGGATCTGCTCTTCATCGATGAAGACTCCAATATCTCCTGGTTCGGAGAAATCGAGCAACGCAGTGAACAAGGTCGCCGACTGAATCCGATTGTCATTGTTGGCACGTAAGTAAGCTAAAGTCGCGCCGAGCAAGGTTCCGCCGAGGCAATAACCAATCGCATTGACTTCTCTCTCCCCGGTGGCTTTTTCGATGGCATCAAGTGCCGCTAGAGGCCCTTCGAACACGTAGTCCGGGAAATCTTTGTCTGCTAGCTTTTCGTCGGGGTTGACCCACGAAATTACGAATATGGTGTGCCCTTGTGCGACCGCCCATTTGATAAACGAATTCTTCTCTTGAAGGTCGAGAATGTAGTACTTATTGATCCACGGCGGCACGATGAGTAAGGGCCTGCGAAAAACTTCGCTAGTCGAAGGCTCATATTGAATCAATTGCATGAGCTCATTCTGAAAAACAACTTTTCCTGGGGTCACGGCGACATTTTTACCGAGTTCAAAAGCGCTCGTGTCGACCATTTTTATGCGTACGCTACCGTCCTTGGGATCAATGTCGTTTAAAAAACTCTGCAATCCGTCAAGCAAATTTTTACCACCGGACTCGATCGTCGCACGTAAGACTTCTGGGTTAGTCATCGCAAAATTATTCGGTGCGACGGCGTCGACGAACTGTTTGGTGAAAAACGCAATCTTCGTTGCCGTTTTTTCATCGACATCGTCTATGTCCTCAACGCTCGATAAGATCGCACTTGCAGCGACGAGATAGGTTTGTTTGATGAAATCGAAGAACGGGTTATTGTCCCATTCGGCATCTTTAAATCGCCGATCGCTGCTACTTTGGGCACCGACAGGACCACCATCGACCCCCATGAACGCCGCCGCACTTCGTTGCCAAACAGAAAGATAGGACTGCCATGTCGCCATTTGCAGATCGAGGATTTTGGCAGGATTATTCGCCCAACTCGCGGTCAACTCGATAAACGCCGGCAGTAATCCGAAAGAATCAGATTCAAGCTCAAGATCGACCTCGTGCTGACGTAAATAATCGCTAAGTAATTCCTGACTTCTTGCCGCGATACTGGTTACCGTCGCAGATAATTCGTTCGGATCGGGCAGATTGAACGGGTTATGTGGCTCGCTCATGGGGCATTCTCCTAAAGACGCTGGGGACGCAATGATCTGACCATGCGACCACATTCCAAGCCGCCAATGGTTCGCTAATTTCGCACTTCACCACTGACTAGTACGGTCGTAGCGGGACGCAATTATGTGATTAGATCATGCTGCAATGCAACATTGTCGTGCCGGGCCCGATTTAATCGTGGCTGAATATCTGCCGCGACGTCCCATTTAGGAACATTGTTCTCAGACTATCGTCGCGCGGCGAGGTGCTGGCAGAAAGCTCTCTTTATCTATTTTTTCGCTTTCTTTGGCATATACAGGTCAGTGATCGTTCCGGAGTAGGCTTCCGCAGCCATCGCCACGGTTTCCGATAATGTCGGGTGTGGGTGGATCGTAAGAGCAATATCTTCGGCGTCGCTGCCCATCTCAATTGCTAGCGCTGCTTCGGCTATCAGATCGCCAGCGCTCGGCCCCACAATACCTGCCCCGATTACCCTACCATCAACGGGATCGAACAATAGTTTGGTGATCCCTTCGTTACGTCCGAGGGTCAAAGACCGACCATTGGCAGCCCACGGAAATGCGCCTTTTTCGTAAGGTATGTTGTTGGCCTTCGCTTCAGTCTCGGTGAGACCCGCCCAGGCAACTTCCGGATCAGTGTAGGCGACCGATGGGATCACTTTGGCGTTGAACGCGACTTTGTGGCCAGCGATAACTTCAGCAGCGACCTTCGCTTCATGTACCGCCTTGTGCGCCAACATCGGCTGCCCAACGACATCGCCAATCGCGAATATATGGCTGACGTTAGTCCGCTGTTGATCATCAACGGCGATAAATCCTCGCTCATCGACGTTCACGCCAGCATTCTCTAGCCCAACTTGTCCACCGTTAGGTCGCCGTCCAACGGCAACCAATATTTTGTCGTACGGAGCCGACGGCGGCGCATTCTTCCCTTCAAAGTGCGCGACCAAGGCATCTGCTTGAGCCTCGATTTTCGTCACCTTAGTGCCTGTATAAATCGCCGCCAATTTCTTCTTCATGCGTTTCTCAAGCGGCTTCACCAGATCTCGGTCCGCGCCCGTCATGAGCTGATCTAATAGTTCGACGACCGTGACCGCACTACCGAGCTCCATGTACACCGTTGCCATTTCCAAGCCAATAATGCCGCCGCCAATGACCAACATGCGCCCAGGAACCTCTGATAATTCCAATGCGCCAGTTGAATCAATCAGGCGATCGTCGTCGTTTGGAAATCCCGGTAAAGCCACTGGTTCGGAACCGACCGCGACTATCGCGTTTTTAAATTCTATTTCTACGTCACCTTCGCTCGATGAAACTCGCAAACTGTTCGGCGAGGCAAACGTCGCGACCCCGTGCACGACTGAAACCTGGCGTTGTTTCGCCAAGGCGCCAAGCCCCGCTGTTAGCTGGCCAACTACTTTAGATTTCCATCCCACTAATTTTTCCAGATCGACGCGCGGTTCCCCAAAGCTCAGACCGTGTTCTTCCATCTCGCGAACTTCGCTCACCACTTTCGCTGCGTGCAATAGTGCTTTTGACGGAATACAACCCACATTCAGGCACACGCCGCCTAATGATTTATCACGTTCTACCAACGCGACATTCAAACCAAGGTCTGCGGCGCGAAACGCGGCAGAATATCCGCCTGGACCAGAACCAACGACAACGAGGTCTACTTGCATAGTTTCGTTCCTGAATAATCGAAGAGGGATGAATTAGTTAGCCGGTTGCTTTCGATACAAAATCGCAACGCCGCCCACCACTGATACGGACTGAGCATCCAAGTCCTTGCAGATCTCCGCCACAACATCGTTTCGTTGTTCCCGTTCGATGCCGCGCAGGCGAACCTTAATTAATTCGTGATCGCCCAGGGCTTCATCTATCGCCGCAGCCACTGCCGTGGTGTAGCCGTGCTGACCGATCATGACGACAGGTTTCAGCGTGTGTGCTGCGGCTCTTAGGCGCTTTTTAGTTGCCGGATTTAATTCCATGTTGCCTTTTTCCAATCGAGTAGCGGTAGCGGACATACCGAAATATTCTTCCTAAGTGCGTGGGCTCGCAAATTCCGAATAACGAGAGGTGCAAGTATATTGAAATTCGATGCTACAAAGTACAAGTTGATCACCTCGATTTCGAATTTTTGAACGATCACAACAGTCATCGCTGAAACCCTGCAACTAGTTCGCAAGTTTGAACGGAGAGGATTTATTGAATAGATATCGCGATTTGTCGCGCAACCTCATCGTGGGTCTTCGATTCGCGCTGCCACTTCGCGCCAAACCAGCTTTAATCGTTGCTTCCGTCGGACAGTTCGTGAGCTTGATCTGCTGCCTGTGGATTGTCTCCATCGCGACAGACTTAATTGAAATTGGGATCGACGCAGAATTTTCCCCGTGGGGTGTGCTTTCCTACGCGACTCAGAGCTATTTCTGGCTTGCGACGCTTACATTAATCGTACTAATTGAACGGCGTCCCTATGAGTTCCTGCCCCTTGGCGTGTCGATGGCGGGCGCGCTCATCATCATTTCTTGCGTTTGGATCGTCGCATCGAATATTTGGTGGGAGATAAATCCAGATTCGTACTATGAGCGCCGCCACAAACTATGGATTGGCTTTTTGATCTGGGAGATCGTTGTCTTCGCGCGGGTGACCGCATCAATCCTGCGACCAGCGCCGCATCGTGCCGCGATTGCCGTTTCGCTCTATGCCGTTAGTATCTACGCCATCACAAGCTTTCTGCCGTTGCGCGCCGTGTTAATTGAGCCGATCAGCAACTATCGAGAAACCAAAATAGACATAGAAACCGCCTACTACGCGCAAGCGAATCTATTAAACCAAAGCCTGTATTTAGTTTCACCGCAGCGCCCTGGCGTCGCGGATCTGTATTACATCGGATTCGGGGCGTATGCCGGACAAGACGTTTTCAAACGCGAAATCGAACAAGCCACCGTCCTGTTTGAACAGCAATTTAATGCGATTGGTCACACCATCAAGCTCATCAACAACCCCGCAACACTGCACACAGTGCCGCTCGCCAACACGCCGAATCTAGCTCATTCGCTACGCGGATTGGCCGCTCTGATTGATCGCGAAGAAGATATTGTTGTGGTTTTTTTGAGTTCCCACGGGGCTGAAGACGCGACGATTGCCGTTCAATTCCAAAACTTTGCTATGAACGATCTGTCGGCCATACGGTTACGCGCACTGCTCGACCGGAACAAAATAAAATGGCGGATCGTGATCGTGTCAGCATGCTATTCGGGCAGCTTTATTGACGCCTTGGAATCTCCAACGACCCTAGTGATCACAGCGGCGGCCGCCGATCGGGCCTCGTTTGGCTGCTCGCATGAAAATGACTGGACTTACTTTGGACGCGCTTTTTTCGCCGAAGCGCTGAACAAAGCAGGAACTTTTATTGGCGCATTCGACCTCGCGAACGAACTCGTGACGAAGCGCGAACGCGAAGAAGGCAAGGAGGCCTCGAATCCCCAGATCTCGATTGGAGGTGAAATACAAGCTTACTTGAACAAGAACGGCTTATAGACCCGCAATCGGATTTTTGAACCCAATGCGCGCGAGGCGAATCGACGCAAGCTCAAGCCTCTTCTTCGACAAACCGGGTATAGTCGGCTTCGCTCATTAATTCGCTCTGTTCGTCGATATCACCCGGCTCAATGCGAAACAACCAACCCTCTTCCAGCGGCGATTCATTGATAAGCTCTGGACGCTCGGCGAGATCTTCATTGATCATATAAATGGTGCCCGTCACTGGTGCGGCGATTTCACTTGTCGTTTTTACCGACTCTATGACCGCGATCTCGTCGCCTGCACTCACATCTTGACCGACTTCCGGTAACTCGACGTATACGATGTCGCCGAGCTGCTCTTGTGCGTATTCAGAGACCCCAATCAAGACCGTCCCATAGTCGTCTATGCTCGCCCACACGTGTGCTTCGTTATATCTGATGTCGTTCATTCTTAGATTCTCCGGTTTTGCGAAGCTTTAAGCGCAACGGGTATGCATGTAGTGTTGCTTTGCTCGACTATCTGAGGCGCCGCAAGAAGATATTAGGACAACTTGTCGGCACAATCATCTATTAAAAATAGGCCAGATCCCCTGCGCAGTGGTGGCCGGCACCGGCAGCGCGGAGACATCTTATCCTCGGATATGACGCTCCTTTGCCACATCGTGCAGGGAATCTTCCGTATATTCGCCCCTCGACTATCCGTCGACCATTAAGCCAGATAAAATGCACCCATTACTGGACGATACTGTTATGGATTCACGCGAAATAATTCAAGTCGACGACGATACTCGGACCACTGATTGCAACGGCGGAGGCGGCCCGCTAGGTCACCCGCTGGTCTACCTCAACTTCGATGAAGGTGACTCAGTCGATTGCTACTATTGCAGCAGACGGTTCGCTAAGGCCCGCTCATTGAAGCCCAAAAGCGCCGTCGAATAGTTGTGGGCACGCGCCATCGCGCCATCGCGCGCGGCGCATCACAGGGCATCGTCGGACTGGCGATGTTCTACCGATACGCCATCTCGCCCCTGCTACCGCCACGTTGTCGGCACCTGCCGACGTGCTCCGCCTATTTAATCGAGGCGGTGCAGGCTCATGGGCCGATGCGAGGCACGTGGTTAGGCATGAAACGGATAGGTCGGTGCAATCCGTGGGGTACTAGTGGCTTCGACCCTGTTCCCCCACCTCAGCAACCAGATCGAACTTAGGACGTACTGTAGAGCGCGATTATTTATTCGCCTCTCCGAACTCGACCAGGTCCCGCTTTATGCCGCGCGCGCCCAACCAATCTTTCAACGCCTGGCCGGTCCCTGCTGTCCACGGCTGAATCGCCTCAACGTGAAGCCATTTATAGTCCGCGATCTCGTGTTTCGGAATTTTCACGTCGTTGGATTCTACGGTTACGTGGTAGGCAATCAGTAATTGATTCTGTCGATAGAACTCATACATCCCAACATACGATTCGAGTTTACCTTTAAGACCGGTCTCCTCTTCGACTTCTCGCAACACGCCGTCTTCCGGCATTTCTCCCGCCTCAAGGAAGCCGGTTACCAACCCAAACCAGGTTTTTGGCCAACCCACGTTCTGCACTAGGATGACGTGGTCGTCGTGCTCCACGATCGCGGCGACCACAGGGACTGGATTGTTCCAATGCACGAAGCCACATTGGAGGTCGGGGCACGCCATACGGTCGCGCTCACCCAAATACAGTTTTTCTAATTGCTTTCGGCAGTAGGGACAATATTGCATGGCTGGAGGATACCGTTTTTCAACTAAGATTTTAAGGTGGGCAGGCTTATCTTGACACAAAAACCACCGTCAGTTCGGTTAGCCGCTGTGATCGCACCACCGTGTTTCTTCACCGCGGCGTGTGCTATAGCAAGCCCGATCCCATAACCACCGCTGGCGCGATTGCGCGCATAGTCCCCGCGAACAAAAGGCTTAAAAATCGCCTCGATTTGCGCTTCAGGCACACCTGGACCGCAATCTTCAACGGCCACGACGATGTCGCTATCGCCGGCAAGTTGCGAGTGTATTTTTACCGTTGTACCGCTCGGCGTATGCATGAGTGCGTTACGCACAACATTTTCAAAAACGCTCTGCAGGAGGGACCGATCACCGCGCACCGTGGCATTTGTGCAACTTTCGAAAACAACCGATTTCGCCTTATCTGCTCCTTCAAAATTTGCATCCGCAACGACGGTTCGAACGACGTCGCCGATCGATACAACATCTTCACTCACGTCCGTCAGACCAGACTCTAGACGTGAGACCGACAATAGTTGGCGGATCAATTCTTCGAGCGCTTGCGCCTCACATTGAATCCGCCCGAGATCGTCGGAAACAGCGTCTCCGAGGCGGCGCTGGGCGAGGCCTAATGCAATGTGCAAGCGGGCAAGGGGCGAGCGTAGTTCATGTGACACATCTCTAATTAATTGATGTTGCGCAGCATCTAAGCGCTCTAGCTGTTCGGCCATCCGATCGAAATCGCGACCTAAATCGCCTAGCTCGTCGCGTCGGCGGCGCATGTTGACTCTCACCTTGTAGTTTCCCGCCGCAATTTCTGCGGTCGCCGCCTGGAGCTTTCGTATCGGTGTTGCTAAGTAGCGCGCCAGAATCAGACAGACCAAACTACTGACCAGTATCGCAACGGTGAGTCGAAACCCGCGCAACGCCGGTCCGATCGGCTGCGCCCCGAGACGCCGACTCCCGCGCATATCGCTCACGAACCAGTAACGTTCACCCGCTGGTCCGTACAGTGGGTCGAAAAAAACTCCGTTGAGCTCGCTTGGTGGCCCGACTTGAGCTTTACGCTCGGCAAGCGCCGAACGGATATCTCGTGCCGGCGCCGAACCGAAGACTGCCTTGCCTGAATCGCCGAGAAGCTGCAAACGTCCATCGACGCCGCCTGGTCCCTGTAGCTCAATCATCCACAAACGCAATTCGTCTAAACCTTCGGAATCCAATATTGAGCTAGCAGCCTGAGCGTAGGCCGACTGCGTCCGCTTGAAATATGCCTGCAGGGAATCATCGCCGCGTGATCGGTTTACCTGCGTGGTAACAATCACTGTGATCGCAACGACCGCAATCGTCGTCATCCAAAAGGCGAGAAATAATTTCGTGAACAAGCGGTTCATCAACAAAGTCTAGCAATGCCGGCGGTGTTATTGACGAGAGGGATCTGCCGCGCACCGAACGTATAAATAGCCGCTGCCACGAACGGTCTTGATACGCTCGTCGCCGCCCGGTAGCGTACCAAGCTTGCGCCTTAGTCGACTAATATGCATATCGATACTACGGTCATAACGCCCCAGTTTACGATTGAGCGCCAATTGAGAAACTTGCGCTTTTTCTACCACTTTGCCGGCCTGTCGAACCAACACGTCAAGCACATCAAATTCCGTAGACGTCAGATCCAGTGGCTGACCATTTTGCAATACAGTGCGCGCCTCGGCGCGCAGTTCGACATCGTCCACCACGAGGCTCGCGTCGGCGCGAACTTCATTGTCGGCGCGGCGAGTGCGGCGCAAAATAGCACGCACCCGTGCGACGATCTCGCGGGGATTACACGGTTTCGCGACATAGTCGTCGGCGCCTAACTCAAGACCGACGATCCGATCGATATCGTCTCCGCGCGCCGTTAACATGACGACTGGGACGCTGCTAAATAACCGTAATTCGCGCAGCACATCCAAGCCATTCATAACAGGCATCATGACATCGAGTATCACAATATCTGGTGCGGCTTTGCGCAGCTGCTCGATCGCCGCGTGGCCGTCGTGAATCGCCGCGGCGTTGAAATCTTCATCATTCAGGTATGCGCACAGCAGCTCGCAGAAGGCGATATCATCGTCAACGAGGAGTAAGGTCGTCGGCATATTCTGGTCCTTGCGAAAGCTCATCGGAACGTACAAGTCTGCCACACCACGCGTGTCCCGATGATCGGATTACACACATTTACATGATAACGACTAACGTTTACTCGTCGATCACCCACTTTACCGCGATTGTTGAGTAGTCTATTTACCATCGCATCTCGTGATTGAAAGAGCTTCAAGGTTTAATAAAATGAATCACCTACTCCCCAAGCGCTGGGCAAATTCTGCGGTTTTAGTCGGGCTTTGTAGCCTCTTATTTCTTGCCCCGGTGGCCAACGGCGAACCCGGCCCAGAAGAGCACGGTAACTTTAAACGCGAACGAAACTTCAAATCCGGACCCCATGGCGCAGGACCGCATCGATTGTTCAAACTGCTGCATAAACTAGACGTGAGCGACGATCAACGTCGCGCTATCGGAGAAATCATCGACAAGCACCGCCCGCTAATGCGGCAGTTTTTCGAGGAGATGCATACTCGGCGGAGCACGCTCCAGACGATCCTAACGACCGGCGACTACGACGAGAACAACATGCGCAAGCTCGCAAGCGAGCAAGCCGCCAGCGCAGAAGAAATGTTCCTTGGGACGGCCACTACGTTTCGGGAAATCAGCGCAATACTTAACGCTGAACAGCGCGCTCAATTAGCTGTGTTGATCGATGAGCGCCGCGAACATCGCCGCGACAGGCATCACGATCGAACCTAACGCTGGCGATCGCACCCTAAGGGTCATGCGGATGGCGGAGAACACCAGAAACCAAGCTCAACCCCGCCGAACTGAGGACGGAGGTTTTGTGGGACTTCCAATAAGGGCAACCCGAACACGCCAATCGATGTTCAGTGCGAGGAGCGAACGTCGCATTTGAAAAGAACGCGACGCGGGACCCGCGACAACCCAAACGAGCCTAAGCCTGCGGGCATCTAGGACTCGCATCGTCGGTGTTTCATGAACCATTACCGCCATAGGTGCTCTAAAGTGCAGGCTTTGCGCGAGTGGTAATTAAGGATATGACTAAATTAGCTATGAAGGTAACGATGCGATTCCGGTCTCTAGTTGCGCTAATGCTGTTAGCAATCGTGCCGCCGGTCGCGCACTCAGTAAACTTCAAGAGCACGAACTTGCAGACTGGTTTACTAGAACTTTATACCTCGGAAGGATGCAGCAGCTGCCCGCCAGCCGATCGTTTTGTGAGCCAATTGAAAGACGAAGACGGTCTCTGGACGGAGTTCATTCCGTTGGCGTTTCATGTCGACTATTGGGATTACATCGGATGGAAAGACCGGTTCGCCTCGGCTGATTTTAGTAAGCGACAGCGCCAATATGCCCGAGAACAATCACTGAAAACAGTCTACACCCCAGGCTTTCTCTATAACGGCCAAGAATGGCGAGGCTGGCTTTCACGTAAGCTTAGCGCCGTGCCGCAAGCTGGCGAGCCCGGCGTATTGGAGCTTACGGTGGCCGACGAACGAGCGACCGTGAAATTTTCACCAGCCCATTTGGGGTTTGAGAATTTACGGGTGAATGTTGCGATACTCGGATTCGATTTAAAAACTGAGGTGAAGGCCGGCGAAAATCGCGGTCGCAAGCTGCCACACGATTTCATTGTGTTGGGGATTGCGTCAAACAACATGACGGTGAGTGAGAATGCATATCAGTCGGGAATTAAGCTACCCAAGACATCGGTTTCCGCACCTCGATACGCGGTTGTCTCATGGGTAAGCAGCGATGAGAAAATAAGCCCTCTGCAAGCAACCGGTGGCTGGTTGCCTAGGAGCTTCTCGGACTTAGGACGCTCTGTCGATGAAAAGTAGAATTTGGCCGCCTTTGGCGTACTTTCTCGTTAACTAGAATGGCTCCAATCAGACCGTCCTTCACCACGAACGCCTAAGGCCAACAGACCCCTAGGCTGTAGAGCGGATCGCGCTGCGAATAGTATCGACAATCATACCGAGCTGATCTTCCGAAATAGTCAGCGGCGGACCAATCGCGATCGTGTCGCCCCCATAGCGAACCATCAATCCATTGTCGTAGCAGTAGTGGAAAACATCCATCGCTCGAGTACTCGACGCGCCGTCGCGCGGCGTTAAGTCGATCGCCGCGGCAAGCCCGCAATTACGAATATCCACAACATGACTTTCACCACGTAGCGCATGCACGGCTTGCTCGAAAATCGGTTCAAGCGCGCGCCCCCGCTTAAAGAGTTCTTCGGATTCGTATACTTCGAGCGCGGCGATCCCAGCCGCGCAGGCCAGTGGATGACCCGAATACGTATATCCGTGGAAAAACTCGACCATGTGTTCAGGACCTTGCATGAACGCATCGTATATTTCGGCGGTCACTAACACGCCACCTAGCGGGACCATTCCGCTAGTGATTCCCTTGGCGAACGTAATCAAATCAGGTGTGACGCCGAAACGGTCTGGCGAAAACAGCTCACCGATCCGGCCAAAACCGGTGATCACTTCGTCGAATATCAATAAGATTCCGTGCGCCGTGCAGAGCTCGCGGATCCGTTCCAAATAACCGACCGGCGGCACGATGACACCACCAGAACCTTGCATCGGTTCGATCATGACGGCCGCGATCGTGGACGCATCATGTAGTGCGATCAATCGCGCCAGATCTTCTGCCAGGTGAGCGCCCCAAGTCGGTTGCCCACGGCTGTAAGCCATCTGTTCAATATTGTGCGTATGCGATAAGTGATCGACACCCGGGATCAATGCGCTTGCAAACGCCTTCCGGTTTGCGACCATCCCGCCAACCGAGATTCCGCCAAAGCCGACCCCGTGATAGCCCTTTTCGCGCCCTATCAATCGGAAGCGCGAACCGTCACCGCGTGCTTTGTGGTAAGCCAGCGCAATCTTGAGCGCTGTGTCGCACGCTTCGGATCCGGAATTTGTGAAAAACACATGCTTGAAAGGTTCTGGCGCGGCGTTACACAACTTCTCCGCGAGTTCGAACGCGCTCGGATGGTGAGCTTGAAACGCCACGGCGTAGTCCAAGGTGTCGAGCTGCGCTTTCACGGCTTCTACGATCTTTGGATGTCGATGTCCTGCATTACAGCACCACAATCCAGATAACCCGTCGAGAATTTGCCGACCATCTTCGCTCGTGTAATGAACACCTTCGGCTGCGACGATGAGTCGCGGATTCTTTTTGAAATAGCGGTTGTGGGTAAACGGCATCCACAAAGCATCTAGCTCCGGGCGCTCCGATTTCGGCCTCCCAGAGGGCGCAGCATCGCTCATCGTGTTAACTCCTTAGGTACTGATTGATCCCGACAGGTGCACTGACGGTTTTATCGTATTAAGTTTCCCATGGACCTAGCCGCGCACGCGCGAACTTGATGCATCGTATAAAGGCTTCAACGAAGCCGTTGCGGGCACCCGCTTTCCCGCAACTTCGATTTCATAGCGACCGGCCAAAACGAATTCATTGCTCATGCCGGCCGGACCGGAAACATAGCCAAGACCAACTGCTCCTCCCAGTGTGTGACCGTACATGCCCGAGGTAATGAATCCAACAATCTCGTCGTCTCGCCAAATCGGTTCGTTGTGATACAACATGGGCTCTGGGTCGTCCAAAAGAAATTGGACTAAGGCACGATCGCGGCCTTTTTCGATTTTGCTTATCAATGCGTCGCGACCGATAAAGCCGCCAGGCTTTTCCAAGCGAACGACGAACATCAGACCTGCCTCCAACGGTGAGTCTTCGTCCGCAATATCATGTCCCCAATGTCGATACGCTTTCTCGATGCGTAAGGAATTTAGCGCATGGTAGCCTGCGTGGACGAGATCGAATTTAGCGCCCGCTTCAACCAGTGATTCGTACACGCCAAGCGTGAACTCAGTTGGGATATAGAGTTCGAAACCTAGTTCACCGACATAAGTGATGCGCGACGCACGTACCCGCGCATAAGCTAATTCGATCTCGCGGCTCGTTCCGAAAGGGAATGCCTGATTGGACAAATCGTCTGTGCAGATTGATTGGAGAAATTCTCGTGAGCGTGGGCCCATCACTGAAATGACAGCCAGCGCCGAGGTTTCGTTGTGCAAATGCACGTTGGCACGTTCTAACAGGCGGCCTTGCAAATAGGAAAAATCGCGCACTTCGGTCTCGCCGGAAGTCACAATCATAAATTCGTTTGCTGCCACGCGCGTGATGGTGAGATCTGCCTCGATCCCGGCTCGCTCGTTTAGCCATTGGGTGTAGACAATTCGGCCAACCGGCACATCGACGTCATTAGCGCAGATCCGATTCAACTCACCCATGGCATCTGGTCCGCTTAATCGGAACTTAGCGAATGAACTTTGATCAAAAAGCGCGACGTTATTGCGCACCGCATGGTGCTCGGCGGCGGAATATTCGAACCAGTTCTGGCGCGCGTAACTATATTCATAGCTAGGGGTCACACCGGGTGGCGCAAACCAATTCGGCCGTTCCCAACCAAACGCACTGCCATGACAAGCGCCGTTGGTGACTAATCGATCGAAAAGCGGCGAACGCCGCACGCCTCGCGCGGTCGCAAACTGGCGATGCGGCCAATGCATCGCATACAGCAAGCCAAGGCTTTCACCTACTCGGTCGCGTAAATAGCGACGATTCGTCTGAAACGGTAAGTTACGACGGACATCAACTTCCCATAGGTCCATCGGCGGATATCCGTCACTGATCCATTGTGCGAGTACTTTTCCAATGCCGCCGGCCGACTGAATGCCGATTGAATTGAGTCCTGCCGCGACAAAGCATCCTTGCATGTTCGGTGCAGCGCCGAGATGATAGCGAACGTCTGGCGTAAAACTTTCCGGGCCGCAGAAAAACGTTTGAATGCCCGCGTCCTTCAATAACGGCATGCGCTGCATCGCCATTTCCAGAATCGGCTGAAAATGTTCGAAGTCGTGCGGTAATTCATCGAAACAAAATGTTTCTGGAATACCGTTCATTCCCCACGGCTTCGATTGTGGTTCGAACGCCCCGAGCAAAATTTTCCCCGCGTCTTCTTTGAAATAAGCGCACGCATCGTAATCACGCAGGACTGGCAAATCTCTTGGTAGCCCCTCGATCGGCTCCGTCACGATATAGAAATGTTCGCAGGCATGAAGCGGAATATCGACACCGATCGCTGCGGCCATGTCGCGCGACCACATTCCACCGCAAATCACTACAACGTCGGCACGAATATCACCAGCCGGTGTCGAGACCCCTGTTACGTGACCGCTTTCGTGATGGATCGCCGTGACTTTGGTGTTTTCGAATATTTTTGCGCCACCCGCGCGAGCGCCCTTAGCTAAGGCTTGCGTGACGTCGACGGGGTTTGTTTGGCCGTCGGAAGGAATGTGTATTGCGCCAACAACGTCATCTGTATTGATAAGCGGATAGCGCTCGCTCACGTCACCTGGGTCGAGCACATTAACTTCCAACTCGAAAACCTTGGCCATCGAAGCCATGCGTTTTAGTTCTTCGAATCGACCCTCAGTAGTTGCCAGAGATATCGAACCATTTTGCTTGAACCCTGTTGCTTGTCCGGTTTCCGCCTCCAAGCTACGGTAGAGTTCGGCGGTATATTTCGCGAGCAAGGTCATATTTCGCGAGCCGCGCAGTTGACCGACTAGGCCTGCAGCGTGCCACGTAGTACCGGACGTGAGTTGCTTGCGCTCGAGTAATACGACATCAGAAATGCCAATTTTAGTCAGGTGATATGCAACGGAGCAGCCCACGACGCCACCGCCGACGATAATAACCTTGGCCTTTTCCGGTAATGATGTCGTCATATTGGTTTCAATGTTTGGCGTTACCGTTTCTACAACGGCTCAGCAATGAAGCGTGGTTCCGATAGGGTCTAGTGGCTCGGGGTTCTACTTTGAGAAGCTATTCAGTGCGGACCTTATTTTTCAGTCGTGACATAAACCAATTCAGGAACTTCCTGCATGATCAATACCAACGGCTGCCGGCGCAACGACGACTGGTCACCGGGAGCCTCCTTGCTGGACACCCACAGAGCATTTCCAATAATGCGGATCGTCTGAATCGATTCAGTTCGCGCGAGCCCGCGGACCAGAAACGGACGCGTGACCAACGGCATATCCAGTTCGCGACCGACAAAATAGGCGACTTCGCCGGGACTGATCTGCGACGTTCCAATCTCGGCCAAGAACTCTTCCGCTTCGGCAATCCTTTCGGGAACAACGGGTGCATAGGTCGCTGGGTCGACTAACTCCGTTTGAGTTTCGCCTGCCGGTGGTTCCAGGTACCAGTTGTCTTTCTCTGCCGCAGCAACTGGGGCCTCGGAACTACACCCGAGTGCGCTTAGAAAAAGTGGCACGCCGAGAACAATCGTCGGTAGCGAGTTCTTATTCATCATGACTTTGTCGTTCCGAATGCAGAAAAAATGATAGTGCGACTTATTAGCGCATCTAGCAAGCAAGCACGCGGGAATCGAAGGCGAGGCTCTGACTGTTCAACGACTCCATTAACGTGGTGGTCTATTCGGTCAATCTGCGAGTCATCAAATGATACTGTGAACGCGCCTCGAATCCGGCAGCAGCGTACAAGCGTGCGGCGCGCGCATTCGACCTCGCAACCTCTAGATGTAACGCTGCAATATTCATTGCTGAGACTTCTCCGGCGACTAGCTCTAAGACGCTAGACCCTAACCCTTGTCCACGATTGTTCTTATTAATGAAGAACTCATCAATGAATGCATCACGACTCGCGAACTCGATGCTATAACCGAAACAAACGGCGATGTAACCAACCGCTTATGAATCGAATTCAATCAACCAAATGCGGCCTAGATGTTCGTTTTCCAACCGATGTTTTACGCCTAGCCTGCGCGTTTCAAGCGGCAGCACAATCGCTTCAAATTGATGATAAGCGGCGACCAAGATGTCTATCTCGTTGAGGTCGCTTGATGTTGCTAGCTTGATTTGGGTGATCGGCATATCGGGCCCTGCGTTAACACGGGGGCGGAAAAGCCGACATCGCGACGTGACGTGGATGATTGACGATGCGTTTCATCCACGCCCGGATATTGGAATACTCGCCGAGCGAAAATCCGCCTTCTTCGGCCACATGCAGGTAGGCGTACAGTGAGATGTCGGCGATCGAGTATGTGTCGCCGACGCAGTAATCGCGCTCCTTCAAATGCTCCTCCATCACCCTGAGGGCTGCATTGCCACCTGTTCTTTTCTCTTCGAGTTCGCCCAAGCATTCGGTGGAAGAATTCAGATAGCGAATTATATATCGCGACGTAGCGATGTAAGGCTCATAGCTGCATTGCTCAAAAAATTGCCATTAAAGAACCTCTGCAGATTCGAACTGCGCGGTTGGCAACAATGCGCTACCAGCAGCTAAATAATGCAAGATTGCATTGGATTCGAACAAGATGCGGCGCTCTGGGGTCACCAATACTGGGATCTTGCCGTTCGGGTTTAGCTTTAGATAATTAGGTGTGCGACTTTCGCCCTTCAGAATATTAACGTGGATCCCGTGGTGTCCGACGTCGAGCAGACTCAATAGCAACTTTATCTTGTAGCCGTTGCCAGAATTGATATCGCCATAGACATCGAACATCGCTGGGCTCGGACCTAGACGAGCGGGACAACTTTCTCCATAAAGTCGCGCGCCGTTTCGCGCGCGTACTCCACCCCGGGCAGGATACTGATCTCTTTCAAACCAGCGGCCTCGGCAGTGCGGACTTGTTCGGCGAGTTCCTCGGGAGTGCCGACCATGCCAGCGCCCTGGATCATTTCTGGGGTGATAAATCGGCGCTCAGAGGGCGGGCAAAAACTACAATGACCGGTGTGCACTTCTTGATGAATCTTCTCTTTAGGTACGTCCATCTCATTAACATGATCGAGATATTCTTCCCAGATTCCTTTCATGTAGTCCGGCACCACCGAGTCGTCTTGCTTGAATTGCCAAATTTCATAGACGAAATGTAGCGCCGCGATGGCCCACGACGATGCGTCGTCAATCACGCGGTCATCGGTAAGTTTTTCACCCGGACGTAATACCACCGCGTTTGTCAGCGATACGGAATGAAAATCGTTCGGTAGCGTGCGGCTCGCGTTTTCTGCGCCTTTGCGGACATAGCCCATGTGGTAATCGAGCACGTCAGGTTGTTCATTGAATACAGCGATTAGGCCATCTGCCATGCCGCCTGCTGTCCGCAGCGCCATTGGCGCATTGGCCGCCACATATATCGGAATTCGATCTTCGACATTGCGGAAACCCTCACCGTGATCGCCCCACTTGATAGCCGCGGTTTTGTCGCGATACGTGTAGTCAACTTCCTCGCCATCCAATAACGCGCGCATCACCCGCAAGTACTCGCGAAATTCCTTTATCGGCATGGGATCCTGGCCCATGATGCGCATCGCCGTATGACCGGTACCAACGCCCCAAAACACCCGACCCGGCGCAATTTGATTGATCGATGATATCGCCGCCGCGCTAGTCGGTGCGATTCGTGTTCCCGGTATGGCCACACCTGTACCTAATCTGATCTTCGACGTATTGGCGGCAGCCAGCGCTAAGGTCGCGTAGCAATCTGACCAGATCATTTGCGAATCCGGAACCCAGGCTGCGTCGTAGCCAAGATCCTCAAGCTCTTTAATAAATTTCCAATCCGAGATACGAGTAGATACGTGTAGGCTATATTTCATGCGCAGAAGCTCCAGAGTATTTTGCGAACGTGATCATCAAAGCATAACGGTTGGATTGGTCGAAATCCACGCTGCTTTACGGATAAGGTTTTAACCGTCGGCAATGACCAGAACCCTTAAGGAAAATGAAAGTCCAGTCGCGATAATGATCGCGAAGCCAATCGAAGTGTGCGCTAGTTTAGCTTGGCGCCAGGATCCGGATCGATCTCGATAATCACGGTTTCTTCTGGATGGAAACGTTGTAGATCTTCGCTTATGACTCGTCGCAGCACTTTCGCACCTTGCACTGGGTGACCCGGAATTATCCGCACGCCTAGTCCCGCGGATTGCGCATCGGCAGCGACCCCGCGAATGGTTTGCACCCCCGTAAAATCCAAACGTCCGACCTTTCTCAAATCTATTATCAACCGTGTCGCATTAGGGTGCTGTGCAAGCTCGTCGATGAGTGCATCATCAAATGCGGTCACTGATCCGAAGTAAATTACGCCGACCGGTTCTAAGGTCAATTCACCATCGCGATAGGTCGTATTGATATGCACATTGCGTTCGCGCCATAAATGCACGCCGATCCCAAGGCCGATGCCAATCATAACCGCCAAATCTATACGCGGTGCTAGCGCCAACGTCAGCCCAAACGTCGTCCAACCAACGATCGCCTGTGGCGGAGAAATACTTAACAGCCGAATCAAGCGACTGAAATCGAGAAGTTTAATAACCGCGTGAATCACGATCGCGGCCAACACCGTCAATGGTAGCGGTGCGAAGTGACTAGCAAACGGCAACACCGACAATACAAACATACCCGTAATGAGTCCGCTCCAACGCGACGTTGCACCCGCACCGCGATTGACCATCGTGCGCGAGAACGAGCCGCCGACCGGAAATCCCCCGACCAGACCGACAGATAAATTCGCGACACCCTGCGAAATAAGTTCCCTGTCAGGACTCCAACGGGTGCGCGTCTGCGTCGCCATGGTCCTCGCGATGGCCGCGGGTTCGGCGAACCCGACCAGCGCGATCACCACGCCAGGGAAAATAAGATGCGGTAACTCGGACCACGGCAAGGCGAGCGAAATAGACGGAAAAGCGGCCGGCACGTTCCCGATAACGGCGCCTTCGTAGCTCGACCATATGCTGTAGGCGATGCCGCCAGCGACCGCGACCAACACCCCAGGGAATAAGGGATGGATGCGTCGACCGATAACAATGACGCCGACCGTGGCCGCACCAATAGCGCACGACTCAAGCGACCAATGTAGAGGATGCGAAACGGTCCACAGTGTCGAACCGACGATACCGCGAACGGGTGCTTCAGCGCCGACAAATTTTGGCAGTTGAGAGCCGATAATCAAGAGGCCGGCGGCGCGCGTAAAGCCCATGGTGATGGGTTGCGAAAGCAAATCGGAGACGAACCCGGCCCGTAACAGGCCGAATACGACCCTAACCACACCGACTACCAGAGCCAATAATGCGGCTAGCAACATGTACTCCGGAGTCATCGGTAGCGCGATCGCGCTTAGCGCACCAAAGCTCAATACGCTCGTCATCGCTACCGGGCCTGATTGGAGAAACGGCGACGAGGCGAAAAATGCCGCCGCGATAGGCGCAATCGCGGCGGCGTACAGCCCATGCACTGGCGACAAGCCGGCAAGTGCCGCATAGGCCATCGATTGCGGCACAAGAACTAGCCCAACGCTAATACCAGCGATAATGTCGGCGACGCTAAAATGGCCAATTTCGCTTATGCGTTGATTGGTCATAGCGGCGGTACGAGAATTTCAGTTGTGTTTACAATCGGTCAAGCCTTCCGAATATTGAGTCGCGCAAATGCGCTTCATTGGTCTTTAAATCAACTCCATCCGCGGGATGGTACACGAGCTTGGCAGATTTCATCGGCGCTTGTGAAAATTGCGAAACTAATAACAAGCAGGCCATGACTACCCCAGCCAAGAGGGCCCGTGAACAAATCCATAAAGGCCGTCGTCGGCATAGTGACAAGCATACCCGCTCGCGACGCCGTGCGAATGCGTTTTAGATACCCCCGATGATGTCGATGCCCGCTTTCGGCAAAACGGCGAGCGCAATACTCGTTGCCAAACCACCGAATCCGAGGACTAAGGCCCACAAGACCAAGACGTTTATCACTCCAGACAGGGTTCGTTTGCCACCCGCACGAATGTCGACACGGGCAAGCATCATTGCGCCGACGCCAGGTAGACCAGGATATACTGGACGCGGCGACGAGCGCCTTGGGGAGCAGCGATGAATCCGAATTTTTGTAAACGACTGCGAGCTTGCGATCGCTTGCTCGGCACGATGGTGACCGTCAATTCAATGGCGATGATGGAAGTGATTGCCGGCTGCGAACTCGATTGGATTTTCGTCGAAGCCGAGCACGCTCCGATGACGACCTCTGGGCTCGAACAATTGCTTATAGCGGCTGGCCAGACTCCGTGCCTGGTCAGATTGCCCAATCATGAACCCACTTGGATTAAACGCGCGCTGGATTTAGGCGCGGCGGGAATAATCGTGCCCCAAGTCAACACGGTTGAAGAAGCACGTGCCATCGTCGAGGCAGCCCGGTTCACGCCGCTCGGGCAGCGCGGCGTCGGCGTAAGTCGCGCGAACGCCTACGGCTATCACGTCGGCGAATACATGGAGACAGCGAACGCCGGCACCGCCGTCATAGTTCAAGCTGAACACATCGACGCAATCCCGAATGTGGCAGCGATTGCCGCGATCGAGGGCATCGACGGTGTCTTCGTCGGTCCTTATGACTTATCCGCCAGTATGGGGCTGCCTGGCCAAATCGACCATCCCGACGTGGCCCAGGCAATTGAGCATGTTCGGGAGACCTGCGCGGCCGTCGGAAAATCGGTTGGCTATTTTGGAATCAACGCAGACGATGTTGCAGCGCGATTAGAACAAGGATTCTCGCTAGTCGCTTGCAACGTCGATGTGGTAATGCTGCGCAATAGCGTTATTGCTTTATTGAACGCGTTGCGCGGTAATTGAACGGTTAGGGCCGTGCCAATCCGACTTTACGCTACCCAAGCCCAAGGTCCGCGCGAAATTTCCGGCTTGCGAGTGTTGCTTTAGTCGTGGCCACCTCGCCTTCTGCACCAAATGGAGCGAGAAACTTCGCTATCCCGGCCTCACCGAATGGCACCCACTTCTCGAGCCATCCGTTAAGTACTTCCCGATTGCCATCCGTTTGCAATGCCATTTCCACTAAGGCGCTTGTCCAACGGCGATGTCGTTCAGCGTCGCGCAATTGCGCTTGGGTGAGCATGCCCAATAAAGTGTCGCCGTTCGAGCGAGCAAGGTCACCAAATTGAAACAGAACGGTTTCTTCGATTGCCGGTTTCGCGACTAACATGATGGCTGTAAATGACTCAGCCCAATCCCAAGCGACTAAAGCGCGCTCGATTAATTCACGAAATCCCTGCCAGCGATTATCCCCTTCCCAGATCGCACGTTCTTGTTCACCGAAGCCAAGCGTTGGAAACGTATTGGCAAGTTCTCGCGTTCGATAAGCAGTGTGCGTTAACCAACGCAAATGATCAGCCGTGGCGTAGGTCGCGCAATTTGTAATCGTGCTGGACGGTGCCATCTGCTGGATATAGGCCGACCCCATTTGTAATGCGTGAAACAGATATCTCAAGGGCGTATAGGACTTCGCTAAGCAATCGACCCATTCGGGTTCGAGCATCTCATCGTGTCCGCGTTCGCTAAATTGATCGAACAAGCCATGAACATAATTCTCCTGGCCATCCTGCAAAATATTGTAGGTGCGATAAATCATCGCGTCCGGATCACGAAAGGCATCCCAATCGTCGTGCCTCAATGGGCTTTGGTTCCGATGGACTCGATACCACTCGGCCATTGGAATATTGCGATCCAATTCCCATGGATTGTCGGGATCGATGGTGTGGTAATGCAGTCCGGCGGAGACGACTTCGTATTCGCTCGGTCGGCGGCGACCGCCAGAAAGATAAGACCACGTTTTTAGTGCTTTTTGCGCAGGCAGTTCACTCATCCGATTTCCTCTACCGTTACATCGCGCTCGTGAAATAAAAGCGGAAGCGATCCGTCCCAGATTCAATTTTTCCAGCGAAAGAACTTAAGTTTATTTCCAATTCCTGCATGCGGAACGGACGGCCGAGACATTCCTCGATGGATTCGCGGGTCAATATCATCTCCAGGTCAGTCGAAATTCTGACGTAAGCATGCATGTCTTCGACCGTGATTTCCTTACTCGGATTATCCATTTCTGCCGCTTCGACAACGGCTTGCGCAACTTCGCCCGAACGCATCACAGGCCCGACTCGGTTATTGTTCAACACATCATCAGTACGAGACATCAGCTACTCCGCGCTAAGCAAACGAGTTCATCTAAGTATGAGAGGCGAGCGGCACAATACCTTCGACATCCACAAAAACATCGTCACCGTCGATCCTGGTTGGATAAATGGCGAGTGCACAATCGGTTGGATTGACCCCTTTGCCGGTACTCATATCAAACTGCCAGAGATGCGCACGGCAGGTTAAGACGTTATCGTCTAAGGTTCCTTCGATCAGCTCGAAATGCTGGTGGGGACAGATATTTTGAAAGGCCTTCAAAGAACCACCGTCCGGATAGACTAGCAAAACCTCCGTACCATCGCGGGTCTCGAAGCCGGCCATGTCGCCTTCCCAAATATCGTCTAGGGTGCAAATTTTCTCGAATGCCATGGAACAATGCCTGAGTTGAACTGACCTGGGTCGAACTGATCTAGGCCGAATTATTCGTTCGCAAAAATGACGTCGACCGCTTCGGTTAAGCGCCAATGCGCGTCGCAAACTTTCATATCTCTTGGGTAGAGTTCCTTCGATTCGTGATTGCGCACGCGCATCACTTTATCGGGTTGCGGCGCGACCCTGCGTCCAACGGAATGATAGGCGCACTTCTCGGCCACCGCGTCCATCGAGTCCTCGGTGTCGACTTCGACTAATTGCAGTACGAAATCGCCTTGGAAATTTGAATGTATTGGAAATGCTGCCATGAAGCGCCCCGCTGGACGAGCCAGCGTTATTTTAATTACTCGAAGTTATGCTGCTGCCGCTTTCGCTCGGCGAAATTTCTCAACCCAAGCATACAAGTGCGCATCCTTACCCCTTTCTTCAGGACCTAACCCCATGTAATTCAACGCACCTTCTAAGTTGGCCGGCTGAATAAGTCCGCCGACAAAGCGGTCGACAATAGACAAGTGCCCCTTGTAGCGCTCCGGGTCGATCTTGAAACACCAGAGATCGGGTTCCGATCCGAAGTGATACAACCGCCCTTCGTACTCGTATTGCCAATCTTTGATGTCCCAATCATCGCCGGGTACGTGAGTGATCGGCAGGTTACACATGTTGCAAATCGTGGGCAGCGTTTCCGGTAAGGTCAGTGATTCGCGATCGTTTAATAAATTATCCGTGATCACATCCCACACCCGACCCCAGCGTTTATTCCACCCCGGGTATTTCTCTTCCAGCCACTCTCTTTCTTCGGGAGAAACGCCGGCGGCCGTGTTCCACCACACGGTCGGTCGCCAATACCAGACGCCCATTTGCATACCGTGATGCGTGATTTCGAGGTCGCGCATCAACGTATCCCAGTACCATGGCTTATCGAGGCCCATGTCTAAGAGTTGCCGTTCGAATTGAGCGACGATCCATTCCTGCATGAACTCTTTGAACGAGAGCTTGCGCGCCTCAACCGGGGTGTAGTAATCCATTAGCGGACCGGTGAGCACGGAGAACAATTTCCACGATCGCCAAATCGCAACGTCGATCAATTGTTGGGCTTCGGCTTTCTTGCCGTTCGCAATGAGGATCTCTAACGCGGGGCCGCCTTGCTGGGAGTGTCGTGACTCGTCGGTTTGGATACTGGAGATCAAACTCGCAAACGTATGATCACCTGTTTCCGCAGCGTCCGCAGCAAGACCGAGGAACTGCATGTTCGTAAATCCGGTCTCGAACGCGAATGTCAGCATAATTGCTGTCGAGATCGCATCTCGCGACGTAATAATGTCGTCGAACAAGGATCGCGCAGCAACCGCCGCCCACTCGTTGGTCCGTAGGCCTTTATGCGCCCAGTCCCATTTGACGGATCGCTTAATGTTCGCGTGCGGGAAAAATAGTTGCAGCTGCGAATGACGATTCTCGTCCATCATGCCAAACGTCGCCATGTTGCGGTTGCCGGGCGCTTTTGAAAATCGCGCCATGCGCGCTTCGCCGATCGAAGCGAGATATTCGCCAAGCGGGATTGCGCCGTAGTGCGCCTGCATCGTGGAGACCCAACCCGGATCTGCCTTGTCTACAAACGCGCTGCGCTCAAGCGCCGCTTTAATCGAATAAGTCCCGGCATCTTTTTCACGTTGTATTTCGACATATTCGGGGTAGGACGTTTTATACGGTTCGTCATAAGTTTCCCAAGTGGCGGCAGGAATACCCCGCGCCCCGCTCATTTCTTCCGGAAACAGTTTGTCTTCTGAAACGTACTTCGGCGTCCAATTAGTTGCTCGAGTTAAGTCGTACCACGCGTCTCTGCCGAGTTTCGCCATTGCCGTCTACCTCAATTGCCGCTTGTGCTTGATTTGTGGTGTGTCGATGGTTCGAAGATAAACCTTACGGGAAATCGTCGCAACATCGACCAAGTCTGGTTGGGTGAGATCGGGCATAGGATCCGCTCGTGGCGGTCCTGCTCTAAGACTCCCCAATGAGGGCTCGTCCCGAGAGTCTAGATCGATATTGAAGCCGAAAATCGATATATTCAGCCCGGTCAGAGAGATTCACGATTCAAGTCAATAATTGTTGTGCCGCATCGGCGATCTGACGTTGCAGTGCAGCAACCGCAAGTCACCTATTGGATTAGAATCTAACAGTCGCGGCATCTTAATTTCCGCGACCGCCTTTCCACGTTAATCAAGATTCGGAGACGTTACCCATGAGTGAAGCTCTCGCCAACCCAGCAGCGCCGGGTTATTACGAATTGTTGCAGCGGCTCGAACCGCTCAAGGGATTAATCGAAAAAGAAGCTAACGAGTCCGACAAAATCCGACACATGACGGACGCTTGTTATACCGGACTGCAATCACAAGGCTTTTTCCACATGATGACCCCGGAGGTGCTTGGAGGTTCTGAACTCAGTTGGTCGGATGGGCTGCACGTGGCGGAAAGTATCGCGCAGATAGACGGCGCGACGGGCTGGTGCCTGATGGTAGCCGGGGTGCAGCATGGCAGCTGCGGTTCGTTGATCACCGAGGCGGGACGTCGTGACATATTCGCGGCCGGAACCGACACGAACATCGCCGGCCAAGGGATCCCACGTGGCCTCGCTCGAAAAGTCGATGGCGGCTACATGATTAAAGGAGATTGGAGCTACGGTAGCGGCATTTACCATTCCAATTGGATCCATAGCGGTTGCATCCTGATGGAGGATGGAAAACCCGTGATGGATGACCACGGCGGACCGACGGTCATCATCACCTACGTCCCACGAAGCGCGATCGATTTGCAAGATAACTGGGACGTTCTTGGTCTGCGCGGTACCGGCAGCTTCGATTACAGCATCGCGGAAGAACGCTTCGTCCCTGACGATCTCACTTACATCTACAGTAAAAACACCGTCGAACGAGGAGGCAATCACTACTCGCTTGGTATCGTCGGATTTACATCATGGGGCCATACTTCATTTGCGCTTGGTGTCGGCCGGCATGCATTGAACGAAGTGTCAGCCATCGCTAAAGGTAAGGCTGGACCTTTCGGCGTACTCGCGGACTCTGCAAGCTTTCAAGAAAAATACGCACGTGCGGAAGCCCAATACCGAGCGGCTCGAGCATTTGTTTACTCGGCGTGGAGCGATCTCGATGAAAGCTTGCTGAACGAAGAACTGCCAACGAATGAACAATTGGCTTTGATCAAGCTCGCGTTTCGTTACTCCCATGAGGTGATGTCGGATGTGTGCACATTTGCCTACAATTTTGGCGGGGGGGTCGCGCTACGCTCGAGCCCTTTGCAACGCTGCTATCGCGACATGCACGCCGGCTTACAACATATTTTGCTGTCCGATCAGATCATGCAAGATTGCGGCAAGGTGCTCATGGGCCACGTTCCAGAAGGCGCGCGGATGCAACTGCTGGGGTTGCACTAAGGGTTATCTTAGCTAGGAGCTTGTCGGACTGTAAGACGTTCTACTCGGCAAACGGCTCCTGCGTTGCTCTATCTCCCCCTTCCATGGGGTCGTCGGCAAACGGCTCCTGCGTTGCTCTATCTCCCCCTTCCATGGGGTCGTCGGCAAACGGCTCCTGCGTTGCTCTATCTCCCCCTTCCATGGGGTCGTCGGCAAACGGCTCCTGCGTTGCTCTATCTCCCCCTTCCATGGGGAAGTACCTCCTGCGTCCTTGCAGTCGTGCCGGAAAGCCAGATTTGGGCATTTCCGGCATACTGTCTCGTTAAATTGAATGACTATTCGCCTCGAAAGCGGTCTAAAAAATGACTCAACCCCGACTCTCCCTGATGACGAACGCTTAAGTCCGACAGGCCTTCACCGGGCACACTCACTCCTGTCCACGGTTGATACGGCGCGAGCACCGCCGGCGCCAAATTAAGGTCTGCGAAATCGTCAACACGTGCGCTATCAGAGCGCGCTAAAATATCGCATCGAATTGAAACTTAACTCTAAGGAAATTGTAGAAATGTACGCGAATATCGAAGCTAGCCCAGAAGAACTAAAAGACCACTTAGTCGCCTTTATGGATGCGCATATCTATCCGAACGAGACGAATTACCATGCGCAATTAAACGCCATGGAAAATCGCTTTCAAACCGTACCTTTAATGGAAGAATTGAAGGCCAAGGCGCGCGAGGTAGGCTTGTGGAATCTATTCGTACCAAAAAATCACGGCGGCTTGAGCAACGCCGATTACGCGCCACTCGCCGAAATTATGGGCCGGGTCTTGTGGAGTCCAGAAGTTTTCAATTGCAATGCGCCGGATACGGGCAACATGGAAGTCTTCATGAAATACGGTACGGATGAGCAAAAAGAGCAGTGGCTAAAACCGCTACTCGCCGGTGACATTCGATCGGCGTTCGCCATGACCGAGCCTGACGTCGCCTCAAGTGACGCCACCAACGTACAGTTATCGATCCTGCGCGAAGGGGATGAATACGTCATCAACGGCCGCAAATGGTTTATCACGAACGCCCTGTATGAGCGCACACAAATTTTCATCGTGATGGGTAAATCCGATCCCGACAATCCGAATCGACATTTACAGCAAAGCCAAATACTCGTCCCTCGCGGCACCCCGGGCCTCACATTCATCCGCCCGCTAACGACTCTGGGCTACGATGACGCACCACAAGGCCACGCCGAAATTCATTTTGATAATGTCCGCGTACCAATGGAAAATATATTGCTCGGTGAAGGTCGCGGATTCGAAATCGCCCAAGGTCGCCTCGGCCCCGGTCGTATTCATCATTGTATGCGCCTCATTGGTTGTGCCCAGCGTTCGCTAGAATTTGCCTGTCGTCGGGCGGTATCGCGCAGTACCTTCGGTAAGAAATTATCCGAACATCAATCGATTCGCGAAGACATTGCAAAATCGTTTTGCGAGATAGAGCAAGCGCGATTATTGACCATGAAAACGGCGGAGAAAATGGATGCCGTTGGCGCCCGCGAGGCACGCGATTTAATCGCCGCGTCGAAAATCACCGTCCCCAATATGGCGCAAACTGTGATCGATCGCTGCATGCAGATCCACGGCGCGGGCGGCTTAACGGGTGATTATTTTATGGCCGAAGCGTTCAACTACGCGCGTTGGTGCCGCCAAGCCGACGGTCCTTGCCAAGTGCACATGATGGCGCTCGGTAAGCAGATCATTGGCGAGTACGCGGCCTAAATCAACCGCCGTACTATCTCCGGTCTTGAACCGCTAACCGTGGCTAGCCGCGACCTATGAATCCCGTGGTTTGCGAACGGATCGGAGATTGTATTCAGATCCGTTTGGCCTCGGGGCCTACGAATGTGCTCACCACTGATGTCGTGCGTGCGCTATCAAATGCTCTAAGTGAGGCAGAGCGCGACGCGCGCGGCGTATTACTGTGTGGCGGAGATAAGTTTTTCTCGAACGGTGTTGATCTTGACTGGGCGCTCGCGCAGTCGAGCGCCGGGATGCGCGCGATGTTCTTAGAACTTGGCTATTGCGTCCTGAGGATTATGGAATCGCCGTTACCCATCGTTGGTGTGATTAAGGGGCACGCGATTGGCGCAGCAATGGCGCTACTACTCGCCTGCGATTATCGATATGCCAGCAAAGGACGTGTGTTAATCGGCAAACCAGAAATCCTGCTTGGCGTACCAAATCCATATTTTGCGGATCAGTTAGTGCGTTTCATCGCGGGCGATTTTGTCGCCTCAGATTTAATTTATACCGGGAAGCTGATCTCGGGTGAGGAGGCGCTTGCCCAAAAGTTAATTCACGGTGTAGCGGAGAAAACAAGCGTAGAAACAATTGCATGGGAGCAACTCAAGTTCCTGTGCGAGCTCGCCCCGGAAGCGTTTGCTGAGACAAAGAATATGCGTAGTGGGCGTTTTTGTGCCGATGTGAGGCAACAAATGTCGGCCCGCGTGGCGCGCCAAGTCGAAATCTGGAACGGCGAGGATGCCCAGAGCCGCTTGCGGGAGGCCGAGAAACGCCTCGCTCGATAGCTTCAGTTATCGATTATCTGGCACGGCGACATGCCAGCTAGGATTTTTACTGAATTTGAAAGTTAGGGCCCGACGAAACCTAACCTTTAAGATAATGATCGCTCGAAGACGACCTTAGGAAGTCGCGCCTCGGTGAGTCACCACAACTCGCCGAGAGCCCGAGTTTAAGAAAAATATCAAGGCCTCGAGTTGTCCTTAAGTCTGGACCCAATTGAAACGTTTTGTTACACCATCTTGAGTCGTGCTAAGCACACCCCTGGGACAAGCGCTGGCACACGTCTTTGTGCTAAAATCCGCGCACAAAAATGCACCAATCACAGCCCGCGAGGATTTACAACATGACTCAACCATATGACGCGATTGTCATCGGTGCCGGGGTATCCGGCCTTTATTCGCTATATAAACTTCGCGAACTCGGATTTTCGGCGAAGGTTTTCGAGGCCGGTACGGGGATCGGCGGGACCTGGTATTGGAATCGGTATCCGGGTGCTCGCTTTGATTCAGAAAGTTATTCCTACCAATACTCATTTTCCAAAGAATTGATCGATGAATGGCAATGGAGCGAACATTTTTCCGGTCAGCCGGAAATCGAACGCTACTTACACCACGTCGCCGACAAGTTTGATTTGAAGCGCGACATCGAATTGAACGCGAGAGTCGCGACCGTTGTCTATAACGAGACCGACAAGCTGTGGGAAATCGAAACGCAAAACGGTCTACGCGCGACCGCCCGCTTCATCATGTGCGCGACCGGACTACTATCAGCCCACCAGTTCCCGGACTACGAAGGGGTTGAAAGCTTTAAAGGAACCTCGCTGCACAGCGCGCGTTGGCCGAAAGAACCCATCGATTTCAAGGGCAAGAAAGTCGGTATTATTGGCAGCGGTCCAACGGCCGTCCAAATCATCCAATCGATTGCACCGGATTGCGCGCAATTAACAGTTTTCCAACGAACGGCCAATTGGTGTACGCCACTGCGTAATGCCCTGATTACACCGGAGGAACAGCAAGAATTCACGCAAAAAGCGCAAGATATATTCGACCTCTGCAAACGCACTTGGGCTGGGTTCATTCACGAACCAGACGAAAGGGCCGCAATGACAGTGCCGAAAGAGGAACGTTTTGCCCGCTACCAAGAGTTGTACGATCGCGGCGGATTCTCCTTATGGCTCGGTAACTTTAGTGATTCGTTTACATCGCGCGAAGCGGCAGACGAAGTCGCCGAATTTCTCGCCGAGAAAATCCGCGAACGCGTGAACGATCCCGCGATGGCTGAGAAGCTGATCCCGAAACACACGTTTGGCACGAAGCGTTGTCCGGGGGAGAAAAACTACTACGAGATTTTCAATCTAGACAACGTGGATCTGGTCGATCTGCGGGAAACGCCCATCACAAAAATCACTCCGACGGGCATCGAAACTGGCGATGACTTACACGACTGCGACATCATTATCTACGCGACAGGTTTTCACAGCATCACCGGCGAGCTTTTGCGCATGGATATTCGTGGCGAGAACGGCTTATCTTTGCAAGAACATTGGTCGGATGGACCGAAGACGAATCTTGGGGTGCAGTTCTCTGGCTTTCCAAACCTGTTCGCCATCATGGGTCCGCACAATCCGGCGCTGTTCTGCAATATTACGCGCTGCGTCGAGAGTAACGTTGAATGGATCGTCGGTTGCATGCGTTACCTACGCGACAATGGTTTCAATACCATTGAAGCCACGGTAGAAGCTGAAGAAGCCTGGACCGAGCGTTGTTACAAATCGGCCGACGGCCTGTTGATTAACGAAATGCGGGACTCTTGGTTCTTTGGTAGCAACAATCCTGAGAACATTCGCGGCCGATTCTTAATGTTCGCCGGTGGCGTGCCGGCGTATCGAGAGATTTTCGCCGACGTTGAGGCGAAAGGCTACGAAGGCTTTCGTATCACCTAGCTGAAATACACAGAGGTCGAACCCCTTATCCGAGCATTCGTCGTTTAAGGGGCGTCGACGGACACTAGCCGAGCGCTCCGCGAGGCTGGCGCTGTGGACTAGAAACCGATTTGCGACCCACCATCGATGTTGAGATGCTGGCCCGTGATATAGCTCGCGGTATCAGAAAGTAAGAAGCAACAAGGTCCGGCAACTTCATCCGGTTCAGCGATGCGGCCCATAGGAATCGACGCTAAGGTGCGATCGATAAACTTAGGCCCACGAATCACTTCGGTCATTGGTGTTTCTACCGCGCCAAAGCAAACACTGTTGACGCAGATCCCATAGCGCGCCCATTCACGGGCTGCACTCATCGTAATGCCAAGCACGCCAGACTTCGCCGCGCCGTAATTGATCTGCCCGATCGTACCGCGCCGTCCCGCAATAGAAGAGACGTTCACGATGCGCGATGGTTCGTTGTTGTCGTCCTTAGCGCGCTCGATCATGTGGCGGCCAACCGCCTGCAGGCAATGAAATACACCGGTTAAATTGACGTCGATCACCGCTTGCCAATCGGCCAGTGACATTTTATGAATCATGGCCGTGCGAATAATGCCGGCGTTATTAAACAAACCATGAATAATGCCGTGCTTAGCAACGACTGCCTCTACCGTGTCTTGAATAAATCCTGCATCGGCGACGCTACCAGCATAGACATCGATGTCGCCACCGAGGAGCTTGGCGGTCTCTCTCGCGCCGTCGCCGTTGATATCGATCAAGGCTAAGGTGGCGCCTAGCGATGCGGCTTTCGTTGCGACACCGCGGCCGATACCTTGCGCCGCGCCGGTGATAACAATGACCCGACCTTCGAGACTCATCGGATTATCCATGGTCGTACACTCCTGAATTTGGGTATGATTGGCTGACACAATCGTCGCCCACGGATCTTAACCCGGATGTCTGGTACCCAGTGCAAGCGCGCAGGACATCGTCGAAATATTTTTCGCGTGCTAGAGTTTTCAGCTAGATTTCGAGTATAAAAACGCTTTACGAATATTAGTCACTTGAACCGCGATGGCGACCCCGAAATCTGTTCTGGGCAGGCTCAATCAGGCCAAGATTATCGACCTATGCGACCGGCTCGCCCCACTCGACCATCGCACAATTAATATCACTTCTGAAAGAATCGGACTTTACGCATGAAGCATTTGCACGAATCATACTGGCCCGCGACCTTTGAACTTCTGCTGGCGGAATCAACTTGCGGTAGCGTTCTGCGGGACGCCGCAGCACGAGATCCTGATCGGATTGCGCTCATCGATGCTGATAGCCCATTTGGCCAGCGGCGGCAGTGGACTTACGCCGAACTGCTCGCAGATTCCGAGCGTTGCGCGCGTGCACTCAGCGCAAAATTCTTTGCCGGGACACACGTCGCCGTGTGGTCGGCGAATTGCCCCGAGTGGGTAATTCTACAGTTCGGCCTCGCACTATCCGGGCTCGTCATGGTGACCGTGAATCCGGCCTATTTGGTCGGCGAACTTGCCTACGTTCTCCGTCAATCGCGTGCGCAAGCGATTTTCTATGAACGCGAATATCGCGGTCAGAATATGTTGTCCGCGATCGACCAAGCGTGTGCGATCGAATCGATCGAGCTCAAACTTCAGATTTGCTTCGACGATTTTGACGAATTCATCGACTCGGACTCCAAGAGCCAAGCATTACCAGCCGTCCAGCCGAGCCAGCCCGCGATGATTCAATACACCTCGGGGACCACGGGCCTGCCGAAAGGCGCGCTCTTGAATCATTACAGCGTGACGAACAATGCCCGGTTTATGGCGGAAGTTAAGGCCCAGGATGTCTCGACCATCAACCTGGCTGTCGCCCCACTGTTCCATACCGCGGGCTGCGTTGGCGGCGTACTCGGATCCGTACAAACCGGCGGTACTTTACTATTACCGTGCGCATTCGACGCCGAATCGATGCTCGACTTAATCGAGCAGGAACACGTGACCTATACGTTCGCCGTACCGACGATGCTGATCGCACTGCTTACCGCACAGGCGAATCGACCTAGGGATCTTTCAAGCCTTGAAACCGTATTCTCGGGCGGTGCGATCGTGCCGATGGAGATTGTTAAAAGAGTCGAAGCCGAATTCGGTGCTCGATTGATCATCGGCTATGGCCAAACCGAAACCTCGCCCGCGATCACGCATACGCGACTCACCGACTCTGCAGCAGATAAAAGCGAAACTATTGGGTATGCAATCCCGCAGGTAGAAATAAAAATCGTGGATCCCGAAACGGCTGCGACCCAGCCAGTTGGAACACCAGGGGAATTGTGCACCCGGGGATTTCTGGTGATGATGGGATATTTCGAAATGCCGGATGCGACAGCGGCCACAATCGATGCTGATGGCTGGTTACATACTGGCGACTTGTGCACCATGGACTCACGGGGATACTGTCGAATTACCGGGCGGCTTAAAGACATGATTATTCGCGGTGGAGAAAACATCTATCCTCGCGAGATCGAAGAGATTATCTATACGCATCCGGACATCGCCGACGTCGCCGTCATCGCTATCGCGGACGACTACTGGGGCGAAGAAGTGGCAGCGGTTGTCCGCTTCGAGGCCAATTGTGCGATCTCTGGAGAGCTATTACGTCACTTTGTTGGCTCCAAGCTCGCTCGCCACAAGGTTCCGAAGCACTGGTTCGCGTTAGCGGAAATCCCAACGACAGCATCCGGAAAACTTCAGAAATTTAAATTGGTCGAGCAACATCGCGCCGGCGAACTAGAACACGCGCGAATTTAATTTCTTATCACGCGGACAAGGCACGTCCAGGGACGGTACATATTGGCGGCTAACCCTGTCTGAACGAAAAGCCGTACAATCGAGTGCAGCAGGTACGGCCCACGTAAGGAGTTGCGAGCCAGCTCGGTATGAAGTTAGAAGATAGACTGATCGGTTATTAAGAGACTGTGGCACTCAGCATCGTTCTCGCCGTCGTTGGCATCAGCTATAGCGCGTGGCGTCTAGAACTCTCGGAAGACGACATCAATATCCGCACCGCCTTGTTCACGATGCTACCGAAACTCGCGCAATTAGAGCAGCTCATTTACGCCTCACACTACGATTGAGATATTGATAAGGCAAACCCGCGGCGGATTTCAAGGGGGTTGTCGCCTGAAGGTTAAAATTACGCCACCAAAGGGACTGTTAGCAATTCTGTGTCAATTCATTAACCTAGAGTTAAGGGGATTGAACTATGAACGAACAATTTAATTTTGAGGCAGCGCTAGAAGCCCTGCAATCGGGCCAACCAATAACGGGTAAGGACGGGATCCTAGCACCGTTGGTCAAGCAACTAACGGAGGCA